>JBGUHI010000043.1:0-31261 GCA_045111995.1 Candidatus Limimorpha sp. | reverse complement strand
GTTTGTTTTTTTGCACTACAAATTTACGAAAATTATCGCTATGTTATTCTTTTTCAAGTAATTATTTTATATCGAACTCACGTTAATCCGCAACTTTTGCGGTTAATTATCCGCAGAATCTGCGGATTATTGTCCGCAAAGATGGTAGATAAGCCTCTCCGCCCAAAAAGAAAATTTCGTACCTTTGCCGCATGATTAAGACCTCCGTCACCAACCGCGAAATCTGGCGCATAGCGTACCCCATCATGCTGGGCAACCTTGCGCAGACCATCATCACTTTCACTGACACGGCCTTCCTCGGTCACCTCGGCACCAACGAACTGAGCGCCTCCATGATGGCGGGCTTGTATTATTTCGTCTTCACCACTTTGGCAATGGGCTTTGCCGTGGGCATCCAGATCTTCATCGCACGGCGTTTCGGCGAGGGCAACTTCGGCAAAATCGGCGTGGTGTTCCAGCATGGGGCTTTGTTTGTGCTGGGCTTGGGCATTTTCCTGTTCAGCATCCTGTTCTTCTTCAGCCATAAGTTGCTGCACATCATCATCGATTCGGAGAATATCTATGCGGCGGCGAGCGAGTACCTGAGATTCAGGCAGTTCGGCATCTTTTTCGTGGTGTTCAATTTCCTGTTCCGCTCGTTCTATGTCGGCATCAGCAGCACGAAAGTCATCACTTTTTCGACCATCATCATGGCCGTGGTGAACATCTTCTTTGACTATGGATTGATTTTCGGCCATTTCGGTCTGCCCGAGATGGGCATCGGCGGCGCGGCCTTGGCTTCGCTGATGGCGGAGATGACGGCGTTCTGCTTCTTTTGGATTTATACTTACATCAAGATTCCGCACGAGGAATACGGCATGTTCCGTTGGCACAAGTGGCAGCCCGCCTTGATGGGCGACATCCTGAAGGTGGCCTTCCCGAGCATGATACAGCGGCTGTTCTCCTTCGGCGCATGGTTCATCTTCTTCGTCATGATTGAGAAGATGGGGGAGACGGCTATCGGCGTGTCCTCCATCGTGCGCAGCACCTATATGATCATCATCATCCCGTGGATCGCTTTTGCGGCCACGGCCAACACCTTGACGAGCCGCATCATCGGCGAGGGCAAGAGCGACGAAGTGATGTCCACGATATGGAAAGTGGTGAAAAACAGCTTCTTGTGTAGTGCGGTCTTGGTTGCGGTGGTGGCGGCCATTCCGCATTTGGTCTTGCATATCTACACCGACGACGCGGCTTTGGCGCAGGCGGCCATTCCCTCGGTCTATGTGATTTGTGTCGCCACGCTCTTGGGAGCCGTTTCCATGACCTTCTTCGAAGCCGTTTCAGGCACAGGCAACACTACGGCTGCCATGGCCTTGGAGTTCGGCATCCTCATCATTTACATCATTTATGTCTATCTGATGTCAAAGACCTCGACCATCGCCGGCGTTTGGACCGCCGAGTGGGTTTACAACATCTCCATTGGGTTGATTTCGTTGGTTTACATCTGGAAGGCGGATTGGGGGAGGAAGAGGATTTGATTTTTTTTATTCAGTTGTAAGTCAATTATATATTCGACAGCAAACGACTACTGTCGACAACAAACGTTTAATCAACGGCTTTGTCTTGACAAAGGTTGTTTCTTTGCAGCATGAAAATAAATCAACGAAAAATGAAGCAAACATGCCAAAAATTACTACCTTTGTCATTTTAATTAATGAATTGCACGAGGTGGGTTGTGAATAGTCTCGCGTCCCGAGTCTCGCAGTCCCGAGTCAAATGAAAATCAACAATTAAACAGTTCAACAAATCGAAGATTCAACGTAGTTAATAAACAATTAAACATCTAAAAACCCCCACAAAACTATGACAACAGAAAAAACACAAGAGGAAGCTGCAAAACTGAGGCAGGAGAAACTGAAGGCTTTGGAAGCCACATTGGGAAACATTGAGAAGAGCTTCGGCAAGGGAAGCATCATGCGCATGGGCGCTGAGGCGGAGAAGATGGAGAGCATCTCCACCGGCTCGATAGGACTGGACTACGCCTTGGGCGTGGGCGGTCTGCCGAAGGGAAGAATCATCGAGATCTATGGCCCTGAGAGTTCGGGAAAGACGACTTTGGCCTTGCATGTGGTGGCTGAGGCGCAGAAGAAAGGTGGCATCGCCGCTTTCATCGACGCTGAACACGCCTTCGACCGCTTTTATGCCGCCAAACTCGGCGTGGACATCGAAAACCTGCTCATCTCGCAACCCGACTACGGCGAGCAAGCCCTCGAAATCGCTGAAAACCTCATCCGCTCCGGCGCGATTGATGTCATCGTCGTCGATTCGGTGGCCGCACTCACGCCCAAGAGCGAAATCGAAGGCGAGATGGGCGACAGCAAAGTGGGCCTTCAAGCCCGCCTGATGAGCCAAGCCATGCGCAAGCTCACCGCCACCATCAACAAGACCGGCTGCATCTGCATCTTTATCAATCAGTTGCGTGAGAAAATCGGCGTGATGTTCGGCAACCCCGAAACCACCACGGGCGGCAATGCCTTGAAATTCTACAGCTCCGTGCGCATCGACATCCGCAAGGTCAGCCAAATCAAGGATGGCGAGAACGTACAGGGCAGTCGCGTGAAGGTGAAAGTCGTCAAGAACAAGGTGGCCCCGCCGTTCCGCAAGGCTGAGTTTGATATTTTGTACGGCGAAGGCATCTCGCGCAGTGGCGAAATCGTCGACCTCGGCGTGGAGATGGGCATCGTCAAGAAGAGCGGCTCGTGGTTCAGCTATGGCGACTCCAAGCTCGCACAAGGCCGCGACTCGGTCAAGAAACTCATCGAAGACAACCCGGAACTGGCCGAAGAACTCTCCGCCAAGATTTTCGAGGCACTGGAGAAGAGCGAGGAATAACAATGGCTTATGGCTGATAGCCCATGGCCTATGGCTGCCCTGACGTAAGGCAAGCCATGGGCCATAGGCTATAGGCCATTAGCCCCAAAACGATCAATCATGAAGAAAAACCTACTTTTCCTCGGCTTGTTGCTAGCCTTCTTCGCCTGCAACGACACACCGAATCCCGAGCCTGCCGATGCGCCCAACAATCCAGTGGCTCCCGTCACGGTCAACGAGGCCATCCAAATGCTAAGTGACTCCATCGCCATGGACAGCACCAACGCCCATCTTTACGTGAGCCGCGCCAAGGCCTATTTCGCCACAGAGCAAATAGGACAGGCCATGGTCGACATCAACCGTTCACTGCAACTCGACCCTAACAACGTCGACACCTATCTCTTGCTGGCCGACGTGTATTATGCTTTGGGCGACCAGGACAACATCGCCTCGACGCTCAACAAGGCGGTGGAGGTCAATCCGTTGGATGCACGTCCTTTGGTGAAACAAGCCGAACTGAACCTGCTACTGCAGAATTTCAACCTCGCCATCGGCTATGTCGACAAGGCTTTGGGGCTGTCGTCATACAACCCCCGTGCCTATTTCGTGAAAGGCATGTGCTATATGGCTGCCAAGCAAGACACGGTAAGCGCGTTGAGAAACTTCCAACTCGCCTCGGAGCAAGACGCCACCTTTTATGATCCCGTCGAGCAGATCAGCCGCATCTATGCCGCACAACAGCCGCCTTACACCGTCGACTATCTCCGCAAGGCCCAGCAGCAGTTCCCTGACCAACCCACGGCACGCTACGAGTTGGCGCTCTACCTCCAAAGCCACGGAGCTCCGGAGGAGGCACTGCTGCACTATGACACCCTGCTGCTACAGCGCCCCGACAACTACTACGTGCTGTTCAACATCGGCTACGTCAACTATGTGTATCTTGAAAACAACGAGGTGGCTCTCGACTATTTCAACCGTGCGTTGAATGCCAACCCAAAGTACATCGATGCCTACTACAACAAAGGCCGTGTCTTGGAACAGATGGGCGACTACACCCAAGCCAGCGAGATATACAAGGAAATCCTGAAGATTCAGCCCAACTACCGTTTGGCCATCGATGCCATCAACAGGATACAAAGAGAAACCGATTAAACAACCACTCAACCCATTGCCAACATGCTTCAAATCTATTGCCTCAACACCCGAACCACCAAGGAGTTCAAGGAAGGCACCACCTTGCTTGAGATGCTGCCCGAGTTTGACTTCGACAGGCCTTATCCCATAGTCTCGGCCAAGGTCAACAATGTCTCGCAGGGCCTGAAGTTCCGCGTCTACAACAGCCGCGACGTGGAGTTTCTTGACCTCACGCACCACACCGCACGTCTGGTGTATTTCAGGTCGCTGGGTTTCCTGCTCTACAAGGCGGCACAAGACCTATTCCCAGGTAGCAAACTGAACATGGAGCATCCTATCTCGAAAGGCTGCTTCTGCCGCATCAAGAAAAGCGACGGCATGATTCTCGATGCCAACGACGTCGCCGCCCTTAGGGTGCGGATGAGGACCATTGTGGCCGACGACATTCCGTTTCACCGTCACGAGGCCCGCATAGAGGATGCCATCAAGATGTTTGGCGATATGGGACAAGAGGACAAGGTCAAACTATTGGAGACCAGCGGAAAGGCCTATACCGACTACTACACCTTGGAAGACACCGCCGACTATTATTATGGCCGTCTGGTGCCTTCCACAGGCTACCTAAATATCTGGGACATTGAAGCCTATAGAGACGGTCTCCTCATCCGTGTGCCCGACCGCGACCACCCCGACCGTCTGGCAGAGATGGAAGACCAGCCCAAGACCTTCGAGGTGCTCTCGGAGAGCCTGAAGTGGAACGACATCATGGGGCTGAGCACCGTGGGCGACGTCAACCTGGCCTGCCAGAGCGGCAAGGCACGCGAATTGGTGCAGGTGGCAGAGGCCTTGCAAGAGAAGAAAATCGTGCAGATCGCCGAGGAGATCGACCGCCGCTATCACAGCGAGAACCCCGTGCGCCTGGTGCTCATCACCGGGCCGAGCAGCAGCGGCAAGACTACCTTCTGTAGCCGTGTCAGCATCCAATTGAAGGCCTGTGGCCTGAAGCCCATCTCGTTCTCAACGGATGACTATTTCGTCAACCGTGTCGACACCCCGAAACTGCCCGACGGCACCTACGACTTCGACAACTTCGATACCATCGACCACGCCGCCTTGGAACGCGACCTCATCGCCTTGCTTAGAGGGGAGGAGATAGAAGTGCCAGAGTATAACTTCGTCACGGGCATCCGCGAATACAACGGGAAGAAACTCCAACTGAAAGAAGGCTCAGTCTTGTTGCTTGAAGGCATCCATGCCTTGAACCCCATGCTCACCGACCAGATTCCCGAGTCGACCAAGTTCCGCATCTTCATCTCCACCTTGACCAGCACTGGGTTGGATAATCACAACATCATCCCGACCGACGACAACCGTTTGTTGCGCCGCATAGTGCGTGACTACAACAAAGGTGCGTTTACGGCGCGGCAGACCATCAGCCAGTGGGCTAGTGTGCGCGATGCCGAGGAGAAATGGATCAACCCGTTCCAGGAGAACGCCGACGTGATGTTCAACTCGGCCTATCTCTTGGAGTTCGCCGTCATGCGCAACCATGCCGAGAGCATCTTGGCCACCGTGCCTCACAATTGTCCTGAATACACCGAAGCACACCGTCTGCTGCACTTCCTGCATTATTTCACGCCCGTCTCCGACAAGGAGATTCCGGCCACGTCCATGCTGCGCCAGTTCATCGGCGGCAGCAGTTTCATGTAAGATCTTGAAGCCGATTCCGCAATTTGAGATGAAATAAATATCCTATGTTCTCTTGCCCAATTCAAATCCGCATGAGCGACCTCGACCCGTACAACCATGTCAACAACGGGGCGCAATGCAACTATTTCGACATGGGTCGAAGCCGCTACTTCGAGCATGTATTCCAAGCCAAAATCGACTGGCTGACTTTCAAATATGTCCTCGTCCACGTGGACTTGGACTTCCGCAAACCCGTGCTTTTCCACGACCCAATCGTCTGTGAGAGTCGCGTCTTGGAGATAGGCAACTCCAGCTTCAAGATGGAGCAATGCCTGAAGGATGCCGAAACGGGCGAGGTCAAGACGCTGTGCCACGCCGTGGTGGTGTATTTCGACCGCGAGGCGAACAAGTCGGAGCGGATTCCCGATGCCGACAGGGAAAAAATGATGAATGCAGACTAACCTCGTGCCGAAGGCACGATACATTATTAACCCTACACAAGCACAGCGCAGTGTAGGGGCCAAACAGACAACACTATGAAAAGAACAATCCTCTCTCTAATGCTGTGTCTCGCACTGACCAGCCTCCAAGCCCAAACCGAAGCCGAGCTGAACGCTTGGAATGATGTCAATGTCTACGAAATCAACCGATTGTATCCTCGGACGAATGTCATTCCCGTAGAGGAGCATTGGTCGCAATGCCTCAACGGAAAGTGGAAGTTCCATTGGTCGGAAACGCCCGCGAATGCTCCTGCCGATTTCTACAAGGCGGACTATGATGTTTCCTCGTGGGGAACCATCAAAGTGCCTGCCAACTGGGAATTGGACGGCTACGGAACGCCGATTTACGTCAATGTGGACAACGAGTTTCGTCCCAACGAACCGCCTTTTGCCCCGACGGTCGATAATCCCGTGGGTTGCTATGTGACGGAGTTCGACATCCCCGAGACATGGAAGGACCGCATGACCTTCATCAATTTCGGTGCGGTGAAGTCGGCGTATTATCTTTGGGTGAACGGACAGTTCGTGGGCTTCACAGAGGATGCCAAGACCAATGCGGAGTTCGACCTCACGCCATACGTGAAAGTGGGGAAAAACAAACTGGCCATGAAGGTGTATCGTTTCTCCAACGGCTCCTACTTCGAGTGCCAGGATTTTTGGCGTTTGAGCGGTATCGAGCGCGACATAATCCTCTATTCCAAACCTCTATTGAATGTGTATGATTATGAGGTACATGCAGGCTTGGATGAGACCTACAAAAATGGCACTTTCGACATTGACTTGACCCTTGAAAATCGTACGGGAAAGGCCTTGAAGAAAGAAAAGATGGAGGTCACCGTTTTTGATGGAGAAAAGGAGATTCTCAGATTGGAAAAGGATTTGGCTGGCATAGATGGTAAGTTCAACCTGAAAGCCAATCAATCTTTGCCCAACATCAAGCCTTGGTCGGCGGAGCACCCTAATCTTTATCGCTTGGAAATCAAAATTTTGGATAAGAAAGGTAGGGTGATTGAGCGACTTGAGAACCATATCGGTTTCCGTACCGTGGAAATCAAGGACGGAAAACTATTGGTTAACGGGCAATACGTATTAATAAAAGGTGTGAACCGCCACGAGCACGATCCCTATACGGGCCATGTCATTTCGCGCGAGTCGATGGAACGCGACATTGCGCTGATGAAACAGATGAACATCAACACAGTACGCACTTGCCACTATCCCGACGACCCGTATTGGTATGAACTCTGTGATAAATACGGTCTTTATGTTTGGGACGAGGCCAACTGCGAATCCCATGCGCAAGGCTACGGCGAAAAGAGCCTCGCCAAAGACCCGCAATACAAGCAAATGGTTTGGTCGCGCAACCGAAACATGCTGGAGCGCGACAAGAACCATCCCTCGGTGATCATGTGGTCGATGGGCAACGAGTGCGGCAATGGCGTGAATTTCGAGTACACCTACGACTGGATGAAGCAGCGCGACTCTTCGCGCCCCGTGACTTACGAAAGAGCTATTTATGACAGAAATACTGATGTCATCGGCTTGATGTATGCCAGCCCGAAATACTTGCAACGCTTTGTGGATGAGGGGCTTGATAGCGTATATCATCGTCCCTTTATCATGGTGGAATACTGCCACGCGATGGGCAACAGCATGGGCGGCTTGCAGGACTATTGGGATGTGATTGAGGCCAACGAGCAACTGCAAGGCGGCTGCATCTGGGACTGGGTGGACCAGAGTTTCATCGTTCACGACAAAGACAAGGATGTGGATTGGTTGGCCGTGGGCGGCGATTTCGGACATGCTTACGGTGTGGGTGACGATGACGCTTTCTGCGCCAATGGCGTAGTGAGTTCTGACAGAAGACCGCACCATCACGCCGCCGAGGTGAAAAAGGTGTACCAACCTATCAAGTTTACAGCAAAAGACCTGACTTGGGGCAAGTTCGAGGCCAAAAACTGGCTCTCGTTCACCAACGCTTCGGCTTTCGATTGTGAGTATGAGATTTTCTCGGCGGAAAAGTCGCTGACGAAAGGCAAAATCGACCTTGATATTGAATCATTTGGTACACTGGAGATTAACATTGAACGATTGCGCATCTATGGCCATCCCGGAGAGGAGTTTTTCATTCGTTTTTCGGTGAAACTTAAAGAAGACCAGCCTTTTATGCCAGCGGGGACGGAAATCGCATATGACGAGTTCAAGTTGGATTGGCCTTCGGCACCGTTGGAGCCGTTGGCAAAGGAAAAGCAGGTGCAATTCAATTCAGGTAATGGGTTGATTTATAATGATGATTTTTCGGTGACTTTCGACAAAGCAACTGGCGGAATCAGTTCGTATGTCGTGAAAGGCCAGGAACTCCTGAAGGGTAGTTTGAAGGACAATTTTTGGCGCGCGCCTACCTTGAATGACGAGGTGGACGGTTGGGCTTTGCCGCGCTGGAGAAAGGCGGGCTTGCAGCATCTGACCGCGAAAGCGGGTGGCTTGCAATTTGAACGTCAGGATGCCAGTACGGTGGTGGTGAGTGCCAATGTGGAGTATTACGACAACATGGGGCAACTGCAAGTCGTGGTCAGCAAGGTCTATTTCATCGACGGTGAAGGCAACATCAGCATCACTAACCGTGTCCAACCGATGGAGACGGTGACCTCGTTACCAAAAGTCGGGATGCAGTTCCGTATGCCGTTGGATTACAGGAATTTGACGTATTTCGGCAAGGATACAGAGAATTATCCCGACAGAAACGCTTCGGGCAAGATGGGTTTGTACAATATGAACGCTTTGGATTTGTTTGAACAACACGTTGTGCCTCAGGACAATGGCAACTATTCTGACACGCGCTGGTTGGCCTTGACGAGCGATATAAGCAAAGTTGGTTTGTTCGTTACTATGGCCGAGCCGTTCAATTTCAGCATGTACAATTATGCTGACGACAATCTCACCGCTGCCCGCCGCATCAACCAACTGGAACCCAAAGCCTTCCTGACGGTGAATATTGACTACAAAGTGGCTCCCATCGGAACAGCGACTTGCGGTCCGGGCGTGGATGAAAAGTATGTGCTTAAAAATCAAGTGTATGAATACACGGTGCTGCTTCGTGCTTTCGACAAAATGCAAGACCCGATTGAGCTGACCCGTTTCCAATTGCCGGATGCGGATTCCATCATGGTGCCGATGCCTGAAATCAAGGCGGCGATGGCAGGCAACGAAGATTTCCGCATGTATAACCGTCCGCTGACCATCTCTATGACTTGTGCCGACCCCAAGGCTGAAATCCGATACACTACCGATGGAAGTGAGCCGACGGAGAAATCATCGCTCTACAAGTCGTCGTTCGTTATTCTCAAGACTTGCACCATCAAAGCAAAAGCCTTCAAGAAAGGCTGCGTGCCTTCGTTTGTCGCTTTGCGGCAGTTCAACCGCCTGAATATCAAGAGCACTACCTTTGTCAATCCGCCCGTGGAGCGTTACGGCAAGGATGCCGACATCGCCCTCATGGACGGCAAGAAAGGCGTCGCCGGCGACTACTACAACGACTGGCTCGGCTTTGAGGGCTGCGACATGGAGGCCACCATCGAATTGGCCGTCCCGACCGACATTGGCACCGTGAAAGTTGGCATTTGCCACGAACCCAATAATTGGGTGATGTGGCCTAAGGCGGTGTGGGTCTGTTTCTCTAAAGACGGCACGGATTTCAGCGAGTGGCAGATGGCCGAATTGCCCGTCTTCGACCGTCCCGACAAGATGACGGGTCACGGTAGGATTGAAGCTCGTGCCCGCGTCAACGAAAAGCAGGTCAAGTTCGTCCGTGTCAAGGTGGAGAACTACGGTGTCCTACCCGAGTGGCATCCATATGCAGGGCAGAAGGCCTGGATTATGGTGGATGAGGTGACGATTGAGTAACTCAAAAGAACGGCACTCATTGACTGCCATGAGTGCCGTTCTTTTGAGATGTCTTTACCATTCCACCGCCAGTCGTTCCACTGGCATCGTCATGCATCGGGCTCCGCCGCCGCCGCGTGAGAGTTCGTTGCCCTCGAAGGCTACGATGCATTTCTGTATGTTGTCTAGGTTGACCCTGCCGTTGGCCACATCGGCAGCTGTGACAATGTTGAAGCCTGCTTTGTTCAAGGCCTCCAGGGTGTGATGGTTGCGACCGTAGCCGATGAACTTGCCTGGTTCGAGGCAGAAGAAGTTGCATCCGCTGTGCCATTGCTCGCGGGCGGCCCAGTCGTTGTTGCGGTTGCCGCAATACACGGGTTCAAGGTCGATGCCAAGTTCTTTCAATCCCGCAATGAGGTTAGGCACCTCGTTGCCTACGGCCTTCTGTCCGTCAATGGTGATATGGAAGGTCTTGTAGTTGCTGTTCATGATGACAGGCTCGTAGATCATGCATCTGTCAACGTCGAGCATGGTGAACACCATGTCGAGGTGGATGAACGATTCAGGTTCCAAAGGCAGCTGCTGGAAAATCAGATGCTTCACGCCTTCTTTGGTCTTCAGATGCTCTACGATGGCTTCCACGCCGTGCATGTTGGTGCGCGAACCCAGACCGCAAATCACCACGTCGTCGCGGATGATCTGCACGTCGCCGCCTTCCACCGTGCCTTCGCCGTGAATGTCGTAGTTCAACACTGGGTTGATGACTTTGGTGTCGAACATGGGATGCAGGTTGTAGATGCTGCTCAGGATCATACATTCGCGGGCGCGCACCGTCGTGGCCATGTTGCTGACCATGATGTTGTCGAACAAGGTGAACGAGGCGTCGCGCATGAAGAATAGGTTGGGGATCGGAAGCAAGGCATACGGGTCTTTGTTGATGTAGGTGACGTTTTCCAAACGGACTCCCTCGATGAGTTGGCGCGAGAGTTCTTCAGCCGACAGCGACTTCAGGTAAGGCGCGAGAAACTCCTTGCCCTCGGCCTTGCAAACACGGTCGACCATGGCGTTCTTGACGTTTTCCATCTCCAAAATGTCGGTCAACAAGTCTGCGATTTCGTGGACCTGCGCCGCTTTTTGTAATACTTTCTTGAAATATCCATATTCTTTCTGGGCGACTTGCATGTTCAAGATGTCGCTGAAAAGGAAAGTATGTGCGTTTTCTGGGGTGACTTTCTCTAACTCGAGACCGGGCATGTGTATCAGCACGTGCTTGAGTTTTCCAATCTCCGAGTTGACACCGACGTTGATTCCTTGTTGTGAATCCATAAAAGGCAATTTGGTGAGACAATAGGAGCATGGCATGGCAATGCCGCTCCGAATTGGTTGCAAAAATACGAATTTTCCCGTGAATCCAAACGAAAAATGTCGAAAAACGACTGTGAAAACGTTAAGTCGCTATCAATCATCCGACAAGGCGACATCCTCGTCCATGTTGTAAGCCCTGAATCGTAGTTTCTCGGGTTGGCGGATGTTGAGATAGAGGGGCTCGACTTCATCGGTTCCCCAGTTGCCTACCAAGGAGGCTTCTTTGGTCAAGCCCTGAAGTTCGTCAAGGAAGTCGTGGCGAGGGATGGCGTAGGCTCCCAAACTTATCAGGTGACTGGTTTCTTGTTGGCAGTCAATAAGTTTGAATCCGTGCTTCTGCAAGAATTGGTGCAAGTGATAGAAAGCCACCTTGGAGGCATCGGTGACGTTGTGGAACATTGACTCGCCAAAAAAGACCTGCCCGATGGCAATGCCATAGAGTCCGCCTACCAACTCTCCGTGATGATAGGTCTCGAAGGAGTGTGCGATGCCCAATCCATGCAGTTCGCAGTAGGCGTCTATCATCTCGTCCATGATCCAAGTTCCGTCTTGGTCTTTTCGTGGCGTCTCGGCGCAATGCAACATCACCTCGCGGAAGTTGGTGTCGACCCTAACCTCGAATTTCCCGTGCTTCAAGGTGCGCCGCAGCGACTTGCTCACCCGCATCTCGCCTGGACGAATGACGAGCCTCGGGTCGAGCGACCACCATAGCAACGGCTCGTTTTCGCTGTACCACGGGAAAATGCCGTTGGCGTAGGCCACGATGAGCCGTTGGGGCGAGAGGTCGCCACCAAAGGCCAGTAGACCCTCTTCGCTGGCACGGTCGGCGGGAGGGAAGAAACAGTCGTCGTCGTTGAGTTGGTATAAAATGTTCATCGCGGTTATTTGGAGCGCAAAAATACGAATTTTGGCTTGTAGGGATCTCATATTATGGCAGCCGTACACTAATTTTCCGTATTTTTGCCCGTAATTATAAAACCAATGCCTCGATATTTCATCCACATGGCCTACGACGGCAGCCGCTACCATGGCTACCAGATACAGCCGCACTCCAACAGCGTGCAGGCTACGGTGGAAGGTTGTCTAAGCCTCAAACTGGGACAAACAGTCTCCATCACGGGTTGCGGGCGCACCGACACGGGGGTTCATGCACGCAACTACTACGCCCATTTCGACCTTGATAAGGAAATGGCTGACACCGAGGCCTTGGCTCGTCAGATGAATGCTTTCTTGCCCGACGACATTGTCGTCTTTCGCATCTGGCAGGTCGAACCCGAAATGCACGCCCGCTTCGATGCCGTGTCGCGCACCTATCATTATTACATCACGCGCACCAAGAACCCCTTCCACACCCACGACGCTTTCTTCCTATATGGCGACTTGGACGTGGAGAAGATGCAACTGGCAGCCGACATCCTATTTGAATATGAGGACTTTACGAGTTTCTCAAAACTGCATACCCAGGTGAAGACCAACAATTGCAAGGTCATGGAGGCGCGTTGGTTTGAACAAAATGGCTTGCTCGTGTTTCGCATCAAGGCCGACCGTTTCTTGCGCAACATGGTGCGGGCTGTCGTCGGAACCCTGTTGGAAGTGGGGAAGGGGCGCATGACCTTGGAAGAGTTTCGGTCTGTCATCGTGAGGAAAGACCGCTGCGAGGCCGGTACTTCGGTGCCCGCCCATGCGTTATTCCTTGAAGAAGTGGACTATGGTGCCTGAGTCCGTCAAAGGCTCGACAATAACCTGCGGCGGTTAGTTCACCTGCCGCTGTGGGCTTAGAAAGTGACCATGCCGTCCCAAACAACGAGGTCGTGGCGCACGTACCCGATCTTGTTTCCCACCTTGATTTTATACCACTCGTCGGTCTTGCCAAGGCAAGGATAGGTCTCGGGGACGTAGCCGTCCTCGTAAGAGATTTGTCCAATCACCGTTGACTCCAGGTTGGGCTGTTGGCGAATGTTGACATGTTTGCGCGTGGTATAGAGGAAGCCTTGTCCGTCCTTGGCGCGGAAAGTAACGACCTTGTTGCCAATCTTCGAGACCTCCACGTCGTCTTGCACGCCGATGGTATAAGTGTTGGCGTTGTTGCTGATGAGGCGGCCTACGACATTGCCGTGCCGGTCGACCACCATTTCCATCTCATCCTGCGATGCTGGCTTGATGCCGTGGTAGTCGTCGGCATTCGGTTTCTGTTGTGTTTCTTGGTCATGCTGCGCAATCTCAGGCGTATCCATTACAATGGCTTCGGTCTCGGTGGTTTTTCCGTTTCCGCAGGCCACTAACAAGGCAAAAGCCAGCAGGTATATGACGGCAAAAATGGTTCTCTTCATACGCTACATTGTTTGAAATGTCACTGCAAAGATAGGGATTTTTGCGTAAAAATCGGCAAAGGTTGTTTTTCTTGGGATTGTAAAACAAAAAAGCAAGGCTTCAGCCTTGCTTTTCGTGTAGCGGGATCGAGAATTGAACTCGAGACCTCCGGGTTATGAATCCGACGCTCTAACCAACTGAGCTACCCCGCCGTCTTTCGGGTTGCAAAAATAGATATTTTTTCAATACCAGCGAAAGAAAAGCGGAAAAATATTTTCCAACCTTTCTTTCGCTTTCGTTAATTGTCATTCAGTCAACTCTTTGGCGGCTTGCTCCAATTTGGTGTCAAGCATTTTCATGGCTCCCTCAAGACCTTGGGAAGCATCACCTTTCATGCCGAAATAGAACTTGATCTTCGGCTCGGTGCCAGAAGGACGGACGGTAATCTTCGAACCACTCTCGGTGAAGAATTGCAACACGTCGCTCTTGGGCAGGGTGATGGGCGTGACTTTTCCAGTCAGCAAGTCCTTGGCTTCCTGTAGTTTATAGTCGCGGGTCTCTACCACCTTCTCGCCAGCGATGATGGTGGGCGGACTGGTGCGGAACTTGGCCATCAAGGTCTTGATCTCCTCGGTGCCGCTGATGCCTTTCTTGGTCAGCGAGACGAGTTTCTCCTTGTAGAGGCCGAACTCCTTGTAGATGTCCATGAGCAATTCATACAGAGTTTTTCCTTGTTCTGCCGCCCAGGCTGCGGCCTCGGCGACCATGCTCGTGGCGATGACGGCATCCTTGTCGCGGACGAAGTCGCCAGCGAGGTAACCGTAGCTCTCTTCGCCGCCGCCGATGAATTGGGCCTTGCCTTCAAGTTCCAAAATCTTGTCGGCGATGTACTTGAAGCCCGTCAGCACGTCGAAGCGCTCCACGTTGAATTTCTTGGCCATCTCGAACAATAGCTCGGTGGTGACGATGGTCTTCACGATGTACTCTTTCCCGGTGAGTTTTCCTGATTCGCTCCAGCGGCGCAGCAGGTAATACACAAAAAGGCTGGCGGTCTGGTTGCCGTTGAGCAGGATGAACTCGCCCTTGTTGTCTTTCACGGCGATGCCCACGCGGTCGGCGTCGGGGTCGGTGGCCATGACGAGGTCGGCATTCACCTCCTGAGCCTTTTTCACAGCCAAGGCCATGGCGGCAGGCTCCTCAGGATTGGGTGACTTCACGGTGGGGAAGTCGCCGTCCACAACCATTTGCTCCTCAACGCAATAGACATTTTCAAAACCCTTGCGTTTCAAGATTTCCGGCACCAAGCGGCGACCTGTGCCGTGGATGGGCGTGTACACAATCTTCATGTCCTTGTGCTTCTTGATGAGATCCAAGGAAAGTGAAAGTCCGTACACCTTATTTAAATAGATGTCGTCAAACTTCTCGTCGAGCATAGTGATGAGGTCGGGATTGCGCTTGAAGTTGACCATCGAGGGGTCGGTGATTTTCTCCACCTCGGCAATGACGTTCTTGTCGTGCGGGCTGACTAACTGACCGCCGTCGTTCCAGTAGGCTTTGTAGCCGTTGTATTCCTTGGGGTTGTGCGAGGCGGTGACCATCACGCCAGCGTCGCATTTCATTTCGCGTACGGCGAACGAAAGCTCGGGGGTAGGGCGGAGGCAGTCGAAAAGATAAACCTTGATGCCGTTGGCCGACATCACGTCGGCGGTGACTTCGGCGAAGGCGGGGCTGTTGTTGCGGCAGTCGTAGGCCACGGCAACGCTGAGGTCTTTCTTGTCGGGGTTCATCTTCTTGATGTAGTTGGCGAAGCCTTGGGTGGCCATGGCCACGGTGTAGATGTTCATGCGGTTGGTGCCGGCACCCATGATGCCGCGCAGGCCGCCAGTGCCGAACTCGAGGTTGCGGTAGAAGCTCTCTGTCAGTTCGTTAGGGTCGTTGTCAAGCATGTTTTGTACGCTCTTTCGCGTTTCCGCGTCGTATTGCTCTGTGAGCCACGATTTGGCTCTTTCGATGATTTGAGGATCCATGTTGTATAGTTTATAGTTGTTCAGTTGTTCAGTTGTCAGTTGTTCAGTTGTGGGACTGTCACATTGTTGCAGCCGTGTTCCGTTGCCTGCCGGGGTGCTGCCCGAAGCTGCACTGCGCTTGCATCGGGTTAAAGTCGTTTTGTCCCTTCTGGGCTTTGCTCCCATGTCGCTTCGCGCTTCCCCCTTTTAAGGGGGTGCCCGAAGGGCGGGGGATTAAATCTCTCCCTTTTAAGGGGGTGCCCGAAGGGCGGGGGATTAAATCTCTCCCTTCAGTTTCAATTCCTCAATGCACTTCACCAAACTCTCTCGCCAATCCGGTATCTCAATCCCAGCATAATCCTTTATCTTGCTCAAATCCAACACACTATAAGCCGGTCGTTTGGCCTTTGTGGGATATTGGTCGGTGGTAATCGGGTTGACCTTGCATGTCTTTCCGCCGATTTCCATGATGGCCGTGGCGAAGTCGTACCAAGTGATTTGTCCTTCGTTGGTGAAGTGGAAGGTCTCGTGGACTTTGTTCTTACCGTTCTTGTCGAGCAAGGCCATCAGTGCCGCTGCCAAATCATGAGCCCATGTGGGACAGCCTTTTTGGTCGGCCACCACGTTGATTTCGTCTTTCGTGTCGCCCAGCAGGAGCAAGGTTTTCACGAAGTTCTTCCCGACGGAGGAATAGAGCCATGCCGTGCGCACGATCATATAGTTGCAGCCGCTCTGTTGGATGACACGCTCGCCGTCGGCCTTGGTGCCACCATACGCCGACTGTGGATTGATGGGAGCGTCCACCTTATAAGGTTCGGTGGCATCGCCGCCAAAGACATAGTCGGTGGAGATGTGCATCAACAGGGCGTTGTGCCTTTTGCAAGCCTCAGCCAGCACTTTCGGCGCGAAGGTGTTGACTAGGGTGGCCAGTTGCGGCTCGTCCTCAGCCTTGTCGACGGCGGTGTAGGCCGCGCAGTTGATGCAGGCTTCGATTTGGTTGGCCTCAAAGCATTCCTCAACAGCGGCCTTGTCGCAGATGTCCAAGGTGTCGATGTCGGTGAAGAACCATTGGTGCTCGTCACCTGCTGTTTTCTGAAGTTCTGTTCCTAATTGGCCTTTGCAGCCTGTTACTAATATATTCATAGTGTTTGTTTTGACGCGAGACGCGGGACTATCAGACGCGGGATGGACCATGTGTCTCGTGTCCCGCGTCTCGAAGGCTCGTGTCTTGTGTTGTTGTTGATTGCCATTATGTTAGAATTTATGTACGAATGCGATGCCCAACGACTCCTTGAACTGGAGTTTGGGCACGTTGTCCACCTCGGTCTCCACGCCTTCGATGGTCTCGTAGACGGGGAAGGTGGTGTTGTGGTCGTATTTCAAGTGGACGAAGAGTATGGTCGAGATGTATTTGTTGATGATGAAGTTGAACGTGTTCTCCCAATTGAAGTCGAGCCGCAGGCGATTGTCGTCGCGTTCTTCAGTGTAATTGTAAAAGGTGTTGAGCATCGTGGTGTAGGTGATGTTTTTCCCGATGGGTTGCTTGTAGTTGACGATGACGTTGACGCCCACTGAAGCCGCGATGTGTTCGCCAGGGACCCAATTGTTGTCAACGTCAAAATAGCCTTTCTTGACGCCGAAATTGCCTGCGTCGGCCAAGTCTTGGTTCATCACGAAGGTGACTTTTCCGGCCATGGGGCTCATGAAGATCTGGAAATGCTCGTCGCGGGTCTTATAGGAATAACCTGCCGAGACGGTGAGGTAGGCGGGCGCGAAGAAACTGGAGATGACCGTGGAGTCGTTGGGATATTTGTAGCCGTTGGCGAACTGGGTGTTGAAGGTCGACACCATGGTCAGTTTCCATCGGTCCTGGCTGTTGCGCGAGAGGGAATGGGTGAGGTCGATCTTGTCGTCCGACTTCTCGATGCGTTTGTTGGCAAAACGGGAGAGGCCAAAGGCAAAGGCGCCAGTGAGTTTTTGCTCGAACAGTTTCTTCTTGTAGATCAGTGTGAAGTTGGCAAAGGCTTTTCCTGTTGCAGAGTTTTCGCCGCCAGCCGCCCAGTTGGAGAGTGCCAACTGATTGATGTTCAACCCATAACTTCCGTTGAAAGTGATGCGGTCGTAGAGGATGTCGATGATGTTTTCTTTCGGGCGTGGTCCGTCGGGGCGTTTGGGCGTGAGCGAGTCAAGGAGCCGGTTGATGGCTGCCAATTCGCTGTCGATGGCTTTCCGTTCGCTTTGCGCTTCCTCAAAGTGGCGGTTCATCACGTTAATCGTGTTCTCGATTTGCAGCAAGTCTTGGTCCACTTGGTATTGCTGCGTGACGAGCAACTGCTTGATGCGAATGAGGTCGAGGGTGCTTTGGCAAATGGAGTCGACTTTGGGTGTGAAAAAGCCATGCCTTTCTTGCCCAACAAGGGAAGAGGTCACGGCTGTTGATATGATAACCAATAAGATACGGAATGATTTCCTTGACACAAATCTCATCACGACACGACTCGTTGTTTCCAATCGCAAAAATAGGCGATTTTTATGAGAAAACGCAATGTCAGGCCAAATTATTACGTTTCGTCGAGCGAAATTTTGTGGTTGGTCTGGTAGAGGTGTTTCTTGACGTTTTCGTAGCGGTAGGAGATCTTGGTCCAAATGTCGACGCTTTTCTTGACACCGAGGATGCGGCGTGTGGCGGATTTAAGGCTCTCGTTGATGCCGTGGTATATGCAGCCCGAGATGCCTATGTAGAACGGGCGTGCGCATTCTTTGCAGATACGCTGGGCCTTGTAGACACATAAGCCATACCATACGACATGGCTTGTGCCGTTGTCTGACAAGGTCTTGGTGCCCATGATGTGGCCGTGGTCTATGCCCATGGCGAACTCGAAGCCTGGGAACGATTCGAACTGGCTCTTGAAGTCTTTGGTGATGGCTTGCGACACTTTCAGCGCGTATTTGACGGACTCATCGAAAGTTTTCTCCTTGCCGGGGAACACCACCAGAAAGGCGCTGGGGGATAAACTGTTGACGAAGGCTTCCGACTGCTCCGTGAGGGCATGTAGTATCTCGCTGACCATCGTGTAGCATTGTACCATCTTTCTCCGCCCGTGCTCTTTCAGGATGTAGGGCACGTTCTTGATCTCGAAATAGATGATGGAAGCTTCCATGTAAAGACCTGTGGCACCAAAACCCAGTTGGGCGGCTTCGTTGATGTCTTTCGTCTCCTTGTAGTTGATTTCCTCGTTGGCGTAAGCGGTAAGCTTTTGCCTTAATGAATCAGTCCAACTCATGTTCGTAAGTCTTTTTATTCCATGTTGGTGTAGACGGCTTGCACGTCTTCGTCTTCGTCGAGTTTGTCGAGGAATTTCTCGATTTCCACCATCTGCTCGTCGGTGAAGCTGACGGTTTGGTTGGGGAAACGCTGCAGGTTGGCCTTCACGATGTTGATCTTGCGCTCTTCGAGGGCGTCGTGCATGGTGCCGTAGTCGGTCCAGGCGGTGTAGACGGTGGTCGTGGTGGTGCCTTCCTCTTCGTCGGTCTCGCTGACGATTTCGTCTAAGCCGAAGTCGATGAGTTCAAGCTCCAACTCGTCCTTGTCCATGCCGGCGGGCATCTCGATTTCGAAGACGGCCTTGCGAGTGAACATGAACTCCAGCGATCCGATGGGCAGGAACGAGCCTCCGCACTTGTTGAAATACGACTTCACGTTGGCCACGGTGCGCGTGGTGTTGTCGGTGGCGCATTCCACCATGCACTGGATGCCGAAGGGGCCTTTGCCCTCGTAGGTGATTTCCACGAGGTTGGCGGCGTCCTTGTCGGTGGCGCGCTTGATGGCGGCGTCGATGTTGTCCTTGGGCATGTTCTCTGCCTTGGCGTTCAGGATGGCTTGGCGGAGCTTGGGGTTCATGTCGGGGTCGGGACCGCCTTCCTTGGCAGCGATGGTAATCAGTTTTCCGAGTTTCGGGAACACTCTCGACATGTGTCCCCATCTTTTCATCTTGGCCGCTTTGCGGTATTCAAATGCTCTTCCCATATTTTTGAGTTTTAGTTGTTTTGTTTTAGGGCGCAAAAATAGTAAAACGTCTTAAATTGACGGCTTTTCTCGCCAAAAAACTTGCGTTTTGGTTTTTTCGTCCTATTTTTGCAGCGTTATAAGAAACGATGAGGATCCTTGTCCTAACCGATACTGATGCCTGCTGCGGCCCTATGGCAGCCGCTTTCCTGCGCGACTATTCTCCATGCAACGTAGTGGTTTCGGCAGGCCGCAACCCGTCGGAAACCATTGACCCGATGGCGGTTGCGGTGATGGAGGAATGCTTGGCCGACTTGTCGGGATGCCGACCTCAGGCTGCCTCCGCTTTTCAGTTAGAGGGTTTCGACGTGGTGTATGAATGCCCTGAACAGGTTTGTCAAAGTACCATCGAAGCCTATCGCGTGTTGCGCGATTTCATCAAGAACGAGGCGTATCTGTTTTTCCGTGGTTTGTGACCGTTTGACGGAAGCGGGGGACATTCGTAGACAAAAAAAACCGCCCCATAAGAGCGGTTTTTATGCGATTTGATGAAAACTCGCGGTTTAGGCTTCAGCGGGTGCTTCGGCTTCTTCGGCAGGAGCCTCCTCAGGAGCGGCTTCCTCGACGACGGTTTCCTCGACAGGAGCCTCTTCAGCCGTGGCTTCCTCAACGGGGACTTCTTCGGCAACGGCTTCTGCTTCCTCGGCCTTCGTGGCCTCAATCTCAGCGAGTCTCTTCTTGGCAAGCTCGGCGGCGCGAGCCTCGTTCACTTGCTTCTCGGCCTCCAGACGGCTCTTCTTCTCGCCACGGGCCTTCTCTTCGTTGGCCTTCGAGATGCCGATCATCTTGGCTTCCTTCTCCTTCATCCAGTTCTGGAACTTGATTTCGGCTTGCTCCTCCGTCAAGGCACCTTTCTGCACGCCGCGCATCAGATGATACTTCATCATGACGCCAGTCTTGCTGAGCAGCGAGCGGGCGGTGTCGGTGGGTTGGGCGCCAACGCTGTACCAATACAATGCTCTGTCGAACTTGATCGAGATCTGAGCCGGATCGGTGAGCGGGTTGTAGGTGCCTAATTTCTCAATGAATTTGCCATCACGTGGTGCGCGAGAGTCGGCAACTACGATGTGATAGAAGGGCTGACCCTTCTTGCCATGTCTTTGCAATCTGATTTTTGCAGGCATAATTTAATGTTTTAAGTTGATTATGAATAAATTAACTAAAACCTACCCGAGGTTTCGGCTGCAAAAGTACTCATTTTCCGTGAATTGGCAAGCGATTGGGCAAAAAAACGTAATTTTGCCGCATGGAAAACAAGAATCAATTGCGTTGGGGCTATTTGGCGGGCATCATCTCCGGCATCACCTATGGCATGAACCCACTTTTCGGCGTTCCAGTCATCAACAAAGGTTTGGATGTCAATTCCTTGCTGTTTTATCGTTATGGTGTGGCCACCTTATTAATGTTGGCATTCATGCTCGTTGCGAAAAAACAAATTCGCATCACTTGGAAGCAGTTCGGGCTGATGGCGGTTCTTGGCGTGTTGTTCACAGGGTGCAGCATTACCTTGTTTGAGGCTTACAGGTACATTCCTTCGGGCATTGCCACGAGCATTCTTTATGTCTATCCCATCATGGTTGCGCTTATCATGATGTTTTTCAGGCAGTTCCCGACTTGGCAGACATGGCTTTCCATCTTCGCGGGCGTGGCGGGCGCGGTGCTGCTTTCCATCAATGGCGGAGGCGGCTTCATCGATTGGCGCGGCATCGCATTGGTCGTTGCTTCAGGCTTGTGCTACACCTTATTTATTGTTATCGTGAACCAAAGCAAGCAAATCAAGGCACTGCCCAACCTCACTTTGACGTTCTATTGTTTCTTCATCGGCTCGCTGATGCTGTTTGCCCTGTCGGGTTTCGGAATCCATTTGAATCCCGTCCCTGATGCGGTCAGTTGGCTGAATGTCTTGGGCTTGGCAGTGTTGCCCACGGCCATTGCCACCATCACATTGGCCGCGTCGAGCAAGGCTGTTGGTGCCACCAAGACCTCCATACTCGGCATCCTCGAACCCTTGACGGCCATCTTCATTGGGACGTTGGTTTTCAAGGAAGCCTTCACGTTCAATGTGGCCATTGGCGTGGCTCTGATTCTCTTCGCGATATTGTTCATGATTTTGACTGAAAAGAAAACTTGAGAATTGTACACCGTTCCGAGACTTCTTGTATGGCTCGGGATCTTCTGTGGAAAAGGAAAAGATTCTTTTGCTAAATCTTGCCTGCATAAGGGATAAGCCACATTCATCATAAACATTATTGGGCGTTTGGCTAATATTCCCCGAAAAAAAACTTCTTGCATCCTTGCTTCGTTCATGAAATTCTCTTACCTTTGAACCTCGAAAATTGATGCAAAAACCATCTTCAACTGTAATGCTAAACTATTAAATTTCAACTGAAAACGATGTTCCTAATCTTCGATACCGAGACCACAGGTCTTCCCAACAACTACAACGCGCCGCTGACCGACTTCGACAACTGGCCACGCATGGTGCAACTGGCCTGGCAAATCCACGACGAGCAAGGCCGTTTTGTGGAAAACCACAACTATATCATTAAGCCTGAGGGATTCGAGATTCCCATTGCCGTCAGGAAGGTGCATCATATCACCACCAAATACGCCACAGAACACGGCAGGCCGCTCAATGAAGTGCTTGACATTTTCCTACGGTCGGCCTCGAAAGCGGAACGCCTCGTGGGTCATAACATCGACTTCGACCTTTGCATTTTGGGCTGTGAGTTCTTGCGCAAGAAGGGCGAGAACCCACTGCCCAATTGGCGTAAAGTCGATACTTGCACCGAGAAGACCGCCGAGTTCTGCCAACTTCCGGGCGGCAAGAACGGCAAGTTCAAGTTCCCCAAGTTGGGGGAAATCCACCAGATTCTTTTTGGCGAGGCCTTCGTTGATGCCCACAACGCCGCCGCCGATGTGGAGGCTACCGCTCGTTTGTTCCTCGAATTAGTGCGTCGTGGCATATTGGATGCCAACGATTTGGGCGTGGATGAGCAGCTCATCAACGATTTCAAGGTGGCCAATCCTGGACTGATACAACCGGCTGGAATTGTGTACGAGCCTATCGTTTTGGAGGAAGAAGACGATGATGTGCCCGAAATCGGCGATTATGTTCCGGAGCATTTCACGCATTTGCACGTCCACTCGCACTATTCCATGCTCGACGGCATGTCGAAGGTGCCCGACTTGGTGGCGAAGTGCAAGAAAAACGGGATGTTCAGCCTTGCCCTCACAGACCATGGCAACATGTTCGGTATCAAGGACTTCGCTGATACCGTGAAAAAGGAAAACGGCAAAGTGAAGGACGCCATCAATGCGCAGAAGGCCATATTAAATAAGGAGGAGGCCACTGAGGAGGAGAAAGCCGCCGCACAAGCCGAAATCGACAAGTTGAACGGACAGATTTTCAAGCCTATTTATGGCATGGAGGCCTATTGTGCGCCTTTTGGCATTGAGGTAAAAGAGGGACGTAATGATAAAAGATGGCACTTGATTCTGTTGGCCAAGAACAAGGCGGGCTACCATAGTTTATGTAAGTTGAGTTCCATCGCCTACACCGACGGGTTCTACTACAATCCGCGCATCGACCACAGCCTCTTGGAACAATACAAAGAAGGCCTGATTTGTTGTTCGGCCTGCCTCGGTGGCGAGGTACCACAAAAGATTATGAATGGCGACCTAAATGGCGCGGAGGAAGCAATACAAAGGTTCAAAAGCCTGTTCGGTGAGGATTATTATATTGAGGTTCAGCGACATAAGACCGACAAGCCCGGTGGCGACACCGAAGTTTACGAACACCAAAAGGAAGTGAACAAAATCCTTTTCGACCTTGCGAAAAAGCATGGCGTGAAGGTTATTGCCACCAATGATGTGCACTTCGTGGAAGAGGAACATGGCGAGGCGCACGACCGCCTCATCTGCCTCAGCACGGGCAAGGACCTCGACGACCCCACGCGGATGCACTACACCAAACAGGAATGGCTAAAGACACCCGTCGAGATGGGAAGCATCTTCTCAGACCATCCTGAAGCACTCGAAAACACAAAGGAAATTGTCGATAAGGTAGAAACGTATAGCATTGATTCCGACCCGATTATGCCGATATTTCCCATTCCTGAGGACTTCGGGACGGAGGAAGAATACCGACAGAAATTCTCTGAGGAAGACCTTTTCAACGAGTTCACCCGCGACGAGCACGGCAACGAGATTATGTCGCACGAGGAGGCCGAAAAGAAGGTGGAGAAAATGGGCGGCTACGACCGACTTTACCGCATCAAATTAGAAGCCGACTATCTGGCCAAACTTTCTTGGGAAGGTGCGCACCAACGCTATGGGGAGGAACTTACCGAGGAGCAGATTGAACGCATCAAGTTTGAGTTGCACGTGATGAAGACCATGGGTTTCCCGGGCTACTTCCTCATCGTGAGCGACTATATCCGCGCGGCACGTGAGGAATTGGGCGTTTCGGTAGGCCCCGGACGTGGCTCTGCGGCTGGCTCAGTGGTGGCCTACTGCTTGAAAATCACGGATTTAGACCCACTGAAATACGACTTGCTGTTTGAGCGTTTCCTCAACCCCGACCGTATCTCCCTGCCCGATATCGACGTGGACTTCGACGACGACGGCCGCGAGCGCGTACTCAATTGGGTTACAAACAAATACGGCAAGGAGAAGGTGGCGCATATCATCACCTACGGCACGATGGCGGCCAAGTCGGCCATCGCCGATGTGGGTCGTGTGCAAAAAGTGCCGCTTCCCGAGGTGAACAGAATCAAAGGCTTCATCCCTGACCGTGGCTTCGACGAGGCAGCGGTGAAGGCCGTGGAAGGCACGCTGCCCAAGAAAATGCCCAAGGTCAACCTGAAAAACTGCTACAAATACATCCCCGAACTGCACGAACTGCTGACGGGCAAGGACGAAAACATCTCGTCGATGCTGACCTACGCAGGGGAACTTGAAGACACCAACAGACAGATTGGCATCCACGCCTGCGGCGTGATTATCGGTGCCGACGACCTTACGAATGTCGCGCCGGTTTGCACCGTCAAGGACAAAGATACGAAAGAGGATGTCGTTGTCACTCAATACGATGGACATGTCATTGAGACTGTGGGACTTATCAAGATGGACTTCCTCGGGCTGAAAACCTTGACTTTGATCAAGGATGCCTTGAAGAACATCAAGCGCACGCGCGGCATCGACATCGACATCGACCACATCCCGATTGACGACAAGGAAACCTACGCGTTGTACTCGGCGGGCAACACCATCGGCACGTTCCAGTTCGAGTCGCCGGGAATGCAGAAATACCTGCGCGAATTGCAGCCTTCGGTCATCGGCGACATCATTGCCATGAACGCCCTCTATCGTCCCGGCCCGATGGACAACATTCCCGATTTCATCGCCCGAAAGCAAGGCCGGCAACAAATCTCTTACGACTTCGACTGCATGGAGAAGTATCTCAAGGACACCTACGGCATTTGCGTCTATCAGGAGCAGGTGATGTTGCTCTCGCGCGAGTTGGCCGACTTTACCCGAGGCGAGTCTGACACCTTGCGTAAGGCCATGGGTAAGAAGCAGTTGGCCAAGATGGAGGAGCTTTACGAAAAGTTCATGAAACAAGGTGTGGCCAAACTGACCCAGACAGAAAACCTGCCCGAAGCCGAGGTGAAGAAACGCTTGGAAAAGATTTGGGAGGAGTGGAAGAAGTTTGCTTCCTATGCCTTCAACAAGTCGCACGCGGCATGCTATTCTTGGGTTTCCTATCAGACGGCTTACCTTAAGGCGCACTATCCGGCGGAGTTCATGGCGGCGGTCTTGAACAACGAATTGGGTGACATCAAGAAGGTGAACTTCATGACTGAGGAGTGCAAACGCATGAAAATCGAGGTGTTAGGCCCCGACGTGAACGAGTCGGAATACACGTTTTCGGTCAATGAGAAGGGCGAAATCCGCTATGGCATGGGAGGCATCAAGAACGTGGGCGAGGCGGTCGTTTCGGGCATCGTGGCCGAGCGCGAAGCCAACGGCAAGTTCAAGGACTTCGGCGACTTCGTGATGCGTATCGCCGACAAGAGCATCAACGTGAGGGCCTTGGAAAGCATGGGTATGGCGGGCTGTTTCGACAGTTTCAAGGGCTTCCACCGCGCCATGTTGTTCTACATCGCGCCCAACGAGTCGGCTTCGTTTTCCGAAAAAGCCTTGCGCATGGTGGCTTCGTACAACGAGCGCAAGAACTCGGCGCAAATGGACCTCTTCGGAATGGGCGACGAGAGTGGGGCAGAGGAGACCTTCACCATGCCGCTTCCAGATTGCGAGCCGTGGTCGAAAATGAAGGAGTTGGAGATGGAGAAAGAAGCCTTGGGCTTTTACATCTCTTCGCATCCAATGGAGGTTTATCATCTGCCACTGAAGTATTTCGCCAACTGCAACGTGGAAGGCTTGAAAAACGCTATGAACGACGTGGAGAAGAACAACAAGAAGTCGGTGCGCCTTGGCGGACAAATTACTCGTGCAGAGAAGTTTACAGCCAAAAACGGTAACCTTTACGGGCGTTTCACCATCGAGGATCAAAGTGGTGCCTTGCAGTTTGCTTTGTTCAAGGAAAACTATTTGAATTGTTGCAACATTCTGACAGTCAATTCGTTTGTAATGCTTTACGGCATTTTGGACAAACCCTTCCCGAGGGCTGGACAGGATCCGAACACGGCCCCAACCACCTTGGAGGTGCGTTTCAACGAGGTGCGTCTGTTGGATTCGTTGCTGGAAACCACCTCAAAGACGGTTAGTCTGAAACTCAATGTGGCGGAAATGGGTCAAGCCGAAATGGAGGAATTTGTCAAGCTGATGAAGCAAAACCCAGGAAAACAGCACTACAAGATCCATCTTTTCGACCCGATAGGCAAGAAATCGTGCAACATGACACCCGCGAATGGAACCGTCAACGCGCAGGAGGTCTTGCCGTTGTTAGAAAAGAAACCGTTTTCTGATTTTGTGGAATTTGACATGCGGTAATGAAAAAAAACAGTATTTTTGCAGACCGAAAAAATGATCAGAATCAATTCGTAAACTAAAACAAACTAAAACTATGGCAGTAATTCAAATGACCGACGACCGTTTTGAAGAAGTCGTCCTGAAATCAGAACTCCCTGTGATGGTGGACTTTGGCGCTACCTGGTGTGGTCCTTGCAAGAAAGTTGAACCCATCATCGAGGAACTCTCGGAAGAATACGCAGGCAAAGTGATTGCCGTGAAGTGCGACGTCGAGGAATGCCCCGGCACCGCCGGCAAGTATGGCATCATGAACATACCGACCGTGCTGTTCTTCAACGGTGGGCAGCCCGTCGACAAGAACGTTGGCGCAGCCCCGAAGAAAGTGTTCGTCGAGAAACTGGAGAAGCTATTCTAATAGGATAATGTGGAATGCGGAATGCGGAATTGGAGCGAAGCCCTTTGTCGCCTCGCGATTATTCTACATTCCGCATTCATAATTCCGCATTTCCCTTGGACTTCTCAATTGATAGGAACCGGCTGACCCAGTTCGGCAGCCTCGAGTTCTTGGCACGTCAAATCGTGGAGGGATTCATCACGGGTTTGCACAAGAGTCCCTTCCACGGTTTTTCTGTTGAGTTCGCCGAGCATCGCCTCTACAATACGGGCGAACCCATCCGCCATATCGACTGGAAACTTTATGGCCGAACGGAAAAACTCTTCGTGAAACGCTACGAGGAGGAAACCAACCTGCGCTGCCAACTCGTTATAGACCAAAGCTCGAGCATGTGCTTCCCCGTGAGACAAAAGGTTGACTTTGAGCATCCTAACAAGTTGTTTTTCTCCATTTATGCCGCCGCCTCGCTAATGGAACTGATGCGAAGGCAGCGCGATGCCGTGGGCTTGGACTTGTTTGACGAGACAATTGCGTTCCACGAGCCTGCCAAATCTTCCAATGTTCACAACAAACTGATTTATAGTGAATTGGAAAAACTGATTGACACTTACGACAAAAACAACCGCAAAACCACCTCCACGCCACAATGCCTGCATCAGGTTGCCGAGATGACGCACCGCCGCAGCCTCGTGGTGGTTTTCACAGACATGCTTGACGGCCTCAACGACTACAAGCCGATGTTTGAGGCCTTGGAGCACCTGAAATACAACAAGCACGAGGTCATTCTCTTCCATGTCTTTGACGGCGAGAAGGAACAAGACTTGGACTTCGAGAACCGTCCGTACCGTTTCGTCGATTTGGAGACGGGCGACACATTGAAACTCAATCCTGTGGAGGTTCAGGAGACCTACAAAAAGATAATGGCCGAGCGCAAGGAAGCCTTGCTCCGCCATTGTTACCAATACCAAATCGACTATGTGGAAGCCGACATTAATAAAGACTACAATCAGGTCTTGACGAGCTATCTGATTAAAAGAGCAAAATTACATTAATGTTATGAAACAAATAATTGTTCCTGTTGTTTGCTGACGGAAAAGGTCACCAGTCGGTGGAGAAATATCGTGCAAATACAGGTGCGTTTGTGGGCAGAAAGGAAATCGCCCCTGTGGTGGTTCAGTCTGCGGGCAGTTTGAATGCTTTTGTTGATCCTGAGGTTTGTGTCAAAAAAGACGGGCAGTTTGTCCCTTTGACCGAAATGGATTCAATCGGCGTTTATGTGGTTTGCGACAATGGGGTACTCCACCTTGACGGAGGTTTGAAAAGTGCTGAGTTTATCAGTTTTAATGAATTGTTTGTATACAGAGGCAAATATGATGATTTGCGTTTCTATGGTCATGGTAAGGAGACTGTCGTCGTGGATGACGAAAACAGGGAAGTGGCGACGCTTGATTTTCCCAAAGTGTATTGTGCCAAATCGCAGATTTACTGCATCAAAGACAAGTCTTTGTATGTGATTGACAAAGAACAGCTTTCATACTGATAGCATTAGGATCAAACTAAAAAGTCCGAGAGCACGCTCCCGGACTTTTTGTTTCCCAAAAGGGAAAAGAATTACTTACCTAACTATATCTTACATTGCAATTACTTTCACGGAGACACGGTTTTGGTTGTTTTCCAGGCGGATTACATAAACACCCATGGCAAGGCTGTGGCTGACGCGCTCGGTGCTGCCCGCGTTGATCTGTTTTTGCATCAACGGCTGGCCGAGGATGTTGTACACGGTCATGCTGTAGTGGGCGTTGTCGCCGTTTTCAACCACAAACTCATGGTGGGCACTCCACACCTTCACGTTGGCTCCGACGTTGTCGTCAACGCCGTCGTCGGTGAGGTCGATGAAGATGGGCTCGTTGAGGCCTCCGTTCGGGTTGACGGTGTGTGCTTCGTGGTTCCATTCGCCGTTCTCGGTTTCGTATTCATGGAGGATGTCGCCTTCCAAATCCACGATCCAGATGGCGTTGACACCGTCTTTGTTGTTGTTGGGCAGGATGCCGCCAAACCAGCCGTCTTTGCCAGCCACCTCTTCCTTGTAGAAGCTGGCGTACTGGTTGATGCTGCTGTAGTCCACGCCGACCGTTTCGATGCAGGTGGAGTAGAGTGGACGCTCGTTCTCGTTTGCATCGGAGTACAGTACGGCGAAGCTCATGGCGGGCTCGTTGCTCTTGGCGTAGAAGGCCGTGCCTTGGTATTCGTCGCGGTCGGTGCCGAAGTTGAGCACGGTGGCATGGTCGGTGGTGGTGAAGATGTGGCTCACCGAGGTGCCGTCGTTGCCGTCGTTGATGCGGATGCGGAGATAGACCTGGTTGCCGGGCGTGAAGCGGGCGTTGGCCGTAGGCTCGTTGATGCACCAAACTATGGCCTCGCCGTTTTCATCGGTGGTGAACTCGCCATAGCTGCCTTCCGTCGAGAGGCTTGGGCTGGTGCTGCGGTAGAAGCCGTTGGCATTGGCATAAATCACGTTGCCCGCGCCTGTCGTTTCGGCGCCGTCGTTGTTGTCGACGAACTGGTTGATGTAGCGATAGGTGGCGTTGGGCGTGAGGTTGTAGACAAACACTTGGGTGGCCACGGGCACGCGGTTGTTGTTGCTGCCGTTGTTGCCTTGGATGTACATTGGCACAATCGACTCGATGTAGGGTTCGCCTTCGCCAATGACGATGCCGGTCAAAGTGACCGTGGCACTGGCGCCGCCGCCCGTGTGGGTGATGGTGCCCGTGTATGTGCCGGCTTCAAGACCAGCGGCCATGCGAACATAGACCGTCAGTGGTTGGGTGGTGATGATGCCGTTGGCGAATTCGAATGTGATGGTGCTGCCGAAGTCCGCGTTGTCTAAGGCAATCTCAAAGTTCTCCGATGCGGTCACGGTGACATCGCCGCTGCCTTCGAGGTTGGCAGAGGTTAGGATGTAGGTCTTGGAGGCCGACGGACCTTGGCCAAACAGGTATTCGAAGTCGAAGGTATTGGGCGTGGCCGTGATGCTCGGGATGCCGGCGCTGCCCGAAACGAGCATGATGTCATCGACTTCCCAACCGGCGGCTTGCTCGTCGCTGCTGGTGTATTTGAATGCGATGTGGCAATTCGTTCCGTTGTAGTTGTCCATGCTGATGGCGCCCGATTCGACCCAGTTCCAGTTGCCCGTCGAGAGGGCACAATCGAGGGTTTGCCAAGTGGCTGCGGTCGGGTCTTGTCCGTCGTAGTCGTTGCTGAAGAACACTTCGATGTCATCGCCGTTGTAGTTCTTGGCCGTGCGGAAAGTGAGCACTACGTCGGTGTAGGCGTCCAAGTCGAAGGCGGGCGAGATGAGCCAGTCTTCGTTTTGGTGTGCCGAGCCTTCGGAATAGCCGTTTATGTAGCCGTAGTGGTTGCCTTGGTAGGAGGCGATGTTCCAAACGGCTTCGCCTTCCACGCTCACTTGCGTCCAGCCGTGCCAGTCGCTTTCCCAGTCTTGGTTGAAGATGATGTTCTGGTCGTCATTAATGACGTATGTGGCGCTTGCCACGGGGCTGTCGTTGTAGCCGTCCAACTCGGCGTAGGCCCAGATGGTCATGTCTTCTGCCACGGTGATGGCATCTTCGTATTCCGTCCAAGGGCCGTTTTCGGAATCGGTGCTGTAATAGATTGTGGCACCGGCGGTGGAGCAGCTGATGCTGACTTCCTGAGCCTCGTAGTAAGTTCCGGCGGCAGGGCTGAAGGTAGGAGCGGCAACGGTGGGCGTAACAGGGTCGCCGCCTTCGCCGCCCTTCACGAAGAAGTCGAGGAAGAAGTTGTATTGCGATGCTTGGGCATTCGTCATGTTGGAAGTGGAATAGGCACCGAACACGTTGAAGTTCTCTGCGGGGTTATACCGCAAGGCGATGGCGCGGTTGTCGGTATCCACGTTGGTAATAATGAAGCCATTGTAGTTCGGAAGCAAGGAAGTGGGGGAGGAAACGCCAGTGGCGATTGTCCAATCGGTCTTGTTGCTGGTGAAGTTGAAGTTGGTTCCGCTGTTGTAGCTGAGCGTGTTGCCGTT
>JBGUHI010000042.1:0-35526 GCA_045111995.1 Candidatus Limimorpha sp. | reverse complement strand
TCGCTGCTGAGGATGCGGCCTTGCATGTCGATGACCTGCAGGGTGGCGCGGCCTTCGTTGGCGATGATCCAGTTGCCGTTGTGGTTGAAGGCAAAGGTTTCATCGTCGCCGTTGGTGTCCTCGCCGACGGTGGCAAACACCAAGCGGAAGCGCGAGGCATAGTCCGTCGTCTTGGCCTTGAAGGTGTATGTGCTATGCTTTGCGTCTTCACCATTCGAGGCCAGCAGGTCCACATCGGCACCGGTCATATTATCAATAAGGTGCAGATAGCTGAGGTTCATGCCTTCCACGTTCACGTTCAGCGTGTAGCTGCCGTTTTCGGCGGCGGCGAAGTGGAGCGGCATCTCGCCTTGGCCGTTCACGCGGGCCACGGCGTAGTCCTTGCCGTCGATGTGGAAATAGAGGCGGTTCGGGTCGCTCATCATGTCGAGCTTGCTCAGGTTGGCGCCTTCGCCCATGCGCATACGGGCGCGGTCGAGGAGGCGGCCTTCGGCGTTGCACAGGTCGATGTTCACCATGGGCGACTCGATGGAACGCTCGCCACGGGTGGCCTTGGTGAAGGTGACGTAAAACATCGTTTCGTCGGCCTCCACGAAGATGCCTTCCATAGCGTTCACTAGGCCTCCCGAAAGCATCAGCCTGCGGGTGCCGGGATCGATGCGGTAGTAGTCGTCCACCGAAACGGTGGCCGCCGTCGTGAAGCTGTTGCCGACGAGGTTCCAGTTGCCAAACTTGGTTTCGTCGTTGTGGTTGAGGAATGCATTATACGTGTTAACCAAGTGCGGAGTTCCTGGGAACACAAGATCGACATCGTTTGAGTTGGCGTAGAGGTAGCCCTTGCCGAAATACAGCATTCCAAAGCCATCTCCGAACCCGTTGCTCTCCTTGTTCCTGTAGTTGCGCCATTCTTCGGTTTCGTAGTTTCCGTCGAATTCATAGAGGTCGTAGGTTTCCTCCAACATGTTGTCCACACTTCCCGGCGAGACGGAGAAGATGGGCGAGGCGATGAGGTTCCAGCCGTCGGTGTCGTTGGTGTAGGCTTCGATGTGCAGGATGATGTCGCAGCCCATGCCGGTCCAAATGAACTCGTTCCAGCCTTCGGCATTTCGGTAGGCTTCAACGTTTTCGCAAGATGTCAAAGCTACGCAATTGGCTTTGTCCACGTTGTCGAAGACTTGATTTCCCAATGCGGGGGGCGTGGTGGCCAGCACGTTGAGGTGGATAAGGTTGGTGCAGTTGTAGAACGCGGCGGCGTCGATGTACGTCACCGATTCGGGGATGATGATGCCGCGGAAGCGGGCACCTCCGAAGGCCAAGTCGCCGATGGTGGTCACCGTTTCGGGAATGGAGGTGAAATTGCTGCCGCTCACCAACTTGTTCGTTTCGGTGTGGATGATGGCGTTGCAGTTGTCGCGCGAGTCGAAAACGGGGTTGTCGGGACTCACGATAATGGTTTCCAGATTCTCGCAATAGGCGAAGGGGTTCGAATCCATGCTTGTCACCGTAGCAGGCAGATAGACCGCTGTGAGGTTGTTGCATTCGGCGAAGGCGAGGACGCCGAGGTAAGTCACCGACTGAGGAATGTCGATGTACTCCAGTCCGGTTCCCCTGAAGGCAAACGACCAAATCTGCTCCACGCTGGAAGGAATGTCGATCGACGACATGTTTTCGCAATAGCCGAAGGCATACTCGCCGATGAACTCGATTTGCTCAGGAATCGTGATTACCTCCAAGTTGGTGCAGCCATAGAAGGCATAGTTGTCTATCGAGTACAGGCCGGTGAAGTATTCCAGTTCGCTGAATGTGTCCACATCCTCTTGTCCTCTGAACACCTCTTCCAAGGTCGTTACGGCGGCGGCTTCGGCATAGCTCAGCTTGCCGTCGTAGTCGGTGTCCCATTCGGCCACGCAGAGGGCTTCCACTTCGGGGTCTTCAAACTCGATGTTCTTCACCGTGTTGAAGTCGGCGGAGTAAGCCCAGTAGGAGTAGTTGTAGTAGCTTCCCTCGCAGATGGCACGCACACGGGCCGTGTAGTAATCGCCGGGCGTGAGGCCTTCAAGCGTCGTGGGGTTCGAGCTGGTGATGCCGGCAGAATGCCAACCATCAACCTTGATATACATAACATCATCTATGGCGACTGAATAAGTATTCGAATTTGGCCTTGTCACAGTCCTCTCGTGGGCAAAGGCGATATAGCCAGAACCTTCATAGTCCGTCAGGTCAACCTCAACGGTTTGGAAATCCAAGGATGTGCCTGAATTCTGGATAGTGTACGTATCTACCAATACGAAATCGCCCAAGTTAGTACCAGTAGTGGAAACATACACGCACAATTTTTCATTATTAGTCCCATTTACATCAAACTTGATACGCCCCGGCAATTCGACTTGCGGCGTGATTAACCTATTCCTGTATATGCCTTGGATACTACCCGGTATGCTTGACACCATGTAAGCTGAAGTGTGGTTGGTTGCCTGTTGATAAGTCCAACCATTGTTAGTCGGCCAAGCTGTCCAACCTTGTTGAAGAATTACTCTTGGGTCTTCAAAATCACATCTCAACTCGACCATCTCAATGGTGCTGCGATACTCCAACTCATAATAGTCGGCATCGCCCTCCCATTCGAGTGTGGCCGAGAAGGGGCCTACTTCGGTGGCCACAAGGTTGGAGGGGCTGTCGCAAACGTCGGGGACAAGCAGCTCGACGGTGGGACCCCATTGGCTATCTATCAATACGCCGATGTTAACCGGGTCGGGGAACCAGGTCTTGGCGCGGACGTAGTAGGTGGCGCCGGCGGTCAATGTCGTGCTGTATCGCGCAGTGTATTGTTCGCCGGTGGCAGTTTTGCTTTGAGCGCCCACAAACTCTGGGTTGCTGGCGATTTCGATGGTGACTTCTTGCTGTCCGGGTCTTGGCGTCCAAGTGTAGTAAACCTCGCGGGGACTTACATACTGCGCCGCAAGGTTGGTGGGCGGCTGGTAGGTGTCGGGACGATAGGTGAAGGTGACCATAGGCGCAAAATTTTTCGACGTCGGGTCGCCGCCATCCACCGGCAGATACATCGACTGATAGTTTTGCGTTGAGCAACCCAACCAATCAGATTGATATTCGGTTCCGGCATCATCCGTGTCTTGTTTGATGCCTACCAGCAGATTGGCGTTCGTATAATGAAAACCAAGCGAACCAAGCGGAATATGCATCATGCCTTCGCTATCCAATCTTAATTTGCCATGATAATAGGTTGTAAAACCTGGGTTATCATTATACTCATAAAACTGATCCTCGGGATGTTGGGTAACATTAAAGTTGGCTTCGGGCACTTCCATGACTCTTACTGTGAACCAAACGTTTTCGCCCCAAGGCGCGCAGTTTGTCCAGTAGCCTTCATGGAACGAAATCTGTTCAATGACGCAAGATTGCATCATATCCAATTGAGAGGCAGGGATGATGAATTGGGTCTCAGATGCACCATCGGGTAGCACATAGGGCGTGATAGGCACAATGTTGTTGTCTTGGCTTTGTCCTTCGTTCAGTGTCAGTGTGGGCCAAGGCTGGATGGTGGCATGCACTTCCTCGGTGGTAATATAGCCGTCGCCGTCTTCGCAAGAGGCGGTGATGTAAACCCAGATGCTCTCGCCCGGCTCAATCCTCCCTTCGGTATTGATGAGGATGGAGGTTTCCTCGGTATAGTACGACCACTCGTCTCCACTGACAAGGAATACCGTCCAACTGGTTTGGTTGGCTTGCCCCGGCTCCCAACTGACGAAAACGCTTGTGGGCGTGGTTTCCACCACGATGTTGGTCGGCGGGTTGCATAAGGGGATGGTCGTGAAGGATTCGCTTTTCGTCCAGTCGCTCGTTATATGGCCGTCGTTGTAGCGCACCCAAGCCGCGTATTCCGTGTTGGGCGTGAGGTTCTGCGGCACCCACTCCCTCCTGTAGGAGGAGAGGTGCGTGAAATGGCCGTAGCTTGGGTTGAAGTCGATGGTGTTTTCGGGGAAGGAGCCGGGTGAGGACACCCAAATGTCCCATTCCATCTGTAGGTTGCTGCCGGCAGTCCATTTCACTTTGGCCGAATGGCCAGCCACCTCTTGTACAAAGACGGAGCTTGGTTTCTGGTTCATTGTCGTCCTCTGTTGGACACTGAAATAGTCGAGGTGGATGCGGTTGAGGTTGTCGTTTACATCGGTGCAAGAGGCGTAGAAGCCGATATTCACGGTCTTTCCCCTGAAGTCGGCCAAGCTGAAGGCACGGCTCAGGCTGGTGGCGGTGAGGGCATCCTCGAAGGGCAGGTCGCCGCCCTCGTTGGCGAAGGTCAGCAGCTTGTGCCAGGTGGCGCCGTAGTCGTCGGTCACGTAGATGCCAAGGCTTTGGTGGTCTTGCATGCCCGGCGTGATCGGCGCGCCCGACGTACGGGTCAGGGCGAGCGAAACGCTGAGGTAGGCGTCGTCAATGTCGTCGATGATGATGGCAGGCGATACGAGCCACTTGTGCTGGTTGGCGGATTGGCCGATGTTGGTGAAGGCGTGTGAGTTGAACACATCGTTGGCTTCGCCGAAGTACCAAGTGTTGGATCCCGTCAGCGTTGCCGTGCCCGTGCCGAGGTTGCTGTCCCATTGCAGCTCGCCTTCGTAGCAGCTCCATTCGGAGGGGATGGTGTTGGAGGAAAACAATTGTGAGTAGGGCATGTCTTTAGGTGTCGTCGTGATGTTGAAGAAGTCCTGCCATACGTTGGCATTCTTGTAGCTTTGCACCGAAGAGGAAGGCACAAACACGGGGATGGTCTTCGTGACGCCCCAAAAAGTGTTGTAGGTGGCGGTGGGCGGATTCGTTGCTTTCACGGTCATTTTCGTCAATCCTGTGCAGCCGTTGAAAGCACTATTGCCGATGGAGGTCAAGCTATTGGGCAGGGTGACCTTGGTCAGGCCGCTGCAATTCATGAAGGCATCGTTTCCGATGGAAGTCACGCCGCTGGGGATGGTCACTGAAGTCAGTCCCGAACAGCCATAGAACGTGCTGTTTCCGATGGAAGTCAGAGAGCTGGGTATGGTAAATGAGGTCAGTCCCGAACAGCCATGGAACGCACTCTCGCCGATGGAGGTCAAGCTGCCGTTGAAGGTCAGCTGTGTCATGCGGCTGCAGTCGCGTAACGCATTATTGCCAATGGCCGTCACGGGAGCGCCGAAGGTGTAGCTCGTCACTTGGTCGCCGAACCGCGACTTCAAGTTGTCGTACACGTGACCAGTATAGTTGCTGTAAGAATAAGTGTATCCCGCCGAGGCCACGGCGTTGCTGTTGATGGTAACCGAGGTGAGTCTGGCGCAATTGGCGAAAGCTTCATTGCCCAATGTGGTCACGCCGCTGGGTATGGTTACCGAGGTCAAGTTGGTGCCTTTGAAAGCACCATTGCCGATGGAAGTTACCGAGGAGGGGATGGTTACCGAGGTGATGTTGGTGCAGCCGCTGAAAGCATACCCGCCGATGGAGGTCACAGAGCTGGGGATGTTGGCCGAGGTGATTTTGGTGTAGCCACAGAACGCGTATGCCTTGATGGCCGTCGGCGAACCGATGTTGTTGAGGGTCGTCACCAAGCCGTTGTTGAGGTAAAGGTTTTGGGCGCAGTAGAGCGGATTGGAAATATAATTTCCAAAGTCAATCTCACACCACGATCTAAGATTGGCGATATGGACATTATTAAGGTTGGAGCAGCCGTAGAAAGCCCAATCGCCGATGGAGGTCACAGTGCTGGGTATGGTAACTGAAGTCAGTCCCGTGCAGTCGTAGAACGCCTCTCTGCCTATGGAAGTCAGGTTGCAATGGATTCCTATCTTCGTCATCTTTGTGGAGCCATAAAACGCTCTTGTGCCGATTTCCGTCACATCTCCAATCAAATAGTATTCCGTCACCTGGTTGCCAAAGACAGTCTTTAAACCTGAGCTCTCAGGACTATTATTGTAATTAGTGTAAGGATAGGATGCCACAGCGTTGCTATAGATGTACACTATCTTCAAGTTGTTACAACCCAAAAAGGCACCGCTTCCCACCAGGTTCACGTTACTTGGGATGGATATCGTGTTTATGTCAACCCCATAGAACGCAGAGCTGCGGATGCTGGTCACAGTTGAAGGAATGGTGACCGAGGTGATGTCGTTGCAGCCATAGAACGCATATGAGCCAATTTCTGTTACGGTGTAAGTTTCGTTGTTGTAGGTAACAGTTGCCGGCACGTTTACTGCGCCACTTGGTTTGGTGTGACCGTTCCATGCCTGATATGGACTACCAGCATAGAACGAAGTTGGGTGAGTCACATACACTGTGCGATTGAGATAGCTTTCTACGGTGAAGTACAAAGTGTTACCGTCAATGATTCTTCCAAAGTCGTAGGCATAGCCCCACTGCATCCCCACGAAGAGGGCGAAGGCCAGCGCGAGGAGGCGCTTGAGGTGTCGGTGTCGTGGAGTGGAGGCCGCATGGGGCATCAGGCCACTCCCAGCTGTTTTTGTTTTGTACATGTTGTTTTGCATTGTGTTTAGGATTTAAGATTTAAAGATTTAGGATTTAAAGATTTAAGATTTAAGATTTAAAGATTTCAGATTTCAAGATTGGGGACGATGCCTTGTGACGATGACTATGGCCATTTCGGGCTGGGGCGCGGTGTTTTGCGCCTTGGGTGTCGTGGTCATGGTCATAGTCAGCAGTCATAGTCAAAGTCAGTCGTTTTTCGGTTACTCTATTAATTAAACAAGGTGTGCTGGGTCAAGGTCATGGCGCAGCCTACGCTTTCGGGCGGCAAAAATATAGCAAGTTTTTCTTATGGCTATAGGTAAATTTACCCATTTTTTGGGTGGAGAGGGAATTTTTTTTGGTGGAAAGAGGATTTTTTTGGGGGGAGAGGGGGAATTTTGGGGGGAAATTGTAATTTTGCACAAAATTTACAGAGGATTAGAACGATAAGGAGTAAAAGTCATGGCAAAACCGATTAAAGAAACGCCCATCCTTTTTGGCGAGGATGCCCGCCGCTTCGAGGCCCGCATGAAGGAGAAACGCACTGAGACGGCGGAAGAAAGGAAAAAACGCTTGGAAGCATACCATTTGATTATGAGTATAATGAAATCATAACGACATGGATTTTGCTGAAATAAGAAGCCGGTATGAAGTTCGAAAACTTTCTGCCGATGAACAAATCAAGTCTTTCAACTGCGGGGATTCTGATTTGAATGATTTCCTTTTGAATGAGGCAGCCCCATACAGAAAGGCTTTGCTGGCCGTTACCTATATATTTGAGGAAAAAAACACAAAGCAAGTGGCCGCGTTTTTCAGTTTGGCGAATGACAGGGTTTCGTTGAGCGACTTTGAGAACAAGACCGAGTTCAACCGTTTTCGCAAGAGGCGTTTTGTCAACGAAAAACGGTTAAGGAGCTATCCTGCGGCAAAATTGTGCCGACTGGGAGTTGATGAGACACTGAAAGGCCACTCTATCGGGACGCTTTTGCTCGATTTCATCAAGTCTTTCTTCGTCGTCGATAACAAAACCGGCTGCCGTTTCCTCACTGTCGATGCCTACGCTGATGCTGTTCCTTTTTATCTGAAGAACGGTTTCGTCCCGCTAAACGAAGACGACAAAGACGACGACACCCGCCTGCTTTACTTCGACTTGAACGATGTGAGCGAAGAATAAAGCCTCACCAATACTTCCCAAGAGTGGCAAACAACGCTTCGGCGGTGAGCTGGCTGTGGACGAGGGAGGAGTGCGCACCTCTCGCCACGCCCTTGGGCGTGATGAAGGAGTGCACCACGCCGTGCGCGATGCCCGTCGTTTCCATGAACAAAGCCTTTCTGTCGTTCAGCTGTTGCGCGTAGTCCTTGGAAATCACGAAAGGCATTTCGGCAAACTTCATCTCCACGAGATGCACGACCTTGTCCGTCCGCTTGATGACAAGGTCCACTTGCGCGCCTTTCCTTTCGTCGCCTTTTTGCGGCACGAAACGCCATGCAGAGGCTTCCGTGGCCATGCCCGCGATGCCGAGGCCCTGCTTGATGTGGGGCAGATGGCGCAGGCAGACCTCCTCGAAGGTGAAGCCTTCCCATGCCGCCACGCTGCGGTCGGTGAAATGGTGCTGCCAATAGTGTTCGTCGCGCGAGCGGTTGTTTTCCACATACTGGAAATGAAACAAGGTGTAGAAGTCGGCCAAGCGATAGAGCGTCTGCTTGCTCTTGTTGCCGAACTGGTTGTAGGCTACGATGAAGTCGCAGCGGTCGAGGTTGTCGAGCATCTTGGTCAGTCCGCCGCCGCCGAAGCCTGTGGCTTTTTCAATCTCGCTACGTGTGAAGCCCTGCCTTTTGGTAGCCAAGAGCCTCACTATCGTGATGTAGCGGTCGGCCTTGTTGAAAAGCGCGTTGTAAAGCTCGTCGAACTCGTTGCTCAGGTCGCCGCCACGGCGGAACACCAGCGTATCCACGTTCTCGGGCAGGCTGAGCGAAGGCCGGAGCAGGCTGAGATAGTACGGCACGCCGCCAAACAGCATGTAGCACTGCAGGATTTGGTAGTCGTCCCAGTCGAAGCCGTGTTCTTGGAGATAGGTCTTGCACTCGCTGAGGTAGAACGGACGCAGATAGATGCGGTGGGTGATGCGGTTGTGCAGGCCGCCTTGGTTGTCCTCAATCTTGTCTTTCATCCAACTGGTCGCGCTGCCGCAGGCGATGAGCACGATGTCGTCGCGCCGTTGCACCCAATTCGACCAGAAGTATTCCAGCTCGGCCACAAACTCGCCGCCCTGCGTGTCGATCCATGGCATCTCGTCGAAGAACAGGACTTTGCGTTTGTCGTCGCTTCTTTCCAAATAAGCCTCCAAGTGCCGAAACGCCTCGTGCCAGTTGGCCAATGCGGGGATGTCGCCGTCGCCCGAGTAGCGGATGAGCATTTCCCTGAAGTTCTGCAACTGCACCTCTTTTTTCTGCCGGTGTGCGCCCACATAATAAAAGGTGTAGCGGTCGTTGAAGAACCGACGCACGAGGAAGGTCTTCCCCACCCTGCGGCGGCCATACATGACAATCAGCTCCGAGCGGTTGGAGTTCACCGCCCATTCCAGCTCTTGGCATTCGTTTTCGCGCCCGATAAGTCGTTCCGTGTTTTCCATCTCCTAATATTTTGCCCGCAAAATTACGACTAATTTTTGGATAAAACCACGATTTTTGTCCAAATGTGGGTAAAAAAGCATAGATTTGGACAAAAGTTTGGTGATTTTTGTCCAAATGTGGGTAAAAAAGCATAGATTTGGACAAAAGTCGATGCAAAACAAATTATTATTACCTTTGCAGCGAAACCCAATCTGAAATTTGAAATCTTGAAATCTTGAAATTTGAAATCTGAAATCTTAAATCTTAAATCCCCGAATATGACCCCCAAAATAATCTGCGGCATACAGCAAGTGGGCATCGGCGTGAGCGACTTCGTCGAGGCCTGGAAATGGTACTACGACCAGTTTGGCTTTGAAATCAAGATCGTTGACGACGAGGGCGTGGCAGAGCGCATGTTGCCCTACACTGGCGGCAAGCCCCAACCAAGACGTTCTGGTATCGCCGTCAATATCCGCGGCGGCGGCGGCTTCGAGATTTGGGAGCCGAAAGGCCGTCCGCTCAACCACCTGAAAGAACCCGTCAGGCTCGGCGACCTCGGCATCCTCGTCGCCAAGGTGAAAACGCCCGACATCGAGGCGGCCTACAACACCTATATTAATAAGGGCCTCGACGTCATCAGCGAAATCCTGACTTCACCGACGGGACAGCGGCATTTCTTCATGAAAGACCCCTACGGAAACCTCTTCCAGCTCGAACAAGACGACTACGTCTTCATCGACGAGAAGAAACTCACCGGCGGCGCCAACGGCGTCATCCTCGGCGTGAGCAACATCGACCGTTCCCTCCCCTTCTACACCCAACTTCTTGATTACGACAAGGTTGTTTTTGACCAAACCGCCGTGTTCGAGGACTTGCAGGCCTTGGAAGGCGGCAAGCGCACCTTGCGCCGCGTCATCCTTGAGCGCTCCAAGCCCCTCGAAGGGCCGCTGAGCCGCATCATGGGCACCTCGCACCTCGAACTCGTCCAAGCCGTTGATGGCCCTGGCAAGAAACTCTACGAAAACCGCTTCTGGGGCGACCCGGGCTTCATCCATCTCTGCTTCGACGTGCGCCACATGGAGGCCGTCAAGGCGCAGGCCGAGGCGATGGGACATCCCTTTGTGTGCGACAGCGGCGCCGACTTCGGCATGGGCGACGCCAACGGGCACTTCACCTACGTGGAAGACCCCGACGGCACCCTCATCGAGTTCGTCGAAACCTACAAAATCCCGATTGCGAAGAAATTCGGCCTCTACCTCAACCTCGCCAACAAGGACGACCGCAAGCCCTTGGGCATTTTGAAGCTGCTGCGCTTCGCCAAGGTCAAGCGGGAGAGCATAAAATGATGTTGGATTACCGCTGTTCCATGAGCCATTTGACGAACTTGTCGGAAACGCTTTCGATTTCTCCCTTGTCGTAAATGGTCAGCAGCGTTACGGTGGTGGTGTCGGTTTCTTGAACCAGCACGTTCAATGTCAATACACGCGCTCCGCCTCTTTTCCCCTTTCCCTTGGAACTGATGGCCATGCGAATCTTGCGCACACCGCCTCCGAGGTCGTCGCCCCGAAAGGGGTTTTCTAGGAGTTCCTTCTTCAGATTCAGGTAGTCTTCTCCAAACGATTTGTATTTTTTCGCAAGCCGTTTGAATTGGCGGGAAAACTCGTTGGAAGGAATGAGCGTTACTTTCATAGAATCGCCTCCGCCTTGAGTTCTTCTTCAAACTCTTCCAGAGTCATCAGTTTCTTTTCGCCGCGCTTGGCAGCTTCCACTTCGTCCAAGGCGCGATACAGCGTTTCCTTTACATACTCTTGCTGCCGCTTCTTTTCTTTCTCTTTCTCTGTGGCTTCCATGAGCTTTCCGGCCAGCCAGTCGCGGTCTTTCATCGGGAGGTGCAGGCCTTGCAGGTAGTTCCACAGATTGTTCAATGCCATTGTCGTCATCGTCTCATTGTTTTTGGATTCACCTGCAAAGATACGTTTTTTTCGGCAAACCGCCTACATGAATGCAAAAAAAACCAGTCGACTCGTCGAGTCGGCTGGTTTTGTGTTGCCAAACAATGCGAATTATTTCGCACCCACTTTGGTTTTCACGTCCATGGTGATGTCCACGGCGTTGTCGCCCACATAGACGGCGGCACCCGTAGCGATGTCGAGGATATAGGTGTAGCCCTTTTCCTTACCCACCGCATTGATGGCGTTTTGAATCTTTTCAAGCATAGGTTTCAGCAGTTCGGCACGTTTGGCTTCAAACTCGCCCTCAGCATTGATTTGGAACTGTTGGATACGTGTCTGGAGGTCGACGATTTCCTTCTCCTTCGACTGCTTCACGAGGTTCGACATGGAGGCTTGGTTGGCCTCGTAGTCCTGCATCTTGGTCTGATACTCTTTCGCCATAGTCTCCAACTGGCTTTGCAGCTCACCATAGTACTTCTCAAGGTTTTTCTCGGCCTTAGCCTTATCGGGCATGGCATCGAGCACCTCGGCAGTGTTGACATGTGCGATTTTCACTTGGGCATTGGCCACGCCACTCATCACGAAGAGAGCCACACCCAGAAACAATACTTTGAATAACTTGTTCATTTTATTGGTTTTTAACAATTTAACTCTATACAACCATTATTTTGAGCCGCAAAGATACGAATTATTTGTTTCGTTTTTGGTTTGCGACACATTATTTCTTCGTTGGCTTGGCTCCACTGCCCTTGGCAGAGCCGCTGCCGCCGCCACTGGGCGAACCGCTTGTGGCACTTGCCTTGCGACGGTCTTCGCGGCGCACAGTCTGCATGACATTGCCTAGTTGGTCGAGCACGTCGTCGCTGACGTCGTTCTTGTCGGAAGCGTAGAGCACCGAAGTGCCCGAGGCCAAATCGAGGATAAAGGCATAGTTCTTGGTCTGGGCCAATTCCTTCATTGCGGTATACACCTTCTCTTGGATGGGTTGCACCAACTCAGTGCGTTTTTGGTAGAGTTGGCCTTCCGCACCGAAATACTGCATTTGCAGGTTCTTGGCTTCCTGTTCCTTGTCGATGATGGCCTGCTCGCGGACGCGCTTTTGGTCTTCCGAGAGAAGCAGCATGTCGGTTTGGTACTTGCTGTACATCTCCGACACTTTGTCGTAAACGGCCTTCACTTCCTTTTGCCATTTGTCCGAAAGGGCGTTCAGTTCTTGTTGTGCGTCGCCGTATTCCGGGATATTCTCCATGATGTATTCCGAGTCGACATACACGATTCTCTGTCCACCGCCAAGTTGCGCATTGGCAGTCAAGATGCCGCCACACACCAAGGCAGCGGTCAAAATCAAGGTTTTAATTGCTTTCATTGTGTTATGTGTTTTCTGTTTGTATGCTTGCTTTTACAATAATCGTTCCAAAATTTATTTGACGCGGGGCTGCGTGACTTCAAGACACGAGACCTACATTCCGCATTAATCAATAGAACCTCCTATGGAGAAGTGGAATTGGCTGCGGTTGTTGCCTGATGTGCCGTAGACGTCGTCGAAGCCATAGCCCCAGTCGAGGCCGAGCAGGCCGAACATGGGCAAGTAGATGCGCACGCCGAGACCTGCCGAGCGTTTCACGTCGAACGGGTCGAAGTTGTTGAACCCGAGCCAGCAGTTGCCTGCCTCAAGGAAGGAGAGGACATAGATGGTGGCCTGCGGATTCAAGGAGAGCGGATAGCGCATCTCCAAGGTGTATTTCGTCATGATGTTACCGCCATTGCCGCCCGTGCCGGAATTGCTGTAATACCCCGGCGTGAGTGAGTTGTTGGCATAGCCACGCATACCCACGAGCTCGCGGCTGTCGACCGAATAGCTGCTCAATCCGTCGCCACCCATGAAGAAACGGTGGAAAGGCGTGGGGCCGATTTGGTTGTTGTAGTGGCCAAGATAGCCAAAGCGCACGCGGGTCATCATCACGAGTTTCTCATACAGTTCGGTATACCATGCCGCCTTGAAGGTCCAGCGGTGCATCTCAATCCACTTGTATCTCTCGTTCTCAGAGAGACTGCTGTAGTTCTTATCCGAAAACAGCGAGTAGGGCGGCGTGATTTCCAATCCTATCAGGAACTCGGAGCCGTTGCGCGGATAGATGGGTTGGCTCACCGAGTTACGCGACAACACGAAGTTGTAGCTGATAAGGTTGAACTTGCCGTTGCCATCGCCGACATCCAGATGCAAGGACTGGTAATTATGCAGGTTATAACGTTTGAAGTTGAGTCCTTGATACAAGGCGAAATAGTCGTCAGGCCAAGTCAAGCGGCGGCCCAGGCCCACGGTGCCGCCAGTCATGTTGAAGTAACCGTAGTCCGTGGAGGTCTTCTCCTTGTCGTTGGAATAGAACGACTGGTAGATGGAGAAGGTGAACGAATTGGGTTTCTTGCCTCCCAGCCACGGTTCGGTGAACGACAGTCCGTAGTAGAGGTAGTAGCGGCCCAAGGTGCTCACGTTGAGGGAGAGCTTCTGTCCGTCGCCCATCGGCAGAGGTCTCCATGCCTTCTTGTTGAAGATATTGCGAATCGAGAAGTTGGAGAACTGCAGACCGGCCTCAAGCATCAGCATTTGGGCGGCTATACCGGCCGAGAAGCGCACCTGGTCGGCGGCGGCCTCCTCAACGGAATAGCCGATGTCGACGGTGTTGTCTTCCATGTTGGGCTGCACGTCGGGGGTGATGCTCTCCTGGTTGAAGAAGCCCAAGGTGGCCAGTTCGCGGATGGAGCGCACCACGTCGCTGCGGCTATAGAGCTGGCCAGGACGCGTGTAAAGCTCGCGCAGCACCACGTGGTCGTATGTCTTCGTGTTTCCCGTGAGGGTCACGTTGCCGATACGTGCCTGCTTGCCTTCGGAAAGTCTGATCTCAAGGTCGATGGAGTCGTTCTCGACGGCCACTTCCACGGGATCGACACGGAAGAACAGATATCCATCGTCCATATAGAGCGAACTGATGTCGAGGTTGGTCTCGCTATAGTTCAGGTTCTTGTCGAGCAACTCCTTGTTATATACGTCGCCGGGACGCACGCCGAGAATGGAGTTGAGGGTTTCGTCGCTATATTTCGTGTTGCCCGTCCAGCTGATGTTTCGGTAGTGGTATTTGTTGCCTTCTTCTACGACCAGGTCGATGCCCATGTTCTTGTCGTCGATCATGTAGACCGAGTCGCTGACGATGCGGGCGTCGCGGTAGCCCTTCGAGTTGTATTTCTCAACGATGAGTTTCTTGTCGGCCTCGAAGTTGCTTTCCAGAAAACGTGACGACTTGAAGATGCGGGGGCGGTAGTTGTCGTAGAAGTATTCCTCCACTCCGTTGACGGCTCTCAAAGGATGAAGGGTGAGCACATCGGCGACGGTATTGACCACCAACGGGCCGAGCGGGCTGAGCGGGTCGAAACGTCCGCGTTGCTTGGTCTCCTTCATGGCGCCCAATATCTGGCCGTCAGCGAGATTGTCGTTGCCCGTCACATTGATTTTTCCGATTTTCACCTTGTTGCCTTTGTCGATGTTGATGACCATGTCGATGTAGTTCTCGCGGGCGGTGTCGGCCACTTGCTGGATGTCGATGTCGACATTGCGATAGCCTTTTTCGTAATAGAAGTTCTCGATGATGCGGGTGGTCTTGGTCAGCAGGTGGTCGGTGGCGATGTCGCCGCGCGACAGGTTGATCTTGTTTCGGATGTCGTCGGCCTCGCTTTTCTTGATGCCTTTGAAAGAGAACTTTGACACACGCGGGCGCTCCTTGATGACGATTTGCAGAAACGCCTTGCCGCCCACGACGTCGGTGAGGTTGATGGCCACGTCCTCAAACAGTCCCTGTTCCCATATTTTGCGGATGCCTGACGAGATTTCGTCGCCTGGCACGGAGATGGTCTCGCCCACCCTCAATCCGGCTATCATGCTGAGCATGGATGCGTCGACGTGTTTGGCACCCTCGACGACGATGCCGCCGATTTCGTATTTCTTCGGACGCGAATAGTCCACCTCCGAGAGGTCGTCACCAATCTGTATCTGGGCTAAGGCCGTGCTCCCAAGAGACAGCAAAGCCATCATAAGAAGTGTTATGGGTAGATATCTCAATCGCATAGTGTTTTTTCCGTCATTTTTTTGTTACTTGTTCGCTCGTCTTTCCGAAGCGGCGCTCGCGGTGCTGGTAGTTGAGGATGGCCTCGTAGAGGTCGGCCTTGCGGAAGTCGGGCCAGTATTTTGGGGTGAAATAGAGTTCGGAATAGGCCAACTGCCACAACAGGAAGTTGCTGATGCGTTCCTCGCCACTAGTGCGGATGAGCAGTTCGGGGTCGGGCATACCCGCCGTGGAGAGATAGGACGAGATGGTGGCATCGTCGATGGCCTCAGGAGCCAGTTTGCCAGCCTTCACGTCCTCTGCCATGCGGCGCGAGGCTTGGATGAAGTCCCATCGACCCGAGTAACTCAGTGCCAGGGTCAAGGTCATGCGGGTGTTGTGGCTCGTATCGTCAATGGCCTGCATCAGTTGCCCATAGTTCGACTTGGGCAGGCTCTTCAGGTCGCCGATGGCGTTCAACTTGATGCTGTTCTTGTTCATCGTGCCCACCTCGTTGGTGATGGTGGTGGCAAGCAGGGACATCAGTCCGGTGACTTCGGCGAAGGGGCGGTTCCAGTTCTCGGTGGAGAAGGCGTAAAGTGTCAGATACTGCACGCCGATCTCGGCGGAGGCTTCGCTCACCTCGCGCACCGACTGTATGGCACTTTGATGGCCGAAAAGGCGTTGTTTGCCGCGTTCCTTGGCCCAGCGCCCGTTGCCGTCCATGATGATGGCGATGTGCTGCGGCAGGCGCTCGCGGTCGATTTGTTGCATCAGTTGGTCTTTCAGTTCCATGGTCAGAATTTGCTAAGGTTGCAGCCTCTTCCGTCGGGCAGGTTGAATTTCCATGTGAGTGACACGCGAGCCATGCCGAACCAGTCGTTGAAGGCGGCATTGCCACGCTGCTGTCCGGCTTTGTAGTTGCCCGTCGGGTCGGTAAGGTCGTAAGGGTCGGTGTCGTCGTCGGGCATATACCAGGCGTGTTCCTCGGGATACACCGTGGCCACATCGTCGAGATAATCGGTAAAGGTCTTCTGCATACGCCATTCCACTGTGGCGGCCATGTGACGCGAAAGCGAGAACTTCACGCCAAAGCCGAAGGGGATGGAAACCCCCACGGGGCTGGTCTTGCCAAACATCTTGTCGTACCACTTCGCCTCTGGGTCTTCCGGGCCTTCCGTCGCGTAGTCGCTCAAGTCGACTAGGACGTCGCCCACCGTGGCGTATGCCGTGTATTGGAACACCGAGATGCCGCCGAAGATGTAGGGCGACATGTTCTTTTTCGGGTTGCCGGTATAGTATTCCAAGAAGTTGAACTCCGCCACAAGGCTGAAGTCGTTGATTTTGGAGGTGAAGTTCAAGCCTCGTTCGGGACGCCAATTGAGTTTGGTGTCGTCGGCCTTCACCTTGGCACGACTATAGTCGAAACGGAAAGTCCAGCGGTTGTTGTGGTTGTAACGCACCAAAGCGCCATACTGCAAGTCAGCCATGGCAAATGGAATGGTCGGGTTGAGGTCGCCCATGTAGTAACTCACGCCGACATGCGGCCCCACTTCAAGCGTTTTGGGGTCGTCAAACTGAGCCTGCAACTGTCCAAAAACAGCCAAACAACTCAGAATCAACAAAAAACGAACTTTTCTATACATAATTCAAGCCTGCAAAATTAGGAATTTTTTCCAATGAAAACGACAGAAATCAATTTCTATTGTCTTTTCCCCACATCAATTTGTTGCGGATGGTGCCGAAGAAGTCCTCGCCACGCATCCTGACAAGGTTGAGGCTGAAGCCCGCCTTGCGCACCTCCAGTTGCACGGAAGTGTCTAAGGTACAGTTTCTTGAGTCCATGCTGAACACAAATTTCCTTTCGCGCCCTTCCACTTGAATTCGGATGACGCTGTCGTCGGGGATGACCACGGGGCGGACGGTCAGGTTATGCGTGGCGATGGGCGTGATGACGAAGTTTTTCGCATTCGGCGCGATGATGGGACCGCCCGCGCTCAACGAATAGGCCGTGGAACCCGTCGGCGTGGCCAACAGGATGCCGTCGCCCCAATAGGTGTTGAGATAGACATCATCAACGAACACCTTGATAGCCAGCAGACTATGCTCTGGGTTGCGGATGACGTTCAACTCGTTGAGGGCGTAACGCACATCGCCAAAGACGTTTTTTGGTAAGACCAGTTCCAGCAGGGAGCGTTGCTCCACGGTGTAATCGCCTGAGAGCACGCTGTCGACGGCCTTCCCTATCTCGTTCTTCGACAGGCTGGAGAGGAAACCGAGCCGTCCCATATTGATGCCCACCACGGGCATACCTGTGTTAAGGACAAATGGCACGGTATCCAATATCGTTCCGTCGCCGCCGATGGAAAACAGCAGGTCGGCCTTGAGGTCGGAATGGGAATTGAAGACACTGTATTGCACACCTTCGGGAACAAAGTCGGCGACAATGTCGACAAAAGGCCGGTAAACAGTTATTTCCACTTGGTTTTCAGACAATTTCAAAAACAACTGCCTGATGTATTCCCCGTTTTCGGGAGCGATGGTCTTTCCAAATAAGGCGATGGTCATTCTATTAGTTTTTCAAAAATCCAGTTTATTTGTTTTGACACGAGACGCGAGACCACGAGACGCGGGACAGACCGTCGCGTGTCCCGATGGCTCGTGTCGATATTCATCCTTCTTCTTTCACTGATTCGTGGCTTTCGTCGGTCATCATGCGAAGGTAATTCACATAGCGCCAGTCGGCAATGTCGCCGTTTTCGACGGCGACTTTCACCGCGCAACCCGGCTCGTGGATGTGGGTGCAGTTGGCAAAACGGCACTCGCTCATCAAGTCGCGCATCTCGGGAAAACGCTGCGCAAGGGTCTCTTTCTCAAGGTCATACAGCACAAACTCCTTGATGCCGGGCGTATCCACAATCCAAGCATCGAAACTCAAATGGTGCATCTCGGCGAAAGTCGTGGTGTGCTTGCCTTTCTCGTGATAGTCGGAAATCGCGCCGATGCGGACGTTCAATGACGGGTCGAGGGCATTCACCAAGGCCGACTTGCCCACACCAGAATGCCCCGAAAACAGGCATATCTTCCCTTGCATCAAGGTTTTAAGCTCCTCGACTTGGAAACCCGTCTTGGCCGAGACGCCAAACGAAGTGTAGCCGAGGCTTTGGTAATACTCCATCAAAACACACATCTCCCCTATCTGTTCGTCCGTGTAAAGGTCGCATTTGTTGAAGATGACGGCGGCGGGAATGTGGTAGGCTTCGGCGGTCACCAAAAAGCGGTCGATGAAGCCCGTGGAAGTGCGAGGGTGCGCGATGGTCGCCACCACGATGGCCAAATCCACGTTGGCGGCTATGATATGCGAGGCCTTGCTGAGATTAACTGACTGGCGCACAATCAGATTATCGCGGGTTTCAATCTTGTTGATGACCCCTGTTTCCTTGCCAGGTTCCTGCTCGAAATGCACGTTGTCGCCGACCGCCACTGGATTGGTGGAACGGATGCCGTCCAAGCGGATTTTTCCGCGCAGGCGGCACTCCCACTGCCGACCCTCACCGTCCAAAACGATGTACCAACTGCCCGTCGATTTGATGACCTTGCCTAACATTTCTGGTAACGTTTTCCGGGCAATGCCATCAGCACGCCGTCGAATTCCAAATTCAAAAGCAAAGCCGCGATTTTGGTGGTTGGCAGCTCTGTTTTCACAATAATGTCGTCCAAATTGACCACCGCACTCGCGCCGAAGCAGTCCATGATGAGCTTTTCCTCCTCGGTGAACTCTCGGAACAACGCGGTTTGCTTTTCGGATTTATTTTCTGAATCCCAGCGCATTACATAGCGCAGGTTGAGCACGCTCTCCATCAGGTGGGCGCGGTTGGTGCGGATGAGGTAGTTGCAGCCTTGGCTGTAGAGGTCCATCACGCGGCCGGGATAAGCGAACACATCGCGACTATATGAATTGGCGATGTCCGCCGTAATCAGCGAGCCGCCTTTCATTGCCGACTCGATGACCACCACGGCATCCGCCATGCCCGCAATGATGCGGTTGCGGCGCGGGAAATTCTCGCGGTCGGGCTGGGTGCCGCTGAGGCATTCCGTGAGGATGCCGCCGCCCTGCTCCACCATGTCCGAGGCCAATTTCTTGTTCGGCGAAGGATAGATTTGCTGCATTCCACTACCCATCACCCCGACCGTCGGGATGTTGTTTTTCACCGAGGCTTTGTGGGCGCAGGTATCGACTCCGTAGGCCAATCCGCTGACAATCAAAACATTGTCATCCTTTAAATCCTCCACCAATTGATTGCAGTTTTCCTTGCCGTACTCGGTGATGTTGCGCGTCCCGACGATGGCCAGCACACGGTTGGCGTTCAGGTTGGCCTCACCTTTATAATATAGCATTATCGGGCCGTCGTCGCATTGCAAGAGGCGACGCGGATAATCGGAATCGAGGAAAAACAGAGGTCGGATGCCGTTTTTCTCGATGAAGGCGATTTCCTCTTCGGCGCGTTTCAGGTAAGGCTTGGGGTTGCATATGGCCTCGATGGAAGCCTCGCGCATCCCCGAAATCTTCTCCAACGACTTGCGCGTCTCTTTGAAAATGGCCTCGGCACTGCCGCAATACTGCACGAATTTCTTGCCGCTGATGTCGCCGATGCCTGGGAGCAACGTCACGCCGATTTGATAGAGGAGGTCGTTCATTTTTAATCTAATTTCAACACCGCCAAAAACGCCGACTGCGGCACCTCGACATTGCCGACCTGACGCATACGTTTCTTTCCAGCCTTCTGTTTTTCAAGCAGTTTGCGCTTGCGCGACACGTCGCCGCCGTAGCACTTCGCCGTCACGTCCTTGCGCACTTGGCGCACCGTCTCGCGGGCGATAATCTTCGCGCCGATGGCCGCTTGGATGGCGATGTCGAACTGGTGGCGTGGTATCAGTTCCTTCAGTTTCTCGCACATGCGCCGACCGAAGTCGTAGGCATGGGCGCGGTGTATCAAGGTCGAGAGGGCATCCACCGACTCGCCGTTGAGCATGATGTCCAATTTCACCAAGTCAGCGTCCTGATAACCAGCGATATGGTAGTCGAACGAGGCGTAGCCCTTCGAGATGGATTTCAGTTTGTCGTAGAAGTCGAAAACGATTTCCGAGAGCGGCATTTGGAAAGTCAGTTCCACGCGGTCGGTGGAGAGATAGACTTGGTTTTTCAGAATACCGCGCCTATCGATGCAGAGCGTCATAATCGGGCCGGTGAACTCGTTCTTCGAGATAATTTGCGCGAGGATGTACGGCTCCTCAATGTGGTCAATCTTAGTCACTTCCGGCAAGCCGCTGGGGTTGTGCACCTCGATCATCTCGCCGTCAGTCCTGAAGCACTTGAACGACACGTTCGGCACCGTCGTGATGACATCCATGTCGAACTCGCGGTCGAGGCGCTCCTGTACGATTTCCATGTGGAGCAGGCCCAAGAATCCGCAGCGGAAGCCGAAGCCCAAGGCCGCCGAAGATTCTGGTTCCCAAACCAAACTCGCGTCGTTGAGTTGCAGTTTCTCCAACGAAGCCCTAAGTTCCTCATAATCATCCGCATCCACGGGATAGATACCCGCAAACAGCATGGGTTTCACGTTCTCGAAGCCTGCCACCGGCTCGGCACAAGGCCTTTCGACATGCGTGATGGTGTCGCCCACCTTGACTTCTTTCGAGCTTTTGATGCCCGAAATGATGTAGCCCACATCGCCCGCAGAAAGCTCATTCTTAGGCACTTGCTTCAGTTGCAGCACCCCGATTTCGTCGGCGTGGTATTCCTTGCCCGTGGCGAAGAACTTCACGAGGTCGTTAGTGTGCAAGGTGCCGTTCATCACGCGGAAATAGGCGATGATGCCGCGGAACGAGTTGAACACCGAGTCGAAAATCAAGGCTTGGAGCGGCGCTTCGGGGTCGCCTTTCGGGCATGGGATGCGATCGACGATGGCATCCAACACGGCGGGAACGCCCTCGCCCGTGCGGGCACTGACGCGCAAAATCTCGCTCGGGTCGCAGCCAAGCAAGTCCACCATTTGGTCTTCCACGATGTCGATCATGGCACTGTCCATGTCGATTTTGTTCATCACGGGGATGATTTCGAGGTCGTGCTCAAGGGCCGAATAGAGGTTGGCAATCGTCTGAGCCTGAATGCCTTGCGTGGCATCCACCACGAGCAGGGCACCTTCGCAGGCCGCGATGCTGCGCGACACCTCGTAGGAGAAGTCCACATGGCCGGGGGTGTCGATGAGGTTCAAAGTGAAGGTCTCACCTTTGTAATTATACTTCATTTGGATGGCGTGGCTCTTGATAGTGATGCCACGCTCGCGCTCAAGGTCCATGTCGTCGAGCACCTGATTTACCAATTCCTTGGAATTGAGCGTGTTAGTCAGTTCCAAAAGGCGATCTGCCAAGGTCGATTTGCCATGGTCGATGTGCGCAATGATGCAAAAATTCCTGATGTTTTTCATTTGGGCGCAAAAGTACAAAAAATTCCCTTTGCGACATCAAAAACCAAAATCCATTACAAAAACGGTGTCATGTAAAGCGGCAAAAACAGAATGCCATCCTCGAATTTCAAGTCTGATTTGTGCAATACACAGGGTGTGGCCAACTGTTGCCCAAACTTGGCAATACACTTCTTGAGTGAGGTTAAGCCATAGCCTGTGGACGATTTCACCTCAATAGGCAAAATGTTGTGTCGGCTTGTCACCGTTGACTTCCTGATGAGAAAATCCACTTCCATGCGTTCAGCGGCCTCGCGTGAATAGTGGGAATAGAAATACAGTTCGTTGCCTGCGGCACGGAGCATCTGCGCCACCATGTTTTCCACAAGCATTCCTTTGTTGATTTCCAATTTGTCAAACATCAACTTCCTGTAAATCTGCTCGTTTTGAATATCCCGCTCGTTAAAGGCCAACGAAATGAGCAATCCCGTGTCGGCAAAATACATCTTTAATTTCGCCTCGTCGCGATTCAAGTTCAGGCCTATGCTTGGTTCCGTTGAGGCGTAGCAGATATTGACCACCCTCGACTCCTCCAACCAGAATAAGGGTGCAACATAATCCCGCATCCGTGCACCTTTGGCGACATCACCTATCCGAAAGCGTTTTTCATGCCGTTGAAGTTGGGACGGAATCTTGTCGAAAATCTTCGTCACCTTTTGCTCCGCGCCAAAGGCATACTTGCTGATGTCAGAACGATAGAGCTTCAGGATGCTCCGTTTGATGCGGTCCACCGTGACAAAATCGCGCGACTCGACATATTCCTGTATGGCCTGTGGCATCCCGCCAACAATCATATACTGCCTAAACAGTTCCATCACTTTTCGATGCAAATCCGTCCCAAGTGGTTGCCGCTTCTCGAAGCAATCCTTTACAAACGGCATCAGCATGTCATCGCCCATTGCCCAAAGAAACTCCTCGAAATCCATCGGAAACATATCGATGCGCTCCTCCTCGGAAGGGATGACAATGCCTTTCACATTGCGGTTGATACTGACTAAAGAACCCGTTTCAATGTAATCGTAACGGCCATCTTTCACCAAGTATTTGATGGCTGCCCGAGCACGCGGAAATTGCTGAACTTCATCGAAAACAATCACGGAATCACGCTCGTATAGTCTAACCCCTGTAAGCAGACTGAGACGTTGGAAAAACACATCAAGATTCGACAAATAGTTTTCAAACAAATCGGTAATTGGCTTCGCCACATTATTGAAGTCAATCAAAATGTAGGATTTGTATTCATTTTTGGCGAATTCCTCCACAATCCAACTCTTCCCAATACGCCTCGCGCCATCAACCAAAACCGCCGACTTACCATTCCATTGGATTTTCCAATCAAGTAACTTATTGTAAATCTTTCGTTTCATATATTATTATACACATTTCCTAAGTATTCAAAAAATGAAACCTTACACAAATCCTAAGTATTCATAGATACGAAAATCTACACAAATCCTAAGCATTCGGCGGCAAAAATAGGGAAAATTTTCGATTCAATCGTAAATCTGCCCCTAAAAAAGCAGGCGCACCCAAAAAATTCCTGATGCGCCTTTGTGAATGAGTTTGATGGTATCATTCTATGTAAGATTCCTACATCATCTTAGTGCGTCTTTCCAAAGTTGTTTGAAAGTGTGTAACGGATAAAAAACTGATTTGGGCCTGATTCCTTGAAAACCCTAATCTGATGGCCAGTACTTTTACCACATTCCGACTCATTTTGAATTGTAGTAATGTCTAGCATTGCATAATTTGAAATTTTGGAAACATAAAAGTCATTGCTCACGTGAACCAACACTTCTGACTCCCCTATGGAATACGCAATGCGATTGCCAAAACTCAAAGGAGTGTTGTCTTTACTAAATGTTACACTATGAGAATCCTTTCTCCCAGGATTTCTATAAATCTCACAAGAACGATAGACAGAACTCTTAATATCAAATTCGGTAATGATTTTCGATGTTTTTGGTGGTATGCAAATAACTTGTTTCTCGGCTATCGAAACACTATTTGAAGAAGCATTGGTGATTGTTCCAGTAGAGCCATAGACATAGCCGTTTTTGTATGTTGTTTGATTCCCATACGCATTGCCTGTACCAAATGAACCCATTTGGTAATAGTTTGCATTTGCAGAAGCATTCGATTTGGTAACATACAAACTGTGAATGTTGGCTAATTGAGTTGAAGTGACATAGGATTTGCTGTTCGTGTAAACCCGATTCCGATAGTAATCATAGGCAAAACCATTCTCGACATAAAAACATTCGTTAAGATGCAAGTAAATGTTTTCCGTAGTCTTGTTGTAAAACACAAAACCGATTTCACCGTACTCTTTCCAAAAGTTGTAAAGAATCTCACAGTTTTCGTCTTCAAAAGCCATACAGTTATCACGTATCGTAATATCTGTAACAGGTTGCGTTTGGTACATTTGAAAGTACGTTGTTGGCGCACACGATGAAAGTGCCGTACATACTGCGATTAAAAATAGAAAACGTTTCATTTTTTTATCCCTAAATCCGTGCCGGGAGCAACTTCTAATTGTTTAATATTGAGTCAATGGTTTTAATTTGCACATAAAAAAAACAGCGTGGAATCAATTCCTTGCTTGAACCTCAGGGTTTCCACGCCCATTCCTCTAACAAGTGTTCCACGCCGTACCAAGTACGGCATTTGCAACTCGTCCTTGAGGAATTGCCCCGTAAACGGGGACAAGTGGAAAAATTGAGGTTCAAGGACAGCAACAAGTGCTATCTGATTATAATATGCCTTTTGAGTTTATCTATTTCTTTTGTTCGATTATTCTATTAGTTTGAAACAAGTTAATTATCAATTAATTGCTACTATGCCTCATGTGCATAACTCGCGAAATTTCCAAGAATCTGTTCGATATGAATAACCTCGTCGGAGTCCTCAAAGGAGAACCCGTTGCCGAGAATATACCATTTCTTTCGCTGTTCACTGCTCAAACGCTTCACGCTTGGGAACTTAGAAACAGAAACGACGATGATTCGCCCGTCCTGCAAAGCAATCTGCATCTTGCCCCGCATCGGGAAAGAAACACTTTTAATCCTTGGGACCACATCCCAATATCCTTCAATCGTGTACATTTTATTATTCCTTTACTTTTATGCTTTTTACTCTTTCTCCTGCCTTAAACTTTGCCCATTGTCCCAACATTTCTTCCCGAAACCTCTCTGCAATTTTGACAATTTGTGAAAGCTGCTTGTCGGTTAATTCTCCCCTCTTGGCAATTTCAACTTGCGGTTCCAACCATATCTTTGCCAAATTAATCACTCCAGCCTTACCAACATGGACATGCGCTCTGTTTTCATTGTTGTCAGTATCATAAAACAAGAAAGTCCAGATAACTTTCGTTGTAGCATATATGAATACTTTTGGCATACATTCAGTCTTTTTTCACCCCGCAAAAATAATCATTTTCCCAAAAATCCACTCTATCCCGCAAAAAAAAACCGCACAATATGCCGACAATACAAAGGATTATCCCTAATTTTGCAGTCTGAAAAAAACAATTGCTTATGACACCTGCTTTACCTGACACCTTTTCCAAGGAAGAAAAAGAAGAAATCGAGCGACGACACCGGCTCCTCATTGAGGCTTGGCAAACGCGCAAGGAAGCCCAAGACCTTGAGGCCGTCGATAAGGCTTTCTATTTCGCCGTCGATGCGCACAAGGACCAACGCCGACGCTCGGGCGAGCCTTACATCTACCATCCCATCGAAGTGGCTACCATCGCCGCACACGACATCGGGCTGGGCCGCACCTCCATCATCTGCGCCCTGCTGCATGATGTGGTGGAAGACACGCCATACACCTTGGACGACATCAAGGAAATGTTTGGCGAGAAGGTGTCGCGCGTGGTGGACGGCCTCACCAAGTTCGACGCGATGGACGATGCTGAAAGCATACAAGCCGAGAACTTCAAGAAAATCATCAGCTCGCTATCATACGACACCCGCGTGGTGCTCATCAAGCTCAGCGACAGGCTCCACAACATGCGCACCTTGGACTCGATGCCCAAGCACAAGCAACTGAAAATCGCATCGGAAACCACCTATCTCTATGCACCTCTCGCCTACCGCCTCGGCCTCCACGCCATCGAAATCGAACTTGAGGACCTGTCGCTGAAATACACCAACCCAACGATTTACAACAACATCCGCAAGCGCATGGACGACATGCGCGAGAAACGCATGGGCGAGTTGCGCGACTTCATCGACCCCATCATGGCAGAGTTGGAGAAGGATGGCATCAAGGCACGGGCCGAAATCAAGGAACGCTCGATCAACTCGGTATGGAAACGCATGATGGACAAGGAGTTGGCTTTCGAAGACCTCTACGGCTCCTTTATCGTCCGCCTCATCACCGACTGTCCAAAAGAACAAGAGCGCATGGAATGTTGGAAGATTTATGCCGTGCTGACCAACTGCTACCGTCCTTACACCCGAAAGCTGAAAGACTGGATCTCGTTCCCGAAAGCCAACGGCTACGAAAGCCTGCACGCCGTGGTGATGGGCCAGACAGGCAACTGGGTGGAGGTGCACATCCGAAGCCAACGCATGGATGAAATCGCCGAAAAAGGTTTCGGCGCCTACTGGAAATACAAGACCGACAACGACAGAACCGAAAGCGGGTTCGACGAATGGCTGAAGAAGGCACGAGACCTCATCAGCGGCAACTCCGACAACGCCATCGAGTTCGTCGACAACTTCAAGCTCGACCTCTTCTCCGACGAGATCTACGTCTTCACCCCAAAAGGCAAGATGATTACGCTGCCCAAGGGCTCCACCGCGCTCGACTTCGCATACTACATCCACAGCGAGATCGGCGACCACAGCATCGCGGCCAACGTCAACAACCAACTGTCGCAACTCGACCGCAAACTCACTAAAGGCGACCAGGTGGAGATCATCACCTCCGACTCGCAGCACCCGCAAGAGAAATGGTTCGAGTTCCTCGCCACGGCAACGGCCAAGTCGCGACTCAAGAGCGGCATCAAGGAATACCGCCGCACCTTCCGCGAAGAGGGCGAGCAGAAATATGAGACAATCATGCGCAAGATCGACCTCGAGCCTTCCAAAGCCAACCGCCACACAGTGATGTCCGCCGAAAAACTCACCAGTTCCATCGACTTCTACTACCTGGTGGCCACAGGCAAAATCGACGAACGTCTCATCCGCAGCGTGCTGAAGCCACAGTCGAACGGCAGCTTCGTGCGCTTCCTCACCTTCGGATTGCTGGGCAACGGCAAAGAGAAAGACGAGACACCCTCGCTCACCACCTCAGGCGAGTTCGACTTCAACGTGTCGACCTGCTGCAACCCCATTCCCGGCGACGATGTCATCGCCTTCAGTTTCCCTGGCGAGCCGTTGCAAATCCACAGAAGCAACTGCCCAAAGGCCATACAACTATCAGCACGCTACGGCAACAACATCGTGAAAGCCAAATGGCAACCCAAGAGCGAAATCGCCTTCCTCGCCGAACTGAAAATCACCGCATTGGACACCGCCGGACTGCTCAACCGCATGACCAACCTGCTCTCCAACGAACTGAAACTCAACCTGCATTCACTCCACATGGAAGCCAAACATGACGTGGTGGAAGCCGCCATCTCCATCTATGTGCACAACACACAAGAACTCGACGAACTCATCAACAAGCTGAACAAACTCAAGGACATCCAGAAGGTGGTGCGGAAAAACAACAATTGAGGCAAAATAATGCGAATTATTTAGAATCTGTCTGAAAAAAAATCCCTATTTTTGCGCCAACATCACGAGCGAAAATGAAAGACTCATTCGACAATACCTATCTGGCTGTCAAGAAGATATTCATTGACTACCTGCAACGGAGGAAACTGCGCAAGACCCCCGAGCGTTTTGCCATCCTCAAGGAAATCTACTCCACCAACGGGCACTTCGACATCGACTCGCTCTACAACCAGATGAAAGACAACAAGTACCGCGTCAGCCGCGCCACCTTGTATAATACCATCGACCTGCTTTTGGACTGCGGCTTGGTCATCAAGCACCAGTTTGGACACAATCGCGCCCAATACGAGCGTGCCTACAAATTCCGCCAGCACGACCACTTCATAGATGTTGAAACCGAACAAGTGTTGGAGTTCTGCGACCCGCGACTGCTCGAAATCCAAAAGTCGATTGAGGAACACTTGGGCGTGGAGATTACGCACCATTCGTTGATTTTTTATGGACACAAGAAAAGGTAGGAGGTTGGAGGTAAGAGGTAGGAGGTTGGAGGTAAGAGGTTGAAGGTAGGAGGTTGGAGGTGTGGGGCTGTCACATTGTGGCAGCTAAAAATCTTGAAATTAGAAATTTTGAAATTCCAATATATGAACAAATTAGATATTCTCCTCGGTTTGCAATGGGGCGACGAAGGCAAAGGCAAAGTTGTGGATGCCCTCACCCCGAATTATGACATCGTGGCGCGTTTCCAAGGCGGCCCCAACGCCGGACACACCATCAAGTTTGAAGGCAAGAAATTCGTGCTGCACAACATCCCCTCAGGGGTGCTCACCCCGGGCTGCGTCAATGTGATCGGCAACGGCGTCATCATCGACCCGCATATATTAAAAGGTGAAATTGAAGGTCTGAGCGAAGCCGGCTTCGACCTGCGCCAAACGCTGAAAATAGCCAACCGCGCCCACCTAATTTTGCCCACCCACCGCGCCATGGACGCCGCCAACGAAAAAGCCCTCGGCAAGATGAAAGTCGGCACCACGCTGAAAGGCATCGGCCCGACCTACACCGACAAAACCGCCCGCAAAGGCCTGCGCATCGGCGACATCGGCTTGGCCGATTTCCACGAGAAATACAACCGACTGAAAGAAAGTCACTTGCTGCAAATCAAGAACCTCGATTTCGACATGGACGAGCTGCGCTTAGACGGCATGACTTTCGCCGACTACGAAAAAGCGTGGTTTGAGGGCGTGGAATACCTGAAGCAATACGACTTCATCGATGGCGAATACTACATCAACGAGGCTCTCGACGCGGGCAAGAAAGTGCTTGCCGAAGGCGCCCAAGGCTCTCTGCTCGACGTGGACTTCGGCAGCTATCCCTTCGTCACATCGTCGAACGTGATTGCTGCAGGCGTGTGCTCCGGCCTGGGCGTTGCGCCCAACCGCATCGGCAAGGTGTTCGGCATCTTCAAGGCCTACTGCACCCGCGTGGGCACTGGCCCCTTCCCTACCGAACTGTTCGACGAAACAGGCGAATTGCTCCGCCAAAACGGTCACGAGTTTGGTGCCACCACAGGCCGCCCGCGCCGTTGCGGATGGCTCGACTTGCCCGCGCTGAAATATGCCGTCATGCTCAGCGGTGTCACCGACCTGATGATGATGAAGTCCGACGTGATGGACGAGTTCAAGACCGTCAAGGTGGCCACGGCCTACCGATACAACGAACAGGAAACCAAGCACCTGCCATTTGCCGCCTGCACCGAAACTATGGAACCTGTTTACACCGAGATTCCCGGATGGCAACAGAGAATCGAAGGCAAAATCCCGCAGAAATTGGAAGATTACATTAAGTTTATTGAGAATTATGTCGGCGTGCCGGTGAAGTTCGTTTCCTACGGTCCCGACAGGACACAAAATGTTTGGAGATAAACGGTTTTTGTGTTTGGGAAGTTTTTCGTAACTTTGCCCCGAAATCAACAATCGATTCGTTATGAGTACCGAGATGCAACAAACCATAGCCGACTATTTCAAGACACAGCCCATCTTGCGCGCTTGGATTTTCGGTTCGTTTGCCCGAGGCGACGAAACGCCTCTGAGCGATGTGGATTTGCTGGTGCAATTTGACAAAGACACGAGGGTGAGTTTGTTGAAACACGCTTCCATGATTAACGATTTGGAAGCCTTGCTCGACCGCTCAGTTGACCTTGTGCCTGACGGAAGACTGTACCCACGAATTGCTGAAAGTATCAACCAAGACAAACTACTGATATATGAGAGAGCCAGTTAGAGACCGTGAACGGTTAGAACACATCCTTGAAGCCATCGACCGTGTTCTTGGTTTTGCCGAGGGAAAAACGAAAGAAGAACTGGAAACTGACAGAATGAATTTCTATGGCATTGTCAAGAATATTGAAATCATTGGCGAGGCCGCATATAAACTGACAAAAGCCTTTCGCAAGGAACACGCCGAAACGCCTTGGGACGACATTATAAAAATGCGCCATATTCTCATTCACGACTATTTCCAAATAGACGAAGAAGCCGTCATTTATGTTATCGAGGACAACCTTCATCCTCTCCGCGAACAAGTTGCCCGCTATTTGGCGGAAACCGACTGGGAAGAATGGGAGAAAAACGAAGTCGTGATTACCGAATCCGCCGTTCACAAGAGCCTTATACAAACCGCCACCCGCATGAAATCGCGCGGTTATGGATTAGATGAAATTTGCAAAATCACAGGCCTCAGTCGAGATGAAATCGAATGGCTGTAGAATAAATATTTGAAAAATGATCATTTTAGAAAAACCATACGTTTCCGCCCCGTTGGTGGCGTATTTGGAAGAAAAACAGATTCCAGTTTTGCATAACGACATGGCCGAAACACTGAAACAACAAGGCCACAAACTCAACCTTTTGAATGACAAGACTTTCGTAGAGAAATACCAGCAAACCAAGCAACTTTATGCCGTTTCAGAAAATGCTTTGGTGTGGCTTTATGCCCAACTGCCCGAATCAGAGTTGGTGAAGAAAGTCAAGATTCTGAAGGACAAGGCCGCGTTCCGCCGCATCTGCCAGCAGATTTATCCCGACTTCTATTATAAAGAGGTGGAGATGAATGCCTTGCGCAGCCTCAATCCTGACGAGTTGCCTTTGCCGCTCGTGCTGAAACCCGCCGTGGGCTTCCTCAGCGTAGGCGTGTATATCGTCCGAAACAAGGCCGAATGGCAGGCCGCCTTGGACGACATCGACCGCAACTTCGCCAAGCAGTGCGCTGTCTTCCCCGATACCGTCGTGCGTAGCGAAATGTTTGTGCTTGAGCAGTTTATCGAAGGCGAGGAATATGCCGTGGATGCCTACTACGATGCCGAGGGCAAGCCCAACATCATCAACATCTTCCACCACATCTTCAAGAGCGAGACCGATGTCAGCGACCGCCTCTATTGCATGAGCAAGCAGATTTTTGAGAGCAACTACCCCGCTTTCAACCAGTTCTGCATCGACTTGAACGGTGCGTTGGGTCTGCGCAACTTCCCGATGCACGTGGAGTTCCGCGTGGACAAGAACACAGGTCGCGCCATCCCGATTGAGGTGAACCCGTTGCGTTTCGCCGGCATGTGCCTCAACGACATCACGCGCCACACCTGCCACCTGCTACCAGTGCAGGCCTACTTCGAAGGCACCCACCCCGACTACGCCACCCAATGGGACGGCATCGAAAACGACGTGTTCAGTTTCATCGTTTTGGACAAGCCCTATGACACCAACCGCAAACTCGACTTCGAGCGCATCAAGCGGCACTTCCACGGCGTACTTGAAACCCGCGACATCATGAACCCCGCCATGAGCATTTGGGGCTTCCTCTTCACGCAAACCCCGCCCGAGCACAAGGCCGAATTGCAGGAAATTCTGCATTCCACTTTGGAAGAGTTTATGGTTTGATTTTGGATAAATGTTTGCCAAAAGGTGGTAGGCTTACCACCTTTTGGCAAACATTTTTACATTGATGGGGTGATAAACACGCGCCAGCCACCATTGTTGAAGTTTCTCTCGACATAATGTTTTTCAACCAGTTGGTTGACCAATTTCTGCACCGCCGACATATTGATGCCGGTCTGATGCTGGATTTCAGCAATGGAAAGCACAGGCTCGGTAAGCATCAGCGTCAAGATTTTGCTGTAATTCGGCGAACGGAATTGTATGCGCTCACCGTCATACCACCAAAGGTTTTCATCATGCTCGGTCAAAAAGCAAACATCGGTATATATCTCTTTGGTTACCAACCCTTTGAAATAAGTCATAAAAGGCCTGATTTCCTTCAACGTGGCATGGGCACCAGCCGCCGGAGTTTTCCCAGTCTGCAAATCCGTCTGATGCAAGGCCTCAAGATATTCCTTCTTTTTCCTGCTCCTCACCACAATCATCGGATAACCATGTCGAGCCAAAATATAATTCACCAAAAGTCGTGCAATACGACCATTGCCATCCTCAAACGGGTGAATACGGATATAGCGATAATGAAACAACGCCGCCAGTTCAACCGGCGAAAGTTTTCCTGCCTGCTCCTCCTTGTTGTACCAATCCACAAGGTCGGTCATCAAGGCAGGGGTTTCTTCAGGTGAAGCATAGTCGAAACGGTCGCCATAGCGCGTAATGACACTATTCGGGCGGGTTTTGTATTGTCCAGCGTGAATCACATAACTCGTCTGCACTCCGCCGGGAAGCATCCTATACACCGTGTAATCCTCGCGAAGTAAGGTGTGGTGCAATGTACGAATAAAACTCTGGGTAAGAGGAGTTTCTCTATTAACCGTTTCTGTTTTCATCATCTTCAGACTGACATTGCTCGCCGTCATGTCTTGCACATCCTTCACATCGGCTTCGCCCACCACCTTGCCAAACAACAGCAGCAACTCTGTTTGTCCGTAGGTCAGTGTGTTGCCTTCAATATGGTTGCTGTTGTAATTAAACTCAATGGTAAACCTACGACTCAATCGCTCTCGGTCGTAGTCCGAAAGCGGCTGTAAGGCCTGCCATGCACCAAGAGCTTTCTCTAACGTCAAGTATTTCATATCATACAAGTTTTGCAAAAATATTGGCAAAAAGGTGGTATGCCAACCACCATTTCGCCGACAAAATTACACATTTTTGTTGAATTGGATGGATTTAGCGCATTTTTTTCTAAAAAAGGTGGTAGGTTTACCACCTTTTTCGGTGGTAAACCGACTTTTGGAAATTCATTTCCCACTCTTCCGCCGATTGCACTCCCTGCAAAGCATCTGGCAGTTTTCGGCAACGGTCTTGCCGCCGAGATGCCACGGCGTGATGTGGTCGGCTTCCATTTGCGAGAGTTCAAAATGCTGGCCGCAGTCGGCGCAAAAGCCCATTTGACGCTCGTATGCTGACAATTTTTGCGCATCGGTGAAGGCACGAATGGAGAGATATTTCTCCTTGCGTGTGAGGATGTAAGGATATATGCCCGTTTTCTTGGTCACGTCGTCGTCGAGGATGAGGCATTTCACCTCCTCGTCAACCTGTTTGTAGTCAAACACTTGGTCTTTGTAGCGTTTGTAGAGCATTCCCCAGTCCACGCCTTTCATGATTTTCTTGCGCTCCTTGGTCGGGCGGAATGAGGTCTCAATCCATGTGATGACCGACTGGAAAAACTGCCACAAGGGCGCCGCGCTCGCATCGTGCTGATGGTTCGACATATAGACCTCGATGTTGCCGTCCGAAATCCATGCGATGGCGGTTTTCAAATAGTCCTGACGGATGGCCGAACCCGTGAGGTAGTCGCTACCGATTTTCGCAGCGGGACAGCCGTTCTTGCTGAAATAGCGTTTGGCGTCGCTCACCCACGGGCCGGCATACACCGCATTGCGCAACTCCTGTTCGGTGAGTTCCTCGCCCGCGATGTTGATGGTGCGGAACCATTTCAGTTTCTCGCTGTCGGTGCCGCTGCAAATGTAAACCTGCAACTCGTAGTTGAGGATTTGCTCCTGCTCGTCGGGCTGGAGGTTGTGGAAATAGCGGAAGTTGAAAGCGAAGTCGCCGTTGACGAACTGGCAGATGCTGATGGTGCGCTGTTGGCCATCGATGATTTCGTAGGTGTTGTCTTCGCGCACGGCCCAATACATCACATTGAGCGGAAAGCCCTGCGTGAGCGTGTCGATGACGGCATCGCGCTGTTTTTCCTTATAGACGAATTCGCGCTGGAACGGCGGCCTCACGTCAAGTTTGCCACCGTAGGCGCGCACGCCGTTTTCGTTGTTGTCCGCGTAGCCATTGGTCAATTCGCGGACGGTGATTTTGTGGAGTTCTATGTTCATTTTTTCTGTTGTTTTAGAGCAGGGACTCACGTCGCCTGCTTATTGGTCTGTCGCCCCTAACGGGGCTATCTTGGGTTGTCGTTTTTAGGGCAGGGGTTCCATTGCATTCCACCGCCTGCCTAATATCTTTCGCCCCTACGGGGCTGGTCCTGCCGGGGTGCTACCGGAGTGCTACCTGCCGGGGTGTTGCCGTAGGTCGCGACCTACGGTTACTATAATATAGCCCCTACGGGGCTGGGGCTTCTGCCGCCATTGTTACGGGCATTTCGGATTGGAGATATTTTACAGGTGTTTGCTGTTTGCGACGGATTAGGATACGCACATAAGTTGGTTTCCCATCAATCGCTCCCTCTTTATCTTTTATCAAGCCATGTTCTTTAAATGGAACTTTGTCGGTTTTTCTATAATCATTACAATTCAGTAATTCAAACTGTTTAGGATTATACTTGTCCAAAAAAGTGATTGGCACGCCCATCACACCATCATAATCCATTGGAATATCAGCAGTCTTATTTACATTTATTGCATTATAAAAATCATACTTTGGATATTCTTCAGGACTATATGATTTATAGAGAATTAAATCTTCGTGACGCTTTGGAATTTCAAGATTGGTGAACCAATTCACGCCCGAAACTCGAATCATACCTTCTCGATGGTCGCCAGCGGTCGCCACATCTTCATATTTGCTAAAGAAATGACCTGCACCGCCTCTAAAACCATAACCAAGCCAAATCTTATTATCTTTAATCAATGGGAAGATTTCCTTATAACTTATTGCATTCTGATGTCCAACAATTACAAACTTCTTCTCATACTTCATCAGTTGCGCCACATATTCCCGAAACAACGAAAAAGGAGGATTAGTTACCACAATATCAGCCTCTTTCAACAATTCAATACATTCCGCTGAACGGAAATCGCCATCACCCTTGAAATAATGGATGCCGATTTCCTCGGGGTCGGGCACACGGTTGCCGTTGCGGTCGCCAAAATACTCCAACCAAATCGCCCGTTCGCTGTCGTTTTGGCTGAACAGGTCGCGGTTTTGGTTCTTGTAGCAGGTGGTAATCAGTTTCTTCATGCCCAACTGCTCGAAGTTGTAACTGAAATAATGGAAAAAGTTGCTCACACGCGGGTCATCGCAGTTGCAAAGCACCGTTTTCCCTTTGAAATGCGCCTTGTAATGCTTCAGTTCGTTCTCAATATCAACGAGTTGTGTATAAAACTCGTCCTTTTTAGCGTTTTTCGCTTGATTCAGGTTTTTGTTTGCCATCGTGATTGACAGTTTGCGCAATGCTATCAATCACTATTTCGGGCAACAAGAAAGGTGCGGACCTTTCTATCGCATTCACGAGGAGCGTCGGTTGAACCCCGTTGTACCCTTAGAAACTGCCCACACCTATTCGATGTGAGCATCAACTTTAAAGGGTACTTGCGGAAAACGCTTCCGTGAGATTGCTTTTATCCGATTTTTCAAATCAAGAGTTTCCGACGCTTTTGTTTTGAACGCGAATAATAGCCAATGCTTTGGTTTTTAATATGTCAGTTTGTTCTTTTCTTTCTGTTGTTCAAATTTGGTGACGGCACCGAGGTGCCCTTGTTTTCGGCAAAAATACACTTTTTTCGGGAAACCATCGCTAAGATTATATTTTGGGGCAAATATTTTGTCAACAGATAGGTTTTTCAAAAAGTTGCGGAATAAATCCTTAAGTTCAACATAGAAGTGCGAACGAGACGATGAAGGTTGTGTTGGCACACCGGCTTCCGAATAGCAGGTGTGTGGCAAGAGAA
>JBGUHI010000041.1:0-2305 GCA_045111995.1 Candidatus Limimorpha sp. | reverse complement strand
ATTGTCGTTTACGTTGTAGGGCTGTCACACCGTGGCAGCCGCTGGGGTTTCTACGCGGCTGCCGCAATGCGACAGCCCTACAGCGGCCCGCTTGGCGTGTTCGCCGTGGTGGAGAAGAATAACGGCGAGGAAAACGTTCACTATGTCCTGAAAGACCACCTCGGCTCGTGGACGACGATAACCGACGCCAACGGCACCATTGAGCAAGAGCAGAGCTTCGACGCATGGGGCAACATGCGCAACCCCGAGACTTGGACGGGCACCGTAACCCAACAGCCCATGTTCGACCGCGGCTTCACCGGACACGAGCACCTAACCGAGTTCGGCTTGATTAACATGAACGGGCGGATGTATGACCCGATTATGAGTTCGTTCCTCTCGGTGGACAATTATGTTCAGGCACCTGATTTCTCTCAGAGTTTCAACAGGTATGCTTACTGCTTGAACAATCCGCTGCGATACACTGACCCGAGCGGGGAGTGGTTCTCGACGGGTGGAGTAGGATTCGGCAAGAGGGAAGATGGAACATACGGTTTGACAAGCGTGAGTGTAGGCGTGAATTTTGGTTTCTTTGGATTTGGCTTGAACTTGGGGCTTGACAACAGCGGTATCAGTTCATTCGGCGTTTATGGCGAATTGGGGTCGCATATTGGCTGTGCCGGCGCAAATCTGACATTGAGCGTTGGCTATGATTTCAGATATCAAACAACGACGGCATCCTTGTCGGCGGGCTATGGTTTTTCATACGGAATAGGCCGTGCCGGAGTGGGCGCGAGTGCCTCGTATACTTGGGGAGGGCCTTCTGGAATGAGTCCTTGGAACGCCAATGTTTCGGCCAGCCTTGGCGTTGCGGGAAGTGTTAACAAGTTTGGCCAAATGGCAGGTCTGGGCATAGCATGTTCGTATGGAACGCAAGGATGGGGATTCGGGGCAAATAGCTATTGCGAGATTCTTCCGGCACAGGAGAAACTTGATAGAATGGTTAGGTATTACGCTGATGAATTAGCAGCGATTGGAGAAGCCGATGCTACATTTTTCGCAGAAAGATATGTTTATTCAGGAGACGATCTTTGCAATGCCACTACAGACCCAGGGACATCGGTTTTTGAGGGCATCGATGATAAGATTGGTCATTTTGAAGACAACAGAATCAGAGTTTCATACAAAACAATCCGTAAAGCATGGAGAGGGAATATTGAAGCACAAGAAACTCTTTTCCATGAATGGAAACATGGGACACAATTATATAGTGGCGAATTTAACAAAGCTGTTGATTTATATGGGATTCAAATTGCTCAAGACTTAATGGAAGTTAGGGCCTATGCTTTTGACTATAGACGAATTCACACTCAATACCGCTATAATCGAATGAAGTTTTATGCTTTCGATCATAAAAAGAATCAATCTATCATTAAAGCTTTCTTAATCGATGAAGGATTGATGCGAAAACCTTAATAGACATGAAAAATAGGCAATTAACACTTCTTATGCTGCTTTTGTGTTCCCTGTGCGTCAATGCACAAGATCATAATAGTTTGTTTGGGAATTTGACTATCCTTGACTCCATTGTCGTAAAAAAGCGTTGCAAAGATGCTGTGGAACTCAATATTCACATATCGTTTCCGACAGAAGAAGCCGTAACGTTATACCAATTCAACGAGAATGTGAATGACATAGTCATCAGTGTCCGAAACCAAAATAAAGATTACGGTGTATATGATGCTGTGGAAGAACTCAACATGTCCTTGGGAAGCCGAGGTTTGTTCTATGTCATTGAGGATGGGGACGGCAACCAGATTAAGGCAGGCCATTCCGAAATGTTTGCCTCCTACATTGACGACAACCCAAAAACATCACTCGTTTTGGTTGACAAGAAGAAATTAAAGGTGTATTATGAAAAGACAGAAGATGCCAATAGAATAAAGGAATATGACATGGCCAAGACCATAGTGCCTGTAGGCGGCATCTCATTGAAGGTGTACCCCATGATTGTCAGGGAATTGAAACGCGGACTCTACAAGATTTTCCTTTGTTATTCGCAAGGTAAGGAAACGGTCTATGAGCATTTTGACACCACTCGAAATAAAAATGAGATTGTATTTTATGGCGTGATGGTTTCTAACAAAATTGATTTAATAGTCAGGTGAGAACGCAAAAAGAGTCTTCCCCGTTCTCCCCGTTCTCCCGTTCTCCCGAATTTGCAATTCGGGAGTCGCGAGTATAAGCATTTGCAATGCGGAAAAGGGTTGCGGAAACATTTTGAGGATTTTGGCTACGCTTACGATATTTTCGCTAATTTAGCAGC
>JBGUHI010000040.1:0-15788 GCA_045111995.1 Candidatus Limimorpha sp. | reverse complement strand
GGCATCATCGCAGGGGAGCAAGACGGAAAGCGTATCGCAGTAACCATTGTAGCCAAATTTAAGGAAATCAGGGCTGGCATCGTGGCTGTACTTGGTCAGTTTCAATTGGCTGCCTTCGCAATATTTGTAGGTGCTCCATTCGTAAACGGACTTCGGCTCGGTTTCGCCCCAAGCGATAAACCAGCCGAAAGCATTTGTGCTGTCCGCGCCCACATTATGGGTGGCCCAAAGCGTTCCGCTCGGCAGGCCGAGGTCAACGTAGGGGTGGTTGATGCCATCGCCATCGTAATGGTATTCTGAGGCAGCCGGATATACCGTGAAGCCATTTGGAGTTTCGTGTCCTTGTCCTGGATTTTCTTTCTGACAAGAGGTCAAGGTCGCCATGCCAGCCACTACCAGCAGCATCAGCATGAATTTGGAATTTGTCTTCATAACAATCACGTTTAAAGTTGTCCGGCAAAATTACCACAAAAACCATGCAATAAATCACCTTGTCAGGCAAGCACGGGATTTTGTCCCTATGATTTTTGCTTTGGGGCACTACAAAACCTTGGTTTTTCCGCAAAATCCACCATGATTTCCGCATTGGCAAAGCCCATTTCGCAACAAGCCCTCACCATGGCCTCCCCCATCCTTTCGTTGATCTCGAACCAAACTTGGCCATCGGGAGTCAGTTGGTTTTTAGCTAGTTGTAGGATTTGACGATAAAACCGAAGCGGGTCGTCATCGGGGACAAACAAAGCGTTTTCAGGCTCCCAGTCGAGGACGTTCCTTTCCATGGCGGCGCGCTCGCTGTCGCAAACGTAGGGCGGGTTGCTCACCACCAAATCCACCGACTGGCTGAGGAACTCGGATGTTGGATTCAAGACATCATCTTGTACGAAAGTCACCTTTGCGCCATTGCTTTCGGCGTTCTCCTTGGCCATTTGCAAAGCCTCCTCAGAAACATCAAAACCGATGGCTTCTGCATTCTCGAAATGCTTCGCCAAGGCAATGGCTATGCAGCCTGAGCCTGTTCCAATGTCCCAGATGCGGAGGTGTTTTTCCTTTGGCAACGTGGCGCAAATCTTCTGCACCATTTCCTCCGTCTCGGGTCGCGGGATGAGCACCGCCGGCGACACCTTTATTAATAGGTCACCGAAACGCGCAACGCCCGTCACATACTGCACCGGCTCGCCGTTCAACAACCGTTTTACCGCCTGTTCCAACTGATAATGCTGCATCTCGTCCATGCGCAAGTCAGGCTCCAGAAGTTGGCGGTTCCAGTCGAGGCCGAAAAGGTCTTCCAAAAGGATGCGCATCAGTTGTTCCGCCTCGCGCCGGGGGAATTTCTCGGCCAAGGCCTCAGTGAAATGGCGTTTTGTTTTGCTCAAATTAAAACCTATCATATTGCAAAAGTAGAAAATATGTGCAAAAAAAACATACTATTTCAAGGAATTTTGTGTATTTTTGCAATGTCTTAACAAGAGTTGAATCATGGAACTACAAACCGTCATAATTGAGAATCCAAGCCTCATACCAAGCGGAGCAACCATTGAGAACATTAGCGTCAGACGTTCAGGAATTGCAAAATTGCTTCGGCGCGAACTCAATGCCCAATGCCCGGAAAGTGAAGTCATTATTGGCGGAGTTGAAAAGTACAACAATTAAGATATGGGGGCTGTAACAAGACGTTTTCAAGAAAAGGTGGATAGTATTGTCACCGAGTGTTATGTTTACGCACCAACAGACTTTTGCCAAGGAAGGCCTATCAAGCGTGTGAAAATCATGCGGTCACTTTGGGATACTGGTGCTTCAGTTTCACTTATTTCAGTACGAGTTGCAAAAGCTTTAGGACTAACTACTGTCGGCAAATCTGTTGTTTCGGGATATAATGAGGGAGTAGACTTCAAAGAAACATTCCTTGTTCATTTTGGTTTGCCGACGGGCGACATTGTCACGAACATTATGGCAATGGGGTTTGAAAGCGACGAGTATGATGTTGTTATCGGCATGGATGTCATCTGCAACGGTGATTTGGCCATCACCAACAAAGACGACAAAACCACTTTTTCATTCAGAATCCCAGCCGAGCAAGAGATTGATTTCTCTGAAAAGTAAGGATAACACGCCCGATTTATGCTCTACCTCATTTTAGCCATCCTATTCTCCACCGGCGTTTTCGTAGCGATGCGCCTCTTCGAGCGTTTCAAACTCGACAACCACCAGGCGCTGATGTGGAACTATGTCTTCGCGGCAGGCACGGGTTTCTTGATGTGCAAGCAGTTCGACACACCCGCGCAGTTGGTTGCCGAGCCATGGTTCGGGCTTTCGCTCATCACGGGCTTTTGGTTCATCTTCACCTATGTGCTAATGACGGCCTCCACCCAACGCTCCGGCGTGACGGTCACTTCGCTTTCGAGCAAACTCTCCGTAGTGTTGCCCACCTTGGCAGGCGTGGTTCTGTTTCACGAAAGGCTGAATTTTGTGGCTTCGATGGGCATCATCTTGGCTTTGGTGGCGTTGGTTTTGGTGGTGGGCGGAAAAGGCCAATCCGATAAAACCAACAAAACCAATTGGTTACTCCCCATTTTGATATTCTTTGGAACGGGCACGGGCGACATCCTCATGAAACTCACCGAGCAACGCAACGGAGCCGACGACATGGGCTTCATGATTGCCTTCATCTATTTTATCGCCTTGTTGTTCGGCATCCTCGTTGTGGCCTACGACCTCATCCGCGGCAAGTCGAAATGGCAGTGGAAAAGCGCCTTGGGCGGCATCGGCTTGGGTGTCATCAACTTCTTCTCGACGTATAGCGTCTATAACGCCATGCGCTGTTTCGACAACGTCGTGCTGTTCCCCATATATAATATAGGTGTGGTCAGCCTTACCGCCCTCGTGGGTTGGCTGCTCTTCAAGGAGAAACTCACTTGGAAGAATTATCTCGGCTTGGCCATCGCCATCATTGCCGTCATCCTCATCACCCTCAAGCCATGACTCAAGACGACACCTATAACATGCTATCGACCTGTGGCGAAGGCCTTTACAAGGAAAAAGGCAGCAAGTTCATCGCCGAGACTTTCGTAGTGATGAGCGAGGACGAGGCCAAGACTGCCATCGCCACGGTCAAGAAGAAGTATTTCGACGCGCGGCACCACTGCTACGCCTACATGATTGGTCCCGACAAGAAAATTTTCCGATCGAGCGACGACGGCGAGCCTTCGGGCACGGCAGGCAAACCCATCCTCAACCAAATTCTCTCGAAAGACGTAACCAACGTGTGCATCGTCGTCACGCGTTATTTCGGCGGCATCAAATTGGGCACTTCTGGACTCATCAACGCATACAAAGCAGCAGCACGAGAGGCTTTGGAAAACAGCTCAATAGTAGAAAAAACCATAAACGAAATTTACAGTTTGGAGTTTGAATACCCTTTGATGAACGAGGTGATGCGCGTCATGAAAGAGGAAAACCTCGAACAGCAAAACCCACGTTTCGAATTAAGCTGTTATCTGGAGTTTTCAACAAGAAAAAACGACGCTTCAAGAATTTCTGAAAAATTTTCCAATTTATTTGGGGTAAAAATAACGCATATTAAAACAATATGAATCAATGCTTTAACAACAATCCCGCTTCACAAAACACAAAATCCTCGTATTGTACGAAAAAGAAAATTGAAAATCAATAGGATTTTGATTTTTTTATAAACAATTATTGATTTACCTTTGCAAGGTCGTTGAGAAGGCGAAAAGACACAAAACGAGCGCCCGGTTGAACGATAAAAACAAGTTGAATTACAACAAAATAAGTTTTTTCCTATGAGTGGTAACCATGTGGAGATATGGAACAATTGTCTCACCGTGATTAAGGACAATGTCACGGAGGAGGCATACAAGACCTGGTTCGATCCTATCGTCCCGGTATCGCTCAGCGACAACTTGTTCATCCTACAGGTTCCTAGCCCATTCTTTGCCGAGTTCCTAGACGAGAATCACCTCAACCTGCTCAAGCCTGTCATCAAGCGCTTTGCCGGAGAAAAGGTGAGACTGGCCTACAAGCTTCCCGTCGACAGCAGTACCAGCAACGGCACCATGACCGTGCCAAGCTCGAACCGCAGCATCCCTAAGAATCCTATCGGGCAACCGCCCCCGCAACGACTCACCGACGGTCCCATCAATCCCTTCGTCATCCCGGGACTAAAAAAACTCCAAGTCGATTCGCAACTCAACGAAAACTACACTTTCGACAACTTCATCGAGGGCGACTGCAACCGTCTGGCGCGTTCAGCCGGCATGAAGATTGCCAAGGAACCAGGCAAGACGGCCTTCAACCCCTTGGTCATCTATAGCGGAACAGGCTTGGGAAAGACCCACCTATGCCACGCCATCGGACTGGAAACCAAACGGTTGCATCCAGAGAAAACCGTGCTTTACGTACAAGCCGAGCAACTCTCGACACAATACGTGACGGCCAACAAAAACAACAATCGCCCCGACTTCATCAACTTCTACCAGATGATTGACGTGCTCATCATCGACGACATCCAATTCCTCGCGGGCAAGGCTGGCACACAGGACGTGTTCTTCCACATCTTCAACCACTTGCAGCAGAACAACAAGCAGATTGTCATCACAAGCGACAAGTTCCCGTCGGAACTGCAAGGCATGGAAGATCGCCTGCTGTCGCGGTTCAAGTGGGGTCTCGCCGCCGACCTTCAGACACCCGACCTTTTTACACGCACCTCTATCGTCCGTGAGAAACTCAGCGAGAATGGCATCACCTTCCCTGACGAAGTGGTGGATTACATCGCCGGCAACGTGCGCAACAACATCCGCGAACTGGAAGGCGTGATGAACTCGCTGATGGCGCAGTCGCTGCTCAACAAACGCGCCGTCACCCTTGAAATGGCCCAACAGATCATCGACCGCTTCGTGCGCAATACCGTCAAGGAGGTGTCTGTGGAATACATCATCAACACTGTTTGCGACTACTTCAAGATTTCGCCAGAGCAGATGTCCCTCAAGACACGCAAGCGTCAAGTGGTGCAGGCCCGCCAAATCGCCATGTATTTGTCCAAGAAATACTCCAACGCCAGTCTTGCCGCCATCGGGCAACAATGCGGCAAGAAAGACCACGCCACCGTGCACCACGCCTGCAAGACCATCGCCAACCAACTGGAGACCGACAAACAGTTCAAGGTGATGTTTGCCGACATCGAAAAGAAAATCGCCTTGCAATAACACCCTTATGACCAGCAACTTCGGAAAACTCTATCTCGTGCCCAACCTGCTTGGCGCCACGAAGCCTGAGCAAGTCATCCCTGCCGGCACGCTCGACATCGTGCGCCGCCTCAGACATTTCGTCGTGGAGAACACCCGCACCTCGCGCCGCGTGCTGAGCCGCATCGGGATGGACTGCCCCATCGACGACATTGAGTTTATCGAACTCGACAAGCACAACGCCCGCAACCTCGACCTTATGGAGCACCTCGGCCCCTGCCTGCAAGGCGAGGACATGGGGCTGATGTCGGAGGCAGGCACACCCTGCGTGGCCGACCCAGGTGCCTTGGTCGTGGACTTGGCGCATTCTTCTGGCATTCAGGTAATTCCTTTGGTTGGGCCGAATGCGATGATTCTCGCTTTGATGGCCTCGGGCTTCAACGGACAGGCTTTTGCCTTCCACGGCTACTTGCCTATCAAAAGCCCTGAGCGACAGAACGCCATCAAGGATTTGGAGCGCAGGTCGATGACAAACAACGAAACCGAGCTGTTCATCGAAACGCCCTTCCGCAATAATGCCATGCTACAGGATTTATGCAAAAACCTCCACCCTGCCACAAGGGTTTGCATCGCTTGCAACCTCACTTGCGAGGACGAACTCATTATCAGCCAAGATATTGGAGCATGGAAATCCTTCAAAGGCGACTTAAACAAGAAGCCCGCTGTGTTCTTGGTTTACAGCGAGCCGCGTCGAAATTTCCAAAGGAAAAAACAAAACTAAGGAATCTCTAAAACCCTGTGAATCTGCAATGAAAGCCGCCAATTCGGGTAGGTTCTAACGGCATCCACACAAGACTTCATATTGATTTGGCGTTGCTCCAAATCCTCAACGAAACAGGGCTGCAAAAAACGATGCATGGCCTCAATGCCATCATATTGCGACAAATCCTGACCAAGAAAAACTACCTTCAACTCGTCGCAATGCGTTAAAGCACAAGGCTCCACGTCGCCACCTTCAAAGGCTGGTTTCGGCGACAGTGTCACCCAATCGAGATTGTTGGGCAAAGGTCGGGTGCCGTTGGTCTCGATGGCGATTTTCTTGTTCGTCTTTTGCTTGAGTTCCGCCACAAAAGCCTCATCTATGAACATGGAAGGTTCGCCGCCTGTCAATACAACTAACGGAGCATTTGGATATCTATTCACCTCATCCACAATTTCTTGCAGCGACATCATTACACCTTCTTGGTGCTGTGTGTCGCAAAAAGTACAACGCAAATTGCAGCCACTGAAACGCACAAAGACGGCGGGCGTTCCGCAGTAGTAGCCCTCACCTTGAAGGGAGTAGAATATTTCGTTGATTTTGTACATGACTTCAGGACTTCGGGACTTCGGGACTTCGGGACTTCGGGACTTCGGGGCGGCGACTCGTAGTCTCACAGTCCCGCAGTCTCGCGTCAATCAATCAAAGTTTTGCGGCGCGTCGTCCTTGATGTAGGAAGCCTTGTTGTCGCGCGACTCCCACACATCGGCGCGGTAGCAGTTCGGAACGGTATCGACAATCCATTTGGCCAAATTCTCGGCTGTCGGGTTGAAATCGAGGACTTCGTTGAGGTTGCGATGGTCTATCTTTCCGTGAATCAGCCGCTTGATTTCGGTGAAGTCGCACACCATGCCGTTGTTGTCCAACTTTTCGGCACGACAATACACATTCACTTTCCAATTGTGGCCGTGAAGGTTCTCGCATTTGCTCTCATAGTCGAGATAGAGCTGGTGACAGGAGGATATTTCTAGGGTTTTTCTGACGTAATACATTTTCAGTTGTTCAGTTATTCAGTTGTTCAGTTGTTCAGTTATTCAGTTGTTCAGTTATTCAATTGTTCAGTTGTAGGGCTGTCACCATTCTCCTTCCAAAGGAGGCGGGGGAATTGGGCCGCCGTTTATCATGTTTTATGATTCGTATTCAGTTTTGTCATCAATTCCAGCGGCGCGGAGGGCCTCGATGCGCTCATGGCAGGTGCCGCATTTGCCGCAATGCTTCTCGCCGCCTTTGTAGCAGGAATAGGTCTCGGTGTAATCCAGGCCCAAGACCTTGCCATGCTCGGCTATCTCCTTCTTGCTCAGGTTAGTATAAGGCGCATACACCTTGATGTTATCATACGTTCCCTCCGACATGGCCTCCGACATGGCACTGACGAAACCTGGGCGGCAGTCTGGATAGATGCTATGGTCGCCGGCGTGGTTGGCAATCATCACGCGTTTCAGGCCGTTGCTCTCGGCAATGCCCGCAGCGATAGCCAGCATAATGCCGTTGCGGAAAGGCACCACGGTCGATTTCATGTTCTCGTCGTCGTAGTTGCCTTCGGGGATGTCGTCGGCAGTCATCAGCAGGGCACTCTTGAAATAGCGGTGCATAAACTCCAGCGGAATGACGATGTGCTTGATGCCCAAGCGTTGGCAGTGCGTGACGGCACACACACGCTCGCGACCGTTTTGCGTAGATCCATAGTCGAAAGTGATGGCCAAAGCGATTTCGTCCTTGAACTCGTAAAGCATCGTGGTCGAGTCCATGCCGCCGGAGATGATGATTGCTGCGTCTTTCATTTCAAGATTTCAAGATTTCTAATTTCAAAATTTGTTGTAGAGACGCAATGCCTTGCGTCTCAAAACAATCAATTATTATGGAAATTGGCCAAAAGGCGTTGTCTTACCATGTCTTGATGCTCAACATCGCCGTAGTTAGCGAAAGGCTTGATGGAAATGCCGCCACGAGGATTGAACAGACCGATTACCTCCAAATACTTCGGATCCATCAGCTTGACCAAGTCTTTCATAATGATGTTCACGCAGTCTTCGTGGAAGTCACCGTGGTTGCGGAAACTGAAGAGATAGAGTTTCAGGCTCTTGCTCTCCACCATCAGTGTGCGCGGGATGTAATTAATAATAAGGTGTCCGAAATCGGGTTGGCCGGTCTTGGGGCACAATGAAGTGAACTCGGGGCAGTCCAGAGTTACAAGGTATTCGTTCTCGGGATGCTTGTTCTCGAAAACCTCCAGCACTTCGGGCGTATAGTCGTAGCTATATTGCGTGTCTTGGTTGCCCAACAGCGTCACGCCTTGCAATTCTTGTTCGTTTCTTGACATGGTCTGAAAATTTGCTGCAAAATTAGCAAAATGTTTGCAACCAGCACGAAGAAAGCCGACATTGCTGCCGGCTTTCTTTGCATTGGGATTTCAATGATTATTTCGCCACTTTCTCAAGCCACTTCAACATGCCAAGCATGATGGACATGGAAATGATGCAAATCAGTGCAAACACGCCCCAAGTCATCCATTGGTTCGGGAAGGCATTCAACATCCTGACGCCGAGGAAGATAAGCAAGTTGCCAATGGCAGTGGCAGTCAGCCACAAACCTTGGCACACACCAACCATGTGGCGCGGCGCAATCTTGGAAACGAACGACAAGCCCAAAGGCGAGATGAACAACTCGGCCACGGTGAGGAAGAAGTAGGTCACAATCAGCACCCAAGGACCGGTTTTCATGGCTTCCTTGTCCACTTCCGACAAGGCCTTGAACTCATTGCCCGAAGGATAGTTGTTCATGGCAGCAATGGCAATCAGGAAGATATAGGCGCAAGCTGCGATGAACATACCGAGTGCAATCTTCTTGGGTGTCGAAACTTCCCTGCCTTTGCGGGTGAGCGATGCGAAAATCCACATCACGACAGGTGTCAGCACGATGACGAAGAACGGATTGATGAATTGCATGATTTCAGGCGGGAGGCCACCCTTGTCCGGGTCGGTGATGACGAAGTCGCGGGCGAAGATGGACAGCGACTGGGCGTTTTGGTGGAACGAGAACCAGAAGAACACGGCGATGCCGAGCACGGCATACAAGGCGGCCATGCGCTGCTTGATTTCCTTGGCGTCGGCTTGGCGCTCTTCGGCGGAATACTCTTTCACATCGGCCTTGACCTTCTTGACAGGATTCGGGAGCTTGTGCTTCACGACAACGAAAATCGTGAGTGAAATCAGCATGGCCAACACCGAAACGATGAAGGAATAATGCACGCCCGTGTTGTAAACCTGCAGGTAGTTTTGGCAGAATCCCGAGAGGTTTTCGGCAGCACCGGAATAGTTCTGCGAAAGGGCGGTGAGGTTGGTCATGTCGTTGCCTTCCATGGTACCCATGATGAACTTGTGGCAGAGGCGCGGGAGGTCGGCATTGTAAACCAAGTCCTTGGTTTTCAGATACCAGTCGCGGATGATGGGAGCCACAAACGGGGCAATCACGCCGCCAATGTTGATGAACACATAGAAGATTTGGAAACCGCTGTCTCGCTTGTCCTTGGCTTGTGCCAAAGCCTCGGGGCCTTTCTTCGCGGCCTCGGCCTCGAAGTCGTCATACAACTGACCCACGATGGCTTGCAGGTTGCCCTTGAACAAACCGTTACCGCAAGCGATGAGCACCAAGGCGACCATGGCAAGGACGAACGGCAAAGACATGACAGAGCCTCCTTCGCTGAACACGGGGATGGAAAGCAGTGCGTAACCGATCGCCATCACAACGATGCCTGAGATGATGGTCTTCTTGTAGTTCTGTGAGCGGTCGGCGATGATGCCTCCGGGAAGCGCAAGAACGTAAATCAAGAAATAGAACACGGCGAAAATGAGGCCTGATGTTCCGTCGGAAAGGCCAAACTTGGAGCAGATGAACAGCACCAGCACGGCGTTCATGATGTAGTAGCCGAAACGCTCGCCCATGTTACTTAAAGCGGCTGCAATCAGGCCTTTGGGATGCTCTTTCTTGGCCTTGCTAAGATAGAAGATCAAGAAAGGAATGACAACAATTAGAATCAGGGCGAAAACCACCATTGTCCTGTGATTTTGCCATAGTTCGGATAATGTACCCATAATTGTGATTTTTAATGATTATTGAATTATTGAATTGATTTCTCGTTTTCCAACAGCGGACAAAGATAGGAAAAAATGTTTTGCGTTTGCAAAAATGGAGAAAAAAGTCTGGATATAGCCGAAAAAACGCTATTTTTGCCGATTGTTTTTAAACGGAGTTACTGGATTGCTTCGTTCCTCGCAATGACGCTAAGCGCGTCCATTGACCCGTGTCTTGAGTCACGCGTCTCGTGTCAACAATTCAACAACTAAACAGTCAACAATCAACAACAAATAAATGGAAATCAGCAGCAAATACAGCCCTTCGGAAGTTGAAGGCAAATGGTACGAGCATTGGATGGACAAAAACTACTTCCACTCCACCCCCGACGAACGCGAACCCTATACCATCGTGATCCCGCCGCCGAATGTCACCGGCGTGCTTCACATGGGCCACATGATGAACAACACGATTCAGGATATCCTGATTCGTCGCGCCCGTATGCAGGGCAAGAACGCCTGCTGGGTGCCCGGCACCGACCACGCCTCCATCGCCACCGAAGCCAAGGTGGTGAACCGCTTGGCGCAGCAGGGCATCAAGAAGACCGACCTCAGCCGCGAGGAGTTCCTCAAGCACGCTTGGGACTGGACTCACGAACATGGCGGCATCATCCTCAAGCAGTTGCGCCGCCTCGGCTGCTCCTGCGACTGGGAACGCACCTCATTTACTATGGACGACATCCGCTCGAAAAGCGTCATCCGCGCTTTCGTGGACCTATATAATAAAGGACTGATTTATCGCGGCGTCCGCATGGTCAATTGGGATCCCAAGGCCTTGACGGCTTTGAGCGACGAGGAAGTGATGTTCAAGGACGAGCATAGCAAACTGTTCTACCTCCGTTATTACCTCCACGAGGACGACGGCACGGGTGCCACGGGTGCTGAAGGCGAAATCATCCACACCGACGAGAAAGGTCGTCGCTACGCAGTTGTAGCAACCACACGCCCCGAGACCATCATGGGCGACACGGCCATGTGCATCAACCCCGCCGACCCGAAGAACCAATGGCTGCGCGGCAAGAAGGTCGTGGTGCCGCTGGTGAATCGCGTGATTCCTGTCATCGAGGACGATTATGTCGATATCGAGTTTGGTACGGGTTGCTTGAAGGTTACGCCTGCCCACGATGTGAACGACTACATGCTGGGCGAGAAGCACAACCTCCAGAGCATCAACATCTTCAACGATGATGCCACCTTGAGCGAAGCTGCCGGATTGTATGTCGGCATGACCCGCGAGGACGTGCGCAAGCAAATCGTCATCGACCTGAAAGAAGCAGCTTTGTTGGAGAAAGTCGAGAACTATAATAATAAGGTGGGCTACTCCGAGCGCACCAACGTGCCGATTGAGCCGAAACTCTCGATGCAGTGGTTCCTCAAGATGGAACACCTCGCCGACATTGCTTTGAAACCCGTTTTGGATGGCGACATCAAGTTCTATCCCGCAAAATACGTCAATCTCTATCGCCACTGGTTGGAGAACATCAAGGACTGGTGCATCAGCCGCCAGTTGTGGTGGGGCCATCAAATTCCAGCTTACTACCTGCCCGAAGGCGGTTTCGTGGTCGCCGAGACACCCGAAGAGGCCTTGAAACTTGCCATCGAGAAGACTGGCAACAACAACTTGACGATGAAAGACTTGCGTCAGGATGACGATGCCTTGGACACTTGGTTCAGTTCATGGCTGTGGCCTTTGTCGCTCTTCAACGGCATCCTTGACCCCGACAATACCGAGTTCAAGTACTACTACCCCACCAACGACCTCATCACCGCCCCCGACATCATCTTCTTTTGGGTGGCCCGTATGATTATGGCTGGTGAAGAATACCAGAACGAAGTGCCGTTCAAGAACGTGTATTTCACGGGTATTGTTCGTGACAAGTTGGGGCGCAAGATGTCCAAGTCGTTAGGCAACTCGCCCGACCCGATTGAACTCATCGACAAGTTCGGCGCCGATGGCGTGCGTATGGGCATGATGCTCAGCGCCCCTGCTGGCAACGACATCCTCTTCGACGAGTCGCTGTGCGAGCAAGGCCGCAACTTCTGCAACAAGATTTGGAACGCCCTTCGTTTGGTGAAAGGCTGGAATGTGGACCAAAACGCCGCCCAGCCCGAGGCCGCCAAGATGGCCGTGAAGTGGTTTGAGTCGCGTTTCAACCAAGTGCTGGCCGAGACCAACGACAATATCGACAAGTACCGCTTGAGCGATGCCTTGATGGCTATCTACAAGCTCACTTGGGACGACTTCTGCTCATGGTACCTTGAGATGGTGAAGGCCCCGCAAGGTCAGGGCATCGACCCCGTGACCTACGCCGCCACCATCCAGTTCTTTGAGCACCTGATGCTGATGCTGCATCCCTTCATGCCGTTCATCACCGAGGAAATTTGGCACGCCATTGCCGAGCGCAAGGACGGCGACGACATCATTGTTGCCCAACAGCCCAAGGTACAAGCCGTGGATGAGCAAGTTCTTAAGCAGATGGAGTTCACGCAAGAGGTTATCAACAACGTCCGCAAGGTGCGTTCCGACAAGAACATCGCCAACCGCGAGGCCATCAAACTCGTTGTGATAGAGAAAGGTAGTGCCAACAAGGACTTCGACTATGTCATTGCCAAACTCTGCAACGTGAGCGAAATCGACTATGTGACCGAGGCTCCCACTGGTGCCTTTGGTTTCATCGTGGGCAGCACCGAGTTCTTTGTGCCGCTCACCGACAGCATCGATGTGGAGGCCGAAATCAAGAAACTCGAAGAGGAACTGAAATATGCCCAAGGCTTCCTGAAGAGTGTAGAGGCCAAACTCTCCAATGAACGCTTCGTAAATGGCGCTCCCGCCCCCGTGGTGGAGAAGGAACGCAAGAAGAAAGCCGATGCCGAAGCCAAGATTGCTGTGATTGAGCAGCAGCTGGCGGGGTTGAGGGGATGATTTATAATGGTAGAGACGTAGCGCGCTACGTCTCTACTATGTCTATCAAAAATCAGCAGATTATCATAAAACAAAACCCACCAGTTTGACTTGCGTCAGGGACAGGTGGGAATCAAGGCTGCAAAAATACAACTTTTTACGAAACAACCCACATAAACAAATCGGGGCTTCATCTGTGGTTGGTGAAGTCCGATTTTTTCATTTTAAGAATCAACAAATTATGGTTCCGAAACTCTTAGAAAAGTTCAGCCTACAACACATTGATTTCTCATCTTTTATTCTTCTGATGCTTTTTTTTCGGTGGGAGTTTTATTACTACTCCCTGAGGTGTAACCTCTAGTTGATTCCGTTTTAGTTTTGTATAACCAGAAATGTAATTCACCAAAGAAACAACGCCCATCAAACCGGAAGCAACCCATAATGCAGTGGCACCACCTTCACTGCGATCGTAGACGGCAGCACCTGCAAAAGCGAGTACCCCTGAACCTAATCCGAATCCGATAGACCTCAACTCACATTTTTTGAATTGGATTATTTGGTTATTCAAGGAAACATAATCCTTCATCAATTGTTGATAATTGAGTGTGTCAGAACTATAGTAAGTTCTTTTTTCTTGAGCTCTTAAACTGACGGTAACAGCCATTAGTAGGACAATTAGTAGTGTTTTCCTCATTTTTTCATTACCCTAAATTCGTGACGGGCGCAACTTCAAGTTTGGCGGACTCCCGAACGCCGAATTGTTTGAAATGATTACAAGCCATACAACGAAAGAAGCGCGGGAATCAACCTTTGCTTATCCCGCTATCGAGGCTCTCGCATTGCCCTGTTGTGTAAGATAAGCAATGCATCTGCCCACGCTTTTGGTATGATACTATGAACAATATATACCAAAATTATGGACGATGACCATTGCGTTATCACGACACAACATAGAATTTGCGAGATTCCGATAGCCGCAGATAAACGCCAGTTCAGCGTCTTTTCAATATGTCCGTCACACGACATTCATCGAATGACGGTGCAAATATAAGGAAAATGATTGGGGATTCGCAAAAGGTGAGAAAAAAGATTTCAAAAAGAATTTTTCCGCAGAAAATCTACAAATAAGTTGCGCAACTATGCATTGCGCAGATTACCTGTGTTGCGAAAGTAAGTAATCATAGAGCATCGACGGAGAGAGTACAAGAGGATGCTCAATTTCGGCTTCTATGAAATCTTTGTCACCTGAAAGGATTATGTCGGCATTATGGAAAAGGGCATCGCTCAAAACAGGAATGTCTTTTGCATCACGCAAATTACCAGTTTGTATCGGAGAACTCCCACAAAACACAAAAGGCAATTCGTGGTATAACGAATAAACCTTTTCTGCCTTTTCTTTCCATTTCATTTCAAGTATTGCCTTAAACTCAGCATCCACATAATCAGACACTAAGAGTTCATGGCTGCTCTCAAAAAGCATATTCATCAGGGCTCCTACTTTGCCGCCAAAAACGAAAGCCGACACCAACACATTCGTGTCGATTAGTATGCGCATAAGGCTACCCTTTCACGCCTAAATCCAGCCAAATCCTCCAGCATCTCATCTTCAGAAGTCCAGCCTTTATCCTCAGCGAACATGCCTTGAATTTTTCCAAGTACAGCCTTGGCTGATGCACTCTTATCACTAGCTGTTTCGCTTTGCTGCCTAAGTCGCATCAGTTTCAGCAAGTACTCCATCACATAGAGTTGTTCAGCGTATGACAGTCCTGCCAACTGGCTTTCAAATGTTTTCATCTCTACTGCTGACATAATTCTTCCTTTTTGTTATCAACATGCAAAGATATATATCTTTCGTCATACATATATCATGTTCTGAATAAATCGTGCAAAAAAGTATCTCCCACGACCATGCAGAAAGCCGAAGCCGAGGCCAAGATTACTGTGATTGAGCAGCAACTGGCGGGGCTGAGGAAGTGATTTATCACGATTGTAGAGGCGGTGGGCACCGCTTCTACCATACTTCTATTGTCATCATAATCTTGATGACAACAGTTTTGGTAATTTCCTTTCATCCCTCCGATTGTCCCAAATTGCAATTATCTTAATCTCCTTATCCTTAATAAGATAGAAAACCCTATTATGCCATGAATGCAATATACGAAAAGGCACATATCTTTCATCTTTAGTACCAAGAAAAGGATTTGCCTCCAAAGTGTTTACTCTATCCATTATGTTTCCGACAACCCTATCGGCCACTTTCTCGCCAAACATGTCCGATACTTTCTCACCTATTGAAGCCAATTCTTCAAGAGCCAATTCATGCCAAATGATTTTCATACCGATGCAGCCTTGACATTACTCTCTCGTATACTTCTTCATGAGGTATGCAAACCGAAGGGTCACTTTCCATCTCGGCAGCACGGCGGTTAAGTTCGCGCAATTCATCTTCTACTGACAAATCCGAAACGTGGTTAGACAACACCAACGACATTGCGTATGACTGTACCAATTCCGTCAGTTCCTCTTTCGTATATAAACCGAGAGAAGGCAATTCTATGTCAATTTTCACTGCTTCCATTTGCTTGAATTTTGCGCAAAGGTACAAACTTTTTCCGAATAGCAACGAAATATATTAACGAATAGTGGAAGCGCAGGTTCAAATAGCAAGTGCAAAAATAGGGAAAAGTTACGAGCATTGGGCGAAGAACCTGTTTTTAGGTGAGTCGAAATTGAGT
>JBGUHI010000039.1:0-10919 GCA_045111995.1 Candidatus Limimorpha sp. | reverse complement strand
CTTCATAGGGCTTATGTGTTTAAGTTGTCATTCTCCGTTTTTGCGAACGACACAACAAAAAAGCGTGGATGTCTTTCTTATCCACGCCTTGAGGCCCTGAGAAATGCCCATGTATGTTGATAAGCCACGCCCACGCATAACGCACGGACGCTTGCTGGCTCATTCGCAACACACATTGCTCAAAATTTCTCAGGTTTCAAGGCTGTGTCGAATAATAAGCAAACGCTATTTTATACTATATCTTTGTTACTCAATTGCTTTTACATTGTTCTGTGTGTTTATCGGGTGCAAATATAAGGGTTTTAAAAAAACATACAAGCTTGGATAGGGAAAATTTACAAAAAAAGCCCACCTTTAAAGGCAGGCTTTATTGGGATGAAACTTGAAACTCACTGTTCCTTGACCACCACGTTCTTGATTTCCCAAGTGGCGGAAGCGCCGTCGATGCTCAGGTAGCGGAAGGCTATGCGACAGTTGGCGGTCTTGAACTCTGCCGGAATGGCCAGAGTGCCTGACGACACCCAAGCCCAAGCGGTAGTGGCATGATTGATGCCCGTCAGTTCAACCCAATTCTCCTGATTCGGGGCTTCTCCGTTGGTGTAGTTGTTGGTCACCCAAACGGTGTAATAGCCTTCATTCACGCCGACATTGATGCTTGAGGCCGGGCCTCTCGTGTGGTCGAAGACGAGCACGGGACTCGTGCTTGCGCTCAGGTCGATGGCTGGTGAAATGAGCCAGTCTTCGTTGGCATACGAGGTGTTGTTGGCATAGCCCGACATCACCGCGCCGTATTGGGAACTGAAACTCCATGCCTGTTCGCCCGCCACACTATATGTGCCGAACATGTCGAAACTGGCTTGCGAGGTCAAGGATTGGTTGAAATATTCGATAGTGGGAGGCGTGGGCGTGCCGCCGCCTTCCAAGACGAAGTCGGCTTCTGTACCGTTGCTGTCGCGCAGTCCGGCCTGACCGAAATACTTGCGCAGCTTGCCGTTCACAGCCAGATGTTTGCCCAAGTTGCCCGGGTTGTCCAACAAGTTAACCTGTGCACGGAGCGGCTTGCCCGATGGCAGGTTGACGATGATGCACTGGCTGATTTCCATGCAACTGGCATCGTCGGCGATGACCACGTTGGTGGCCGAATCAAACGGGCCACTCCAAACGATGTCAGCATTGCCTGACACCGATGTAGTGCCCGACTTCACGGCGCCCACGATATAGCCTTGCACCCAAGCAATCGGCTCATTGCTCTGCAAAGAGATACCTGCCGCCACATTATACGGGTCGTCGGCTGTGCCGCTGCCCTCGCCTTGTCCGGGATCGGGGCCTGGTGGTGTGGGGGTTCCGCCTCCAGCTTCGCCTTCCTGAACGGTGATGCTCATCACCTCCATGGTGCCAGCCTTGCTGTCGGTCGAGGTGTATTTCACGGCCACCGTCAGCGTTTGGCCGATGAACTCCGTCAGCGACAACTCGGCGGTCTTGATGTCGCTCCAGCTGGAACTTTCCACCAAATTCGAGGGAAGCTGCGTCCATTGGGCGGTCGTCGGGTCGGTACCATAAGCATAATCACTTGACACCCAAACGGTAACATCATTGTTGATGTTATCGAAATAGCGTCCGATGTAATTCATTGACATCTTGGCTTCGGTTACGCCTGTGACAGCCACGGGCGAAGAGATGAGCCAGTCCTCGTTCGCATAATAGAAGTGTTGGTCACCCGATTGGATATGTCCAGTCATCACGACGGCGCTGTAGGTGCTTTCTATCTTCCACACATGGTCGTCGTCGATGACGCTGTATGACATATAGGTGCCAAAATTTGACGCGAACGACTGGGTGTAGGGCAAGCTTTGAACCTCGCCGGGGACAACGGGGGAAACAGGATGTCCCCATTCAGCGAACTCCATCTCGCTTTTGGAACGGATGATGAGCTGCCATGTGCTGTTGTACACCGAGGCGATACCGACCATGCTACCTTTGCTTACCGGCATGTAATCGTATGCGAAGTTGGCATAGTTGCTGGTTCGTGCCACGAACTCCGCATATTTGGGGTCATCCGTTGTATTGGTATAACTATCGTCATCCACGATTCTGTTGGTCGTTTCGCCTGTTTCGCAAAATGCCGCATTCTTCAGGCGAAATTCCGCGTTTTCCAGTTTCACCAAGGCTCCGACATGAGCACCTGTCAGGATGTCGGAAATGGTCACCGTTTTAGGTTCTATGGGCTTGTTGTAGGGATAGATGACGAGGTGCCCGTCGGGATTGAATCCCTTGCCTTGCAGCCCGGTCAGTTGGGGCAGGCCGTGATACTGGCTGGCGATGATGGTGCTGTCCAAGTAAACGCGAACCGAATCGCCGATTCGAGCCGCTGACGAGGTGTTCAGCACAAGTTCGATGGCCTTGCCCGTGGCGCGGTCTTGGATGAAAATCATCTTGTAGAGATTGCCCGACTGCTCGTCGGCGGTAACGATGCCGCAAACCGAAGCACCGGAAAAAGGCACGTCGGTGGGCATCGAGAGGATTTGCCCGATGGTCAGCGTGTCGCCAAAAGGCAACTGCGGAATGGGGGGTACATCGTACTCTTTCTTGCAAGAGCCGAACATCATGCCTGTGCAGAGCATGAGAAACAATCCGGATTTGAGAATCTTATTCATGGTGAGTTAGTTTTTGTTTGATTATTTCCTGATAATGAGGTTGATAAAGAAATTGGTTCCATACATATATGAGTATTTCGACGGGAACAGGTCCGGGTCGTTGGCGTTGAAACGCAGTTGGTCGTAGCCATACAGCACCGCGCTCTTGTTGTTCAGGACGTTGTTGACGCTCACGGTGAGCAAGCCATAGTAGCCTTTGTAGCGGTGCGAAATGCCGCCATAGAAATCGAGCGTGAAGGCGGGCTTGAGCGGGTCTTGCTTGAGCACTTCCTCTATGCGTCCGTCGCCTTCGGCATAGTGAAGGAAGCCTTCCCGCGTGTGGTTATAAGGATTCACGTCGAAGTACATATTGGCTAAATAATTGGCATTCAGGCTCACCCACCAGTTCTTGGGATGGTTGTACTTGATGCCCACCGACCCGACCGTTTCGGGGCCGTTGGCCACATGGTAGTTCTTCAGATACACGAGCTCGTTCTCAACATAGGCCTCAGCGTTGTTGTCGTCGTAGATGGAGAAAACGGGGCGGTTGGTATAGGTGTGAACGCCATTGGCGGCGGCAGCTTGAATCGTGACGGTCGGGGAAACATTGTATTCGATGCCGAACTCCGCCCCAACGCTCTGCTGCTCGATGCCAGTCATGACGAAGTTCACGAACTCGCTCTTGTAGTTGTTTCCCGACTCGGCGGAGGCCACATAGACGTTCTCACAATAGAAGCTGCGGTTCCAGACCAGATTCTTGTACTTGGTGTAGTAACCCGTCAGGCGGAGCTTCAGGTTGGTGGAACGATAAACGTAGCTCAGGTCGGTTGAGAGGATTCTCTCGCTCTTCAAGTCGTCGGAAACCAAGGTGTTACGTGTGCGCGGCGAGGTGTAGATGTCCCTGAATTGCGGCGCGCGCGACATGTAGGCACCGTTCCAAACGATATGGTTTCTTCCGTTTATGGCGTATGTCGCGCCACCTTTGACCGAAGGATCGATGAAATTGTTTTTCGGGGAGTCGCCGAAGGAATCGTCCTTGAAGGCACCATTGCGGAACATGCCCGTGCGCCAAATCTGGGTGTAGGAAAGCTGTGCGCCGAGATAGAGGTCGAAGTTGCCGACCAAGTAATTCAGTTGGCTCCAAAGGGCTGCGCTGTTGCGGTTGGCGTAGTAGTTGTAGTTGATGATGTCGCCCGCCTTGGCCACATGGTTGGGGTTGTTCAAATCGACTTGGCTTTCATCCGACTCAAGGTTTTCGGCGTACTTGTTGATGTCCAAGTAGAAGTCGCCGCCGAGAAGGTCGTTGAGTTCCTCATAGTAGTGCGTCCTTGAGAGGCCGCCGTTGAGGCCGCCGGTCAAACGCAGGTTGGGGGCGAACTCGTGGGCGAAATGGGTGGCCGCGCCAGTCTGCATCTTGTCGTAGTGCCTTTCCGCGACGATGTATTTCGAGGCCAGCCCTGTAACCGTTGCGCCACTGCCGTTGGCATTGTGCACCGTTGCGCCGTGGTTCATGTTGGCAGCATAAAGGCCGTCCCAGTTGATTTGCGTCACTGAGGGGTCGCGGTCTTTCCACGCTTGGAGTGCCGATTCATACTCAGCCGTGCTGGTGGCATGACTCATCAGATAGCTCGGCAGGTTCTTGTAGTAGTCGGGGCGCGGGTCTTTGGCTTCGCCCCATTCGAGGGTGGTCTGCCCTGCCCTGCCGGCAAAGTAGTAGGCCGAGGTGGTGAACGAGGTCTTGCGGTTCGGGGTCCAATACCAAGTGAGGTTGGCGAAAGGCTGGTGATAGGTGCTCACGCGCGAGTTGCGGACGACTTGCGTGCCGTTCTCGTCGATGGTTTGGTAGCCCCAGTTTGGGTTGTAATAGTTGGTTTCAGCAAGGTCGTAGGCTTCTTGCACCACGGGAGCCGAGCCGCCACGCTGCGACGGTGCGCCGAACACGGTGAGGTCGATGCTGTGCTTGTCGTTGATTTTCTTTTCCACCGAGAGGAAGTAGCTGTAGGCTTGGTAGAAGGTGCCTTCCGTGTAGCCTTTGCCCGCATAGCGTCCGCTGGCGGAGGCCATCATGTACCAGCCCTTGCCCAAGTCGCCAGTGCCGATGGAGGCCATGGCGCGGTGGTTGTAGGAGCGATTGCTGAACGAATAGCTCAGCGACACCTGCTTGCGATACTGCGAGGCGCGTGTCGAGTAGGCCGTGAGGCCGCCGAGGCCGCCGAAGCCCGCATCGGTCTTGCCGAGGCCTTCGACGAGGATCGAGTTTCGGAAAGCGTCGTTCAAGCCGCCCCAGTTGCTGAAGACTGGCCGCCCCGTCTCGGGGTCGTTCATCAGGATGCCGTTGATCATCACGTCGCTATACTTCGAGTCGTTGCCGCGCACGCGATAGCGCAGCGAGCCGAAGTTGTAGGCCGCGATGCTGTTGAACACGTCGCGCGACGAGTTGAGCAGCGTGGAGGCATCGTTCACCGAAGTGGAGTTGTCGTCGAAGTCGGAATCGAGCAATATCACCGTCGGCACGTCATGTGGGTTGAGGTCGGTGGTGTCGATAGTCTGAGCCGTCATCCGCCCAACCAACAACATTGCGACCGTTAAAAACAGAAATCTCTTCATATTGAACTTGTTAGGATTTTCATCAGTTTTAGGGTGAATTAAACGGACAAAAATAGGAAAAAGATTGATGGGTTGGGCATTTTTGTTGGGATTTTTGGAAAAAGCCGAAAGAAATTTTCTCGCCAGGCCAAAGACACGCCCAAACAATGATTTACAGGTAAAAGATTTAGTTCAAAAATTGTTGGAATACAGGCGACGAAACGGAAATCTTTGTATTTTTGCGGTATCAAATAACTCAAACATGGACGACAACAGACTCATCCGATTCGACTGGGCTGCAAAGCGTATGTTGCGCGACAAAGCCAACTTCGGTGTGCTTGAAGGCTTGGTTACCGTGCTGCTCAACGAGCCCATCCACATCATGGAACTGTTGGAAAGCGAGAGCAACCAAGACGACCCGCAGGACAAATTCAACCGCGTTGACATCAAAGCCAAGAACAGCAAGGGTGAAATCATCATCGTGGAAATACAACAGACGCGCGAGTTGTACTACCTTGAGCGCATCCTTTATGGTGTGGCACGCACCATCACTGAGCACATCGAGTTGGGCGAACGCTACGACCATGTGAAGAAGGTCTATTCCATTAACATTCTTTACTTTGACCTTGGCAAAGGTAAGGATTACCTCTATCACGGCACTACTACTTTCCGTGGAGTACATACTGGCGACGTGCTGGAGATTACTACCAAGGACGAGAATGTACTGCGCATGAGGACACCTGAAGAAATCTTCCCCGAATACTTCCTCATCCGCGTGAACGAGTTCAACACAATTGCCCGCACCCCTTTGGAGGAGTGGCTTGATTATTTGAAAAACGGTCACATCAAGGAGGACACCACGGCACCCGGTCTACAGGAAGCCCGCAAGAAGTTGCAATACCTGAAAATGGACAGCAAGGAACGCAAGTCATACGACCGCCACATCGACACCATCATGTACCAAAACGGAGTGTTCGATGCCGCTCATTTAGAAGGCTGGGAAGAAGGCTTAGCCAAAGGAATGGCTGAAGGAAGAGCAGAAGGAAGAGCAGAAGGAAAAGCAGAAGGAATAATTGAAGGCAAGGCCAAAGGCAAGGCTGAAGCCAACCTCGAAACCGCCCGAAAACTGAAAGAGTTGGGCTTGGATTTTGAGGTTATCGCAAAAGGGACAGGATTAACTGTTGAAGAAATCAGCAAACTTTGAGAGAATCATTCAATAATACTACTTCAGCCAAATTCACCCTTGAAGCATAGCAAATCCTAATACTCAACTACGGCTGGATTGCAAATCCAGTCGAACGGGGGTTGAACCATATCATTTTGAACATAACAACGATGCAAACTTAGGAATAATTTGGTTGTTACAACCGAAAAATCATCCAAAGAAAGAAAAAAGACCGATTTTTTGCTACCTTTGCCGCCTAAACCCATGCAAACAACTTCAACCATGAATAAGCATATCGTTTTTATATTGGCGCTTTTGGCTTTCGGCCTTGGAATGAACCGCATTTCGGCTCAGGAGCAACAAGCCTACAAAGTCGGCCTCGTCGGATTCTATAACCTTGAGAACCTGTTCGATACCATCGACGACCCGAAGAAAAACGACGAAGAGTTTTTGCCCAACGGCGCCAACCAGTGGAACACCGAGAAATACCTGAGCAAGCTCCACAACATGGCCTACGCCATCTCCACCATCGGCACCGAATGGTCGCCCGACGGCGTGGCCGTGCTCGGCATGTCGGAAATGGAAAACCGAAGCGTGCTGGAAGACCTCGTGGCCCAGCCCGAAATCAAGGACCGCAACTACCAAGTGGTGCACTACGACTCGCCCGACCGCCGTGGCGTGGACGTGGGATTGATCTACAACCCTAAGTATTTCAAACTGTTAAGCAGCAAATCCTATCGCACTGTCGTTCCCAACGAACCTGACTTCATCACCCGCGACCAACTCTTGGTCAGCGGCCTGTTCGACGGTGAGATGATGCATTTCATCGTCATGCACTGGCCATCGCGCTACGGCGGCGAGAAACGCTCGCTGCCTGGCCGTGTGGCCGCCGCCGAACTGTGCCGCCACATCGCCGACTCCATCATGCGCGAGGACCAAAACGCCAAAATCATCATGATGGGCGACTTCAACGACTACCCCGACAACAAGAGCGTGACGAAACACCTGCGCGCCTCGGGCAACATGAAAGACTTGCGCGACGGCGAATTCTACAACCCCATGTACGACCTGCACAAGAAAGGCTACGGAACCAACTACTACCGCGACGTGCCGGGTGTCCTCGACCAAACCGTCATCACCCCTGCCCTGCTGCCCACCGACTATTCCACCTACCAATTCAAGAACGCGAAAGTCCACAACAAGGAGTTCCTGAAACAGCACGGCGGCAAGTACAACGGCTATCCCTTCCGCACCTTCGCCGGCGGCGTATGGATGGGCGGCTATAGCGACCATTTCCCTGTGTATGTGATTCTGCTGAAAAAGGCGTAAAAGAATGAGATTCCTTTCGGGAATGGAGTAAATCCAAATGTATAAAGCGGCAGCTTGAAACGTCTACCTAACGTAAACTTCATTAGCCGCCGCCTTTTTACTACAACGCAGAACTCAATTCCCAGCGGGGGAATCTCCTACCACACCTCTATCTCATCCACGAAAATCCAAGCCGGATGGCCGAAGCCTTCATGGTCTTCGGGAAGGTTGTGCCCTTTGATGATGACTTCTATGTACTTTGCAGTAACAGGTTCAAAATCAATTTCGTAGGAGAAGACGCCATCTCGGTCGGCCCAAGTGGAAATCGGGAAATCCTTTTGGGTCACTTCACGGAAATTCTCACCATCGTCGGAAACCAGCACCGTTGCTTGACTTGGGTTGTAAATCCAAGGGCTTTTGTTCACCAAGGCATGGAAGCGAACGTGCTGCATCTCAGCGGGTTGCTCCAAGTCGATGACGGCATCCAATGGTACGCCCCAAAACCCTAACCAACGCCCTGAATTATAGGCAAATTTGCCCAACTCGCCATCGTTGAGCACGGGTGCACCGCCGTAGGTGTATTTCTCGGCAGGCTGCTGGCGCAAGGTAATGGGCTTGCGGGTGGCCAAATTCGGCGCAACCGTGTCCGCCCATGCTTTCGGGTTAAAAATGTGGTCGGCGTAGTTGTAATGATAGAGGTCGTAGAACTGCCTCATTTTCTTGCAACGCTCCACAAAAGCCTCATAATCACGCTCATCGGGATTGTTCCATTGCAGTTCGGCCAAGGCTGCCATGCGAGGCAGAGCCATATACTGCACATGGCTGAACGAAGCGATGTATTCCGTCCAGATGTTGGCCTGCACTCCGATGATGTGTTGCTGCTGCTCGGCAGTCAGTTCCTTTGGAATTGGTTGATAGTCATAGACATATTCAACGGGCACATAGCCTCCGTTGCTCAAAGGCTCGTTGGCAATGTCGTCGCTTTGGTAAAAGTTGAAATACATATAGTTCTGCGGCGTCATAATGACATCGTGACCTTTTTGGGCCGCCTCGATGCCGCCTTCGATGCCTCGCCAACTCATGATGATGGCCGTTTCGGAAACGTTGCCTTCCAGAATCTCATCCCAGCCGATGACACGCCTTCCACGCGCCTCCACCACCTTGGCCATGCGGTTCATCACATAGCTTTGCAGGTAGTCCTCCTTCGAGAAACGCCCGTCACCCTTGATGCCCAATTCCTTGATTTTGGCTTGGCACTTGGGGCACTTTTCCCAGCGCACCTTGGGGCACTCGTCGCCGCCGATGTGGATGTAAGGTGAGGGGAACAAGTCCATCACCTCATTGAGCACATCCTCAACGAATTGCATGGCTTCTTCGTTGCCGGCGCAAAGCACGTCGTCCGACACGCCCCAACGCCGCCACACCTCGTAGGGACCGCCCGTGCAGCCCATGTTCGGGTAGCAAGCCAAGGCCGCCTGCATGTGGCCCGGCAGGTCGATTTCAGGGATGATGTTGATATGACGCTCGGCGGCATATTGGATGAGGTCGCGAAGCTCGTCTTGGGTGTAGAAACCGCCGTGGCGAATGGTGTCGTACAAATTCCCATTATGCCCGATGACCGTGCCGTTGCGATACGCGCCAATCTCGGTCAGTTCAGGGTATTTCTTGATTTCGATGCGCCAGCCTTGGTCCTCGCTGAGGTGGAAATGGAACTGGTTCATGTTGTGAAGGGCCATCATGTCGAGGTAAATCTTCACCGAGTCCAAGTCCATGTAATGGCGGCAGGGATCCAAGTGCATTCCGCGATAGGCGAAGTTTGGCCAATCTTTTATCGTACCACAAGGCAGAGCCACACCCATGTTATCCACACGTTGGCGAGTGGGTTGGTTGGAATCTATGGGCAAACTCTTGCGCAGCGTTTGAAGGCCGTAAAACACGCCCGCGGCATCAGCGCCTTTCACCGTGATTTGCTTCGGCGTGACGTTGATTTCGTACGCCTCGGCTTGGTCGAAACCATCAGCCACCACCTTCAGCACAATGCCGTCGGGTTGGCCTTGGTATTCTTGTGTTTTCAAGGCATAGCCCATGATGTCGTTCACGTATTCGCTGAGAAATTGCGCCTCGCGCTGGAGGCTGTTCTCGTAATAGACCGTAGTCTTGGAATCCAACTCAAAGGGCTTTTCATCATTCAGTTGCACCTCCTTGGGCATCGGGATGATGTCGTAGAAGGCTTGGGAAAGTTGTTTTTTGGTGCAGGCGGAAAGAATCCAAATCGCCGCACAGAGGAAAAGGAGAGATTTTTTCATTGGGAAAGGATTTAGATTTGGTGCAAAGATAATCGTTTTTGGAATACGGCACAAAAAAAATCCCCCGCCAGAAAATTCCAGCAGGGGATTTGTAGGGCTGTCGCATTGCGGCATCCGTTGTAGGGACACACCGCGTGTGTCCGCCGATTTGTAGGGCTGTCGTACCACGGCAACCGTTGTTGGCGTTGCGGCAAACATTGTAGGGACACACCGCGTGTGTCCGCCACAATGGATTTGTCGTTTTTTGCGGACGCACGCAGTGCGTCCCTACAATTCGACGCGGTTATTCCACCACGACCTTCCGCGTCGCGCCGTTCAGGTTCACGAACCAAACGCCTCGCGGTAGTTCGATGGTTTCGGTGTCGGTGATGTCGCGGGTGAGGACGGTCTGGCCCAACACATTTGTGATGGTGAGGCGGCCCGTGCCTTCGATGGTGACGCGACCAGCGGACGGATTCGGATAGATGTTGGAATTTTGTTTTTCTTTTTCCCCAATGCCGACAAGATCCATGCTGCGGTTGGAGAGGAGGCGTGTTTCGCCGTCCTTGCCAGCCTCAACGCCTTGCACTACGATGTAGCCCTCGTCGAATTGGCTTTCCGTACAGGTATAACTGGTAACTCCAGCCCCAACATAGTCGATAACGGTAAGTGAACCGTCATATTCATGCCATTCGCAGATGTTGTAGCCGAGCAGGTCGTAGCCGGTGGGGATGTTCCAATTGACTTCGATGGTATTGTTGATACCAGTCAGGTAAGCCATGTGGATCGTCTCCTTGGGGTAGCTCACGATGGGGCATTGTGTGCCGTCGGTGGCGACCGCCGTGATGGTGTAGGTTCGCGAGGCCGCGCCGCTGCCGATGTTGTCGATGAACTGGCCATCGGAGTAGGGTGCGGTGCCGACTTGCATACCGTCGCGCTTGA
>JBGUHI010000038.1:0-8083 GCA_045111995.1 Candidatus Limimorpha sp. | reverse complement strand
GTTTCACCCGCCGTTGGGCTCCATTGAGGAGTCGCTGGCCTACTGGGGCAAGTTCGAGGCTACGCATTGCAAGAATCTGTTTTTCAGAAACCACAAGGGCAACAAGCACTACCTCGTCATCTTCGAGTGCATGCACCAGATGGACATCCACGATTTGGAACAGCGCCTGCACCAAGGCAAGCTGACCTTCGCCTCGGAGGCGAGGATGGAGAAATATCTCGGCCTGAAACCGGGCAGCGTCTCCCCTTTCGGCCTCGTCAACGACACCGAGCACCACGTCCACCTCTTCATCGACAAGAACCTTCAAAACGCGCCCCGTTTAAGTTTCCATCCCAATGACAACACTGGGACGATTATCATTAGCCAAGAGGACTTTATTAAGTTTTTGGAGGCTATGGGGAATTCTTATGAGTTTATTGAATTGTATGATTGAGTAAAATCTTTAGGGTTTTATGCAAACTCATACTGAAGAATAGAGATATTCAACGCATCCTCCAACTTGCAAATAGTTTCCAACGAGAGGTTTTCCTCACCTTTCAACAATCGCGAAACATATTGAGGCGAGCAACCCATGCGGTCGGCCACATCCTGCCTTGACAGGTTTTGTTGTTTCATCGCAAGGGCGATTTTGATGGCTATTCTACGGGAATATTGCAGCCAACCTTCAATCTTGGCTTGGCGACGTTGCTCCTCTTCTTCACGCCATTTTGAGGGTTTAGGCGATTGATAGCGGCTCAAACGAGCAATGGCTTCTTCTTGTGTCATGGTTCTACCTCCTTTTGGTAATCATTAAAACTGTCTTCGTCAAAAACGCCCTCACAAATTAAAAAGTTCCTGACTTTTTCCATTCTTTCCAACTCCTGCAAAGTGTGTTCACGCTCTTGCATGGTGCGGGTGAGTTTGATGGCGCCTCCTGTGATGATATATATGCCGACATTAAGTTTGATGGCATACAAGCGGAGCCAACTTCTGCGGTGAGGACGGCCTTTATCCTTCTCAAGAAGCATCTCGCCAGTCTGATTGTTGTCGAGTGGGCGGAAAAAATGGTCAAGATTTGCCTCGGGCGAAATGTCCATGATGATGCAGGCCAGATCATCCCTTTCTTCCATGGTTTGATATATGGCATCCTCGATGTTGGTTATCCTGAAATAAGAAATCAAGTCATCGAAGTTTTGCATAAAGAAATCTGCAAGCCATTCAGCATCAGACCATTGCGACAACACTTTTCTGAGCGCATTGTCTTTGTCATTATTATAACGGACAGCCCACAGGCGACCATCTTCTAATATTTTGTCAAAAGTCATTTTCCCAATGAATTTGAATTACGGTGCAAAAATAATACAAAAATTCCAATGCCGCAACCTATAAGTTTCGATTTTTAAAAGAAAACTATCAGTCTTTCATTGACAAGAACCTCCAAAACGCGCCCCGATTAAGTTTCCATCCCAATGACAACACTGGGACGATTATCATTAGTCAGGAGGATTTTATCAAGTTTTTGGAGGCTATGGGGAATACTTATGAGTTTGTGGAGTTGTATGATTAAATAAAATCCAACTATTCCTCACTACTTAGTTTTTTGCCTATTTCAGCAATCTTTTCATTCAGCGATTTGTCCCAGTAGGAAAGTTGATGGCAATAGATTATCAATGCGTCACCGAATAGGTCTTTTTCCAATGTTTTGTCTTCTCTGATAGCCTTACTGTACGGTCCGCAGGCAAGGATTACAACCTTGAAAGTGTTGAAGAAATTAGTTGTTCGCATCCAATCGAATCTGTACCTGATGTGCTGTTCTATCTTTTCATGATCCTTCTTTTTCCGATTTTTGCCATTCGGGCGACAGATGTCATTCAGTTCAGTAATAAAACATGCGTTGAAGAAATCAATGTTAGGGGATTTTTCGTATTGAGTTGCGCTGCCGGCGCGTACCATATCAATGAGGCGTTGATAATAATAGTACGTTGAACTTGTTCCGCATCCTTTTTTATTCCGATCTATTTTATTGCATTGTTCGTAGAATGGAAATATGGGATGAAAGTTGCCGTGCTCGAAATCGTAAGGTTTTTGTCCGTGGGTGTAACCGAATCCGTGACCTTCAAAACTCTCTTTCCATTGAACGAAGTTGGGTTCGTAGAATAGTTTCCAATTTTTACTACCCTCTATTTCTGCACATTCCTTACCTACAATTAAGATGTCGGCATCAGGCTTACCGTAGCCGATAAATGGTTGGATTCCCTTTTTATCCAAGTCGTTTATCAATTGTTTCAGATTTTCGTACATAATGACAGTTTTTAAGAATTGTTCTTTCTCATATCCAACACGTCACGTTGAAGATATTTCAATTCAAATTCATACATCAAGGCTAGTTTTTCGTTGCCCAATTTGCGCAAACATTCCACCATTTTTTCCATCGCATGAAACCGTTGCCATGTGTATTCCGGATTTCTTATCTCCATAGTACGATAGATTGGTAATGCTTTTTCCAATAGGGTCAATGCTTTCGCATAATCATTACGCTCCATGTAAAGACCTGCCAAATTATCCATCGGCGCAGCATATTCATCAAGGAAAACAGGTGTGTCACGCATGATACTCCCCTCGCCTTCACTGCAATTCACCAATGCACCTTTTGAATGGTCAATTACGTCTGTATTCAATATTTCCTTCAACTCTTCAATTTCTTCCTCGCTTTCGCAAAAATCGACAATCTTTTGATAAAGGAAAAACTCTTCTTCAGTTCCTTTTTCACATTGTGCAAGATCATCAATTAAACTCATATAATCGGACATATTATTTCTCCTTTCTGTAACTTGTTTCTAACTTCTTCACTCCTCCCCGCCTTCCAAAAGCAATTCCGCCTCTCCCTGTGCAATCTGTTTGGCGTTCATAGTTTCTCAACCACTTCCCAATGACCGCCTTTGTCAGGACCAATTCGGCGGATGATTCCCGCAGTTTTCATTTTTTTAATATGATAAAACACTCCATCTTCTGTTATTTCACATAATCCAGCTAATTCTTTATTGGTGATTGATGGGTTTTCTTTTATCAGTCTAATAATTTTCTCCGTAGTTTTCTCCGTAGTTTTCTCCGTAGTTTTCTGGGTAGTTTCTCCATCACTTTCTGTTTCCTGACCACTGTTCTGCGATGCGCCACTATTAATCGCCACAAACCGCTCCCTTTGGATAGTGGCCAACATGCCGCCACGCACCTGCTCAAATGTGGGAAATTGTAATCGCTCACTCTCAAAAGCCTTGCGTATTTTTTCATAGCCACGTCCCCACGCCTCAATGAAACCCGCTAAATAAAACACCTTGGCAATAAGCATGTTGCGTGGACGAGACTCATGTTCGGCCATCAATGTTTCAACAGTAAAGCCTTCTGGCAATGTACCAATGTTCCATAACTCCACACGGTCGTCCCAAACTCGCATCTGAATGAAGGTACCCGAATAATCTTTATGTACGATGGCATTGCAGACTATCTCACGTAAGCCATCCTCCGGGATTTCAAGAGGTTCCTTACGAAACAACCCCTCGTAATGTATAGGCGAAACAAGATACTTGCTCCTCAACGTGGAAATCACCCTATCAGGCATCATTATCAGCGGACAAATAATATTGTCGTGGATAATCAGATTGTCGCGACTCACCTGAAAACGTCCTATTCTGAAAACGGCATTCATGTTCCATCGCTCAATGTCCTTGCCAAACAGAAGCAACGCCGCCATCGTCAAATGTCCTTGGTCATCAATGAGTTTCAAATTACGAAGGATTTTCTCCGTGCTGTCATTGCGTGTTTCCGGGTCAATGCGTTGGGCTTCTATCGCATGACGCATAAAGTAGTCAACGGCTTCGCGGTCAATGTCCTCTATAGTCGCGTTTGGCTGAATTACAGCATCCCATGATAAATTCATCTTTCGCAGCAAAAAACTTTGCAATGCGTTGCCGTTCATCTCTTGTAACGTAGTGCCCGAACGATAATAATATTTGCCACGATAGGAAACCGGCTGCTCGGTAGAAGAAACACTAATGGAGAGATACTCTTTCCCGTCCTCGGCCAGAAGGTTGATAGTAGCCAGCAAGCCCATCGTCTGGTTGATGAGGTTCGGCAACTTTTCAAGGAGTTGCTTGGCATTTTCTATGCCAACCACATCGCCCTTATCGTCCACGCCAATATACAAAGTGCCGCCTTGCGCGTTGGCAAAGCCGCACAGTTCGGCAAGAAAATCATCGCGCCATTGCCGCTTAAACTCTATGTTTTGGGTTTCCTTCATTGCTTCATATTGCAATCCGTTTGCAAAAATACACATTTTCCGCAATCATACATCAAATGAATATTTTTCGCTAACTTTGCACCTGAAAAACAATCTTTAAATTTTGAATTCTAAATCTATGAATAACGAAGAAAAAATCAAGCAAGCTGCTGAAATCCTCTCTAAAGCGAAGAACATCGTGGGCTTCACCGGCGCGGGCACATCCGCTGAGAGCGGCATTCCGCCTTTCCGTGGCGAGGGCGGCATCTGGAACCAGTACGACCCCAATTCCTTGGACATCGACTTCTACTACCGCCACACCAAGGAGTCGTGGAAGATCATCCGCGAGGTGTTTTATAATTTCTTCAGCAACAAGGACATCAAGCCCAACCCTGGGCATCTCGTTTTGGCCAAATGGGAGAAGGAAGGCCGCCTGAGCAGCGTCATCACGCAGAACATCGACGACCTGCACACCGTGGCGGGCAACACTGTCGTTTATGAGTTCCACGGCAACATGTCGCGCTTCGTGTGCACCAAATGCGGCCACAAGGTCGATGCCAAGAGCCTGACACTCACCGAGGAACCGCCCCATTGCGCGCAATGCGGCGGACTGATGAAGCCCGACTTCATCTTCTTCGGAGAAGGCATCCCCGAGGACGCTTACTACGGCTCAGTGAAGGCTGCCGAGAACTGCGACGCTTTTGTCATCATCGGCACTTCGGGACAGGTCAGTCCGGCCAACATGATTCCTGGCATCGCCAAGCGCCATGGCGCCAAGATTATCGAAATCAACATGGAGCGTTCGACCTACACAGATTACATCACGGACATCTATCTTGAGGGCAAGTCGGGAGAGATTCTGCCGGCGATTGATGCATTGATGACGCGGTGATTACTTCCTCATAGATTTCACAAACTCCACAATCATTTCGAGCACTTCGGGCGAAATGGTCTCGTCAATGGTAAAGTACTCGTTAGGACTACCCGTTTTGCAGTGTTGGAAAAGGTGGTTCAAATCGGGCAACTCGCGAAGCGTGAGGTTAGTCTTGCCGTATTCGGCAACGATGCGCTCGTAGGCAGGAAGGTTCTGATTTGCCAACACCTGCAAATCCTTTGAGCCATTGAGCAGCAAGGCGGGACAATCCGTCTTGACAATGGCCTCCGTGGGCTCGTATTTCAGGAAATAATACATCCATGGCGTAGCTAACTCCCTGATAGTTTGCTCAGTAAGTTCTTCATTGTAGCCCCAGCCTTTCAACAACCGGCGCAGCAGCGTGTCAGCCTCTTCCCTGTTGCTGGATGCCTCAATGATGTCAAACAGTTGCGCATTCGCGTTGCTGCTGAATTGAACAGCCTCTTCCGTCATGCCCGATGCCCTAAGGATGGCCGCCTGTTGCTCTTTAAGAACCTCTATTCCGTTCACGGCAGGACCTGCCAAAGAAACCAAGAAAGCCACCTCAGGGCGACGCGCCGACACCATGAAGTTGATGATGCCACCTTCACTATGGCCCAAGATGCCGACTTGCGAGGCATTGATATGCTTTTGTTTGCGAAGGAAATCGAAAGCAGCCTCGGCATCGTATGAGAAATCCATGGATGTGGCGTTCTCCATCTCACCTGTCGAGCCGCCTATGCCGCGGTCGTCGTAACGCAACACGGCGATGCCATGATGTGCACAATAATCCGCGATGACCCAAAACGGACGGTGGTTCATCAGCTCCTCGTCGCGGTTCTGCTGTCCGCTTCCTGAAACAAGCACCATGGCCGGAAACGGGCCGTCGCCATCAGGAACGGTCAAGGTGCCTGTCAAGGTGTTGCCTTCTTTTTCATTGACAAAACTCACCTCTTCCACATGATAATTGAACGGCGGCTTGGGGTCTTGCGGACGGGCCTGTTGGGTCGCTTTTTCAGCTTTTTCAAGGTTCAAGGGAAACTTCATGCCACGTTGCGCGAACTTGCCTTCAATGCTGCTTCCATTCAGTGTGCCCGAATACGATGCTCCCAATGCGGAGAGCGTCATCTGCAGTTGGTTGTCTTGGAAAACAGTCTCATCCACGGGCAGGCCCATTGCACCTTGTGCGGGAATGTCCAATGTAGCTGAATAGCCATTTCCTGCGGCTTGGATGTCGAATCCAACCTCCAACTCAGTGGTGCCAAGGTTCATTTTTCCCTTCCAATAGCCTTCAACTTGAGCGAATGAAGTTTGTACGGCCAACAATAGCAAGATTACGATGTTGATTTTTGTTTTCATATTGTTCTGTATTGTGATTAATCATTTTAGTGTGTTCCAAAAACAGCTTCGAACATTTTTCGATAGGCTTCAACCTTTTTGTCAAATGACAGCGGATAGACTCTTGAAGATGAGGGTAATCGATACAAGGTTAAACCATCTTCGAGAAACACTTTCGTGTTGGGCGATGGAATCGTATTGACATTGAAATAGGCGCACACTTCGGCCGTTGCCTTTTCGCCAGTTGTGGCGATGGCATGGCATTGTGGCATTTGGGCAAGCAAAGCCCTAATGTCGGTGTGCTCGACGATTTCCAAGAAGGCATCCGAGGCGTTGTCTTTCAGCCGTTTGACTGCTGTAGCCGTGTCGAAAAAGGCTATGCCTTTCTCATTGAGAAAAGCCACGATTTCATCCTTCTTGAAACATTTATGTTCTGTATCAACGAAATGGTTGCTGTCGCCGAACCAGATCTCGCCCTCGATGCGCCAGTGGTCGTTGATGAAATTGGGGTAGAAAAAATCCATGCACCAGCGCTTTTGCGGCGGCGGGAAACTGCCCAGGAACAACACCTTGGCATTGGCGGGCAGGAAAGGTTCCAATGGATGGTATTCTATCATTATTCCGCCAAATATGTCCCCACTTGATTGATACACAAAGTGCCTTTGAAGACCTTAAACCTAATTCTTAACTTATCTGCTTTAACTGTCTGGAAACGAAGCAGTCGTTTATATCCAATGGTGGTCGTTGGCTCGTCCACTTCTATGGGCAGCCACTTACCGTTAAAGTAATAGTCCATATAAAATGCTTCAACATTCTGTCCTAAAGGAACATACTCTTGCAAAAGCAAGCGGTTGAAAGCAATAGTTTCAGGGAAGTCGAAAATGAGTTCGGCACGGGTCACGCCGTCTTCAGTTGCCCAATAGGTTGTGTATTCGTCATCCATGGCATATTTCGGTCCAAAACGCCTTGAACGGGTGTTGCTGGCAGTAACCTTGCAGTCTTTCAGCAGGTTATTGGAGAAATCATTTTGTAACTTCTGATACCAATTCACGGCGTTGGCCGAGTCGATGCTGGGAATCCTACCCTCTTGATTCACAGGGAAATTGAGCAAGAGGTTGGCGTTGTGACCGACGCTGTTGTAATACAAATCCATGAGTTGTTCGACCGTCCTCACTTGGCCGTCCTCGCTCTCGTGATAGAACCAGCCCGGACGAATCGAGACATCCACCTCGGCGGGCAGCCAAGCATCGCCGTCCTTGAAGCCCCTGACAAGGCATTTTTCGTCGTTAAGCGACTGGAAATCTGTTTTGTACATACACCATTGTGTAGTCTCAGCAAAGCCTTTTTCATTACCGACCCAGCGCAAAGTGGGCACCGTGCCACCGAAAATGGCCGCGTTGGGACTATGGCTCCAAACGATTTCTCGGGCTTTCTCGTAATCGTAATACTTCTCCGCCACGATGGAGCGCATTTCGTCGGCACCGCCATACCAGCCCGTGCCGCCATTGGCACCGTCGAACCAAAACTCGAACAACTCGCCATAATTGCTCGTAAGTTCCTCAATTTGTTTATGATAGATTCCGACATAGCCTTCGTAGCCA
>JBGUHI010000037.1:0-134980 GCA_045111995.1 Candidatus Limimorpha sp. | reverse complement strand
CGGCTGAGGGCTTGAAATCGGCATTTTCGGGGTCGGTGACAGTCACCATTGCAGGCTGAGGGGTCAATCCTGATGATGGGGACGGCTGAGCGGTCAATCCTGATGGTGGGGACGGCTCAGCGGTCACGGCTTGCGGCTCGATGGGGACGGCTGAGGGGTCAATCCTGATGATGGGGACGGCTCAGGGGTCACGGTTCGCGGCTCGATGGGGACGGCTGAGGGCTTGAAACGGGGCTTTTTTTCGCCTTTTGTCCCTCGTTTTGTCCCCTATTATTGCCTAAATTGCTGATTTATAGATATTGTTTCGGGTTCGGTGTGTACTCAAATAGGGATTTTCCACGAAAAAAGCCACTCAAACGGTAAGGGCAAACGCTATTTTTCGCGCTTCGTTTGTTGGTGGCTTCGTGCCGCTCGTAATAGTAGGAGTTGAAGCGGTTTTTTTCGCTTTATTCGTGGCGGCTCTCTACGGGTCTATTTATAGCAAATTTAACTTTGCTAATAGTAATTTTTCCTTTATGATGGTTTCTATTTCAGCGGTGGCGGTTTCTATTGCGTTCCCGATTTGCTGTTTTCTTTCGGGGTCGGTTTCGGTTTGTTGGGCGCGGTTTAATTCCGCTATTGCCGTACCAACCCAAACTAAACGCTTATTTGTCAGCGTGATTTTATCGCTTTGCCTTATCTTTTTCCAATCGCGGGGCGGCTTGGGCTTCATTCCTAATTCCTTAAACGCTTTTTTTATGCTGGCTGGCAAATACGGGGTTTTGTCGGCTGGTTTGCGCGGTCGCTTATAGTAGGGAAAAAGGGTAAGTTTCCCGTTTTCTAAATCCTGAATAATTGCACCCGTGAAACGGTTTAATTGGGTTGCAATCAAATTTTTTGCTTCTAATAGGGTTAAACCGTACTTTTCGGAAATTTGTTTGTTTGTGGTCGGCTTACATTCCCAACAATAGCACCAATCCAAAAAAATACGCTCAAATTCCGTCATTTCCTGAAACGGTGTTTTTACCCGTATTGGGAAAATGTCTTTTAGATAATCCCTTGTTTGTGGGTCGCTGGTTCGTGCCTTAAAGCGTTTTTCCACTGCCTTAAAACACCGTATCGCGGTCAATAGGTCGGGGCGGTTCACATTCACGGGCGCGGCTGTCAGCGTTCCCAATGTCCTATATTTCAGGTTTTCGGGGCTGTTATTGCTTGCGTTCCCGTCAATATGTACTATTTTGCCGCCTCTTATTGGTTCGCCTTTGAATATCCACAAAACAACCTTTTCAATCCTGATTGTTTTTCCGTTCAGGGTCAAACGGTCGCGGCTGGCTGGCTGGTTCTTTGGGTAAATCATTGTTTCCCCTTTGTCATTTATGAAAATATCGGTTTCGGGTATGCGCCTAAAACCTTGCTTTTTGAGGTCTGCAATTACCTGATTTCGCCTTTTGGCTGGCTGGCTGTCAATGCTTTTCTTTTTGCTCATCTTTGTATTTCTTTATCCACTTAAATACGGTGGCGCGGTTGATATTCAGTATTTGCGCAATTTCAACGGCTGTTTTGCCGCTTTGCTTCATTTCAAAGGCTCGTTTGTGGATTTCCTCACCGCCTTTTAATAAAGTCCATTTTTCGGCTGTTTGCCATTTTTCAAGGGTTCGGACGGGGATTTGCAACAAAACGGAAATTTCCGTAAGGTACAAACCGCGTAAGTACATTTTTCGGGCGGCTTCGCGCTGGTCGGCTGTGTAGGTTTGCCGCGTTGGTGTGTGTTGTTTCTTCTTTGCCATTGTATTAGTTTTTTGTTGTATTGGGTATTCTTGCAACGGCTTCAATGCTGATTAAACCAATATTAAAGCAAATTGCAAATTCTTACTTTTTTTGTGGGGTGGGTCGGTGTGGGTATCGTTGGCAACATTCGGCAACGAAAACCGCACCCCCTACCCCCTTTGTTGTTTTTGTCGGCTGGGTGTGCCTCGCTGATTGGTTTTCCTATGTTTTTCGCGTTTTTCATCGTGTCGGGGTTGGTTTTTGCCTTTGGTCGGTACGCTTAAAGCCTCAAAAATCGCTTTCTTTGGGTGATGGTGCAACCGTGCCGCCTAAAATGTTCAATCTATGTATAATTTACTATAATTCGGGTTTTTCGGGGTTCGGCTGTCGGTCGGGGTCGGGGTCGGGTCGCTTTTGGTCGCCTTTTTTACTCCTACTATATTCGGACGGCTTTTTTTTCAAGTATTGAAGCATTGTTTTATAGCAAATGCCAAATTCGGGATATATAAACCTGCGCCAAATTGCCTTGTACATTGTCCGCTGGTCGCCTGCCTCATATTCCCTTTTGACAATCTCCACTACTCGCTCAATCCTCGCCTTTGTGCTGTCGTATGCCTTTGAGGGGTCGAAGTCGTAACCGCTTTTTTCCGTTTGGTCGTTTCGCATTTTTTTTCTTTATTGTATCTATATTTTGAAAGTGGCTGTATCCCTTTCGGGATATATAGGACAAGTTTCCAAACTTGTTAGGAATTTTACAAACACACCACGAAAACGGTATTTTTAATATCGTTTCATCTATTTATATATTATCGGTTTTTATAAGTTGTTGAAAATCAATGTTTTATAATTATGCCGTTTGTATCTACATTTCGACATCGTTCATTTTCCTGAATGTGCTTTCTAATTTCTCGCGGTATTCCTTTTCTAATTCGCTGGGTATCAATGTAAAGTGTTTTTTGTGTTCGTTCCAATCCCGTGCAAATTCGCGGGCGGTTCGGTAACTTCTTTCTGATAGTTCGCCCTTTTTCCTTTGCTCGTTTATTAGGTTCATATAGGCTTCAATTCCCATCGAAAATATTTGTTTTGCCCTTAATGTTTGGTCGCTTCGCGTTCCCTTTGCGCCTCTGATTTCCCTTTCAAATTCAATGGTTTGCCAATCCTTAATAAATTGGGTTGCAATCTTATTCAGGTGCTTTTTGCTGAAAAACTCCGTAACTTTGATTTTCTCGCGCCTGAATACGGTTTCAATCCTTAATATATTGGGGTCGTTGTCGTGGGGTTGCCGCTTGCGGTCGCTCATCTCATAGCCTTTGTCGTACACCTTGAAATATTTTCGGATTGTTCGGCTTTTGTCGGTGGTCTTTTGTCGGTTTTTCTTGAAATAGGCATCAATATAAAACGGTTTTTCTCCTATTCCCCTGATTAGTTCAATATATTCCATTGGTGGGCGGTCGGTGGGAATGTTCAAACCGATTTCGTATTGAATAATAAACCCGTTTTTCGGTTCTATCCCGATTTCTTCAAATAGGTTGTTAATCATCCACTTTGCATTATACATTGTGAATTGTCCGCTATTGTCAAGCCTACCAAACACCCTTAAATAAAATTGTTTGTGTAGGCTGCAATTTATTTTCAGTTTTCCGCCTTTTGTCTGCATATACAATCCCGTTGTTTTGGCTTCTGGGGTGCTTTTATAAAAGACGGTGTTTCCCGCGCTGCATCGTTGCAGTTTGTTTCGTGCCGCCAAATCCTTAAATCTTTCCTCCAAATTCTCAAATACTGCCGCGTCGATTGTAATATCTACATTCATAATAATTTTGTCAATCATTGAATTATCAATCTACACAAACTCCATTTTCTTTGAGGCTTAAAATGTCGGCTCGTTTCATCTTGACAAACTTTCCAACCTTGAAAAATGGGATTGCACCCTTTTTTTTCCATTGGTGGAATGTTGGTACTGATATTCCCAATATCTTGCAGGCTTCATCAATGCCGATTGTATCTACATTGATTTCTTTTCGTGTGGCGGTGGTGTTTTCGCAGATTGTTTTGATTTTTTCTTTCAGGTCGTTCCACTCCTCCAATGAAATGGGCAAACTGATAAACATTTGTGCGGCTGGTTGCTGGTTTTCAGCATTTTGCGCGGCTGGTTGTTTCTTTAATTTTGTCATATAGCGTTTAATTTTATGGGTTTTCAGGCTGCAAATATAGATAATTAATTTTATTCCGTATTAATCCAATCAATAAATTAATATGTGTTTTAATACAATAAACGGCAAAAATCAAGGTGTTGCAGTCCGTAACACCTTGATTTATTGCGGTTTTATTCTTTTGATACGCTCAACTGATAATCTGGGCTTGTTACTTTGTCTATGATGGGCAAAAACACCGTCTTTATAAAATCCTCTTTTATTCCTAATTGCTTGATTTCCTTTTTGTAATCTTCAATAATATTTGTGTCCGTAATGTGGTTTTTCATCAATAGTTTGGGCAAATCGTTTCTTAATAGGCTCATATATTCAATTATTGAAATGTGGTCGGAGTGTTTAGCCCACAAATAATAATGCAAGTTAAACAGCAAACAAAAAACCGCCAAATCATTCTCTTTCAGGTTCTTGAAATAAAGAAGATACTTTTTTTCTTTGTCGGTTTGCTTGATTGCATTGTATAGCCTTACTTTGTCCCGATTATCCATCATTGATAAATCAAAAAGCGTTGCAAGTCTTTTTGTAAAAGCCTCTAATGATGTCTTTTTCAGGGTGTTTGTCACTATTTCCTTTAAGTCGGTTTCGTAATAATATGATATGTAAGAATTTAGCCCGTTAATAAACTCGTCTTTTGCCTTGAAATCCCTATCCGCTAAATCCTTAATTTCGTGGTTTACTTTTCCGTTTTCCAAATCGTCTAAATACAACTCGCAAACCCTGATAATCATTTTTTGTTCTAACTCCATCGCCTCTTTATATAGTCCGCTTTCAAACTCTTCTTTTGTCAGGGTGTGGGGTATCATCCCAACTTTTAAGATTGTCCGCCTCTTAATGGTTATATAGTAGTAAATAGACCCCGTTTCGGTGTCGCCTTTGTATTTCTTGAAAAAGTGCGTTACGCTTATTTTTGGATATTGTTTCATATATACCTTATTAATTAATATGTCCTATTCAAACCGCAAAAATACAAAAATAGTCTTTTTCCGTTTTATTTTGTTTCAAACACCCGTAATAATTCGTTTTCGGTGGTTTTGTCCATAACCTTTGCATAAATTTGGGTAGTGCTTATTTTGGTGTGTCCTAATATCTTTTGCACTACTGCCAAAGATACACCCTTATAAAGTAAATAGGTCGCTGTGGTGTGTCGGGCGGTGTGGAATGTTACCAATTTATCTATTTCCGCCATCCTTGCAACCTCTTTTAATTCACGGTTTACAAATTGGTTGGTGAAGTCGTCAAAATAAAACCGCCTCTTTGGGTCGGTGTATTTCTCTAATAGGCTGATTGGTTTTCCATCAAAAAGCAGGTAAATAGGTAGGCGCAAAGGTTCTTTTGTTTTCTCCATATTCAGGACAATCCACTTTTTCCCGTCCATTTCTTCAATGTTTGAGGGTTGCAGCCTGATAATGTCGGAGAAGCGCAAACCGCTGTAAACTGCAAATAAATACATATCCCTGACCCTTTGCAGGTTGTTTTGTTTGGGGTCAAATTGTAGGTTTTCAATCCGTTCAATTTCTTCGGGGGTTAAAAATGTCCGTGCGCTGGCTTGGGCTTTTATCTTGAAATTGCGGAATGGATATTTATTCAAATCCATATATCCGTAATTAATTGCCGTATTTACAACCGCTTTCAATATCTTCAAATATTTGCCCGTGCTGTTGGTGTTCAGTCCGTTGCCTAATAGATAGTTTTCAAAATCCTGAATGAATTTGAAATTAATATCGTCAAAGGCTATTGTTTGCCTAAATCCTTGCAGGTGCTTCAATGTGGATTGATAAACTCGCCTTGTGTTTTCCGTTATGGTCTTATTTGTTTCGGTTTGCTTGCGAAAAAAGGCTAAAAAGTCGGTTTCTTCTTGCGTTTCAAAGAATTGCGCCAAACGGTCAAGGCTCATTGTTTCGCCCTCTGCAATCCTATCTAATTCAAACTTTTCTAATTTGCTGATTAGACCTTTTAGATACTCGTTTTTCTCTAAATAGTTGGGCGCGGTGGGCTTTATTTGTTGCCTCTTTTTGTCCCATTGTTCGGGCTTCACTTTGATTTCAGTAGTAAAGTATTTCCTTTTGCCGCCTTTTTGATAGGCACAAACGGAAACAACCCCTTTCCCGTCCTTTGAAAGTTGCCCTTTTCTATTGAAAACCAATGAATAAACTATTTTTGTCATTGCTTTGTGTATTAAAAACGCTGCAAAGATAAGATTTAATTTAATACGCTGAATATATTTGTGTATTATTTTGGTAAAATTATAAATATCCAATTTAATACTTTTGTCCCCGATTTTCAAAGGTGGGGGACAAAACGGGGACAAAAAAACATTATTCAGGTAAATTCAAAGTATTTATAATTATCTAATTTTTGGGCTTAAATTGCTGATATGCCGCAAAAACTAAATAAAAAAAGGCAATATCTCTATTGCCTAATGTGGTACCGACGGGAATCGAACCAGTGACACGAGGATTTTCAGTCCTCTGCTCTACCAACTGAGCTACGGTACCTCCGATTCAAGCAATCGTTGAATCTTTCGATTTGCGGCTGCAAAGATACGGCTTTTTTCGTTAGCCGCAACAAAAAAATGCCAAAAATGACATTTTTTTTGTTTTTTAAAATCTTTCATGTTGATTATCAATAAAATAAAAACCTGTGCTAAGAAAATAGGCAATAAAAACTTGCTCAACGAGTTAAAAAATCGGATATTTGCACGCTCTAAGCCCCCATGACTCCCCAAAAAGGGAGGGTGGGTGAGCACACAAAAGACATTGTCATATATGAAAACCGTTTTCTTGAAAAGCATATTGGCAACCGTGTTGCTGGCTTGGCTTGGGACTGACGTTTGGGCCCAGGCCGACGTGGATTCGCCCTATTCCTTGTTCGGAGTCGGGCAGGTAAGGGAAAAGTCGATGAGTGTCAGGCTGCAGGGCATGGGCGGCGTGGCCAACGCCATGTACGACAAAGGCATGATTAATGCCGAGAACCCCGCCTCCTACGCCAAGATCGACTCGTTGGCCTTCCTCTTCGACGCCGGGTTCTACTTCAAGTCGTCGACATTCAGCACCTCTAGCCTCTCGGAGCAGTCGGGCAACGCCTCGTTCGACTATGTGGCGATGGCCTTCAGCCTCACCTCGTGGTGGAAGATGGCGCTCGGCGTGCAGCCTTACAGCACCTCGGGATATACCATACTCGTCGGAAAGACCTTGCCCGACATCGGCTACACCACCACGCGATTCAAAGGCAAAGGCGGCCTCAACCAAGCCTTCGTGGGCACGTCCTTCAAGATCGGCGACCATTTCTCCTTGGGTGCCAACGGCTATTATGTCTTTGGCGACACCCAATCGGAGACCACGCTCTATTTCCCCGACTCGGCCTATTACATCGGGTCGCGCCGCAGCGTCGACATGATGGTGAAGTCGTTCATGGTCGACTATGGCCTGCTCTATGACAGCAGGCTTGGCGACGACATGCACCTCAGCCTCGGCCTCACCTATCAGCAAAGCGTGAACCTGAAGGGCGACCAAACCCTGTTCATCCGCTCCATCGAAGAAGACAGCGACACGGAGATGGAATATGTCATCGACACCGTTGTCTACCTGACTTCGGGAGCCAGGATGAATATGCCCCAAGGTGTCGGTTTCGGAGTGGCCTTGCGGAAAGACAACCGTTGGGCTGTAGGCGCCGACTTCAACTGGACACAATGGTCGAAGTTTGCCCGTCAGGATCGCACCGAGGGCCTCACCAACTCGTGGAACGTGTCGGCAGGCGCCGAGTTCACCCCGCGCCACACCTCCATCAGTGGCTACCTCTCGCGGGTCACCTACCGCTTCGGCGGTTTCTATGAGAAAGGCTTCGTGCGCCTTCCTGGTAACGACGGCGCCGAATACGACATTAATAAGGTGGGAATGACGGCGGGAATGTCGTTGCCGTTGCCCCGCACCCTCTCCAAAGTCAACCTTGCCGTGGAATTGGGCCAATACGGCACCCACAAAGGCGGACTGATACAAGAACGCTACGCCAAGCTGAACGTCGGCGTTTCGGTGTTCGAGCACTGGTTCATGAAACGGAAATACAAATAAGGGAACCTTTGGAACCGTTTTGGAACGATATTTGAAAGAAGAACAAAAACAAGTCGAACAATTAAATACAAGAAGCGATGAAAACGAAGAAATTAATGATGATTGCCGTTGCGATAGGAATGGCAATGAGCGTAACCGCCCAAGAGGCATCGGAGTCGAAATACGGCGCCGACAGCGTGGCCTGCGTGACCAACCTCTCCATCTATGGCGAGGCTTACAAGCAGTGGGAAGCAGCCAAGTTTGCCCCCGAATCCATTAGCATGGAAATGGTCAAGGCATGGCGCGAGGTGCTCCTCAACTGCCCTCGCTCGAGCCAACTCATCTACACAAGAGGTGAGAAAATCATGGACTACTTCATCCGCACCAACCCAGCCCAAAAGAACGCCTACATCGACACCATCTGCATGATGATGGACAACAGGGCCAAGTATTTTGGGGTCGACCCGAAGACGGGCGCCTCGCAAGTGGCAGGTATCAAGGGCAGAAAAGGTATGCTCATCTATACCTATAACAGCAAGGAACGCTACGAAGAAGCCTACAACGAGCTGAAGGACGCCGTCGCCCTCGACGCCTCGCAGCTGAAAGGTGCCGACATCAACGCCTACTTCAAGGCCACCATCGACATGGTGGAAAACAAGAAGGTTGAAAGCATGACGGTCATCAATGTCTACGAAGAACTGTCAGACGTGGTCGACGACAACATCGAAGCGTTGGCCGAAGCCGCAGCCGCCGAGGTCAGCGACCCGACGGGTTTGACCTCAGAGGAACTGGTCGCGGCTTGGGGAGAACCGAACCATGTCGCCGACAAGGAGACCGAAGGACCTGCCAAGGAATACACCTATGGAGGAATCGTGGTCACCCTGAAGAACAACATCGTGGATTCATACGTTGACGCAAAGAACGAGATCGGGAAGAAATACGCCAAGGCAACCAACTCCATCCGTATCAATAAGGACGTGAAGAGCAACCTCGACAACCTTTTCCAACCCTACGCCTCGTGTGAAGACCTGATTAAGGTGTTCAGCGCGAAGATGGTTGAGGTGGACGGAAAGCCTGAGGAAGTGACCTTGCTCAAGCGCATCACCACCATCTTGGATAAGAAAGACTGCACCGAGACGAAGCTCTTCCTCGACGCCGCCGTCAAACTCAACGAACTGGAACCCAGCCCAGAGGCTTCCTATAGTTTGGGCATCAAGTTCTTCAAGGATAGGAAGTGGAGCGATGCCGCCACCTTCTTCGACCAAGCCACGAAGACCGACAACAACGACCGTAAATATCGCGCCTACCGCAACTTGGGCATGTGCTACCAGAACATGGGTAGTTTGAGCCGCGCCCGCGACATGTTCAGAAGGGCCGCACAGGTCGACCCGACCAACGGCGAGCCTTACCTCCTCATCGGCCTGCTCTACGCCGAAAGCGCCAAGCAGTTCAGCGGCGAAATCGAAAGCAGGGCCGTATACTGGGCCGCCGTCGACAAGTTCGTGAAGGCCAAGAACATGGATGCCTCGGTGGCGGGCCGTGCCAACAGCTTGATCTCAACCTATTCACAACACTTCCCGCCCATGGAAAAGATCTTCTTCAACGACTACAACGAAGGCCAGACCTTCCATGTGGGTGGCTGGATCGGCGAAACGACCACCATCAGAGCCAAGAAGTAATTGAAACGCCTACTGAAAATAGGACTGACACTCAACATCACAGCCTTCGCGGCTGTGATGTTGTTTTCGTGTTCAAACCCCGATGCAATCATACAAGCCATCGGGTCGGACGACACGCTGTCGGGCATCATCGCCGACAGCGTGGTTTTCTATCGTAGCGACTCCGGCATCGTCACTCTCGAACTGCACACCCCACGCTTGGTGCGCTGGGAGACCGACGACGACATCATGGAGTTCCCGCTGGGCTTCGATGTCTATATGTACGACAACCAGAAGAAGACCACCGAACTCCATGCCGACTACGGAAAGAGTTATGGCAAGAAAGGCCTGCTCGAAGCCCAAGGCAATGTCGTGGTGCAGAACTTCGGCAGCGACGAGACGATGTATTCCGAAAAGATGTTCTGGTATCAGGACCTGAAGATGATCTATACGCGCTCGCGTGTCAGAATCGTCACGCCCGACAAGCAGATTGAGGCCGACAGCCTCATGGCACGCGAGGACTTCTCGGAATACACCATGTATTCGGGCAGCGCCCTGCTCGACGTTGATGAGGAGGAATGACCTATGAATAGCTGGACCATCGTTGCGATTACCCTGTTTTTCTCAGCCCTATGCTCAGGCTTGGAGATTGCTTTCAACAGCATCAACCGCCTGCAACTTGAAGTGGAACTGACCAAAAACACCTTCTCCGCCAAAATCATAAGGCTGTTCCTGAAAGACCAGTCGCGCTTCATCACGTCGCTGCTCTTGGGCAACAACATCGCCCTCATCATCTATGGCATGAGCATGTCGCAGATCCTCGACACGCCTGTCAACCATTGGCTACAGGCCATTTCGTTCGACAACGACTTCATGGTGCTGCTGGTCAAGACCGTTTTCGCCACCTTGCTCGTGCTTTTGGCAGGCGAGTTCCTCCCCAAGATGCTTTTTCGCATCAATCCCAACGCCATACTGTCGTTTTTCGCCTTGCCCACCTTCATCGTATATTGCCTGCTCTATCCGCTGATATTGGTCTACACGGGCATCTCCGAGTTCGTCATCCGTTATGTCTTGCGCCTGAAGGTCGATAGGCAGGAGTACAAGTTCAGCACCGTCGACCTGAACGACTACATCGCCGAATATGCCGACCCCGAGGAGGCCGACGAGGACATGCAGCAGGAGATACAACTGTTCCAGAACGTGATGGAGTTTCGCTCGGTGAAACTCCGCGAGTGCATGGGGCCACGCAACGAGATTGAGTTTGTGAAGCAGACCGACACCATAGCGGCGGTGAAGGCCCGTTTCGAGGAGACCAAGCACTCGAAACTCATCGTGACGGGCGAGGGCATCGACGACATCGTGGGCTACGTCCACCTCAACGACGTGGTGCGCGCCATCGCCGAGCATCTCGACGTGACCATGGACGACCTGGTGCGCACCATCGACTTTTTCCCCGAGACCTATACCGCCGACCGACTTCTGAAGCACTTCATCCAGAAACGCCAGGGTGTGGCTGCCGTCGTCGACGAGTTTGGCGGCACCGCCGGCATCGTCACCATGGAAGACGTGGTGGAAGAAATCTTTGGCGAGATCGACGACGAATACGATGTTGAGGACGAGGTGGAGAGAACCATCGACGACAACACCTTCGTCTTCTCGGCCCGCCTCGAGATCGACTATCTCAACGACAACTACAAACTCGACCTGCCCGTCAGCGACGACTATGAGACCCTCGCAGGAATGATCCTCCACTATTGTGAGAGCATTCCCGAGCCCGGAGAATTGCTGGAAATCGGCAATTATCGCGTCAGAATACTCAAGGCATCCAACATGAAACTGGATGAAGTGGAATTGCAAATCAAATCTAAGTAATTGATTTCTAATATGATAAGTTATTTTTTTATGGAAAATCGGGGAAGATTGAAAAATAAAAATGAAACAATTCTCCGAACAAGTGGAAATCTTTACTAACTTTGCACGCTCAAATTTGAAGTTTAATAATCAATAGAAAAATAGAACTATGGCAGCAATTGAAAAAATCAGAAGACACTCCGGCTTGCTTATCGCAATCATCGGTATCGCATTGTTAGCGTTCGTCTTGCAAGACCTTTTCTCGAGTCAAGGAAGAAACTCGAACGGCCCGAAAATCGCGGTCGTCGACGGTGACGAAATCCTAGTGAGAGACTTTGAGCGACTAAAGGAAAAGGCTATTGAACAAAGACGGTCTTCGTCGAGCACCGGCAATCTCTCTTCCTCTGAGACCTACAGCGTCTATAACAACACGTTGGAAGAGATGATCAAGAGCAACATCATGACCAAGGAATACGAAGCCGCTGGCATCGGCATCACTGGCGAGGAACTCCTCGACCAGATGATGGGCGACCATCCGCACGAGTGGGTGGTGCAGAGTTTCGGACAGGATGGCAACTTCGACAAGCAGCAAGTCGTCCAATATCTCCAAAACCTCAGCAGCCTCCCGGCCGATTACTACGACCGTTGGCTCGACTTCGAGAACGCAGTGCGCGACAACCGCTTGGAGACCAAGTTCAACAATCTGGTGAAGGCTTCCTATTTCCTTCCCACACCTCTGGCCAAGAAGTATTACGAGACCAAGAACATGAAAGCCTCGGCAGACATCGTAGCCTTGCGCTATACCGCCATCCCGGATTCGACCGTAACGGTGACCGATGCCGACAACAAGGCTTTCTATGAGGAGAACAAGTATCGCTATGAGACTGACGAGCGTCGCGACATCGAGTATGTCGTCTTCGAGGTCAAGCCTTCGCTGGAAGACCGTCAGGAAGCCTTGAAGTCCGTCGAGAACATCAAGCCGGATTTCGCCGCCACCGAGAATGTGGTCGGTTTCGTGAATGCCAATTCCGACAAGCGTTACGACAGCACTTGGCTGAGCCGCAAGGATGTCTCCGAACTGGTAGAGCATTTCGCTTTCGATGGCGGCAACGGCGTGGGTGCCGTGTATGGCCCCTTCGAGGAAAAAGACGCTTTCAACCTGGTGCGTATCGTCGACATGCAGAGCCGCCCCGACTCGCTTAAGGCCAGCCATATCCTCATCGGCTACAATGGCGCTTATGGCAGCCAAGACACCATCAGCAAGGAAGAGGCAGAAGCAAAGGCCAACGCATTGCTGGCCCAACTGAAGGCCGCCAAGAACAACGACGAGTTGTTTGCCGAAATGGCCTCGCAATACAACACCGATGCCACTAAAGACAAAGGTGGCGACCTCGACTGGTTCACCGACGGCGCCATGGTGCCGCAGTTCAACCAATACGTGGTCGACAACCCCGTCGGCAGCCTCGGTGTCGTCGAAACGATGTTCGGCTATCATGTGGTGAAAGTCACTGGCAAGACCCAAGCCCAACCCAAGGCCCGTCTGGCATACTTGACCCACGAGATTACCGCAAGCACGAAGACCTACCAGCGCATCTTCGCTGAAGCCAACAAGTTCGTGTCGCAGAACAGGACCTATGACCAATTCAACCAAGCCATTGAGGAACAGGGCCTGACCAAGCGCACCATGCCGAGAATGAACAAGTCGACCTATCAGATCGCCGGCATCGATAACCCGCGTGAAATCGTCCGTTGGGCTTTCGACGGCAAGACCAAGAAAGGCGACATCTCGGAGAAGGTTTTCGAACTTGACAATATGTTTGTGGTGGCAGCCCTGACGGGCATCGTCAACGAGGGCTATGCTCCGTTGGAGACCATCGCCGAACAGGCCAAATACCAAATCCTCAACAAGAAGAAGGGTGTGATGGCTGTCGAGAAGATGAAGGCCTGCGGCAACGACATGAATAGGATGGTCAACGAACTCGGTGCAGAGTCGACCACGGTAAGCGACATCACCCTCGATTCGCGTGTGTTGGGCAACTTCGGCGTTGAAGCCGACATCGTGGGTACGCTGCTGGGCATGAAGGAAGGCGAGATGGTGGGTCCCATTGCGGGCAACAGCAGCGCCTTCATCATCAAGAACGTGAAGTTCACGCAGCCTGAAGCCACTAACGATTACACCGAAATCCTCAGGGAAAAGACCAGCCAGTTCTCCAACAAAGTGTTGAGTGGCAACATCTACAACGCCTTGAGAAACAACGCCAAAATCAAGGACAACAGAACTGAAATTTATTAATTGTTGGTAAATAGTATTGTTTTCATGGTAGGAAAGGGTGTGTCACTTTGTTGTGGCCGCCCTTTTTTGTGGGATTCCATAATAACGTCGGCTTTTTCCCGTTCTACCTAAAACATAACGGAAGTTTAACTTAAAACACAGGATTGATATGAAAAAACTGAAATGCTTGTTGTTTGTCGCAGCCGTGGCTCTGTCGCTCATCGGCTGCAATAAGGCCGTCGAGGTTTCGTTCGACGGTGCCACAAAGGAAATTGATGCCCAAGGAGGCACTTTTGAGATGGGGTTGAAGTCCAATGGCGAATGGACACTTGTCACGACAGCCGATTGGCTTTCGGTGACCCCTGTTTCGGGTAGCGGAGATATCATGCTGACCCTTGTTGCCGAGGCCAACACCACACAAGAATCCAGGTCGGCTGAGATTACGGCTTCCACCAAGGACAACACGGCGACATTGACCGTGATCCAACAGGCTCCGCAATACTATATCAATGTTACGCCAAAAGAAATCCTTTGCGGAGGCGAAGGTGGCGAGTTCACCATGCAGGTGTCTTCGAACATAGAATGGATGATCTCTACGCCACAGTGGATTTCCTGTTCCCTCATGCAAGGCTCCGACGATGCCACGGTGACCTTGACGGTGGCCGCTTATGATGGCACCGAAGGCGTTGAGCGTGAAGCCGAGGTCTTTTTCGGGAATCTTGTTGCCTTCGAGAAAGTGCGTGTGGTGCAAACGACAGAACCCGTGCTGGGCATCGAACTCTCGCCCATGAACCTTGACTTTGTATGTACAGGCGAGACGAAAACGGTGTCCGTCGCCACTGAAGATGCTTGGACGGCCTCGACCACGGCAGAATGGGTCGTTGTGAGTCAGGCTGAAGGCCATGGCGATGCCGTGGTCAGTGTGACTGTCGGAGAGAATCCCGAGTACACCTCGCGTCAGGCTACGGTTGACTTTGTCACGGCAGGCGGAATACCAGCCACGCTCATCGTGAGGCAAGAGGCTACGCCCGACCCGCATTTCTTGGAGGTCTCTCCGCTCTCGTTCCAATTCGGGAAAGAAGGCGGCGAGAAGGAAATCACCGTCGGGTGTGATACCCAATGGTCCTTTGAGTTGAATTGCCCCTGGCTGTCGCTTTCACAAATGGAAGGAACGGGCAACGCAACCATTGTCTTGACCGCCGAACCCAATCCTGTGATGGAGCCGAGGGCGTTTGAGTTCCATGTCAAGTCGGGTGAGTTGTTGTATGAACTTTGGGTGACACAAGAGGCTGGCGACGAACCTGTGTTGGCCGAGTTTACGACGGATACGGTGTTCGTCAACTATTCGGGTGGCTTGCAGCAGTTGGAACTGATGTCGAACACGACGTGGACACTTGAGGCGAGCGGTTGGATCACCTTGATTACCTCTTTCGGCGAAGGCAACGCTTCGTTTGACATTGCCGTCAACAGCAATCCGAATCAGGAGGAGCGCATCGGTTTTGTGAACGTCAAGCATGACGACCAACTGTTTGGCACTGTGGTGGTTGTCCAAGAAGGAAGACAGAACTATCTGGAAGTCGACATTGTCGAGATGGATGTGCGTCCCGAAGGCGGTTCGTTTACGGTACATGTCACGGCAAACCAATCGTGGACGGTGAATGTCGACGTGGACTGGTTGCATTGCGATATGGTGAGCGGCTTTGGCAATAAGGATGTCGTCATCACCGTGGATCCGATGGTCCTTATGTTGCCTCGAACAGGTCATGTCAAGTTTTCCGGGTCGTCTGGCTCGGATGCGATCGTTACGGTCAACCAACGATAAACGAAAAAAGGAGAACGAATGTTCTCCTTTTTCTTTTGACATACAAGGGGTTTAGAAACCCATGCTGAACCAATACCAGAACTTGTTCTCCAATTCCTTCCAGGCTTGTCGCGTGGAGGCGGCGAAGTCGGAGGTGTATTGGTTGAGCAGTTCGGTGGCTTCCTTGGCCTTGCCGTCGGCAATCAAGGCTTTGGCCTTGTTTTCGAGGGCGGGGATTTCGTCGAAGGCCTTTTGCTCGAAGCGGTTGGCGTTGTCCATCATGGTTTTCTTGCAGCGGCCCCATTGCACGGTGGCGAGCTTGTTGGCCTTGCGGTAGTGCCAAATCCAGGCCTCGTCGCGATAGCGGAGCTGGCCGCACTTGTCGAAGCCGTCGGGCAAGGCGGTGGAGCCTGAGAAGATGGGGATGCGCGGGCTTTGCCCCGGGTTGTCGCAGGCCATCCAGCAGAGGGCGCCGATTTCGTCGGGCATCCAGCTGCGGCATTGCGTGATGAAGTGGTAGCTGCTCCATGCCACGGACACGGTGCGCTGGAAGTCCACGGTGCCGGGGGCGAGGTAGTTGAGCGTGTTCTGCATGGTGCCGTTCATCCACGGGTTGGCGATGGGGCTGATGATGGTGTCGTTCACCACGGTGCCGTCGTCTTGGCGTTTCTTGCTCACCATCTTGATGTTGCGCGTCATGTCCATGTCGGTGCCTTCGTAAGTGCTGCGGAAGAGTTCCATCACCTTGCGCACGTCGACGTTCTCGTCGGGTTTCACCGAGAAGGGCAGTTCGGGCATGTCGCGGTTGAGGTTGAGCGAGGGGGCGAGTTGGCTGAGGATGAAGAACTCGCGGTCGCTGTAGTTCTTGCCGCCGCCATATTCGGCGCGGAAGGCCTTCCAGAAGACGAAGTCGCCTTCGCCGTCCCAAAGGCCGTATTTCTTGGCTACGGCCTCGCAGTTGTCGGAGCAGTAGAAGTCCTTGCTCTTGCGTTCCAGCTTGCCGATGCGGGCAATGTTGGCGCTCACGCCCACCTCGTCGTCGGGGATGCGTTTGGCCGCCCACACGCCGCCGATCTTGTCGGGGCCTTCGCCGAGGATTTCCATCTGCCACACTTCGTTCTTGTCGGCTATGGTGATGCACTCGCCGCCGTCGCCGTAGCCGTATTCCTTGATGAGCTTGCCGATGAGCTTGATGGCGTCGCGGGCGTTGTCGCAGCGCATCAGGGCGATGCGTTCCAGTTCCTCGATCATGAACATGCCGTTCTTATTGACCAAGGTATCGGGACCCGAGAAGGTCGTCTCGCCGATGGCCAGTTGTTTCTCGTTGAGGCATGGGTAGGCCGTGTTGAGGTAGGCGTAGGTGTGCTCCACCTGCGGGATTTCGCCGGCCAGTTCCACCTTGCGGTTGTCGAAGGGATCTTCGGTGTGCATGGTGCCTTTATACACCTTGTGCATCTCGCCTTTCTCGTGGTCGGCGGCGGGTTCCCAGCGCATCCATGTGCGGTAGCGGCCGTCGCAGGTATGCGAGGTGATGACGGAGCCGTCGGTGGAAGCGTTCTTGCCCACCATGATGCTGGTGCAGTTGGCTCCGACGAGCATTTCTTGTTCTTCCTGTGCCACGGCATTGAAGCCGACGAGCAGCAGACTTGCTAATAGTAATGATTTGAATTTCAACATATTGATTGGTTTTAATGATAATTACCCATTTGGGAGTCCAAAAATAGGAAAGAAAACGGTATGTTAGGGCGGTTTGGCGATTTTTTTTCAAGTTTCGCACATCCCTATGGGATGTAAAAGATTGATGTTATATGTTTTACCAAACGTAAATCCCTACGGGATTGGTCGGATGAAGAGACATATCATCCCATCGGGATGGTCGTTCGGTAATGTTATATGTTTTACCAAACGTAAATCCCTACGGGATTGGTCGGATGAAGTGACATATCATCCCATCGGGATGGTCGTTCGGTAAAAGCAAAGCCATAGGGAAGACCACATCCCATCGGGATGTACCGCAACTTACGAAACTTGAATTTTTGTGGAAAAAAAGATGGATAAACCGAAAATACACCTATAATTTGCAGTCCTAATCATTTTAATTCAAACGCTACGAAAAAATCACTTTTACTCATCGGAATCGTCCTTCTTTCGATGAACGTTTTTGCCCAGGAAAAGGGCGAAAAGTACTTTGTCACTTCGGCTTCGGCATCGTTTGGCAGCCTGTACCAAAAGATTTCCAATGGGCATCAATCGATTATCTATGAACAGCCTATGGAGACTGATTTGGGTCTCCAGTTGGGCTTTGGTTGGTTTGTTGCTAAAAACTTCCGTTTGGAGCTTTGTTTAAGCGGAGATTACCAACAAGTTCCATGGGAACAATCGGGCGACAAATGGCTGAACAACACATGGAAATCGGTGGGGCTTGCCCCAAGTCTGTCCTATTATGTACGCCTTGCCGACAAGTTCTATTACACGCCCGAAATTGGAGTGAACTTTGCTTTTGGGAAATACACCTACAAGCAAGACAGTCAGCCATCAGAGGACTACAATTACAAGGGATATGAGTTTTATGCGAACTTGTTGGCGTTTCGTTACAGGGTAAGCCCGAAGTTTTCCCTTGGTGTCATTGTTAGCGATGTGCGTTACAACCGCTCAAAATACTACAATTTCTCCGACATCTATTCCATCAACAAGACATTCCGATGCAAGTTGAATTATGTTGCGGTTGACGCGACGTTTTATCTTTGATGTTGTTGGTTACCAAAACAATTCCTCTGCCACGCCGTCGGCGAAAAGCATTTGTTGTTCGGTGAGGTAGAGGAATTCTCGTGTTTGCGTGAGGCGGCCTTGGGCAACCAAGGGTTGGGCATGTTGTTCGCAATGGTTGGAAAAACGCTCGCCCATTTCGCGTTTCAGCCATTTCAGGTCGATGCCCCAGTGGGTGCGGAGGCGGAGCATGACATATTCGTCGTAGCGTTGCTCAGGTGTCAGTTTTTCTTTTTCCGCAGCAAACGAAGAACTGACACGGTCAACATTCCATTGTCGCGAGGAGCCGTCGAACGAATGTGCCGAAGGCCCGAGGCCGAGATAAGGCGTTCCGAACCAATAGCTTGCGTTGTGTTTGGAGTGCATTCGGGATTTGCAGAAGCTGGAAACCTCGTAGTGCAGGTAACCGTTTTCCTTGGCCCGGTGGCAGAGGATGTCGTAATCTCGTATGGCGTCGTCGTCGCTGACGGGCAAGGCCTTGCCCAGTTCGATTTGCTTGGTCAGGATGGCATTGGCTTCCAAGGTGAGGGCGTAGGCCGAGAGGTGGGGTAGGCCGTAGGCGAAAAAGATGTCCAGGTTCTTGTTCCATTGTCCGGCGTCGGAGGTGGGCAGGCCATAGATGAGGTCGATGCTGACATTGTCGAAATCGGCTTGCTTGACCCATTCGAGGCACTGGCGGGCATGGTGCGAGTCGTGGCGGCGCCCCAGATATTCCAAGTCGTTGTCGAAGAAACTCTGGATGCCGATGCTGAGGCGGTTGATGCCGGTTCGGTGCAAGCCTTCAAGGTATCCTAGCGACAGCGTGTCGGGGTTGGCTTCCATGGTGACTTCGGCGTTTTGGGCGACGGGATAGTGTGAATTAATGAGGAAAAGCAGACCCTCGATTTCTGAAATGCTGAGCAGCGAAGGCGTTCCGCCGCCGAAATAGATGGTGTTGATAGTCTCGTTATGCAAATAATCCTTTCGCAAAACGATTTCCTCCTTCAACGCCTCCAAAAACCTGTCTTTCAGTTTCAAGGAAGGGAGGGAATAGAACCCGCAATAGCCACATTTCGAGTTGCAGAATGGAAAGTGTATGTAGATGCCAGCCATAACAAAAAAAGCCCCGCCATGCGGGGCTTTTTTTAATGAGAACAATTACTTCATGCATTTCTCGCAGCCACCGAGGCACTTGTAGGCCAGTCCGGCGAGACCGGCACCCACGAGCGGAGCCACGATGAAGAGCCACACCTGACCCAGGGCGCTCCAGTTGCCGCCGCAGTCGGAGAACAGTGCCACGCCAAGCGAACGGGCAGGGTTGACCGAGGTGTTGGTCAGCGGGATGCTGATGAGGTGGATGAGCACCAGGGTGAGACCGATGGCCAGACCGCCGAACTTGCCGTTGGCGTGGCGACCGTCGGTGACGCCGAGGATGACCATCAGGAACACGAAGGTCAGCAGAGCCTCAACGAGGAAGGCACCCCCTAAGGTGATGGCTTGGTAACCCGTCTGGGCAGGGTCGCCGCAAGCCTTCTGGAAGGCTTCGCCGAAACCATTGGAGGCAAAAACACCCGTTGCGCCGCCGTTGATGGCTTTCCAAACAACGAGCAGCAAGGCACCGGCGATGATGCCACCGATGAACTGGGCCACCCAATAGATGAGCATTTCCTTGAGTGTCATGCGACCATTGGCCCACACGCCAAAACTGACTGCGGGGTTGAGGTGGGCTCCCGAAATGTGACCTACACCGTAAGCCATGGCCACAACGGTGAGACCGAAAGCGATGGCTACGCCAAGGAATCCTACATGTCCGAAAAGAGCGGTACCGCAACCGCCAAAGACCAAAACGAACGTGCCGAGCAATTCGGCGAAGAATTTGTTGCTTGTCTTCATAATGATTTAATTTTTAGTTAGTTATTTGTTTTGAGTTGTATTCAATCAATCAAAGTGCCAAGATAAATCCTTCATTTTGAATACTGCAAAAATACAAAATAATTGAATGAGCGCGTTTTTTGGTTTTTTTTTCTTCAAATTAACGCTTTTTATTACCTTTGCAAGTCAATATTAATGCTTTATGGAAACCTATCATAGAATTCTGGCTTTCGTGTTTCTCATGGCTTTGGCTGTTACAGGCGCGGCCCAGGCGCGGCATTCGTACCGCTTTTCGTTGGAGGACTGCCTGCGCTATGCCTATGCCAACAGTTATGAACGCAAGTCGATGGAACTTACGGGACAATCGCTGGAAACCACCTACGAGCAGTCGAAGCAACAACGCCTGCCCAACGTGAGCGCTTCGGTGGGGCAGAACTTCTCGAACAACGAGAACGGCTGGTCGACCTCGGGCAACGTGGGCGTGGGCTCGTCGGTGACCATCTACCAAGGCGGCAACATCAACAACACCATCGAGCAGAACCGCCTCAACCTGGAACGCAACGCGGTGCAACTCGAACGCTACGACAACCAACTCACCACCCAAATCCTACAAAGTTTCGTCGCCATTTTGGGAAGCCAGGAACTGCTGAAATACCAGCAAGAGGTGCTCAACACCAGCCGCGCACAGGTCAACCAAGGCCGCGTGCGCCACAATTTGGGCGCCATCTTGGAGAGCGACCTGCTGCTGCTTGAGGCGCAGTACTACAGCGACTCGAACAACGTGGTCGACACGCGCATCAATATCGAGAACAACCTGCTCGACCTGAAGGTGCTGCTTTCGATGGAACCCACCGACGACCTGGAAATCATCACTCCCGACACCGACGACCTTGATGGCCTGTTGGAGTCGTTGCCTACCGAAGAGGAAGCCATCGCCCTCGCCTTGGAATACATGCCCGACCTGCGCATGGGCGACTACGACATCCGCCTGGCCGAGAAGAGCGTCGACATGGCGCGAGGCAACTATTTCCCGTCCATCTCGGCCAACGCCAACCTGGGCATGGGTGTGCTCTCGTATGACAGCGAAGGCAACCAAAGATGGTATGGCACCCCCACCGAGTCGCTGGGCGTGTCGATGAGCATCCCCATCTATAGCCGTGGCCAAACCAAAGCCAACGTGAAGAAAAGCCGCATCGCCTTGGAACAAGCCCAACTCGACTACGAGCAGTCGCAACTGACGGTGCGCCAGACCGTAGTACAGGCCTACCGTAACGTGGTGTCGGCCTTCAACGCCTATAAGGTCTCACAAGTGAAGGAGAACGCTTACGGCAAGAGTTTTAACGCATATAACGTCCAATATCAATATGGCACCATCACCACGGTAGAGTTGCTGCAGCAGCAGAACAATTACCTGAACGCGTTGAATTCCTATATACAAAACAAGTATTCATTGTTGATGCAACGCAAGTTCTTGGACATCTACATGGGCAAAAAGATTAGTTTGTGATTTTGTAGGGCCGTCACACCGTGGCAGCCGCATGATTTGAATAATGTAAAATACAGTATATGAAGAAAAAAAGGAGAATTTGGCTGGTTGTTTTGGGCGTCATTGTCGCGGCTGTGGCTGCCTTCCTGATTGTCAGGGCGACCAAGTCAGCCAACAAGGAACTGGTGATTCGCACCCATGTGGTGGAGGAATACACCGTTGAGAACACCGTCACCGCTACAGGAACCATCGAGCCGGTGGAGACCGTTGAAGTGGGTACCCAGGTGTCGGGCAAGGTGGAGAAAATCTACGTCGACTTCAACGACATGGTGAAGAAAGGCCAGTTGATGGCCGAGTTGGACAAGCAGACGCTCAACCAGAGTCTGAGCCGCGCCAAGGCCAGCCTCACTTCTGCCGAGAGCCAGCTCAACTACGCCAAGCTCACATACGAGCGCACCAAGCAACTTTATGAGGCAAATGCCGCCACGCTGGCCGCCTACCAAGAGGCGCAGAACACCTACACACAGGCACAGATGAGCAAGCGCAACGCCCAAGCCTCCTACGACCAGGCCAAGGTCGATCTGGGCTACGCCGAGATTTACTCGCCCATCGACGGCATCGTGCTCGACCGTGCCGTGGAGGTGGGACAGACGGTGGCCGCCTCCTTCAGCACGCCTACCTTGTTCACTTTGGCCAACGACCTGACCAAGATGCAGGTGGAGGCCGACGTTGACGAGGCCGACATCGGGCAGGTGAAAGTGGGGCAGAAGGTGACCTTCACCGTGGATGCCTATATGGAGGACAATTTTGAAGGCACGGTGAGCCAAATCCGAATGAAACCCACCACCACGAGCAACGTAGTGACCTATACCGTCATCATCGACGCGCCCAACCCCGATCAGAAGCTCTTTCCCGGCATGACCGCCAGTGTGACCATCGTCACCGAGGAGCAAACGGGTTTGGCCGTGCCCGCCGAGGCGTTCAACTTCACCCCTGACGAGGCCGTGATGAAAGCCTTGCGCAAGCCGGAGAAGCCCGAGGGACAGATGTCAGGGCCACCCCAAGGCGAACGGCCTATGATGGAGGGCAAGACGATGTCGGGAAGCCAAAACATGGTTTGGGTGAAAAAGAATGGCGGTATCATGCCGCGCCCCGTCAAGGCGGGCATGAGCGACGGCGCCTACAAGATCATCGAACAGGGCGTTCAAGCGGGTGATTCGGTGGTGCTGTCGGCACAATATGTCGCCAAAGAAAAGAAAGTGAAGAAAGGTGAGAATCCTTTCATGCCCAGCCCTCCCGGCAAGGACAAGAACAAAGGCAACAACAAGGGAGGTAGCGCCCCGAGTGGTCCTCCCCAGTAATTCTTTTACGTCATGAATGCGCAATCCATCATCAAGGTTGAGAACCTCAAGCGGACGTTTGTCGTGGGCAGCGAGGAGGTACATGCCCTCAAAGGCGTGACATTCGACATCTGCCAAGGCGAATTCGTGAGCATCATGGGCTCGTCGGGCAGCGGCAAGTCGACTTTGCTTAACATCCTCGGCTGCCTCGACCAGCCCACGTCAGGCGAATACCTCATCGACGGCATCTCGGTGAGGGAACGCTCGAAAAACGAACTGTCGGACATCCGCAACCGCAAGATTGGTTTCGTGTTCCAGTCCTACAACCTACTGCCGCGCACCTCGGCCTTGGAGAACGTGGAACTGCCTTTGGTGTATAACCCCGAGGTCTCGCACCGCGTGCGTCGCGAAAGGGCACGACACGCCTTGGAACTGGTGGGCTTGAAAGACCGCATGGACCACATGCCCAACCAACTCTCGGGCGGCCAGCAGCAGCGCGTGGCCATCGCCCGCGCCTTGGTCAACGACCCCGTCATCGTGTTGGCCGACGAGGCCACGGGCAACCTCGACACCCGCACCTCATACGAAATCATGAGCCTCTTCCAAAACCTGCACGAGCAAGGCAAGACCATTGCCTTCGTGACACATGAGTCTGACATTGCGGTGTTTACGAGCAGAACGATATTCCTGCGCGACGGCCACATCCTCCGCGACGAGGCCGTGGCGACCAAATCGGCAGCGGCAGCCCTGGCCGCCTTGCCAGTTGAAAACGATTACTAACTCAAACCTCAAACCTCATACCTCAAACCTCAAACCTCAAACCTCACCTCAGTGGATATTCTGAATCTCATACGAATCTCGGCGAAAGCCCTGCTGCGCAACAAGACGCGCACGGCCCTGTCCATGCTCGGCATCGTGATCGGCATCGCCGCCGTCATCGCCGTGGTCAACTTGGGCGAGGGCTTGAAGCAAAGCACGGCCAACCAACTCTCCGACATGGGCACCAACCTCATCATGGTGATGCGCGCCAACCAACGGCGTGGCGGCGTCAGCATGGGCTCCTCTAACGTGCAGTCGCTGAAGGTCAGGGATTGCGAACTGATAGCCAAAAACGCCAAGAACATCACCATGGTAAGCCCTGTGGTCAACAGTGGCGGACAATTAGTGAACGGTTCCAAGAACTGGTCGGGCACGGTGTATGGCGGCTCGCCCGAGTATCTGGAAATCAAGAAATATGAGATTGCGACGGGCATCAACTTCACCGACGACGACGTGAAGAAATACGCCAAGGTCGGCTTGATAGGCCAAACCATCGTGGAAAACCTTTTCGACGACGGCGAAGACCCCATCGGCACGACCATCCGCGTGGGCAATATGCCGTTTAAGGTCATCGGCACCCTGAAGGAAAAGGGCGAGAACAGCATGGGCATGGACCAGGACGACCTTGTGGTGATGCCTTACAGCACCGTCCAGAAACGCATGTTAGGCCAGGACTTCATACAACAGATCGTGTGCTCTGCCGCTTCGGAGAATGTGGCTGAGGCCGCCGTGGAGGAGATAGAGGCCATCCTTAGGGCCTCCCACAAGATTCCTGATGGCGGCGCCGACGACTTCGAGGTGCGCACCCAGCAGGAGATGCTGGAGATGATGTCGTCGATGACGGGCATGATTACCACGGTGTTGGTCGCCATCGCCTTGATCTCGCTGCTCGTGGGCTGCATCGGCATCATGAACATCATGTATGTCACCGTGACCGAACGCACCAAGGAAATCGGCCTGCGCATGTCCATCGGCGCCAAGAACTCGGCCATCCTGATGCAGTTCCTCACCGAGAGTATCATCTTGAGCCTGATAGGTGGTGTGTTCGGATTGTTGCTGGGCATCAGTCTTTCCTATGTCGTGGCTTTGGTGATGTCGATGCCGTTCATCGTCAATGTGCCGTGGATGTTCATCTCCTTCATCTCGTGCGCCATCCTTGGCCTCATCTCGGGTTTCTTCCCCGCCTTGAAAGCCTCGCGCACCGACCCGATCAATGCGTTGCGATACGAATAACTTGGTTTCGTAAGCCTATTTCTTTGTTGTGTATCTCTTGTTTTTGAGGCTTTCGGCATAGCGTTGCAGTACGGCCTTCAGGAAGTCCACGTCTTTTTCTTTTGGCGTTCCCTCGGCAGCCTCCACGACCTTCTCGGTGTCGAAATAGAACGTCGTCGAGTCGGTGATGCATTGGTAAAGTTGGTTGATGCAGTTGAAGGCGACAGGGTGGCGTTGCGGCTCGTTGAACACGTCGCGCCCGAAAGCGAAGTAAGGCTCCCTGTTGCCGAGAAGCCCCAAGAGGGTGGGCATGAGGTCGAGTTGCTGTACGGTGGTGCTGTCGGTGCCCTGCAAAACACCGTCGGGGGTGTAGAGGAACTGGATGATGGACGAACGGCCTTTCATGGTCCGTGTCCGTGGGTCGTAGGCAATGGGTGCCACATGGTCGGCAACGAAAACAAAGACTGTGTTGCGGAACCACGGCTCTTTCCTGACACGCCCGAAGAAGGCACGGAAAGCCATGTCGGTATAAGCCACCACACGCTGTTCGGGGGTGTGTCCTTGAGGCACGACCTCGGCATAGTCGGGCGGCACACGGTAGGGATGATGCGAGGTGAGGTTGAAGACCGAGGCGAAGAAAGGCTCACGCATCTTGTCAAGTTCGTCGGCCATGAACAGGAAATAAGGCATGTCGTAGACACCCCAAAAGGGCTCTATCGTGCTGTCGTTCACTGGATAGGCGCCCTCGTATTCTTCCCTGCAATAGCATTTCCTGATGCCGAACCTGTGGGCCATGTCCTCGAAACCCATCGAGTTGCGTTCGCTGCCGCTGAAAAAGGCCGTCGCATAGCCCCGTTTGGCCATCATTTCGGGCAAGGCCTCAAACTCGCCGAAGGTCTCTGGCATGGTGGCGAACGAAGTCTTGAACGAGGGGATGGAGGCAAAGATGGCGGGTATGGCCTCGATTGATTTCATGCCGTTGGCGTAGGCGTGGGTGAAGGTGTAGCCTTCCTGCATCAGCGAGTCGAGGAAAGGCGTGCAGCCCGTTTCGTGGCCATACAGCTCGGGGCAGAGGTATTTGGAATGTTCCTTGCTGAAACTCTCCATGATGAACACTACCACGTTGCGCCTGCCTAAGTCGATGCGGCTGCTGTCGACGTGATGCTCGGGGCTGAAGATGCTATCGCACGCCTCGTCGCTGAAATAGCTGACGCGGTCGTATTCGGTCTCCTTGTCGAGCGATCGGAAGAAACAATAGGGGTTGCTGAGCGTGAGCCAGGTCTTTCCGGGCGCGTATTCCGCCGCCTCGCTCATCATGGTCCACGGCCTGGTGGGGTCGAAGGTGCCTCGTATGCCGCAGGTCACCAAGGCGGCGACCACCATGGCGGCGATGGAGTTGGCGAGGTAGTAGTGCCGCTTGTTCTCGATGCGTGTGGGGCGGTATTTGATGTAATGCCAACTGTAGATAAGCAAACCGATGAGCGTGAGGCCGATGATGATGACCGGAAGGTTCTGCTTGACAAAGTCGAGGATGATGGGGAGGTTGTTGCTGTTGCTCGCGAAATGGGTGTCCTCGAAGGTGAGGCGTTTCATGGTGTGGGTGAAATACACGATGTCGACGCTGTTCATAATGATGACGGCGGAGTTGGTGGTCAGGTAGACGGCATACAGGATGCCTTGATACCAGCGTTTCTCGCGGAAACGGAAGGGTAGGACAGAGAGGAGGATGAATGGGGCGTTGGCGATGAGCAGCGACATGAGGTTGAAACGCATCGAGCCCTTGGTGATGCTCCACGACTCGGCCATCCCTGTGATGTGGCCCAGATAGGGCTTGTCCATCATGTAGAAGGCAATGTCGGCGATGCCCATGAGGACAAATGCCGCCAAAAGCCGCAACAGCATCGTGGTGATGTCGTTTCGCCGGAAAGCGTTTGGGATACGGGGCGTTTCGTTTCTCCTCATGGGAATGATGGGTTGTTTGGAGCGGCAAAATTACTATATTTTTGTCATGTCCAAATACTTTTTGTGAGGCAAAAACGCGAGACCGTATATTATGTAAGTTGCTAAAAAACAACAAGTTGACATGTTTATAAAAAAAAAGTTGTTGAAAAAGGTTCATCGTATCGAAAAAGGTTGTACTTTTGCAGCCACAAAGATGCTTCCGTAGCTCAGTTGGTAGAGCACCTGACTCTTAATCAGGGTGTCCAGGGTTCGACCCCCTGCGGGAGTACCACAAAAAGCCGCTAAAACAGCGGTTTTTTTTGTTTTTACCGGTCCACAAAGAGCTTTTCAAACCCCTCCGTGGCAAACGTCTCCAACTCGTCCTCCTCGTTCACGAAAATGTAATACGCCTCCACGCCGTCCAAACGCTCGATGAGCGGCAGCGACTGCTCCATCCCCATCACCATGCAGATGGAGGCGAGGGCATCGGCCCAAACGGAGTTTTCGGCCAACACGGTTGCGCTGAGCAGTTGATGCTCGACGGGATAGCCTGTCGTCGGGTCGATGCAGTGCGAATAACGCTTGCCGCCCCGCTCCACGTATTTCCGGGTGCTGCCCGAGGTCACCAAGCCCTTGTCGCGTAAGGCGACACGAACTTGCACGATGCGCTCCGAGTCCCAACTGTCGGCGGGTCGCTCGATACCCACGATCCATGGGCTGCCGTCGGGCTTGCAACCCTTGGCCATGATTTCGCCGCCCGTATCGACCAAATAGTTCTTGACCCCTTTGCCTTCAAGGAACGAGGCAATCAGGTCTGAAGTGTAGCCTTGGGCTATCGCGTTGAAATCCAGCTTCATGTCGGGGTTCGCCTTCACCACCCTCCCGTCTTCGATGCGGATGGCGCGGTAGTCGACCAGGCGCTTCAGGCTGTCGATGAGTTGGGGCGTGATGCTGTCGCCATGCTTGTTGCTGAAGCCCCAAGCGGCCACGATGGGCGAGATGGTCGGGTCGAAGTAGCCGTCGGAAAGTCGGGCGGCTTCTTGCGCGATGTTGAAGTTATCGATGAAAATGCGGTCGAGCACGACATCTTCGTTGCGGTTGACTCTTGAGATGACCGACGTGTCGACCCAAAGGTTGACCGACACGTCGACGGCATGGAAAACGGAATCGATTTCCTTTTGGAAACTGCGGCTTTGGTCGTCGTAATAGGTGATGGCATAGTACGACCCTTGCGCCAAGCCGTGCAGCACCATCTTCTTCGGCTGTTCCTCACATGACGCAAAAACCACCAATCCTATCAACAATATGAAAGTCTTTCTCATAACTCCAAACTAATAAGTAACTGTTCAAAATTAAACTACAGTATCTTTTGACTGCGGGACACGGGACTTCGGGACTTCGGGACACGGGACTTCGGGACACGGGACTTCGAGACTTCGGGACACGGGACTTCGGGACAAACCATTATCTCGCAGTCTCGCAGTCCCGTAGTCCCGCAGTCCCGCAGTCTCGCGTCGATTATGTAAACTAAATTTGCTCATCTACTTAATAACTGAAAACTCCAAACTAAAAACTAATAACAGTGCTCCATTTCCATGCGAAGTTGTCCCACGTCTTGGGCAGGCTGTAGGCTCCGTAGCGATAGAACACGCCCGCGCCGATTTTGGTCCATAGGGCCACCACCAGACCGTCGACGACGATCCCGCTCTCGAAATAACCTTTTTCCATCGTCTTGAAGTTCTTGTCGGGATAGGCTATGGCACGTCGCATGTCGCCCCAGCCGATGTTGGTGATGACGGACAACTCGGGGCGGAACCATTGCGAATGGCTCTTCCAGAGCATCCCGTTGAAGTTGTGGCTCAGGTAGAGCGCGGCGAAACGGTCGCAGAAGAACTCGTCCAAGCGCATGGTGCTGAAGCTGCCGGGCGAATAGAGCCCAAAGCGGTCGTAGGTGCCGAGAATGTCGAAAGTCTCCATCACCGGACACGTCTCGCTGGCATAGCCCGCCTGTAGCATGACCCTTGAGACCCCGAGATAGTGCGTGTAGAAATGCTTCGAGGCCTCGAACTTGAACCGGTCGTACTCGTATTGCCCGCCCAACAGGCCAGGGAAGGCGTGCTGGTAGGCAATCCACACGATGGGGGCAGTGGTACCCAACGAACGGATGCCTTGGGGCGTGCTGAGAAACTTCTCGTTGTAGGCAAACCTCAGCTTCAGTTCGGCAACGGTGAAACGCGCCTCTGTCAACGCCTCGGAAGGAATGTGGAAATACTGCTCGCCATACCGCTTGTGGCTCGTGCTGAGATTGAGGAATGCCTTGAAGTGGCGCGCAAAACGGGTGGAATAGGTGATGTCGAAACGGTCGCGGCGCGTGTGTATGTTCTCGTAAAACACGTATTTGTATGTCGACGTGGACAGCACCGACGAACTTTCCTTCTCCAACATGCCGCCAAACTCGCCCATGGGCTCCGACTTGTGGGAGTAGTTCAACTCGAGTTCCATTTGTCGCTGGCGGTTGAGCCTCAGTTTCAGCCCGCCGCCGTAATCCATGTCCTTCAGCCTGGTCCAATAACCGAAGTATCCGTTGACGCTATACCACCGCGAAAGCCTGTCGTTGGTGCTGGCGCCAAGGCCGAAATAGACACCGCGCCTGCTCGAAAGGTTGATGGTCTTCTCCAAGTCGAGGTTGACGAAGCCTATGGGAAGGGCCGACTCGTTCACGAGCTTGTCGGTGAAACCCAGCACGCGGTCGAAGATGTCGCTGCCTTGGGTGAGCGAGTCGACGAAAAGATAGGTGGCTTTCACTCGTTCCGTCAGCGAGTCAATACGCCGCGCATCCCAAAAAGCCTCGTCGCGATAGGCGGCGTCGGGGTCCACCTTGATTTCGATGTCGGAGAACTGCCGTTTGCTTAACTCGGGGTTGATCCGTATGTCGCTCAGGTAACTCTTGCCGATGGCCGCCATGGGGAAGGAGGAATCGTCCATGCTCACCATCATGCTGTGGAAGGTCAGGTTGAGGTTCAGCTGCTGGGGAAACCATTGGCCTTCCACCTTCTGGTACAACTGTTGGATGTCGGCGGCGAAGAGCCCGTCCTGCCTGTCGGGAGCGGCTTTCACGCTCTGCAACGCCCAACCGTCGCTGTTGACCGTCATCGTGCCGCGCATACCCTTGAAAGTGCTGCCGCGCATCGGGTGGAACGAAATCACGTAGAGCGAGTCGCCCTGGCCGATGGGATGCACCGACTCCAAAGTGAAGAAATACCGCGTCTTGCTGCCTCGGCTGACGGGGTTGACGTAGTCCGTGCCCATGATGCTGACGGTCTCGTCATAGAAACTGACACTCTGCATACTGTTCACCAAATACATGAACGTCGGCTCCTTCATGCCCGATATCTTCGTGCCCAGCACGTGTTGCAGCTTGCGGTCGGGCGACATGAACAGCACCTCCGAGGCCGTCTCCATCACCATCAGGTCGCTCTTCCTCATGATGCTGTCGAAATAGTGAAGGTTGGGCATCGACATGGCCGTGTCGTTGCTCACGGCTTGGCCGAAACTGCTGCTGTCGATGGTAATCACCATCTTGTCGTAGATGTTGTAGCTGTAGGATTCGAGCGAGTTGGGATTGTTGGCCTTGCGGTGCGCCATCAGACTGTCGATGATGCGGTGCGCCGGGTTCTCGCCGGCATCCACGACAACTTCCTGCAAGTGGAAGGTGATGGGAGAGAGGGTAATGTTGAGTTTTCTTGTGTCGATTTGAATGTCAAAGGATTTTGTTTCGTATCCGATAGACGAGAACACGATTTTTCGGATGGGTTCCGTGGCGGTGATTTCGTATTTCCCGTCGATGTCGCTCATCGTGCCTGCCAGGCCGTCATTGACGACCACGTTGACGAAAGCCAGCGGCTGCCGGTTGCGATCGTCGGTCACCTTGCCGCTCAAGGTGTGCGACTGGCCGAAAAGCACCGCCGCCGGAATAATGAGGATGATGGAGAGTAGGAACCGTGTCGCCTTTATGACGAAAGAAGGCTTCATTCTTGTGTCTCAATTAGATAGATAACCTCGTTGTCGCGCTTCATCAAGTAATGCTCACGGGCCACCTTCTCCATCGTGGCTGTGTCGTTCTGCAAGGCGTTGAGGTAAGCCTTGCTCTCCGAAAGCTCCTTCTCGTAATACTCGACCTGACCCTTCTGGTCGTCAAGCGCGTGCTTGAGCCGGCGCTGGTCGAAGAAGTTGAACTGGTCGATGAACAGGTAGACCAATAGGAAAATCGCGGTGGCGTAGACGTAGCGGTTGTTGAGCTTGCGTAGTATATTCTTGAATGTCGACATGGCTTTACGTGTTTTTTCAGTTTGCAAAAGTAACATTTTTCTTATTTTTGCACCCAATAAAACCATCAAATTCATCAACATTAATCCGAATAAACGCATTAATCATGAAAAGAGTTATCGCAACAACTGACGCCCCAGGCGCCATCGGGCCTTACAGCCAAGCCATCGAAGCCAACGGATTCGTCTACATCTCCGGACAACTGCCCATCGATCCCGCCACGGGCGAGATGCCCGAGGGCGTGACCGCGCAAACCGAACAAAGCATGAAAAACCTCCAAGCCATCCTCAAAGAGGCCGGATGCACCTTCGACAACGTGGTGAAGTCCGTCTGCTATCTCGCCGACATGAGCTGTTTCGCCGACATGAACGCCGTCTACGGCAAGTACTTCTCCGGCGACTTTCCCGCCCGCGCCGCCTTCGCCGTCAAGGAACTGCCCAAAAAAGCCCTCGTCGAAATCGAAATGATCGCCGCCAAATGAAAATCGTCTTCCTCGAACCCCTCGGACTGGATGCCAAGCAAGTGGAAAAGGCCTGCCATCGACTGACAACGGCAGGCCACGAGGTGGTCGTCTGGCCCGACCGCAACGAAAACCCCGACGAACTGATACGACGCGCCAAAAACGCCGACATCGTCGTCGAAAGCAACATCCCCATGCCAAAAGACTTCCTCGACGCCTGCCAAAACCTCAAAATGCTCTCCATCGCCTTCACCGGAATAGACCACATCGACACCGAAGAATGCCAACGACGTGGCATCGTCGTGAAAAACGCCGCAGGATACAGCACACAAGCCGTGGCCGAACTCACACTCGCCCTGATGGTCGACCTCTACAGGAAAGTAATCGAAAACGACGCCATCACGCGCCAATGCAACCGCAAAGGCCTCCTGCCCGGACGTGAAATCGGAGGAAAAACCATCGGCATCGTCGGAATGGGCAACATCGGACAGCGCGTGGCACAACTCGCCAACGCCTTCGGCTGCAAGGTAATCGCCTGGAACCGAACTCCAAAACATGTCGAAGGCGTGACCTTCACCGACAAGGAAACCCTGCTGAAAGAAGCCGACATCGTCAGCCTGCACCTCGCACTGAACAACGACACCCGCGACTTCATCTCCGACAACGACTTCGACCTCATGAAACCCGACACCTTATTAATTAATACCGCACGTGGTCCCGTCGTCAACGAGGCCGCCCTGGCCAACGCCCTGAAACAAGGGAAAATCGCAGCGGCAGCCACAGACGTCTACGGCACCGAACCGCCACTGGACCAACACAACCCGCTGCTCGGCGCACCCAACCTCATCATGCTGCCACACATCGGATTCGCCACCGAAGAAGCCTTCCTCCTTCGGCTGGAAATTGCCGTGAGAAACATTGGTGACTATTTGAATAAGAATGCGGAATAACCCAACTGTCATTCCGCATGCTTGCTCCCGCCTTCCGCATTAATCTTCGGGCGATATATCCTGTCTGCCGTCACGAAAGCCTCCTTGTACCGAGGCTTGACACGACGCAGGCACTTCTCTGCCTCCACACGGTTGCGGAAGTCGCCGGCACGAAGACGGAAATACGGCTCGGAATAGGTAAGGTAGATGGGAATGTCGGGGAAGGCACGCTCAAACTGTGCCTTCACCGCCTTCGCGTGCTCCAAGGCATCGTTGCCAATCTCCATGAAGACGTGGATGCGGTAGCCGCTGAACGAACTGTCCAGCGCATACAGCGCACGTTGCTTCGAGATGAGGCTCTCAATGCGGCTGTCTTGTTTAACATCCAGAGAACCAGTTCTCTGCGCGAATGCGGATGCCATCGAAATCAGGCATATCATAAGAAAAGGTATGCGTTTCATTTCCATTGAGGTTTAGGTTGCAAAAATACAATTTTTTCCGATTTCGCGCGAAAGTTGTATCTTTGCGGCAAAATAACGCACAATGAACAGTAACCTCGACGCCAGCGGCTCCCACCTCAGCAAGGCCGAGAAAGACCTCGAAAACGCCCTGCGCCCCGACCTGTTCGACAGCTTTGCCGGACAGCAACAAGTCGTCGACAACCTCCGCGTCTTCGTGCAAGCCGCCGCACAACGCGGCGAAGCCCTCGACCACACCCTGCTCCACGGGCCTCCGGGTTTGGGCAAGACCACGCTTTCGCACATCATCGCCCACGAACTCGGCGTGGGCATGAAGATGACCTCCGGCCCAGTCTTGGACAAGCCGGGCAACCTCGCCGGACTGCTCACCAGCCTCGAACCCAACGACGTCCTCTTCATCGACGAGATTCACCGTCTGAGTGCCGTGGTGGAAGAGTATCTCTACTCCGCCATGGAAGACTTCCGCATCGACATCATGCTCGAAAACGGACCCAGCGCGCGAAGCATACAAATCTCCCTGAACCCCTTCACCCTCATCGGAGCCACCACACGCAGCGGACTCCTCACCGCTCCGCTCCGCTCTCGATTCGGCATCAACCTAAGACTCGAATACTACGACGCAAAAACCCTCGCCAAAATCGTCAAACGCTCCGCACGAATCCTCAATGTGCCCATCGACGACACCGCCGCCCTCGAAATCGCCCGACGTAGCAGAGGAACACCACGTATCGCCAACCTCCTCCTACGACGCGTGAGAGACTTCGCCCAAATCAAAGGCAACGGCACCATCACCATCCACATCGCCCGCGTCGGACTCAAAGCCCTCAACGTCGACGAACACGGACTCGACGACATGGACAACAAAATCCTCTCCACCATCATCGACAAGTTCAAGGGCGGACCCGTCGGCGTCAACACCATCGCCACCGCCGTGGGCGAAGACCCGGGCACCATCGAGGAAGTCTGCGAACCCTTCCTCATTCAAGAAGGATTCATCATGCGTACGCCACGTGGACGCGAATGCACCGACTTGGCATACAAACACCTCGGAAAAACACGTGCCAAAAACACAGGCGAAATCAGCCTCTTCGACTGAAATAAAAAAAAATCCACCTCAACGCATCCCCATTCAAAAAAAAGTCGTACCTTTGCCGATTCAAAATCGTGACCTTTTGGGTGAATAGAAACAAACACGTAATATTATTATAAGGTGTAAAACCATGATGAAAACAAATCTGCACATGCACAAAGCCACAGAGTTCCTTATCCTCGCGCTCCTCGCGATCGCACCCTGCGCTGCCAAGGCGCAGATAACCGACAACGTCTATATCCCCGCCAGCTCCGCCGACGACAACACGATACTCATCACCGAGGAATTGAGTAGCTGCTCGCGCATCGGCGTGACCAAGACGAAGAAATGGACTCCTGAAGTTCCCGTTCCCCCATACGGCGACATCAACGGCGACGGCTTCCTCGATGCTCAGGACGACGGCGAGCACAAATACGAAGCCGACGCCAACTTCATAGAAGTGCGCACCGTCATCGCCAAGGAGGCATCATCCAATGCACATAGCTGGGCCATAGACGCATTCCGTAGCAGTGTCTTCTTCGACGACAAGGACAATTACGGCGTGTGGTGCTTCAATTACCACAAGGACGGTAGTGACTCCGAATTCGACTACAACAATCGGAACTGCTACTTCATCGAGACCTGGCGCAGCTACGCCAATGACGGAAGCGACCATGTGGCCAAAGACGCCAACGGCTTCGTCACCCAAGTGAAAACCGGAGAGGGCTTGGCCTACCTCGCCAAGCACGTGAACAAAGGCATCATCAAGTTGACCGAAAACACCTCCTATTTGGGCAAAAACATCATACAAACAAAGGATATAGAGCTTTTCCCCCATTACTGGGAACCTATTGGATGGGCGGACTTTGCAAATGGGGTTTGTGGTCAATATGGTAGTGGAAAGTTTTGCACCTTCGCTGGCAGCTACGACGGCCAAGGCCATATCATCGAGAATGCCAAAAGCATCCTGCCAGTGGAATACATGGGCTTGTTCGGAGCGACAGGAATGCCTATGATTAATGGTGATGACTATGAAAAATTGAAAGATGGAGATGTAGATTCTTTGTATGCAACAAATGGCCTCCGACGCGTTGAAGGCAGTAAAATCCAAAGGACCTTCGTCATCAACCACGATTTCACTTTGACAGCTTTCTCGAACGTGGCAGCAATGGGCGGAATTGTCGGCCATTGCGAAACAGGAGCGCTCGACCGCTGCGAAGCCACTGGCATGCTGTCAGTTTACCATCAATCAGCATACAATCAGCACGCTGTTGGCGGACTGGCTGGCACATTTGTAGACTCAGAAAGTAATGGCGTTACCGTGGATGGTGTTTCTCTTTATGATAACTCCGCCTCGTCAGGAAGCATCACAAACTCCTTCTCGGTGAACGCCTTCACACTTATGTTCAACCCGGATGGTGGTTTATCAGACTATGGCGGCCTTTGCTCAAGAGCAAGAAAAGCCAGCATCAAGAATTGTTACGTCAAGACCCATTTCGAGAACAAGACAACTAGCCAGAATTTTGCCTACGGTGCCTTGCTCACCGGCAGGTTGTCGGAAGATACCGAAGTCGCAAACTGTTATATAATCCACTCCGACGTCGATACTTGGATAGTCTATAATCCTTATGCTGACATCACGATAAAATCTTGCTACGCCCCTCTTCCTGGCGAGGACGCACCATTTGTGGAGTACTGGGTTAATTACGGCAATGGTAATCAGCAAACAATAGGTACCAAAACGGAAGGAAATGGCAACTACTACTACAGTCCCACCATCGGCGCCGACCAGTTGGGCTACATGTATGCCGACAACATCATTGTCGATGAAGATGGTGATCCGGTTTCCTATACCTCTGGAGGAGCCACCATTACAGGTCCGCTCTTCGAGGCCCTGAACACCTATGTCGACAATGACAACTCGGACCTGGAACTGGACCATTGGGCACGCCCGGCCTTGGCCTATTACGATACGGATTATGACGAATCTGTGGATCCCCCCATCCCTTTCACTTATGTCGAGAAGCCCATCAACGGCGACCTGCCCGTGCTGCTGATGGACAACTACGACGAAGAAGAAGGCATCGTCGGCGCAGGCGGCTTCCGCAGCGTGAGTACAAAGAAGAGGAATTGGAAAAAGAAGAGCTCTTCCTATGACGACCCTGGCTATGTGCTGCAATACAGCGGCCCGCGTCGCGACGCCTGGCACTTCGATAACGACCCTTACTTCTACGCCGAAATCGACGGCATGTTGGATCGCTCTATTGGATTAGACAGCCACTTCATCTACGGCGACATGGTGGAAGCGCCATCCATAGTGTATTCCACAAGCGGAGATGACGGCACATGGGATGCCAACCGCATCAGCATCTACGAGCACGCCGCCATCTTGGCAACAGGCACGCTCAGTAGTTTCGACAAGACGCACGTGAGCATCACCTTCGACAACTCGGCTGCCGAAGCAGGCATCGGCGCCGTTTCCACCGATGGCATGAACCAGCTCGGTGAAACGGAACTGCCCCGCGACTGGCACCTGCTCAGCACGCCGCTCGCCAAAGCGCCCATCGGGTTCAACTACATGACGAACAATGGAACGGTAAACACCAACGATGCTGGCGGCTGGAGCAGCGGCAACACTGGCGACTATGCCAACAACCCTTGGGTTGGTGGCACCGAATTCGGCTGGCTCGGCGGCGGCGTCAACCGCTACTGGATGACAGGATGGGCGGGAAGCCAGTCCAACATCGGCGGCGGCTACACCGACATCAACTTTGAAACGGAAGACAAGAACACTTGGACCGACGGCTACTTCCCCAGCACCTTCGTGTCAGGCCTTCCAAGCATATCTGACCCGTCCAAGCCGCACACCTTCGGCTTCGGCTGCATCAACGACGAGGTGGGCAAGTACCCCTACGGCATGGACTTCTACAGCTGGAGCGAACCCAACTACCACTACATCAACTTCAAGCGCAACGGCCCCAACCACTGGCACAGCGACGAGCCGCACGCACACCTCAGCTATACGCCTGAAACCACCACAAACAACCCCGGCACTTTCGCCACCAACGTGAACGAAACCTTCCTCCTCTCCGGCAAGGGCTATTTCGCCTCCATCGCCGAGAAGACCCTGCTGCAGAGCTCAGGCACGCTGAACGACAGCAACATCTATGAGCAACCAATCTCTCCCGACCCCGGTGCGGTAACACCCTCATCCGGCCAAATCGACATCGCTGTCACCTACAGCAAAAACCCCCTCGGCCTGATGGAAGGCTGGAACCTTATCGGCAACCCCTTCCACGCCTACTTGGACTTCTCCGAGTTCTATTACGTGAACACCAATTGGGGAGAGGAAGAAAACATTGCCAACGAATACGTGGTGTATAACGCCGATGGCTACGGCTCCGACGGCCAATACGATTACGGCAACGGATTCAGCTATTATGTGGTGGGAAGTTCGCTTCACGGCGCCTACGCCAGCCCATACCTGCACCCGCACCAAGCCTTCTTCGTGAAGGCGAACAACGACGCTACGCTCAGTTTCACCTCAGGTCAATTCACAACCCGCTACAACCTCCAAACCGATTGCAACTTCCGTGGCGACAACCGTCCGGCCTACCCGTTGGTGAACCTGTTCCTCAGCAGCGACAAAGGCTGCTCCGACGTGTGCGTGGTCGAGTTCAACCGCCCGGAATGGGGCGGCGGCACCAAGATGCGCGAAATGCGCAGCGGCAACGGACTGCTTTATGCCTACCACGACGAAAAGAACTACGCCGCACTGTTCGCCACCGAGGAAGCCAAGCGCATCCCGCTCCGCTTCGAAGCCAAGGAACGCGGCGGCGACACCTACACCATCAGGTGGAACACCGCCAACGGCGACTTCGCAAAACTCATCCTCGTCGACAACATCGCAGGCGTGCAATACGACATGCTGGCCAACGACCGCTACAGCTTCCACGGCTCGCCCGACGACTACTGGTCAAGGTTCTACATCACCTTCGACGTGACCGGCCTCGACGACGACGACGACAACGACGACGAAACCCCGACAGGCTCGACCACCTTCGCCTTCTTCGACGGCTCGCAATGGATCGTCACCAACGACAGCCACGGCACAGCTCAACTCGACCTCGTCGACCTGCAAGGCCGCGTGCTGACAACCGCCACCGTCGACAACGGGCAAGCCCACCTCAGTCTGCCCAACGTGGCCTCGGGCATGTATCTCATGCGCATGACCGGACAAAACGGAACGAAAGTACAGAAAATCATCGTGAGATAAACCAACCGAACAACCGAACAACTGAACAACTGAACAACTGAATTACCACTACCGAATATGAAAAAAGCAAGGAAGTATATCGTCATCGCCGCAGCACTGTTGCTCTCGGTTGCCGCACAAGCGCAAATCTTCATCATGACCGACGAGGACCACGAGAATAGCCTCCGTACAGGCAGCTCGGAACCGTTGAATTCCCTAGTCCCCGTACAAGGACTCGACAACGACCAGAGCCTCTACGTGCCCGTAGGCACCGGCTGGCTCCTGCTCACCTGCCTCGGCGGAGCTTACCTCTTGGGCAAACGCATCAAGAAAGACGAAGAATAATGACCGTCTGCTGAACTGAAATCCCGCCGAAGCCCTCTTTGGGGCTTCGGCTTTTGATTTTCCCTTCCAAAACCAACCCGGCAAATAAACAACACTGCAAAATATGGACTATAACTTCACTGAAATCGAGAAAAAGTGGCAGCAATACTGGCGCGACAACAAGATCTATAAGGTCGAAATCGACCACAACAAGCCCAAGTTCTATGTCTTGGACATGTTCCCCTATCCCTCGGGCGCAGGCCTGCATGTGGGGCACCCGTTAGGCTATATCGCCTCTGATATTTACGCGCGTTACAAGCGTCTGAAAGGCTTCAACGTGCTCCATCCCATGGGCTACGACGCCTACGGCCTGCCTGCCGAGCAATACGCCATCCAAACGGGCACCCACCCCGCCGTAACGACCGAAAAGAACATCAACCGCTACCGCGAGCAGATGGACAAGATCGGTTTCTGCTACGACTGGGATCGCGAGGTGCGCACCTGCGAGCCGGGCTACTACAAATGGACGCAGTGGACTTTCATTCAGCTGTTCAACTCGTTCTATTGCAACGGCTGCCAGAAAGCCCAACCCATTAGCAAGCTGGTTGCCCGCTTCGAGGAAAAAGGCACCGAAGGCCTCAATGTGGCCGAAAGCAAGCCGCTGAGCTTCACCGCCACCGAATGGAAGGCGATGAGCGAAAAGGAACAACAAGAGGTGCTGATGAACTACCGCTTGGCCTACCAAGCCGAGGCGCTGGTGAACTGGTGCCCCGAGCTGGGCACGGTGCTCGCCAACGACGAGGTGGCCGACGGCCTCTCAGTGCGCGGCGGCTTCCCCGTGGTGCGCAAGTCGATGAAACAGTGGCTGCTCCGCATCACGGCCTACGCCGACAGACTGCTTGAAGGCCTTGAGACGGTGGACTGGAGCGAGTCGGTGAAAGACATCCAACGCAACTGGATCGGCAAGTCGATGGGCGCTTCTGTCATCTTCAAAGTCGATGGCAAGGACATTGACCTTGAGGTGTTTACGACCCGTGCGGACACTTTGTTCGGCACGACCTTCATGGTCTTGGCTCCCGAGCATGAGCTGGTGAGTGCCATCACCACCGACGAGCATCGCGCCGAGGTGGAGGAATACATCACCCGCACCAAGAACCGCAGCGAGCGTGAGCGCATGGCCGAGGTGCGCAAGGTGAGCGGTGCCTTCACGGGTGCTTATGGCATCAACCCCATCACGGGTGCCAAGCTGCCGATTTGGATTGCAGATTATGTTTTGATGGGCTACGGCACCGGCGCCATCATGGCCGTGCCCGGCCACGACAGCCGCGACTTCGCCTTCGCCCGCCATTTCAGCCTGCCCATCATCCAAGTGGTGAAGAAACCCGGCACTGAGCCGACTGACCCCGCAACTTGGGAAGAGAGCTTCGACGCCAAGGACGGCGAACTGGTCAATTCAGGCTTCCTCAACGGCTTGACGGTCAAGAAAGCCATCGAGCGCATGATTGAGGAACTGGAGAAATTGGGCGTAGGCACAGGCAAGACCAACTATCGTCTCCGCGACGCCATCTTCAGCCGCCAACGCTATTGGGGCGAGCCGTTCCCGATTTACTACAAGGACGGTATGCCTTACGCCATGGACGAGTCGGAACTGCCGCTGGAGTTGCCTGCCATCGACGAATACAAACCCACCGAGACGGGCGAGCCGCCGTTGGCCCGCGCCAAGAACTGGGTCACGGAGGAAGGCTATCCCATCGAAACGAACACCATGCCGGGCTTTGCCGGTTCAAGCGGTTACTATTTCCGCTACCAAGACCCGCAAAACGACAAGGAATATTTCAGCCGCGAAGCCAACGACTATTGGCAGAACGTGGACCTCTATATCGGCGGCGCCGAACACGCCACCGGCCACCTGATTTACAGCCGCTTCTGGTGCAAGTTCCTGTATGACATCGGTTTGTCGTGCAAGGATGAGCCTTTCCAGCGCATGATCAACCAAGGTATGATTCAAGGCCGCTCCAGCTTCGCCTATCGTGATAATGGTAGATGGTGTGAGTATGAGATTTGGAATCTTATCAAGGATAATAAATTTGGTGTGAAGTTCGAAAACCATACGGAAGCAAAAGATCCTGGCTTTGATTTCGTTTGTCATGAGAAAAGAATCGCTATTGAAGCAAAAAGATGGAATAATTCAGATATTCATAGAAATGTGGATAAGCAGCGTCGATCTGTTGTGGAGAAGGACTATAAATTAATTGTGATAACAAGTAATGAATTGATATATGATCATGATAATCATACCAACCATGTAGAGCAGAGGATAAAAGATCTTGTTGATGGAAAGGATGTTCCTATCTTTGCAAAGGATGTGAATTATGATGATGAAACAAGGCCTATATTCGTCTCCAAGAATCTACCCAATCGCGAGCGGTTCAGTGCCCCGATTCATGTGGACATTAACATGGTTCACAACGATGTGTTGGATTTGAAGGCTTTCCGCCAGTGGCGTGACGACCTGAAAGATGCTTATTTCATCAAAGAGAAGGACAAGGACGGCAAATACATCTATGTCTGCGGCAACGAAGTGGAGAAGATGTCGAAGTCGAAATACAACGTCCAGAACCCCGACGACCTCGTGGAGAAATACGGCGCCGACACGCTCCGCCTCTATGAGATGTTCCTCGGCCCCTTGGAGCAATCCAAACCTTGGGACACGCAAGGCATCGAAGGCACGTTCCGCTTCGTGCGCAAGCTGTGGAGGCTCTACCACAACGAGAACAACGAGCTTTGCATCAGCGACGAGCCTGCCACCGCGCCCGAACTGAAGAGCCTGCACAAGCTCATCAAGAAGGAGGAGGACGGCATCGAGAGCATCTCGTTCAACACGGTCGTTTCGGCCTTCATGATTTGCGTCAATGAGCTGTCCGAACTCAAGTGCAACAAGCGCGAAATCCTTGATCCGCTGTGCATTATGGTTTCGCCCTACGCGCCGCATATCGCCGAGGAACTGTGGCACCTGCTGGGTCACGACACTTCGGTGGTGAACGCCACATTCCCCGTTTACGACGAGAGCAAGACCGTGGAGAACAGTTTCAACTATCCCGTGAGCTTCAACGGCAAGATGCGCTTCAACATGGAGCTGCCCGTCACGATGAACCAAGACGAGATACAAGCCGCCGTCCTCGCCGCCCCCGAGTCCGCCAAATGGCTTGAGGGCAAGCAAATCCGTAAGGTCATCTTTGTGCCGAAAAAGATTGTGAATATTGTAGTTGGATAAAAAATATTCGATTATCTGCTGCTAAGTCTAAAATTTTTGGACTTAACAGCAGATAATCTGCAAAAAATGCTCGATAACCTGCTGCTAAGTCATTTTTTGAAGGACTTAACAGCAGGTTATCGTGTTTCTTTGAACAAATCGTCCATTTTCACTTCGGATTGGATGTTGTTCCAATAGGCATTGTGGGTCACGCCGTATGTGGTAATCATTGTGGTGTGTACGGCCTTGCGGGTCTTGCTGACTTGCTGGAACACGGATTTCCGCCTTCTTAGGTTTTTATCTTCTTTGCTGTCAATGAGATAGGTGTCATCCGAAAACTTCATTTCACACAGGTTGATGACGCCGTCGTTGCGGTCGATGAGCAGGTCGATTTGTGCGCCGTCGTGCTCTTTGGTGGCTTCGGTGTGCCACGATTGCGCCGTGCTGACCACTCCGCCAATGCCCAAGGCCGCCTTGATTTGCGGCAAGTGCCATAGGCAAACCCGCTCGAAGGCCAATCCCGCCCAAGAGGAATGTAGTTGCGAAGATAAGTTGCTGGTCCAGAAGCTGTTGTCTTTCTTTGTGTTGCTCCTGAGGTAGCGGAAATAGAACAGCGTGAAGTTGTCCATCAGTTGGTAAATCGCGTCGCGTTGTTTCTTGCCGAGGATTTGGTATTTTCTGATGAAGTTGCATTGCTCCAGTTCCTCCAAGGTGCGGATGAAGACGGCGTTGTCGTCGAGGCCGGTGTTATCGAGGAGTTCCTTGCGTGTCATTCCGGCCTTTTTGGTCGCCAAGGCGGTGACGATGCCGATGTAGGGCGCAGGCTTCTTGAACAGCGAGGCGTATAGTGCCTCAAACTCGTTGGCGAGGCGGCTGTCGTCGGCGAAAAACAGGCGGTCGATGTTTTGGGAAAGACTTTCGCCGCGCCGCAAGAGGCTCCAATAATAAGGGATGCCGCCCAATATCATGTAGGCTTCGGTGAGGTCTTTGCGTGTCATGCTGATTTGCTGCGATTGGGTGTATTGCTCGCATTCGCCGAGGCTGAAAGGCCGCAGATAGACTTGGTCGGTCAGGCGGTTGTGCAACCCGCCGTGGTCGCGGATGATTTTCTTGATGATCCACGAGGTGGCACTGCCGCAAACGATGAGGACGATGTCGTTGCGCATGTTGGCCCAGCCGTTCCAAAAGTGTTCCAATGCGCTGACAAACTGCGACTTGGGCGTGTCCATCCAAGGGAGTTCATCCAAGAAGACCACTTTTTTCCTGTCGGTCGATTGCTCCAAAAGGGCTTCAAGGAGATGGAAAGCCTCAAACCAAGTGCGCGGCATCTTGCAGCGTTTCAGTCCGGCCTTGCGCAGCGACTCGCGAAACTCAGTCAATTGCTCTTTTTTCGGGGCATTGGCCACGCCCGTGTGGTAAAAAGCGAAGTGGCTTTCAAAGGTTTCCTTGATGAGGTAGGTCTTGCCCACGCGCCGCCGCCCGTAAACGGCGCAGAATTGCGACTCGTCCTTGTCCAAAAGCCCGAGCAGTTCCTCTCTTTCCTTGTTGCGTCCGATCAGCATGATAATGTCGTTTTTTCGTTCAATGCTGCAAAGAAACGACTTTTTTTTCGATTTTCTGCTGCTAAGTCGAAAATTTTTGGACTTAACAGCATAAAATCTACAAAAAATGCTCGATAACCTGCTGCTAAGTCATTTTTTGAAGGACTTAGCAGCAGATTATCGTGTTGTACGGAACGTTTGTCAATATCGTTGAGAAGTAATCACCGCTTTGCCACGGCGCATCTCAAACACCACCGCGTGAGGCATCTCGAACAGATAATCGTTTGGGATTTCGATTTGATAGGTGGGGCTGTAATAGTCTAAATCTTTTGAACCGCTTTTGAGGCTCAAAGTGGCTGTTTTGTTGCTCCCCAAAATCTTGATTTTTCCTGTCTTTAATTCGGGCATTCCCTTGGAATCGAACCAATACAAGTTGGGCACGGGGCTTTCTTGTTCGTCAAGGAGGAAAATGGCATAAACCTTGTCGCCCTTTTGCGTGAAGCGGAACTTGCCGTAGCAGAAAGGATAAATCGGCCTCGTGCCGTAAATGGCTTCGCCGTTGATTTTCATCCAGTCGCCGATTTCCTTCATGCGGAGCAGGGCAGTGTCGGGCAGGTTGCCGTCGGCATCGGGACCAACATTGAGGAGGAAATTGCCGCCTTTGGCCACGATGTCGCACAAAAGGTGGATGAGTTTGTTGGTGCTTTTGTATTGGTCTGTCGAGACATACGACCACGAGTTGCCCATCGACATGCAGGTTTCCCAAGGATAGGGTAGGAGCGAGTCGGGAACTTGTTGCTCAGGCGTTTGGTAGTTCTCGTACTTGCCGCCCACGGAGCGGTCCACGATGATGAGGTCGGGGTTGTTCTCGCGGGCGATTTCAGCTACAGTTGGCATGTCGATGTCCTGAATATAGCCTTGGCAGCCGAGCCATGGGCGGGTTTCGTCGTTCACGCTCCATTCGGGGCGCACCCAGCCGCCATCGAGCCAGAGGATGTCGATGTCGCCGTAGTTGTGGGTGAGTTCGCGTATCTGTCTGTGGGTGAATTGTTTGTATTTCTCGAAACGCTCAGGATGAACGCTCGGGTCGTAGTTCACGTTGCGGTCGGGGGTGGCCCATTCGTGCGCCCAATAGTCGTCGCAATGCCAGTCGGGTTTGGAGAAATAGAGGCCGGTCCAGAAGCCCTTGTCGCGGAAGGCATCGACCACAGCGCCCGTGACGTCGGCTTTCGGGTTCTTCGAGAACGGACAGTTTGCATCGACGGTGGAGTAGGTGGTCTCTTTGGTGTCGAACATGCAGAAGCCGTCGTGGTGCTTCGTGGTGAAAACGACATACTTCATGCCTGCGCCTTTGGCGGCCTCGGCCCATTTCGTCGGGTCGAAGTTTTTGGGGTTAAAGGTCTTGTTAAGATTTTGGTAATCAGTCTTGTATTGGTAATAGTCCGCGCCGTCTCGGTTGATCCAAGGCTCGTTGCAGATGGACCATGATTCCACCACTTCCCATTGGGCGTAGATGCCCCAGTGCATCATGAAGCCGAATTTCAAGTCCTGCCATTCGCTGATGCGATTGGTGATGACGGGGTCGGTTTCGGGTTGTTGGTCGTTGGTTTGGGCGAAAGAAAGGCTTGCGAGGTGTAAAAAAAACATCAAAAAGACAAATTTTTTCATAGGAAAAAGCTTTTGTTGGGCAAAAGTAGGAAATTTCTTGCGGAAATGGATTGTCAATAATAAAATTGATTACTTTTGCTGAATAAATAATAAATGATGATGAACAGCATTGGTAGCAGTAATGATAGTGAAGAAAACAAAATTGAGGAAGAAATAATTGGTAATGACCCTATTACAGTTCCTTTTGATCCTAATTTAATTAGGATAAGAAGAGACCCGTTTACTCTTGGTGAATTGATTGACAAAATTGAACACGATGAAGTAAATTTTAAAACGGCATTTCAACGCAAAAGTGATTTATGGGATAAAACCCAACAAAGTAGATTGATAGAATCCGTATTGTTGAGGTTGCCATTACCAGCATTCTATTTTGATGAAATAATTGAGCACGAAGAAGATATAGAGAAACGTAAGACTATATGGCAAGTAATTGACGGACTACAAAGATGCAGTGCTTTTAATCATTTTATTGTAGAAAAATCATTTTCATTAGAAAACCTTGAGTTTTTAACCCAGTTTAATGGTAAATCTTATGAAGATTTACCTCGTGAATTACAACGTCGTATTTCTCAAACTCCTATTACGGTCTATGTTGTTGAAAAAGGTACGCCAGAAGAAGTTAAGTTTAATATTTTCAAACGTATTAACACTGGAGGATTAATACTTACTCCTCAAGAAATAAGACATGCTATGAATCAGGGTATTCCTGCGGATTTTGTAGCAGAATTGGCGGATTTGAAAGAATTCAAAGAGGCCACCTGTCATATTATCAAGACCGAGAGGATGGAAGATAGGGATTTTATTACGAGGTATGTTTCATTCTATCTCCAAAACTATACCTCTTATCAGCCTGATTTGGATAGTTTTATGAACAAAGGGATGGGTAAGATAAAGTTATTAACTGATATTGAACGTGTGGAGATGAAATCTCGTTTTATAAAATCCATGCAAACTGCAATAGAATTGTTTGGCGATGATGCATTTAGAAAACGTACAAATGTGTATGATAGAAGAAAGCCAATTAATAAGGCTTTGTTTGAAGTGCAAAGTGTAATCTATGCAAAAATGTCAGATTCTCAATTGCAATTGCTTGTCAATAAAAATAAAAGAAGTGTTTTTAAGCATAAGTTTATTCAGTTGAATAACGATGAAAAGTTCAGATATGCTATTTCTTCTGGAACAGGTCAAAAAGATAGCGTTATTAGAAGGTTTTCTGAATTGAAGCGAATTGTAGAAGAAACTATTGAAGAAAGAATATATATATGATTACGAGTTTGTATATCGAAAACTATAAGATTCATAAACGCACTACTTTGAATCTTAAAAACTTGAGTGTATTGACAGGCCAAAATAGTAGTGGTAAATCATCTATTATTCAAATGCTTTTGTTGTTGAGACAGAGTTATTTGAAAGGCGAATTGAAAAATGGATTACAGTTGCAAGGCGATTTGTGTAATGTTGGATTAATCACCGATGCTTTGTGTAAATATGCTGATGAAGATACCGTAAAAATGGGTATTGTAGAGAATGACAGATTGTATAATTGGGAGTTTTCTCAAAGAAGTAATAGCAGTTTTCAGGATATGATTCCTGCCAATGACAATAATGTTGTGATTGATGATGTCGTTCCTTCCATCTTTTCAAACGACTTTCAATATATAAGTGCTTCAAGGTGGTCACCAAGAGAGTCATATCCACTTAACACAAGTGCAGTTGAAATAAAGAAACAATTGTCAAGCGAACTTGGTTTATGTGATTTGGTTCCGCATTATTTGTATCACTATGGTAAAGAAAAGAATTGGACGATAAAGGAAGAATTAAAACATAATGAAACGAAATCTCTTGATTTGATAGAACAGGTTTCTGCATGGGAGAATATTATTAGTAAAGGGGTAAACGTTATTCCACAAAGAGAAGGTAAAGCCTTTGTTTTGAAATATTCCTTTAATAGGCCCAATGATTTCGTATCGTCTGACGAGTTTAATGCGACGAATGTCGGATATGGGTTGAGTTATGCTTTGCCAATAATAGTGGCATTACTTACGGCTTCTGCCAATAGTCTAATCATAATTGAAAATCCCGAAATACATTTGCATCCTCATGGTCAGTCTGAATTGGCAAAATTAATAGCAAGAACCGCCCAGATGGGTGCTCAAATTATTGTTGAGACACATAGCGATCATATAATTAATGGTATCTTGGTTGCCACAAAACAATTTGAAAATGATGATAAAGGAGTGGATCGTAATAATGTTCAGTTGATTAATTGCAAAAAAGACGATGTTACACAGACTACAGAAGTAACTCCTATCAATATTATTGGTGATGGAAAGATTGATGTTCAGCCCGAAGGCTTCTTTGACCAGACGGAGAAAGATTTAAGTTATTTGCTTGGTTTTTAATGCTATGGAACAACTGAATATATTTTTATTGTTTCCTGAAAGTGATGATGAAATACTTGCATTGGGAGAGGACTACAATAATTATTCGAGTATTTCAGAAGATTTGGCACTAATAAAATCAATAATTCCAAATGATTGCTTTAAGTTTTTCTATGATTCTAACAACATTGATGTATTTTGCAATAAGGCAGAACAATTATGTAGCGAGGTGTATTTACATAGGCTAAAGGAACAATTATTATACTTATTGAGAAAGAATGCGATAAATGTTTCAACACAACCATTGTATAAATCAGATTGTTCTTATTATCAATGGAATGCAAATAGTATTATTCCAAAAAATGATTTTCTTTTCAGGTCTGCCACGGAAAAACTGATAAAGGATGAGGATGAGAATACTGTTATTGTTTCGTTTTTGTTTCAGGATAAATGGCCTCGTAATATCGTTCCAATGATAAAGGACGCTCCACATTATCAAGAATTACCTATCTTATCCAAAATACCATATTTCAATCCTGTAAACATTTTTATAGAATGGTGTAATTCAGAAATATCAAGAAGGTCATTTACTATTAATGATGTAACAAGGTTTGAAAAGACTTGTTATTTTTGGACGAAACAACGAATATATAGGGAAAAGGACACAGGTAGATATTGGTATTATGATTTTTTCCATAAAGACAATAAAGAGCATTATGAAGTGTTTGATTCCATAGGACATCACATTGGCGAGGCTGATTGTGAGGGAAATATAGATGGTCAAAAAAAGGACATAGATAAATCTATTAGTTACATTCTCAGATAGAACTTCACAAAAAACCACGATTCGCAACGGCGGCTGCAAATCGTGGTAGAGTTTTATGTGATGTCGGAAGGGTTATTCCTGCTCCATCATGGCTCTGACTTCCTTGGCCTTTACGGTGTAGATGTTGCCGTTGGCGTCGCAGAAGCAGAAGGAACCGTTGTGGCGGCAACGCATCGTGAGCAGGCGTTGCATCGAGAGGTCGAGGCCGCTCATCAGTTTCTTGGTGAAGGACGAAACTTCATTCTTCTTGGCATTCACTGTTACTGTTGTCATATTGTCTGATTTTTTTGAATTTTTCTTCGTTGTAGAACTTGATGGATTTGATGTTTCCTTCGGCGATCACCTCGGAGGGCATGATGCTGTTGTCGATGAACAGGAAATAGTCAACGACGGGGCAGTAAAGGTTGAAAAGGTTCTTGATGCCCGCACGGTAGCGCCTGCGGATGATGCTGTCGTCCACATGATGGCCGCCGTGCTTCACGCGCTCCGCCACGCGCTTGATGGCCAGGTCGGGGCTTTGCAGCCAGAAATAAATCAGGCTGGCCTTGTAGCCTTCTTCGCGGGCTTTCTTGATGAGTGCGTGGTAGGATTTTGCGGCCAAGGTGGTTTCGATGGCAAAGTCTTCTTTGTCAGCGATGAGTTTCTTGATGCGCGAGAGCATCAGGCGACCGGCGGCAACCTTGGCACCGTCGGGGTTGAGTGGCGAGAGACCCTTGGCGATTTCGTCGCAGTTGACGAACTCCTTGCATTGCAGCGTCTCGGGCAACACCGTCAGTGAGGCGGTGGTTTTTCCCGCTCCGTTACAGCCTGATATGATATACAAACTCGGCATCTTTTGGATGGTTTGCTCGTTTCCGTGACGGCATTTTTCGTGCCAATTCACGCTGCAAAGATACAAAAAATGCGAATATGTCAACATTTTTCCACACTTTTCCACAGGTTTTTTTGAGGAATGTTGGGTAAAAGGCTGATATTCAAAGAAAACAACTCTTGATAAATAGTGTCCCCATTTCCAAAAAAATTCGTATTTTTACCGCCTCAAACGACGGTTTGGTATATGAGGAAGAATAACTTGTATTTGGGATGCGAGACTTCGAGACAAGAGACACGAGGCTATGGCTCTTGTCCCGCGTTCCGCAGTCCCGTGCCCCGTGTCATAATACATGGTTTTATAGCGCTGCTTTTGATATTGTGCTCTTGCCATAAGCCGGTGGAATATCCTGTTGAGCCTAGGATTGAATACCAAGGCTTCACCTATCTTTTCAACGCCGACAGCACCTTCAGCGGCGAAGGTGTCGTCTCGTTCTCGTATACCGACGGCGACGGCGACCTGGGTCTCGACGACGGCGACACGTTGCCGCCCTTCGGATTCAACGACACCTATTACTATAATATGGTCATAGACTACCTGAAATGCGAGAACGGCGTGTTCGTGAAGACCCCTTTGCTGAGCCCGCATGTGCCTGCGCATCCCGCCGACACACTCGTGCTCTACGACACGGTGACCTTCAACGCCCGCTTCAAGCGCCTGCGCGACTCGGAAGACCCCAAGGCCATCAGCGGCACGATGGAATACAAACTCACGGTGCAAAACCCCTTCTCGCCCAACGACACGGTCAGGTTCGAGATCCATATCCTCGACCGCGCCTTGCACGAGAGCAACGTGATACAAACAGAACCGATTTATACAAGTCCTAGAATAAATGCAAATTCATGTGGAGACGTGACTAATCGCGTCTCTACCAACCGATTTAATTATTGATGGAAATGAAAAAGACATTCCTCCTCCTATCCTTATTGATAACATTGCCGTTCGTGGCCATCAAAGCCCAAACCGCGGGCGAAAACATCGACGTGACGCACTATGAAATCCACCTCTCGGATTTCGATTTCACGAGCCGTACCCTTATGGGTTATGCATACGTCACTGTCACCACAACAGCCCCAACCGACACTTTCGTATTGGAGCTGAAAAGCCTTAACGTTACTTATGTGTCCAGCGACGGCTATAGTGTGAACCATTTCAGCCAAGAAGGCGACTTGCTGGTCATTGTTCTTGATATACCAGCTCCAACCGGCTCGACGATGACTTTATACATCTCCTATCAAGGCTCAACCTTCGGCGAGGCCTGGGGCGGCGTGGAATGGTGGGGCAGCGACTACGTCTACAACCTCGGTGTGGGCTTCGAGAGTCAGCCGCACAACCTCGGCAAGACTTGGTTTCCTTGTGTGGACAACTTCACTGATAAGGCCACGTATGACCTTTTCATCACTGCGACCAACGACAAGAAAGCCATCTGCGGCGGCAACCACATTGAGACCATCGACAACGGCGACGGCACTTCCACATGGCATTGGGAAACACCGCAGGAGATTGCCACCTACCACATCTCCTTCGCCGTCGGCGACTTCGTCCTTTGGCAAGACGTCTACCACGGCATCGAGCGCGACATCCCGATCGAGGTCTACACCACACCGAGCCTGAGCGGTCGCGTGGAGGCCACCTTCGCCAACATCCACGAGATTGTGGCGTTCTTCGAAGAGCACCTCGGCCCCTATCCCTTCAACCGCATCGGCTACATCAGCACAAGCAAAGGCTGCATGGAACACACTGACAACATCGCCTTGGCCACCAGCGTCATCAGCGGCAACACTTCCTATGAGGAGTATCTCGCCCACGAACTGTCTCACATGTGGTCGGGCAACCTGGTGACCTGTGAATCGGCGGGCGACATGTGGCTCAACGAAGGCTTCGCCCAGTTCTGGGGCAAGTTCTATCGCTCAGGGGTCTATGGCGAGCAAGCGTTCCAGGACATGATGTCTGCCTTGGTCAACAGCATCAGCGGATGGTGCAACAACGAAAGCAACTGGATCCCGCTCAACAACATGCCCTTGGACATGACCTACGATGGCGACGCGGTCTATGATCGCGGCGCGGTCATCGTCAACACGATGATGAACTACATGGGACGCGAGAGTTTCTTATACGGGATGCGCCAATATTTCGATGAATACGCCTATCAGGCAGCCACCTCCGAACAGTTGTGCAAAGCCCTGACACAATACACGGGCATCGACATGCACGGCTTTTTCGATACCTACGTCTATTCGAGCGGTATGCCGCACCTTTATGCGACCATCAAGTCGGTGGAACAGGTCGACGAATGGTATGACGTAACGGTGGAACACCGTTACCAGCATATTGGCGACACGCACATCGGACAACACAATGCCTACGAACTGACTTTCATCGGCCCCGATTTCCAGTTGGATACCGAGAGGGTCGTATGGAATGGCTTGCAATATGAGGCGACGGTTTCTCTTGGCTTTGAACCTGTCGGCATGGTCGGCGACTTCTACAACGGTTGGCTCGACGGCAAGACACAGAAGAACTTCATGCTGAAGACCACATCGACACAAAGTTACGCCAACTTCCGCATCGAGCCGATGTCGATAGGCGACTCGGTCTTTGTGGCCGTAGAGAACCATCTCGTGGGGCCTTACGACGACCCGCTGATCCCCAACCTCACCATGTCGACCAAGCACTTCTGGACCATCAACCGATACGACTTCGGCGAGGCCAATCTGGTGGGCGCGTTCGACTACACCAACACGTCGGAGAACGACATCATCCATTCCGAGAACGACTCGACCACCTTGCTCTATCGCCGCGATGCTTCAGAGGCTTGGCACGAAATGGCCCATACGGTCTATCCTGGAAGCACCTGGCGGCGAGGACGCCTCGTCGTGGAGGACTTCCCCTCCGGCGAGTATGCCATCGCTGTGTGGGACAAGCAGGCCTTGGGCATGGAAGAATACCATGGCAAAGGCAATTCCATGCAACTCTATCCCAACCCCGCCGAAAACCGTGTCAGCGTGACTTGGGGCGAGAAAGGCGACGGACAGGTTCGCATCCTGAGCCCCGAAGGCAAGGAACTGCGACGCATAGGATACCGCCAAGCACAGGGTGTGGACATCGCCACAGACGACCTGCCCAAAGGATGCTGCACCGTGCTGCGCCTCGGCAGCGACGGTCAAGTCATTGAAACAGAAAAACTAATCATCAAATAATTAACAACATGAAAAACTGCAGACTTTTGGCCCTGATTTGCTTATTGGGCCTTTCCCTTGCCTCGTGCAATGAGAACAAGACAACGGAATGGGAGAACTACTACGGCTACACCAACGACGACATCATCGGGACTTACTCATACTCCAACGTGGCGGATGCCTTCGATGGCATCGATGGCGAAGGGGGACGCTATGCCTGCGACAATGCCGAAATCAGCGTCACCCGATATTCGGGGAGCCAAGTCGAACTCAACATCAACTGCCCGAGCCACAGCTTCAACCGCACGTTCACAGGGGTGCCTTCGCCCAACAGCGACGACTTCATGGTGCACATGTCGAGCGGCTACAAACCCTATGGCAACGGGAAACTGAGGGCCTACAACTTGACGGGCTATGTGCTCAAGAATGCAAAACAACAGGTGCGCATGCATGGTTTTGCTGCGGTCAATATTTATAAGATTGTCTCTTATGGAAACGGAGGCATAGACACCATACCCGACAATGGTACCTATTATTATTTCGATGTCATTAAAGATTAAATACCTGCAACGATGAAAAGAATTATTGTTACACTGGCCGTCTTCGTGATGGCGTTTGGAAATGTGGGCTTGGCCCAAAAGAAAATCAACCTGAAATCCATAGGGAAGGCATCCATGCTTGAGCATTACGGCCTTCGCAACAGAAACGACATGGCTCCGCATAAGGCCTGTTTCGAGGATACCTATGGCGACATGTATCGCGTCAACTATGAATACGACGAGTACGATTACTATCTCACCACTGAAGTCTACGAAGTCTATGGGGACGAAACATGGCAGGCTTATGAAATGATGTGTTATGAGTACGATTTCGCAGGGAACGTTCTCAATATGCTTGTTAAGGATTTCGATGGCCAAGATTGGCTGGACGTGGCAAGAGCCAACTATGCCTATGAGGACGAAATGGTGAGCGAGGTCATCATCCAATACTTTGAAGAAGGTGAATGGGTGAACGAAGAGAAAGCGGTGTATAATTACAACGGCGACGACTATACCATCCTCTATTGGACTTGGAATGGTAACAACTGGTCGTCGAACGAACTCTACACCTTTACCCGCGTCGGAAACACCATCGAACTGGTCATGCAATACATGCAAGGCGGCGCATGGCAAAACGAGGGAAGACAAGTGGCGACCCTCAGTTTCGATGAGAAAGTCGAGGAAATCCTTGACCAGAGTTGGACCGGCACCGATTGGGAGAACGATGAATTGACGAACTATATCTTTGAAGGCGATGTGTTCACGAGGAAGACCGTGAAGCAATGGGATGGATCGGCTTGGGTCGACAACCTTCTTTTCGCTTACGAATACGACGATGACGGAAACGCCAAGCATGGTGAATGCTTCGCTTTTGACGGCAGCAGTTGGGAAGCAGCAGATGGCGACATCGAGATGGTCTTCGACAATGGCGAAAAGAGCAACGAATACTATGGCTATCTTGTTGACGTAGAGTATGCCGACCTCACTGCCGTCAACGAAAACGCACAAACCTTCAACTTCTTGGTTTACCCCGTGCCTGCACGGGACGAGATACACATTGAAGCCGATGGTTTCCAAAAAGTTGAGATCTATAGCCTGACGGGTCAGAAGATGATGGAGAGCCTGCGCGACAAGATGGACGTGAGCGCCTTGTCGTCGGGCTTGTATGTCATGAAAGTCTATGACCGCGAAGGCGGCTGCGCCACGCAGCGCTTTGTGGTGAAATAATCAGTGCCATGAAAAAGATATGTCTTATCGGACTACTGGTCTTTTTGGGCTTCATGACAGTGTCCTGCAGCAAGGAAAAGAAAGGTTACACGATCAAGGACATCGTTGGGGAGTACACTTTCTCCAATGCCGCCGACGCTTTTGACGGCTTGGAAGCGGATGAGTACACTTATCTCTGCGATGATGCGGTCATTACCATTACCAGTGATGGAAAGAATTCCGTGGATTTCAGGCTCTCATGCCCTAATGAGGGACACAATGTCCATTTTAAAGGCGCACCTTTCCAGAATGAGAATGATTCCGTTATCAGGATGTCGTACGATTACGGATATGGCAAGTACCCGCCCAATGAGAGCACGGTGATTGCCAACATCTCAAAAATGGATGGCAAGATTCGCCTGCAAGGCCATCACTATATTTACAGTGGCACGTCAAGCCTGTCGTATTTCTATTATTTCGACGTGCTCAAGAAATGAGCGCGGCAAACCCTACAAAAAATCCCTCGGCAATGAACTGATGAACTGAACGCCGGGGGATTTTTTTTGTTACTTCCGTAAGGTGATTCGGAAGGTTGTCCCTTCGCCCACTACGGAGGACTTGACGAAGATCTTCCCCTTGTGGTAGTCCTCGATGATGCGCTTGGCTAACGAGAGGCCGAGGCCCCAGCCGCGTTTCTTGCTCGTGAAGCCAGGGTTGAACACCTGCTTGATCTGTGACTTCGGGATGCCTTTGCCCGTGTCGCTCAGGTCCAGATGGATATGGTCGCCGTCGTCGATGAGGTCGAGGGTCACCTTGCCGTGGTCGCCCATGGCGTCGATGGAGTTCTTGGTCAGGTTCTCCAGCACCCAGCGGAACAGCGACGGTATCAAGGGCATGATCAGTTCGCCTTCGAGCAGGTTGACCTCAAACTCGAATTTCTTGGAGAACCGCTTTTGCAGGTAGTCCATCGTGTCGCGGATGAGGTAGTTGATGTCGGTAGGCTCGGGCGTAGGCACGGAGCCGATTTTCGAGAAACGGTCGGTGACGATTTGCAGGCGCTCGATGTCTTTCTCCATCTCGTAGGTGCCCACGAAAGGCTCGTCTTGCATCTTCAGCAGTTCTATCCAGCCCATCAGCGAGGAGAGGGGTGTGCCTAATTGGTGGGCGGTTTCCTTGGCCATGCCGGCCCACACCTGGTTCTGCTCTGAACGGCGCGCATAGCTGAAGAGCAGGTAGGCGATGAGCAGAAACAAGGCGAAGATGACGAACTGGATGACAGGGTAGTAGCGCATCTGTTGCACTAAGTCGGTGGTGCGGTAGAAGATGGTGGCCTTGCCTTTGTTCATGAACTCGATTTGCAGTGGGGTGTTCTCGTCGCACATGATGGCCAGCTGTTGCTTGACGTAGTTAGTGTCTTGCATCATAAGCGAGTCGAGGTTTCCGAAGCTGAGGATCTGTGTCTGGTCTTCGTTGGTGATGATGACGGGCACCCCCATCGAGTTGAGGGTGATTTCGTCCATGAAGTGGTCGATCATGCCTTCCAGCACGGCCTTCAGTTCGGTGTAGTTCAGCGATTCGTTGTAATACAGCCACTGCACGATGCCGTAGCCAGGGTCGATTTTGATGGGCGCGAACTTGGAGTAGGCTTCCTTCATCTCGTCGTCAAATGTCGTTTTCCCTTCTTGTTCGGGCGGCAGGTTGTTCGACGAAAGGATGTTGCCTTTCCCGTCGGTGAGCACCAGCGGGATGCTGATGTTGTTGCGGATAATGTCTAAGTAGACGGCGGTGTTCTCGTTGCTTGTGATGTCGATGAGGCGACGGTAGGCGTTGGCCAGCAGGTCGACACGCAACTGCTCCTGTTCGCTCACCTTGTTGAAGAACTCTTCCGTCGAACTCATCATGACGGCATGTTGCTCCATGGTGGCGGCCCACATCTTCACCTGCCGCGACTCTTGCTCGGCCAACGACTTCACGAGGTGGTTGGTGTACCACAACGATGCGCCTATGATGAGCAGGGCTATGATGGCCAAGGCCCACTTCCAGCGTTTCTTGTTTGTATAGAGGTTCGCTTTCACAACTAATCAACGGGGTTTTCACCATATTATTATAGTTCCGCAAAGGGTTCGGTCGGATTTGTAATCCGACCGTGTCGAGTTGGGGATTTGCAATCCTTTCAGAATCAAATCTTTTTCCTCATCCTGCCTACGGGGATGCCCAGTTGTTCCCTGTATTTGGCCACCGTTCGGCGTGCGATGGGGTAGCCTTTCTCCTTGAGCACCAGCATGATCGCTTCGTCGGTCATAGGGTTGGCCTTGTTTTCGTTGTCGACGGCGTCTTTAAGGATTTTCTTGATTTCGCGGGTCGACACTTCGTTGCCTTCGTCGTTGGTGATGCCTTCGCTGAAGAAGAACTTCAGGAGGGTGGTGCCGTAGGGTGTCTGCACGTATTTGCTGTTGGCCACACGCGAGATGGTGGAGATGTCCAAGCCGACTTTCTCGGCCACGTCCTTGAGGATCATGGGCTTGAGTTTGGTCTCGTCACCCGTGAGGAAATACTCCTCTTGGATGTCGACGATGGCTTTCATGGTGACAAACAGCGTGTTCTGCCGTTGGTTGATGGCATCAATGAACCACTTGGCCGCGTCGATCTTCTGTTTGACGAACTGCACGGCTTCCTGTTTGTTGCGCGAGTCTTTGCTGTTCGAGAACTCCTCCAGCATCTTGAGGTATTGCTTGCTGATGTGCAGTTCTGGCGTGTTGCGGCCGTCCAATGAGAGTTCCACGTGGCCGTCTCTGACGAAGACGAAGAAGTCGGGCGTGATGTAGTGGATGTTCTTGGTGCCCGAACTGGAGGCGTCGGCAGGCTTCGGGTTGAGTTTCAGGATCTCGTCCAAGGCGGCTTTCAACTCGCGGTTGCTGACTTCCAGTTTCTTCCCGATTTTGTCGTAGTGTTTCTTGGTGAACTCTTCGAAGAAGTCCCTGACGATGGTGATGGAAAGCCGATAGTCGTTGTATAGGCTCTCTTCTTGGAGACGCCGCAACTGTATCATAAGGCATTCCTGAAGGTCGCGGGCGGCAATTCCCGGAGGGTCAAGCTGTTGCACGATGTGAAGCACGTTTTCCACTTCCTTCTCCGTGGTGGAGAGGTTCATGGTGAAAAGCAGGTCGTCCACGATGTTCGGCACAGGCCGGTTGAGGTAGCCGTTGTCGTCAAGGTTGCCGATGATGTATTGCCCAATTTGGAGTTGTTCGTCCGACAAGTCATGATACGCAAGTTGCTGGTTTAGATAGTCCTGGAAGGTCTCTTCATTGATGATGGGAGTTTCGTAAGGGTCGTCGTCGTTGCTGTAGTTGTTGGCTTGCAACTTGTAGGAATAGTCGTCCAAGTCCTCTTCGGGAAGGTAGTCGTTGATGTCGAATTCCTCGTCCTTGTCGAAATGGGTTTCCTCGTCGTTATAGTCGTCGTTCTCGCCGTTGTCGGTGTCTTCAACGGTTGGCTCGTTGTCCTCATAGTCATCGTGCTCATGCGATTCTTCCAAGGCAGGGTTGATTTCCATCTCTTCCTTGATGCGTTGCTCGAGTTCCATGATGGGCAGTTGCAACAGCTTCATCAGTTGGATCTGCTGCGGCGACAGTTTCAGTTCTTGCCGCTGGGTTTGAGTCAATCGTTGGTTGTTCATTCAGTTGTCAGTTTGGAGTTGTTCAGTTGTTTAGTTAAACGTCGTCCAAAACTGAACAACTGAATAACTGAACAACTGAACAACTGATTAGTACAAACAGTTCTTAGGTGTTCTCGGGAACGGAATCACGTCGCGGATGTTGCCCATGCCTGTCAGGAAGAGCAGCAGGCGCTCGAAGCCGAGGCCGTAGCCAGAATGCGGCACGGAACCGAAACGGCGGCTGTCGAGATACCAGTTCATGGATTCCTCGGGGATGCCGACTTCGTTCATGCGGGTGAGGAGCTTGTCGAGGTCGGTCTCGCGCTCGCTTCCGCCGATGATCTCACCGATGCCCGGGAAAAGCACGTCCATGGCGCGGACGGTCTTGCCGTCTTCGTTCTGCTTCATGTAGAAAGCCTTGATTTCCTTCGGGTAGTCGGTCAGGATGACGGGTTTCTTGAAGTGTTTCTCGACGAGGTAACGCTCGTGCTCCGACTGCAAATCAACGCCCCAGCCGTTCACGGGATATTGGAACTTGCCTTTCTTGTTATAATTGGAGTTGCGCAAAATGTCGATGGCCTCGGTGTAGGTCAGGCGGACAAACTCATGCTCTAAAACGAAATGCAGTTTGCTGATGAGTTCCATCGACTTCTCTTCCTCTTTCTTGCCCTTTTCTTCGTCTTGGAGGCGCTTGCTGAGGAATTGGAGGTCGTCCATGTTGTTGTCCAAAGCATACTGGATCAAGTATTTGAGCATCTCCTCGGCGAGATCCATGTTGTCGGTGATGTCGTAGAAGGCCATCTCAGGCTCAATCATCCAGAACTCGGCCAAATGGCGCGTGGTGTTGGAGTTTTCGGCGCGGAAAGTGGGGCCGAAGGTGTAAATCTTGCCCAAGGCCGTGGCCGCCAACTCGCCCTCCAACTGACCTGAAACGGTGAGGTTGGTCGACTTGCCGAAGAAGTCCTGCTTGAAGTCGATGTTGCCCTGCTCGTCGCGAGGCGGGTTGTTCAAGTCCAAGGTGGTCACTTGGAACATTTCGCCGGCGCCTTCGCAGTCGGAGGCGGTGATGAGCGGCGTGTGGATATTGTAGAAGCCCCTCTCGGTGAAGAACTTATGGATGGCAAACACCATGGCGTGACGCAGACGCATCACCGCACCGAAAGTGTTGGTGCGGAAGCGCAGGTGGGCGATGTCACGCAAGAACTCCAAGGAATGTTTCTTGGGTTGCAGCGGGTATTCGTCGGGGTTGGCAGGGCCGAACAGCCCGATTTCCTTCACCGAAAGTTCCACGGCCTGCCCGCTGCCCATCGAGGCGACCAACACACCCTTGGCCCACAGCGACGCGCCGGCGTGCATCAAGGCCAGGTTTTCTTCCGGGATGACGTTCAGGTCGATGACCAGTTGCAGGTTGTTGATGGTGGAGCCGTCGTTCAAGGCGATGAAGGCCACGTTCTTGCTGCCGCGCTTGTTGCGCACCCAGCCCATCACAGTAATCTCATTGTCAGAGGCTTGCATCTGCAAGGCTTGCTTGATTTCTACTCTTTTCATTGTATGATGTTTTTCTTTTTTCGCTAATGAAATAATGTGCAAAGTAACGAAAAAAAATGCAATCATTAACCGAAAAAAGATGTATATTTGCAGGTCAATTGATATAATTATGAAAGCGCAAACATTTTCCTCAAGTTCGGCACAAGTGCCATTTGAAACCAAGCGGGTAATGAAGGATGCTCGTACAAAGGATTCAATTCCAGAAGGATATGTGTCTTTTGAAGATTTTTCCGAGGTTTTTGACAGGAAGTTGAGGGAGCAATATGCAAAGCTATAAGTTAATCGTAAGCCTTGAAGCTTTGAACGATTTGGATGAAGTTGTAGCCTACATTGCTTCGTTATATCGATTGGAATCAGGATTGAAATATAAGGAAAGAGTAATTGAACAAATTAAGCGTTTGGCTTATTGTGCCGATTGTTTTCCGATAAGTAGGAAGAAGTCTGTAAAAGGAATTCATCCTGAAGCCAGACGGATGCTCATTATGAATAAGAAATGGTGTATAATCTATCATATTTCAAATGGTTATGTGGTGATTGATAGGTTTATTCCTTCTAAACTTGTTTATTGATATGTTATTCAATTTTGGATTTTGGTAAAGGATTTCGAAAGAAGCGGCAAGTCAGATGTGGAGTGCAAGTTTGCATCTGCAAGGCTTGCTTGATTTCTACTCTTTTCATTGTATGATGATTTTCTTTTTCGTCAATGAATAATGTGCAAAGTAACGGAAAAAATGCAATGTCGGTTTGAAAATGTTGTACTTTTGCAATCATTATGGCTAACACATACACACAATTGAACACCCACATCGTTTTCCGCACGAAAAGCACAGGCATCATCATGCGTGATGAGGATTTGGAGCGTGTGTTTCAATACATTGGTGGCATTATCCGTGATGAAGGTGCAATTCCGTTTGCTATAGGTGGTGTGGCCGACCATATTCATATTTTGACGACATTGCCGAAAGCGGTTGCATTGTCGGATTTTGTGCGCAATATCAAGGCGAAAAGCAGCAAATGGTTGAAGACGGTGGATGAGTATTATGAGTTTTTCCAATGGCAAGAGGGGTATGGGGCGTTCAGTGTCAGTCCTTCATTGATGGAACGGACGACGAAATATATACTTACGCAGGCTGAACGCCATAGAACCAAAACTTATCGTGAGGAATATGGAGAGACGTTGAAAGCGTATGGAATTGATTATGATGAATATTATGCATTTTGTGATTGAATGGTCGGCATCCTGTCACCCCTACGGGGTTCAGCGGAATGGTGGTTTCGTTTGTCGGCAGGGGTTTCATTGCATTCCACCGCCTGCCTATTATCCGTCGTCCCTACGGGACTTTGTAACACCGAGTAGAATAAGTTGAAAATGAATATAATACTGAAATACTGGACAAATGACGACAAAGCCGAATTAATTGCTTTGTGCAATGCCGTTGACAGAACTTATTTATCTAACCGTTTGCCAAATCCATATACTAATGCCGATGCTGATTGGTGGCTCAATATGGTTCAGTTGAACGAAGGGAAAAACGGGATTTTCCGTGCCATCGTTGTGGATGGAAAAATCATCGGGAGCATTTCGGTTGAACGCAATGCGGAGAACGCTATCGAGGGCGAAATCGGATATATGTTGCTCACCGAGTATTGGTCGAGAGGCATTGCAACGGAAGCCGTGTCCCGAATTTGCAGGATTGCGTTTAATGAATTGTCGTTGGATAGAATTGTGGCAAAGGTATATGAGTCCAATGCGGCATCATTCCGTGTCTTGGAGAAAAATGGTTTCAGTAGTCCCGTAGGGACGAAGGATATTAAGCAGGTGGTTTTAACCCCTGCCAATAGCAATACGACCGCTCCCCATAGCCCCGTAGGGGCGCAGGATACTAAGCAGGCGGTGAAGCGAAGCGCAACCCCTGCCTTCACCTCCAGCGATACTCCCCTAATCCTAGCCGGCCCCTGTAGCATAGAAAGCGAGTCACAAATCCTCGCCACAGCCCGCGCCTTGGCGCAAATCCCAGAAGTGACGATGCTCCGAGGCGGCATCTGGAAGCCCCGCACCCGCCCTGAGGCCTTCGAGGGCAGGGGAGAGGAAGGCTTGAAGTGGCTTCGCGAGGCGAAGCGCGAAACTGGATTGCCCACGGCAACTGAAGTTGCCACCCCAGAACATGTTGAATTGGCTCTGAAATACGATGTCGATGCGCTGTGGATAGGTGCCCGCACGGTCGTCAATCCGTTCTCGGTGCAGCAGCTGGCCGATGCATTGATAGGTGTGGATGTTCCCGTCTTCATCAAGAATCCCGTCTCGCCCGACTTGAACCTCTGGCTTGGCGCGTTTGAACGCTTCCAAAAGGCAGGCGTGAAGCAGTTAGCGGCCATCCATCGCGGCTTCGCGTATTATAAGGAGTCGCCGTATCGCAACTTCCCCATGTGGGAAATCCCGATTGAATTGACGCAAAGACTGAATGTCCCGCTCATCACCGACGTGAGCCACATCTGCGGCAACCGCGACTTGCTGCAAGCCACGGCGCAAAAGGCTCTCGACCTCGCCACTGATGGATTAATGATCGAATGCCACATTAATCCCGACGAAGCACTGACCGACGCCAAGCAGCAAATCACACCCGAAGAACTGAAGCAATTGCTCTCCAACCTGACCTTCCGTTCCAAGAACTCAGGCAACACGGAGCGCGACCTCGCGAAGTTGCGTGGCGAAATCGACGACATTGACGCTGAGTTGTTGCAACTGTTGGCCCGCCGCATGGATGTGAGTGCACAGATAGGCGAATACAAGAAAGAGCATAACGTCACGGTGGTGCAGATGGACCGTTGGAAGCAGGTCCTTGACGGGCTTATGGACACTGGCCGTGAGTTGGGGCTGTCGCCTATATTAATTAATAAGGTGTTTGAGGCCGTGCATCAGGCATCCATCGATCGGCAGAGCCATATCATGGAGGACGACTAAGGCCCGCCCTTATGGGACGAGCCTTGCCGTTATACGCCGCCGCGTACATTGTGATGCACCAAATTCAGTAGTATTACGATTACACTGCAAAAGTAGCCATAGTCCAAAGAATGGGCAAGAAAAACCGTCTCCAGTTTTTCAACAAGTATCAACAAATTGGTTGCAATTTATTGGTAATAAACAAGATAATATGGTTTTTATTAGTTGGAGATAACCAATTTGCTGCCATCGTACATCGTATGGTATTGCACCAAGGGATATATCGTGGTGCCGTCGGTGGGGAAGTTGGGTGTCATGTCGAAGTCTTCGTTGATGATGATTTGCCCGTTGAGGATGTTGTAGTAGGCGTTGTTGCAATGGTCGACCACGTAGGGGAATTCCACCACAAGGCGTGTGGTGTTGCCTTGGCTGTCTGTGCAGGCGTTGGGGTCGTTGGGTGGGATGCGGTCGTAGGCTAAAAACTCGTAGTCGTTGAGCCGGTAAACGATGATGCCACGACTGGTGCTCTCAACGTCGGGCGTCAGGTAGAGCCATCCGCTGACGAAGTTCAGTTCCTGGTACTGCAAGGTGTTGGGGTAGATGGTGATGTTGGCCGGCAAGACAGGCCTGACGGGGTTCTCGGGGAAAGAACGGCATCCGTGCAGGAAAGGCGGAAGCACCATTAATATTAATAGGTGTAGTTTCGTGAGTCTCATAACGACAAAGAAACGCTGTTTTTCCAAAAATCGTATCCCATTACGGGAAAAATGTTATTTTTGCACGCAAAAGAAAGACATTATGAAGAAACGCACCCAACCCATAGTCTTCCTGATGGCGTTGCTGCTGCTTGTCAGCGGTTGTGCCTCCTCAAAGTCGTCGAGAGCGATTCGTAAGGCCGAGCGCCAGATGGAGCGCCAGGAGAAGGCCTCCGCCAAGAAATACGACAAGGCCAAGACTGCCCACTACAAGCGCCAAGCCAAGAAGACAAAGCGGATGATCAAGAAGGACAAGCGACATGCCGAGCGTATGCGTCGCCAAAAGCGAAGCAACCCCTTCTTCTGATTTCCGAGCGTCGGCCACGTGACATTAATTAATAAGGTATGAGACCAAAAATGGGTTTTGCCCCGAAAAAACGTGTTTGAAGAGGAAAATAATCGTCCCCAAATGGTTTCTTCACAAACAACTGAAAATCAAAACCATAAACGAGGCGGTTTTTTTTTGTTGAAAAAAAAACGCCGAAAATGCACATTTTTTCTTGCGTACTTTCAAATAAGGTTGTAATTTTGACGACTTTTAATGCACTAAATAAAGTAGTATTACATAAAATTACAAGGTATGTTTAAAAATTTACTCATGACCCTTGCCATCGTCCTGGCCACCTGCACGATGACCATGGCTCAGTCGCAAGGAAGACTCAAAGGAAAGATTACCGATGAAACAGGAGAAGGCGTACCATTTGCCAACGTCATTGTTGAAAAAGGCGGATCGCAAGTGGCTGGCGGCTCCTCGGATTTCGACGGTAACTACGACATCAACCCGATTCCTCCGGGAACGTATGACCTCAAGGCGAGCTGTATCGGCTACAATGCGTTTGTTGTGAAAAACATCGTCATTCCGGCCAACAAGATCACCTTCTACCCCATCAAGATGACGAGCGGCGCAATCAAGATTGACGAAGTCGTGGTCATCGATTACGAAATTCCTCTGATTTCGGCGGACAACACGACACAAGGCGCCACCATCACCTCAGAAGAAATCGCGAAGTTGCCGGTCCGTTCGGCTGAAGGCGTCGCCGCCAGCGTCGGTGGCGTGTTCTCGCAAGACGGTGAAGTCGGCTCCATCCGTGGCTCGCGTGAAGGCGCTGTCTACTACATCGACGGCGTGAAGGTCATCGGTAGTTCGAGCGTGCCCCAAAGCGCCATCGACCAGGTGGACGTCATCTTGGGTGGTACCCCCGCCATGTACGGTGACGCCATGGGTGGTATCATCAACATGACCACCAAGGGCCCCAGCCGTCAATGGGGTGGTGGCATCGAAGCCGAGTATTCGATCGACGGCTACGGCCACGGTCGTCTCGGCGGTAGCCTCCAAGGCCCGCTGTTGACGGTGAAGAGAACCAACGCCGAAGGCCAAGAAGAGAGAGACGCACTCCTCGGCTTCTTCCTCGCTTTTGACGCCACGCGCAACAAGTACGGCTATTCCTCTGCCGTGGGCTACTGGCAAGCCAATGACGAGTGGATGAAAACCATCACAGAAACCCCGCTGACCCTCTCGGGCCTCGGCACCGGCTCCAACCAAACTGCCGCCTACACGCGCAAGGACAACCTCTTCGACACCAGGTTCCTCAACAATACGACCAACCAGAGCATCAACCTTACCGGAAAGATCGACGTGAAGACGGGCAAGAACACCAACCTCACCTTCGGCGGTTCGATGGTGCGCTCGAGTGGACACTACGCCAACGGAAGAGGCCAGTATTTCTTCAACACCGAAAAGAACTACCTGTCGAAGTCGGGCACCTATCGTGGCTACGTCCGCTTCAGCCAGCGCTTCCCGTCAGACCCCGAAAGCACCTCGCTGGTCTCCAACGTGTACTATAGCTTCCAGGCTGACTACTCGCGCTACACGAGCCAGTCGGGCGACCCCGACCTGTGGGACAACATCTTCACCTATGGCTACCTTGGTAAGTTCAAGACTACCCGCGAGCCCAACTACTACTTCCTGCAGGGCAGCATCGACTCGGTGCTCGTCGACGGCCAGTACAAGTCGCTCAGCAACGTTTGGGTGCTGAACAACTACTACGACACCAACGTCGAGTTCACCCCGGCCGACTACAACCCCAACCTGGCCATCTACGCCAGCAACTACTTCGACCTGTATAGAGAGTATGGTGCTGAAGGTTACTACAACAACCTCTCCAACATCATCCTGAACAATGGTCTGATCAACGGCATGTCGCCCAACCGTGTCTATGGCATCTTTTCAGTGCCTGGCACCATCCAGACCTACTACGGCAAGGTCGTCAACGACCAAATCGCCGTCAACGTCAATGGTTCGTTGACTCTCGGCCGCGGCGACAACTCGCACGATATCAAGTTGGGCTTCCAGTATGAGCAACAGAACAACAGCCAGATGTCGTATGTCAATACTTCATACAACTACAACTACTGGACCCTGATGCGTGACTATGTCAACTACCACATCAGAGAGCTCGACCTCAACAATCCTTATGCGACCAGTTACGACGGCTTCGCCGACACGGTCATGTACCACAGATTGTATGACGCCGACATGCAGTACACCTTCGACGCCCGCCTGCGTAAAGCCATGGGTCTGGCTGTTGACGGTAAGGAGTGGATCCTCATCGACACCTACGATTTCGACAACAACACCGTTCAATATTATGACGTCAACGGTAACCTGAAGACCGGTAAGGTCGACGGCGGCCTCGACATGAGCATGTTCGGCGCCGACGAACTCACCCGTAACGGCAACTTCTCGGTCTACTATTATGGTTACACCTACGACGGTCACAGAAAGTATGGTCTGACCGAGCGTCCCTCGCTGACCAACTTCTTCAACGACACTGACGACGAGGGTGTCTTCACCCGCCCGATCGGTGCCCAACAGCCCATCTACATGGCTGGTTACATCCAAGACAAGTTCGCCTTCAAGGACCTGATCTTCAACATCGGTGTCCGTGTCGACCGCTTCGATGCCAACCAAGACGTGCTGAAAGACCCCTACATTCTCTATGACTACCACACCGTTGGCGACCTGATTAAAGATGGCCGCATTTGGCTGGAAGATGCCCAGACTTGGGTTGATGTTCCGGACAACATCGGCAAAGACTATGCTGTTTATGTCAACAAGTTGACCGAGAAGACCGCCATTGTGGGTTATCGCGATGGCAATACTTGGTACAATGAGCTTGGTACCGAAATCGCCGACCCGAGCGTTCTTGATATGGGTACAGGTGTTTCGCCATGGATTAAGGATGACTATGTTGACATGGACAAACGTAATGTCGACATCAACTCCTTCAAGGACTACGATCCCGCCTGGAGCATCATGCCGCGTATCGCTTTCTCGTTCCCGATTTCCGACGAGGCCTTGTTCTTCGCCCACTACGATGTGATGACCCAGCGTCCTTCCAGTGCCTTCTACTGCAGCCCGCTGTATTACTATCGCTTCAACGAACTCTCCGACGATATTGCCAACCCCAACCTGAAACCCGCTCAGACCATCGAATATGAACTTGGTTTCACGCAGAAAGTGACCAACACCTCTTCGATGACCATTTCGGGTTACTACCACGAGCTGCGTAACATGATTCAGATGTACCGTTTCAATGGTGCTTTCCCGAAGGCTTACAACTCCTTCAGCAACCTCGACTTCGGTACCGTCAAGGGTTTGACTGCCAGTTACGACATGCGTAGAACCAAGAACGCCCGTATCCGTGCCAGCTACACGTTGCAGTATGCCGACATGACGGGTTCGTCGAGCTCCACCGCCTCCGCCTTGATCGCCGCTGGCGTACCTAACCTGAGGTCCACCTTCCCGACCAACGCCGACCGTCGTCACGCTTTCAACCTGACCCTCGACTACCGTTATGCTGACGGTAAGAACTATGATGGTCCTGTCTGGCATCGCAAGAACGGTAAGGACGTCCAGCTGCTGTCGAACACCGGTTTCGCCCTGACGGTCAATGGTGGTTCGGGCACGCCCTTCACCGCCTCGCGTGCGGTCAGCTCCCCGATTTCGGGCGGCAACAACCTGTTGCAAGGCACCTACAACGGTTCGCGCATCCCCGCCTCGTTCCGCTTCGACCTCCGCGTCGACAAGGACTTCAACTTCACCATGGGTGGCGACAAGGAGCAAGGCAAGAAAGGCCGCGAAGCCTACGTGAACGTCTACCTGCAAGTGCTGAACCTGCTCAACTCCAAGAACATCGTTGGCGTGTACAACGCCACGGGTAACCCCGATGACGACGGCTACCTCTCGGCTCCCGAATGGCAGCGTGAGATCAATAGCCAGATCGACCCGCAGGCATTCATCCAGATGTATTCCCTGTATGTCAACGCAGGCGGCAACTACTCGATGCCTCGTCACATCAGACTCGGTATGAGCTTCAACTTCTAAAATGCAAGAGATTCATAACGAAAAATTATTAGTATTATGAAGAATATATTCCGAATTTTGCTTGCGGCGCTGATCATGGTTGGCGCTGTGATTCCTGGAAAGGCTGAGATGTACAAGTATGAGCAGACGGGCAAAAGCCATCGTGCTCAGACCGCAGCCGGATGTACGCCTTCGTCATCGTTCGAATGGCTTGACATCAACAACGTTAGAACGCGTATCAACTCTGGTGGCGACATGTGGTGGGACCTGCCTTCAGGTACTGGCCCCAAGTACTTCATCCCTGCCAACGGATCAGCCACATCCCTGTTCGCTGGTTCATTGTGGATCGCTGGTGTCGACGTCAATAACCAGTTGAAGTGTGCCGCCCTGCGTTTCCGTCAGGTCGGTAACGACTACTACACTGGCCCTCTGACTGTCGACGGCATGGCCTCCATCATTCCGGAGACTTGTGCCCGCTGGGACAAGATCTTCAAGATTACCCGTGCCGAAGTGGACCAGTTCCTTAGCGACTACCAAAACGGCAACACGACCGACATTCCTTCGATTATCAAGAACTGGCCTGCCACACGTTCCGACGAGGATCCAGATGGTATCGCCTACTATTTGGCTCCCTTCTATGATGCCGACGGCGACGGTGAGTATCGTCCTGAAAACGGCGACTATCCCTACTACGACATCAACAACGAACTCTGCCACACCAAGATCCCGACAATGGAAGAGGAAATCTTCGGCACCATGCGCGGCTCCATCCTCGCCGACCAAGTGCTGAAAGGCGACCAAACCCTCTGGTGGATCTTCAACGACAAAGGTGCTTCGCACACCGAGTCGGGCGGACAAGCCATCGGTATCGAAGTCCGTGCCCAAGCCTTCGCTTTCGCCACGAACGACGAAATCAACAACATGACGTTCTATAGCTACGAAATCATCAACCGTTCGACCTACACCTTGACGGGCACCTACTTCTCGCCCTGGACCGACGTCGACCTCGGCTACGGCTGGGACGACTATGTAGGTTGCGACGTGGCTCGTGGTCTCGGCTATGGTTACAACGGCTCCGCCGTCGACGGTAGCGGTGAACCCGAAGCCTATGGCGCCCAGCCTCCTGCGATCGGTATCGACTTCTTCCAAGGACCCTATATGGATCCTGACGGAATCGACAATCCTAAGTTCACCTTCCAGCAAGTTTTTGACCATGTTGATCCTATCTCGGGAGACTCCATCTATGTCAATGACTCGACTACCGCTTTGCAAATGGTTGACGAAAGCATCAATGGCGTGAATTTCGGCAACGGCATCATCGACGACGAACGTTTCGGTATGCGCCGTTTTGTGTATCACAACAACAGTTCAGCTGATAATGGTGACCCACAAACCGCTCCCCAATACTACAACTACCTGCGTGGTATCTGGAAGAACGGCGCCAAGATGCGCTACGGCGGCAACGCCTTCACGGGCAGCGACGTGGTGGGTCCCGAGTGCGACTTCATGTTCCCTGGCGACTCTGACCCGTGGAACTGGGGTACAGGCGGCACACCCCCCAATGGCGGCTACAATACCGATGGTCTCTACTGGTCTGAAGAGCAGTGCCAAAACGCTCCCAACGACCGTCGTTTCATGCAGTCGGCTGGCCCCTTCACCCTGGAACCTGGTGCTGTGAACTACATCACCTTCGGTGTGCCGTGGGCTCGTGCTACCTCTGGTGGCGCCTGGGCTTCCGTTGAGCTGCTGCGCATAGTCGACGACAAGTGCCAAGCCTTGTTCGACAACTGCTTCAAGGTCATCGACGGCCCCAACGCTCCTGACCTGACCATCCGCGAGCTCGACCAAGAGCTGATCATCTATCTGTCGAATACCGCTATCTCCAACAACTATAAGGAAGGTTACGTCGAAGTTGATCCTGAGATTCCAACTTCCATCGTTACTGAAGTCGAAGTCGTTTACGACTCGATTCACGCTACCCTTGAGAATGGTAATGATACCATCTTCCTCGTCCCTGTTAGCAACCATTCCATCGAGATGGAGTGCGACAGAGAGTACCGCTTCGAAGGTTATAAGGTGTATCAGTTGGCCAACGCTGAAGTAGGTGCTGACGAATTGAGCAACACCGACAAGGCTCGTCTCGTGTTCCAATGCGACATCCGCAACAACGTGGGACGCCTCTTGAACTATGAGTATGACGAATCGCTGCAAGCCAACGTGCCGAAGCTGAAAGTGAATGGCGGCGATGCCGGCATCACCCACAGTTTCGTCATCACGGAAGACAAGTTTGCCATGGGCGACAACCCGAACCTCGTCAACCATAAGACTTACTACTTCATGGCCGTGGCCTACGCCTACAACAACTACCTGCCCTACTCGCAAGACGACGCCTCAGGTCTGCTTGGTCAGAAGAAACCCTATCTCGAAGGAAGAAAGAACATCCAGGTCTATTCCGCAGTGCCTCACAAGATCGTCAACGGTACGGTGCTGAACGCCAGCTATGGCGACAAGCCCGCCATCACCCGTTTGGTCGGTGTCGGCAACGGCGGCAACGAACTCGAACTGACACAAGAGACCATCGATGAAATCATGAGCAAGCCCATGGCTAACGATTCGACCAACCGCTTCGGTAATCCCAACTACCCGATTGCCTATCATCCTAAGTATGAAGCTGGCTACGGTCCCATCGATGTCAAGATCATCGACCCGCTGAACGTCAAGTCGCACCGCTATGAACTGTGGTTCGGCGAAATGACCGAGCAGTACACCCACAACATCACTGGCGACATCGAGGTTTTCGGCGACTCCGCCGCACGTTTGGTGAACCGCTGGTATCTGAAAGACTTGGACGAGCCTGAAGAAGAAGGCGTCAATCCTATCGTGAGCGATACCACTACCATCTACACCAACGAGCAGATGTTCATCGACCGCGGTATCTCCATCAACGTGAGCCAGACCTACGACATCGGTCGTGTCTATGTGGGTACGTTCTTTAACGATGTTGAACCTGACGGTGTTGGCCCGGAAGACTATCACCCCTATGAGTATGTGATTGCTCCCAACAACGGTGTGATCACCTCGTCAATCGAGTTTGAGAAACCCGGTGAGCCTTGGCTCGACGGTATCAAGGACGTTGACATCCCCGAGTCGTTCCTGAACTGGATTCGTTCTGGTACGTATGTCGACATGGACAACGCCACGAACAACGACTATGCCATGTCGTCGAAGAAGACCAGCAAGGGCGACAGCAAGCCTTGGGACCCGAGTGAGAACTTCGAGAAGCTCGCCAACCGCACCTGGGCACCTGCTTTGCTGACCACCTTCTCAGGACAAGGTGAGAGCAAGAATCCCGGACCTCTCTATGACCCCGCCTCGCGTTTTGAGGAATCCTTTAAGCAGTGCTCCAGCCTCGACATCGTGCTGACCGCCGACAAGTCGAAATGGAGTCGTTGCCCCGTCATCGAGATGGGTATGGACAAGAACCTGAACGAAGGTGGTGCCGACCGCTTCTTCCTGCGCAAACACGCCTCCATCAACCAAGACGGCAAGACTTGCGCCGACCTTGGCATCAATCCCGACCCGACCGACCCGAACAACCCGGCCTTCATCGGTGAAACGGGTATGGGCTGGTTCCCGGGCTATGTCATCGACGTGGAGTCTGGCGCTCGCCTGAATGTGGCCTACGGTGAAGACTCCTATCTGGCCGACATGAACGGTCGCGACATGATCTTCAACCCTGCCAAGCTGCAAAAGGTCACGGCAGAAGACAACAGCGGCTATATGCAAATGGGCGACCCGGCCATCTTCCGTGGTGCCGACGGCGAGCCAGTCTTCGGTGGCAAGCACTTCGTCTACATCTGGCGTATGGACTCCATCGTCATGCCTAACTCTTCTCCCTGGAAACAAGTGAAGAACTACGCTTACGACGGCGGCCAACTGCTGTACAACACCTTCCATTTCATCGAGCAAATGACCAACGTCGGTGCCGCCAAGACCATGAACAAGAACTTCTATAAGTTAATCCAATGGGTTGGTATGCCGATGGGTATCGAAGGCATGGAATGGCTGCCTGAGGACAACGCCTGCCGCATCCGCATCCGTCTCGCCAAGCCTTATGGCCCTGGCTATGGCTACGAAATGCAGACCGCCAACCAAGACCTGATGATTAACAACCTGAATCCGAAGTATCAGTTCTCAATTGAAGGCTGGAACCCGACCCTCAACGATCCTGAAAAGACGGAGAGTGACCTTAACCTCGTTACGGTGGTGCCCAACCCGTACTATGCCTATGACGCATACGAAGGCAACGCACTAACCAACAAGGTGAAAATCACCAACCTGCCCCAAAAGTGCATCGTCTCCATCTACACGATGAGCGGCACTAAGGTGCGTCAATTCCGCAAGGACAACGACAGCCCGAACATCGATTGGGACCTCACCAACTTCGCCAATACGCCCGTGGCCAGCGGTTTCTACCTGATCCACATCAAAGACCTGACCAGTGGCAGCGAGCGTGTCATCAAGTTCTTCGGTGCTATGCGTAAAGTTGACCTGAACACATTCTAAACAAATGTAATTGCTAACCGTAAATAAATTATCATCATGAAGAAATCATTTGGATATATCGTATTGAGTTTCGTAATCCTTTTGGGATTAAGTACTCCTCAAGCATTTGCAGGTAATAAAGACCGTTCGGGCCAAGCAGGCGCAGCTGAGTTGTTGATTAATCCCTGGGCCGCTTCGTCGGGCTGGGGCAATGCCGGCATGTCGTTCATCCGTGGCGTGGAAGCCATCTACGGCAATGTCGCAGGCATCTCATCCTGCAGCACCCTTGACGTGAACTTCACCCACACTACCTGGCTACAAGGCATTGGCAACGACACGCGCATCTCCTCGTTCGGCCTCTTGGCCCGCGTGGGCGAGTCGAGCGTGCTGGGCCTGTCGCTCATGACATTCAGCATCGGTGAGATTCCGATCACCACGGTGCAGAACCCCGACCCGGGTACCCTCGGCACATACAAACCCAACCTGATGAACATCAACCTGTCGTTCGCCAAGGCGTTCTCCAACAGCATCAGCGGCGGCTTCAACCTGAAAATCATCAGCGAGTCCATCAAGGACATGGGTGGCGTTGGCGTGGCTTTGGACGCTGGCATCCAGTATGTCACTGGCCCTTATGACAATGTGCACTTCGGCATTACGTTGAAGAACATCGGCCCCACCATGAAGTTCTCGGGCGACGGTATCTCGCTCCGCGTGTTCATGGACAGCAACAGTAACCAGCAGTTCACGATGGTGCAGCGCGTCGACGACTTTGAGTTGCCCACGCAACTGAGCATCGCCGCCGCCTACGACTGGATGCTCGGCGAGACCAGCCGCCTGACGCTTGCCGGCAACTTCTGCTCCAACTCCTTCACCAACGACCAATTCACCTTAGGTATGGAATATGGCTTCAAGGACGTGTTCATGCTGCGCGCCGGCTATACCTATGAGAATGGTATCTGGGCGAAAGGCGGAGCTCTCGACAACGACGAATGCATGAACATCAACAGAGGCCTCAGCGCAGGTGTCTCGGTGCAAGTGCCGCTGTCGAAGAAGGAAAACGGCATGAAGTTCGCTGTGGACTATTCCTACAGAGACACTTACGTCTTCAACGGCACCCACAGTGTCGGTGCAAGAATATTTTTCTAAATCTGGCATCAGATTAAGAAATTATTCGTACTTTTGCACTCGCAAACCAAAGGAAGACCCTTATTTCGGTAAGGGTCTCCTTTTTTGACCTTTTTTTTTGAGTAAAACCAATGTCATGTCAGAAATCAAATACTTTACCCCTGAGGGGTTACAGAAACTGAAGGACGAACTCGACGAGCTGACTCTTCGCGAACGTCCGCGCATCGTGCAAGCCATCCAAGAAGCCCGCGACAAGGGAGACCTTTCGGAGAATGCCGAATATGACGCAGCCAAAGAGGCACAAGGTCTGCTTGAAGCAAAAATCGCCGAACTGCAAGACCTTATCTTTAACGCCCGCATCCTCGATGAGTCGAAGATGGACAACTCAAAGGTACTGCTCTATTCCACAGTCAAGATCAAGAACATCAAATCGGGAATGCTGATGACTTACGCCATCGTGCCCGAGAAGGAAGCCAACTTCAAGGAAGGAAAACTCTCCATCAACTCGCCCATCGGCCAAGGCCTGCTGGGCAAACAAGTGGGCGACGTGGCTGAGATACAGGTGCCCGCCGGAAAAGTGAATTTCGAAATCATGGAAATCACCCGCTAATACCGTCGAACATGGCTACCATATTCTCCAGAATCATCCAAGGTGAGATCCCCTGCTACAAAATCGCCGAAGACGAGCGTTTCTTCGCTTTCCTCGACATCAATCCCCTGTCGAAAGGACACACCTTGGTTGTGCCCAAGCGAGAGGAGGACTATATCTTCAACCTCGAAGACGACGAAATCGGTGCCATGATGGTCTTCGCCAAGAAAGTGGCTCAGGCCATCGAGAAAGCCGTGCCCTGCAAGCGCATCGGCGTGGCCGTTATCGGGCTCGAAGTGCCACATGCGCACATCCACCTCATCCCCATCACGCAAGAGAGCGACATGGACTTCAAGAAAGAGCATGTCCATCTTACTACGGAAGAGTTTGCCGATGTGCAACGCCGCATCGTCGAACAACTCTAAGCACGCTCTTTAGAGTCCTTTACAACGCTGACTTCTCGGTTTTAGTGCATGTTACCATGCCTGAAATCCGAGAAGTCGGCGTTTATTGTAGTTGTACCACGACAGTCATGCAATACACCGTTTTTCATACTCGTTTGTTGGGATTTCCCGACCGAAAAATACCCTTTTTTGGGGATAATCCGGCGTTGGGGGCTGCTGTAATTTTGCAGCCGAAACATTTAACCTTTTTAACCTAATTAAATCTTCAACAAAATGAAAAACGTTAAGACCTTATTAATGATGGCTTTGGCCATCGTGATGTTCGGCTTCGCAAGCTGCACGAAAGAAACCCAAAAACCTGCCCAAAGCGTGGCCAAGACCTACGTCGGCACGTTGAGCTACGGCGTAGGTGAAATGACCGATGTTGAAGCCTCCGTCGAATTGAAGGGGGAAAGCGACGACAAAATCAGTATCGTGCTGCCCGCCATTGGCGAAGGCATGATGAGCATTCCGGAGTTCACCCTGTCGGGAATCGCCGTCAGCACGTCGGACAACAAGGTGTTCACCCTCGCCGAGACTGAAATCAGCCAAACCGTGGGCACCACCAACTATGTTGGCACCCTTACCGGCGAAGTGAACAACGGCCAACTGACGCTCAACTATGCGCTCAAGCCCGGTGCCATGCCGATGAGCATCAACTTTACCTTTGTCGGAAACTAATCCGAAGACGGCATGAAGAAAGCACTTGGGCTTTGGGTCATGGCGCTCGTCATGACCTCATGCAACGGCATCTTCAGTGGCCTCTATGATGAAGTGGAGGCCACTTCGCCCTTTGGCTTCAAGCAGGTGAACGAGGCCGACGGCAGCGGCATCATTTATATCGATACACGCGACTACGAGCGATGGACCTACATCAACCTGAAGGACCGTTGCATCGACACAGCCAACATGGTGAACGGGGAGCCTGAGCCGCGCCGGTGGGATTTCGCCCTGCACCGCTACGACGTGCAGACCAACGGCGGCGAGGCCCGCGAAACGGAGTTCCTCACGATGGAGGCTTTAATCGCCAACGGGCATTATGGCGAGGGCGTTTTCGTGGCCGACACCTCGGGGCGCGTCGTCGTGGACATGTCCACCATGATGGACGGTTATCTCGGCTACCACGACACCCACATTAATAAGGTGCTTTCGCGATGGATCAATGTGGACACCAGCACCATGCCGCCTATCTATACCCTCTCGGGCAAGGTGTATGTGCTTCGCCTCGACGACGGCACCTTCGCCGCCCTGCTTTTCACCGACTTCATGGACGCGGCCAGCGTGAAGGGCTTTGTGACCATAAGATACATTTATCCTCTGTAAACCAAATGAATAGAATTTTTGTCGTATTGTTTTTTATGCTGATGTCCGTTGGGCTGATGGCACAGCGCACCGTGCAAGGCACCGTCAGCGACGCGACCACGGGGCAGGGCATTCCGGGCGCAGCCGTGCGCGTGAGCGAAAAAGCCTCGCTCGGGGCGGTGACCGACCAAAACGGTCGCTACAAACTGACTCTCCCCGACGGGAAAGCCTATACCCTTGAAGCGTCTTGCATGGGCTATCAAACTGAAAGCCAAAGTGTTTCTGATGGGAAAACCTCAGTCGCGGATTTCCGGCTTTCGGAGAATGTCAATCATCTGGAAACCGTTGTGGTGACTGCTACGCGCACGCCCAAGCTCCTGAAGGACGTGCCTGTCATCACTCGCGTCATCGAGGCCAAGGACTTTTTGACTACCGACATCGGCAATGTGCAAGACCTGCTCCAAGCCGAGTTGCCCGGCATCGAGTTCACTTATTCGATGAACCAGCAGGTGTCGCTCAACATGCAAGGCTTTGGCGGCAATTCGGTGCTCTTTCTCGTTGATGGCGAGCGCATGGCTGGCGAAACGCTCGACAACGTCGATTACAGCCGCCTCGGCCTCAACGACGTGGGCCGCATCGAAATCGTGAAAGGCGCCGCCTCGTCGCTCTATGGCTCCAATGCCGTGGGTGGCGTGGTGAACCTCATCAGCCGCGAGGCCAAGGAACCTTGGACGCTCAACGTGGGCAGCCGTTGGGGAAGCCACAATGACTGGCGCAATTGTGTTGCGCTGAGTTTCAACACGGGGCGTTTCAGTAGCAGCACCAACTTCCAGCACACCTCCTGCGACCCCATCGCAATGAAAAACGACGGTGATTTTGGCACAATTTACGGCAACCACACCTTCAGCCTCAAGGAGAAAATCACGGTTGCACCCACGCACAGGATGAAGCTGACCGCCCGTGCCGGCTATTTCTTCCGCGAGCGCGAGTCGATGGCGACCGCGCACGACCGCTACCGCGACTTCAGCGGCGGCCTGAAAGCCGAATACGACCTCAGCGAAAGCAGCAACGCCATGCTTTCCTACGCCTTCGACCAATACGACAAGAGCAGTCTTGCCCTCCAAAGCGGCTTCGACGTGCGCTCCTACAGCAACGTGCAACACACCTTGCGCGGCATCTTCAACCAGAGTTTCGGCAAGAAAAGCACCCTCACCGTGGGCGGAGACTACATGCGCGACTACCTGATGAGCTACCAGTTCAGCGACGGCGGTGCCCATATCCAACATACCGCCGACGCCTTCGCCCAGTTCGACTGGAACGCGACGGAAAGGCTGAGCGTGATTACGGCGGTCAGATACGACTATTTTTCGCAAGCCAAGTTGCACCATGTTTCGCCCAAGCTCGGCCTGATGTACAAGCTCGGCAAGGTCGCGCTGCGTGCCTCATACGCCGACGGTTTCCGTGCGCCCACGCTGAAGGAGATGTACATGAGCTTCGACATGGCCAACATCTTCATGATTTATGGCAATCCCAATCTGCGACCCGAAACCAGCCACAACTTCAACATGGCCGCCGAATACACCTACAACCATTACAACCTCACGCTGATGGGCTTCCACAACAGGGTTTCCGACCGCATCACCACCGTGTGGAACCAAGCCTTGAACGGGATGAAATACGACAATATGTCGCCGCTGACCATTTCGGGCCTCGACTTCAGCGCCTCGGCCCGCTGGGACTGCGGCCTGAAAGCCAGGCTATCGTACATCTTCACCCACGAAGACCTTCACGAAGGCGACCTGCACACCTCGTCCACACGACCCCACACCGCCACGGCACGCATCGAATACGGCAAGAGTTGGAAAAACTACGGCTTCAACGTGGCTCTCACGGGACGCGCCCTTTCCGCCGTAACTTGCGACGAATACACTTCGCTCACCGACCTGAGCGAAACCGAGTGCGTCACCTATCCGGGCTACACGATTTGGAAACTCTCTGTGCTGCAACGCATTGGACGCGGCATCAACCTGACCACAACGGTCGATAACCTGTTCAATTACATCCCCGAATATTACTACAGCAACTCGCCGGCCACCACGGGCACCACTTTCGCCGTCGGCCTTTCGGTGGGCATCGATAAATACTTCAAAAACAACAAGAAATGAAAAAGAAACTGTATTGGGTTTTCGCGGCGGCAGTCGCGGTTTTGGCCGCCGTTCTCGTCTGGCAAAAGAAATGCAGCCCTACCAAGGTGGCTTTCGTCAATTACCAAATTACCACTTTGGGGCAAATCGCCAAGAGCAACGACAACAACTATATCAAAATCAAGGAAATAAGCCTCGACGAACTGAAATCCTTGCGCAAGTTCGACATGGTGATGGTCAATGGCATGGGATTGCGCCTCACTGAGGAGCAACGCGCTCTGCTTCAAGAGATTGCAGAGGAAGTGCCGACCCTCACCACGGCGGCCACCAATCCGGCAAACTACATCATCAGCCTTGATGCCGCCACTGCCGATACGCTTGTGCGCTACCTCAACAACGGCGGGCGCAGCAACTATCGTAACATGCTCAATTTCATCCGCCTTGAGGTGGATGGCAAACGTTTCCGCGCGCAAGAGCCGCAGCCTGTCAAGGCTGCCTCGCACGACCTGCTTTCCCATTTCGACCCGAAGCATCCCGACGAGGAGGAGCTGGGTTTCAATACGATTGTGGATTACAACAACTTTTTGAAAGACAACGGTTTGTATAAAGAAAACGCGCCCCGTATCATACTCACTGGCGTGATGGGAGAGCCGAATGCCCTCATCGCAGCGTTGGAAGCATCGGGCAACGTGGTCTATCATGTCAGCAATATGCGCACCTTCATCCGTGGTGGGATGGCCGATACGGTGCGGCCTGCCGCCGTCATCAACATGGCGCACGGGCGCATGGGCGACTTCATGGTCGATTATCTTGAACGCCAAAACATTCCGCTGTTTACGACTGTTTATGTGCCCCAACTCACCGCGGAATGGGAGGCCGACAAGATGGGCATGAGCGGCGGTTTCCTCAGCCAGAGCATCGTCACGCCTGAGATTGACGGCGCCATCAGGCCATACGCCGTTTTCTCGCATCGCGTCAATGCGGAAGGCTTGCAGGAAATCTTTGCGGAACCCAACCGTTTGGCCGACTTTGTTCAGGCCGTTAATCGACATATCGCGCTGAAAACCAAGCCCAACGCCGAGAAAAAGTTAGCCATCTACTATTACAAAGGTCCGGGGCAGAACGCCTTGGCCGCCTCGGGCATGGAGGTGGTGCCTTCGCTTTTCAATTTGTTGCAACGTCTGAAAAAGGAAGGCTATCACGTTGAGAATCTGCCCACTACGGCAGACGAACTGGGCCAACTGATACAAAAGCAAGGCTCGGTTTTGGGCACTTATGCCGAAGGTGCGTTTGAAGAATTTATGCAACACGGGAATCCGGAACTTGTTGAACGCCAGCAATATGAAAGTTGGGTAAAACAGGCGTTGCGCCCTGAACGCTATGACGAGGTGAAGGTCTTGTATGGCGATTTTCCCGGCGCGTACATGGCCACGCCCGACGGTCGCCTCGCCGTGGCACGATTGCAGTTCGGCAATGTCGCGTTGTTGCCCCAGCCCATGGCTGGTTTGGGCGACAACGATTTCAAGATTGTGCACGGCACGGATGCCGCGCCGCCGCACACCTACATCGCTTCCTATCTTTGGGCGCGCTATGGTTTTGGGGCCGATGTCCTCATGCACTTCGGCACCCACGGCAGCCTCGAATATACGCCCCGAAAACAGGCTGCACTTTGTGCCAACGACTGGCCCGACCGCCTCATCGGCACCACGCCACACCTTTATCTCTACACCATCGGCAACGTGGGCGAAGCCTTGATAGCCAAACGACGTTCCTACGCCGTGTTGCAGTCGTACCTCACGCCAGCCTTCAAGGAAAGCGGAACGAGAAACCAGTATCGCGAGCTTTCGGAAGCCGTCAAAACTTATTTCCATACCCTTGAAGCTGGTCAAAACGCAGAAGAGAACGCTTTGGAAGTCAAGCGTTTGGCTGTAAAATTGGGCATCCATCGCAGCCTTGAGCTTGACAGCATATTGACAAGGCCCTACACCGAGGATGAAATCGTTCGCATCGACAATTTTGCCGAGGAGCTTTCAACGGAGAAAATCACGGGACGGCCATATATTTTAGGCGTTCCCTACGACGACAAAAGCATTGAAACCAGCGTTTTTGCCATGACCACCGATCCAATCGCATACGGCCTCTTGGCTTTGGACAAGTTGCGCGGGAAAGCCGTGGCCGATGCCGAACGGAACAAGTCGCAATTCAACGCGCGATACCTCGAACCCAGTCGAAAAATCGTCGCGTCGCTGTTGGCCAACCCCGATTTGGGCAATGATGCCTTGGTGTGCCGATTGGCGAACATCACGCAAGCCGAGTTGGATCACGCCCGCGAGGTGATGGCCGATAAAACGGCGCACAAACAGGAAGTGCATTTCGCCGAGGCCATCATGGAAGTGGAACGCACGGTGAGCAATGTGGGTCGTTATCGCGATTTGCTCAAGCAAAGTCCTGAAAACGAACTCGTTTCCATAGTCAATGCCTTGAACGGAGGCTACATCGCGCCATCGCCCGGCGGCGACCCGATTGTGAATCCCAATGTGTTGCCCACGGGCAGAAATCTTTATGGCATCAATGCCGAAGCCACACCGAGCGAGTCGGCTTGGGAGAAAGGTAAACTGTTGGCTGACAATACGATTGCCATGTATCGACAACGCCACAACGACAGCCTGCCGCGCAAGGTAAGCTATACCCTTTGGAGCGGCGAGTTCATCGAAACGGAAGGTGCCACCATTGCGCAAGTGCTGTATATGCTCGGCGTGGAGCCTATCCGCGATGCCTTCGGGCGTGTCACCGACCTCCGCCTGATGTCCACTGAGGAATTAGGTCGTCCGCGCATCGACGTGGTGGTGCAAACCAGCGGACAGCTCCGCGACCTCGCCGCCTCGCGCCTGTTTCTCATCAACCGTGCCGTGGAGATGGCCGCCAATGCCAACGATGGCGACTTTGGCAATTTCGTGGCCGAAGGTGTCAGGGAGTCGGAGCGGACGCTCACCGAAAAAGGCATGTCGCCCAAGGAAGCCCGCGAGGTGTCACGTTTCCGCGTGTTCGGTGGCGTGAATGGTGGCTACGGCACAGGCATCCAAGGCATGGTGCAGGCCGGCGACCGTTGGGAGAAGGAACAGGAAATCGCCGAGACCTACCTCAACAACATGGGCGCGTTTTATGGCGACGAGGCGCATTGGGAAAGCGTGCGACAAAGCGCTTTCGAGGCCGCGCTCACCCACACCGATGCCGTCGTGCAGCCCCGACAGAGCAACACTTGGGGCGCACTCAGCCTCGACCATGTGTATGAGTTCATGGGCGGCATGAACCTCGCCGTGCGCAACGTCACCGGCAAAGACCCCGACGCCTACCTCAGCGACTACCGCAACCGAAACCACGTCCGTATGCAGGAAGTGAAAGAAGCCATCGGTGTGGAAAGCCGAGCCACGCTTTTCAACCCCAACTACATCAGCGAAATGATGGAAGGCGGTGCCTCGGCAGCATCCACCTTCGCCGAACTTGTCCAGAACACCTACGGCTGGAACGTGATGAAACCACAGGCCATTGACAATGAGATGTGGGACGAGGTATATGAGGTGTATGTGAAGGACAAGTTCCAGCTGAACACGCGCCAATACTTTGAAAACCAAAACCCTGCGGCATTGCAGGAAATGACCGCCGTGATGATGGAAACCGCCCGCAAGGGAATGTGGCAAGCCTCGGAACAGCAATTGGCCGACATCGCACAGCTGCACACCGAACTCGTGAACCAATACAAGCCCTCGTGCTCGGGATTTGTGTGCGACAACGCCAAGCTCCGCGATTTCATCGCCTCGAAAACCGACCCCAACACGGCCAAGGAGTACAGAAAGAACATCAACAGCATCCGTGAAACCTCAACCACCGCTGACCAAAAAGGCATGGTGATGAAGCGCGAACAGCTCAACGACGAAGCCAACACCACCCGCAAGATGTTGAGCAATGTGGCCGTGGCCGTTGGCGTGGCGGTGGCCTTGGCATTGCTCGTGCTGATGGTGCGCAAACGCAGAAAACAGGAGGAGGAATAATGCAAACCGTGGTACTTGCCTTGATGCTGCTCGTCAGTGTCAGTTTCATGCTGAAACAGAGCTTCCTGTCGTGGAGATGGACGGCAGGCATGGCTTTGGCGGCGGCGCTTTTTGTGGGTTTCTCGTGGCCTTGGGCCATCGAGCAGAGCAAGATGCAGATTGCCGACTGGCTCGCCAATCCCGCACTGATGGCCGACACCGCCGTACTGCTCACTATCGAGGTGGCCTTGCAGATGGCGTTTTGTGTCGTGGAGGCGACTTGCGGCAAACAGACCGACCTGCCAAAACGCAAAAAGTTGTTGCTCAGTGTATTACGCTATTTTCCGAGCCTGCTGTTTTTTGCCGTGCTGTTCAGCCTCTTGGTGGCACTCATCTTTACCCTGCCGGGCGTTTCGTTCCCGCTGATTGCGTGGTCGTCGGCTGGCGCGGTGCTGCTGCTCGTTCCAACGCTCGTCTGGATGTTGCGCAAACTGCTTCCCGAAATCGACCTCCGCCTTGAGCTGCTATTTCTCCTCAATGCGCTGATGGCCGCCCTCGGCATCGTGGCCACTGTAAACGGTCGCACTGCCGTCGAGGGCATCGACTCCGTCAGCTGGAACGCTTTGGCGGGATTGATGGCCATGACGCTCACCTTCGCCGTTGTGGGATTTGTCTTACGGAAAATCATTCGACACAAATATGAAAAACGAATTGAAACATGAATTTTCGTTGTGGTAGGGATTTTGCTGCGCTTCATTGCAACGTATCATTTTTTGTGGCAGGGATTTCGCTGCGCTTCATCGCCTGCCTAATATCCTTCGTCCCTACGGGACTATACTAACTGAACAACTAAACAACTGAATAACTGAACAACTTAAAACTAAAATGCACTACATCTCAGACATTCTCTACTGGATTTCGACGGGCCTTTTGGTGCCTGTCATCCTTTTGTTGATCTATTTCTTCGTCCGTGCACTGCTGCTTGTCGGCGGTTTCTTCGGGCAGTATCTCGACCTTCGGAAAAACCAAATGCGGCTTCGTCCCGTTATTGATGCGCTAAACCCCGACAACCTTGACAGTCTGGCGGAAGCCTTACCGAAGAAAAACCGCTCGCTTTCAGTGGATTACATAAAACGGATGTTGGAAGCCAAAGACGATGTGACGCGCGTCGAAAAACTCCTTTCCGATTTCGAGCTTGAGGCTGAAAAGGACATGGAGTTGCCCAAGACGCTCGCCAAGATGGGTCCCATGCTCGGCCTGATGGGCACGCTCATCCCGATGGGTCCGGCCTTGGTCGGGTTGGCCAACGGCGACATCGCCTCGATGGCCTATAACATGCAGGTCGCCTTCGCCACCACCGTGGTCGGACTGTTCAGTAGTGCCGTGGGTTTCGTGGCCCGACAAACGAAGCAACGCTGGTATGCCCGCGACCTGAACGACCTCGAATTTGTCGCCAACCGCATCAAGGAAAAATACGAAAAGCCATGAGAAACAGATTCTTACGACAGAAAGACGACGACGACCCGATGAGCGTGGTCGGTAACTTGTTCGACGTAGCCATGGTGTTTGCCCTCGCGCTGATGGTGGCCTTGGTGAGCCGTTTCAACATGACCGAGATGTTCAGTCAGGACGACTTCACCATCGTGAAAAATCCCGGCAAGGAGAACATGGAAATCATCACCAAGGAAGGCCAGCAAATCAACCGCTACACGCCCTCCGAGAGCCAAGACAACGCCGACGGCAAACGCGGCAAGCGTGTTGGCATCGCCTACGAGTTGGAAAACGGCGAGATTATCTATGTTCCGGAATAATCATTTGCGTTGAAGGAAATTTTATTACCTTTGCCGCAAATACCAACAGCGATGAAAAAACACACCTTATTAATATGGGCGTTTTTAATGAGCGTGGGCTTGTTCGCCCAAAATTTCGACCTGCCCTGCGGTAACCTCAACTACAAGCCTGAGGTTCAGACAGTTCTGCTTTATGCCGACGACAACCAACTCAACGACCCGATTGTTCCTTTGGAGGATATGATGGGCCGATTGACGCTTTCGTTCGACATCATCGACGGTCAGGGCGATGTGTTGAATTACACCTTCATCCATTGTTCGCACGATTGGCAACCCACTGACATACAGCGGATTCAATACGCATCGGGCTTTGAGTCGGACCGCATCGATGACTACGCCTTCTCGCGCAACACCCTGATTGAGTACGTCAATTACCAGCTCAAGTTCCCGAAAGACGACATGGTGCCGCTCATTTCGGGCAATTATCTCCTCATTGTTTACGGCGACGACATGAACGACCGCTATTTCACTCGCCGTTTCATGGTGGTGGACGAAAAGGCTCATGTGGGCGCCACCGTGCCGCGCTATCCTGATGATTTGGCGCTCACCGACACGCACCAACAGCTCAATGTGAAGGTCAATATGAACAGTTATATCTCGAATAACACGCAGCAATTCAGCAATTTGACCATCCGGCAGAACGGTCGTTGGGACAATGCCGCCGAGGGGTTGAAACCCACCTACGTCTATCCTGATTACCTCTCGTTTGAACATCATCCGCAGACCGTTTTCGAGGCGACAAACCAATATAGACGTTTCAATACCAGCAATTTCTATTTCCAGTCGGAGAATTTGGCGCACATTCGCCAGACAGACGAGTCGTTTGAAATCGACATTGCCACTTGCGAGTCGCGGGCGCGGAAGGCATACGCTACCTACGAGGACATCCACGGCGAGAAGTTCATTTATGTTGAAAACGACAACCTCGACAACTTCACCGAGGCCGACTATTGCCGCGTCAATTTCTTCTACAAGAGCGAGGCACCGCTGACGCACGAGGACCTGTACATCATGGGCGCGCTCAACGACTGGCGTTTTGACGAGAGCAACAAAATGCGCTACGACTACCGCCTCCACGGCTACACCTGCTCGATGGTGCTCAAGCAAGGTTACTACAATTTCATGTTCGCAACGGTCGATAGGAAAACCGGCGAGGTGAGAACCGACCTGACCGCTGGCAACCATTGGGAAACCAACAACGAGTATAAGCTCTATTTCTATTACTACAACGCCATCAAGGGCTATGACGAGCTGATTGGATATTCCGTCGTGAAATCACATTAAATCTCAAACAAAGAAATGTATTGTTTATCACACGCAGAATGCGCTGAATTTTGTGAAGCGCAAGGCGGCGAAAAGATAGCCGTCGGTGGATTCTGCGGATTAACTTCGTTGAATGCGTTGCATTTCTGCGATTTCTGCGTGAAAAAAATACTAATTCCATGACTTCTGAACGTTTGACTTTGTTTGCTGAAATCCTGCTGCCGATTCCGGTGCCGGGCACCTTCACCTATCGTGTGCCGTATGCGCTGAACGACCAAGTGCGCGTTGGGCAAAGGGCGGTGGTGCAGTTTGGCAAGACCAAAATCATGTCGGGGCTGATTGTCGGGCTGACGGAAAAAGTGCCAACCGTTGAAGTGAAATTCCTGATGGATCTGATTGACGACCAGCCGATTGTGAATGAAAGACAACTGAAGTTCTGGGATTGGGTGAAGACCTACTACATGTGTCATCTCGGCGAGGTGATGCAGGCCGCCTTGCCTTCCGCCTTGAAACTCAGCAGCGAGACGACAGTCGCCCTTTCGCCCGATTATGTCCTTGATTCCGTGTCGCTTAACGACTTTGAGTACCTCATTGTGGAAGCTTTGCAAATCAAGCCGAAAATCGCCATCAGCGAGGTGAGCAAAATCATCGGTTTCAAGAAGGTGATGCCGCTCGTGCATTCGATGATGGAGAAGGGTATTTTGGTGATGGAGGAGGAGTTGAACGAGAAGTACAAGGCTAAGTATGAGCGTTTTGCAAGGCTCTCGGCTGAATTTCGAGACGAGGCCAAACTGCAAGAATTGATGAGCCGCTTGGAGAAACGCGCCTACAAGCAGTTGGAGGTGTTGCTCGCTTTCATCACCCTTGGCGGCGACTGCGACAATGAAATCTTGGTGAAAAACCTTTTGGAAAAGGCTAACGCGACCTCCACGATACTGAAAACCATGGCCGAGAAAGGCATTTTCGAGGTGTATGAGAAAAAGGTCAGCCGACTGAAGGAATTCAAGGTGCAAACCGATGTGGAGAACATACAACTCACTGAGGCACAGCAAAGAGCATTTGGAGACATCAAGGCGGGATTTGAGGAAAACAAGCCCGTTTTGCTCCACGGCGTGACCTCGTCGGGCAAGACTGAGATATACATAAAACTCATCAAGGAAGCGATTGACAAAGGCAAACAAGTGTTGTATCTGTTGCCCGAAATCGCCCTTACCGCACAGATTATCAACCGCTTGAAGGAGTATTTCGGCGACAGGTTGGGCGTGTATCATTCGCGTTACGGCACCAACGAAAGGGTAGAGGTTTTGGAACAAGTGCGTGACTTTGCCCAGACGCAATCCTCTAAGCATCAGATTATTATCGGTTCGCGCTCGGCCATCTTTTTGCCTTATTCCGACATTGGCCTCGTCATCGTCGATGAGGAGCACGACAGCAGCTTCAAGCAAATCGACCCTGCGCCGCGCTATAATGCCCGCGATGCCGCCATTGTGTTGGCCGCCATGCACAAGGCAAATATCGTATTAGGCTCAGCCACACCGTCTTACGAGAGTTATTACAATGCCTTGAACGGGCGTTATCGCTTGGTGGAAATCACGGAGCGCTTTGGCGGCGTGCAGATGCCCGAAATCATCCTCAGCGACATGCGCGTGGAACGCCGCCGCAAGACCATGAAAGCCGACTTCGGCAGCACCCTCATCGACGCGATGCAAGAGACTTTGGCTGAACGCAACCAAGCCATTCTGTTCCAGAACCGGCGCGGTTTTTCGTTGCGCTTGGAGTGCGACGAGTGCCACCATGTGCCGCAGTGCATCAATTGCGATGTGAGCCTCATTTACCACAAAAGCCAAAACGTATTGCGCTGCCATTATTGCGGCTATACGGCTTCCGTCCCGACCGAATGTCCCGTGTGCCACAGCACCAATATCCGAATGCACGGCTTTGGTACTGAGAAGATTGAGGAGGATTTGAGTCTCGTCATGCCCGAGGCCAAAGTCGCTCGCCTCGACCTTGACACGACGCGCTCGAAGAACGACTACCAGAGTATTTTGGAGGCTTTCCAAGACCACGACACCAACATCCTCGTGGGCACGCAGATGGTCACCAAGGGCTTGGATTTTGACTCGGTGAAGGTGGTGGGCATCCTCAATGCGGACAACATGCTTTCCTTCCCCGATTTCCGCGCCCACGAGCGCAGCTTCCAACTGATGGCGCAGGTGGCGGGTAGGGCAGGAAGAAAAGGCAAGCAGGGCAAGGTCATCATCCAGACCTACGAGCCGGCGCATCCCGTGCTTCAGGATGTGTTGCGCAACGATTTCCGTGGGCTTTATGAGAAACAGATGGTTATCCGGCGGCAGTTCGGCTATCCGCCATTCTATCGTCTCATCCTTATCCGACTGAAACACAAGGACTACCAAAAGCTGAACCCCGCCGCTGCGGAGTTGGCTTCGATGCTTCTTCCTATCTTCAAGCAAGACCTGCTTGGGCCGGAATACCCAGTCGTTTCAAGGGTCAAGAATCTGTATATCAAGCAGATGATGGTGAAGTTTCGCCGCGATTACAACACCCAGAAAGTCAAGGAGCTGATTGCAGAGCAGATTCGGTTGTTCCAGCAGAATTCCGATTTCAAGGCCGTTCAGGTTCAGGTGGATGTGGATCCGATGTGATAGTTCAACACGCTACCGCTTTCTTCACTTCATTTTCCAAGAACGAATAGACGTATCCAGAGCTTTGGTAGTAAAATCCTGTTTCGTTATCTTGCAGACGCTCAAAGGTTTCCGAGGTATAGAGGACATCCAGTGCCTCCTGCCAAGAATAATGGAAATCTTCCATCAGATAGCCGATGAGAGCCGTCGAAATGTCGTCTTTCATGATTTGGATTTGCTCTGGAGTCAGTTTCGTTGTCATAGGGCGGTCAGTTTTTGCAGTGCACGTTCAGTGCCGAAATAGTATTGAAAAGTAATGCCTTTGGCGTAATGTAATTCCTCCACAAGTCGGGCAAGCGAGATCACGCCACCTTGGTAGCGGCGCAATTGGAAAGTAACACCATCATCCGCAATGGGGCCATAAACAATGTCATAATGATGTACAGGTTGCGGAAGGTTTTTGTCGCGGTTGTCAAGAACGAAATTCGCCCACTCCTCGCTGTAATCCGAAAAGGTTTTTATGCTCAATTCATCCGAATGCATCAACCGCTCATCGAATTGAAATTCGCTTACATAGGGATATCCTTCCCGTGTTTGCTTGACTTTCTGCTCAGCCATTTCCCATGCTTGTTGGTAATTGTCAGAAAGATAAAACCCTTTCCCGAAATCCTTGAAAGGCTTGGAATGGGAAAGGTCGGGAACAGCCACCTTTATGTTGGAACCATGAAAGAGTATCATTTCAGTTGTCCTCCATTATGTGCGCAAACCTCAGCCATCGTTTCGACGGCATCGGGGAAAGATTGTGTGTGCAACACGCCGTAATATGCAGTCAAATGCTCAAGTCCCTTGAAACGTTTTAGATAAGCGTAGGCTTGTCGTGGCTGAATGCCAAAATATGAGGCAAACTCACTGATGAGCGCCACCACATACCCAACCGTATTTCTTTCTTCTCTTGACATATTCATTTGAATGTTGTGGCAAAAATACAATTTATTTCTTGAATTTCACCCTCAAAAACTGCACTTTTCAATTTTTTCCACTTTGTCCCAAAATTTCAACACGGTTTTAGGCAAAAAATCCTATTTTTGCACCTTTTAACGAGCAAAATCCCTTTCAATGAAAAGACAACTTCTTGTTTTACTGGTGCTTTTGTGTGGTTGACAGCTTTCCTTCGATGCCATTACGGTGAAAGGCGGTGTTTATGACAAATCAACGGGCAACCCGATGGAATATGCCACCGTGAGAGCCTGCTCCCTGCCAGATTCCACTTTCGTTTCGGGCTGCATCACCGAGCCATCAGGCGCGTTTTCCTTGACTTTGGAGAAAGGCCGCTATGTGCTTGAGTTCCAATATATGGGATTTGTGACGGCGCATAAGAATGTGACATTAGATGGAACGAAAAACATGGTCGATGTGGGCAAAATCAGCCTTTCGCCCGACCATCAACTGCTGAACGAGGTGAATGTGGTGGCCGAAAAAAGCACCTACGAAATGACCCTCGACAAGCGCGTGTTCAACGTGGGCAAGGACGTGAGCAACACCGCCGGCAACGCCATAGAGGTGCTGGAAAACATCCCTGCCGTGTCAGTGGATGTGGAAGGTAATGTCAGTCTTCGTGGCGACGACGGCGTGCGCATCCTCATCGACGGCAAGGAATCGGGTTTGTCGGGCATGAGCACCCAAGATGCACTGCGCACCTTGCAGGGCGATATGATTGAAAGGATTGAGGTAATCACCAATCCCTCAGTGCGTTACGATGCGGAAGGCTCGGCGGGCATCATCAATATCATCTTGAAAAAGGACAAACGTCAGGGATTCAATGGCGCGGTGAACATTCGCACGGGCTACCCGTGGATGTACGGCGCGAGCCTGTCGGCAAACTATCGCTTGAGACGCTGGAATTTCTTTGGCAGCTATGGCTTCAACAACCGCTCCAACATCGGCGGCGGCGTGAACCAAACCAAGCGCTTCGACCTCATCGATGGCGACACGATTTTCACCCAACTCACCGACCAAACCACCGTGCGCCGAATGCGCCGTATGGGTCACAACGTGCGCGTGGGTGCCGACTATTATATCACTGACAATGACATTGTTAGCGCGGCGTTGGTCTATCGTTACGGCAAGTTGGAAACCCATCCCGTGGTGCAGTATCTGGACGAATATCCGCAGTTGGGAACGTCAAGCTATGATGTTCGCTCTGAGGATTTTGCGGAGTATGAACCCATGTACGAGGTCACTTTGGACTACGACAAGAAATTTGTGCGAGAAGGTCGCAGCCTGAAGGCCAACGTGCGTTATTTCACCAATGCCGAGACTTCCGCCTCCGACATCACCGAGTCGCTTTACCCCAATGCGCAGATGGAACAAACGTTGTGGACGCTCTTCCAAAAGACCACTAACGACCAGAACATGCGCAACCTACAGGCCAGCATCGACTATGTGCATCCCTTCCTCACAAAGGCGCAGTGGGAAATCGGGGCGAAATACACCAACCGCGACATCAACAGCCTCTCGGAAGTGACTGAAAGAGACAGCCTTGGCGTGTATCATCCCTTGCCCGACTACTGCTACGACTTCAACTACAACGAGCAGGTGGCCGCGCTTTACACCAGCCTCGGAAACGACTGGGGTCGCTGGTCGGGACAGGTAGGCTTGCGTGCGGAAATGACCAATATTTACACAAACCTGAAGAGCTACGCCCACGATGGCACCGACTCCATCAACGGCGGCAAGCCCTACATCGACTTTTTCCCGAGCGCGCACCTCAACTATTCGGTGAATGAGAACAACCAGTTCCAAGTGAGTTACACACGCCGCATACGCCGTCCCGGTTTCTGGCAGATGAGCCCGTTCCGCTCCTACAACGACAACCGCAACATCCGCATGGGCAACCCTGCCTTGAAGCCGACCTACATGGACAGCTACGAACTCGGTTACATCCATTTTTGGGACAAGGCGAGCTTCAATTTCACGGCCTACTACCGCCACGGAACCAACATGATACGCCATTACACCTACGAGGACGACGGCGTGTTCTACAGTATGCCCGTCAATTTCGGCAAAGCCGACGACTTCGGTGTGGAATTGGTTGCCCAAGGCCAAATGACGAAGTGGTGGAACCTGAACGGCAACGTGAATTTCTTCCGTTCCTACACTCGTGGCTATATCGAGGAAAAGTATTATGAAACAGAAAGTTGGATGCTTTTCGGTCGCGCCGTGTCGAAGTTCAAGGTCAAGAATTGGTTCGACTTCCAACTGACAGCGCACATCATGGGTCCGCACAAGGAGCCGCTCGGTATGCGCAAGGGCAACTGGTGGATGGACCTCGCCGTGAGCAAGGAAATCCTTAACGGCAACGGCACCATTACCTTCAACGTGCGCGACTTGTTCAACTCACGCAGCATGGGCGGCGAGTCGTGGGGCGACGGCTTCTGGCAATACAGCACCAGCACTTGGAACCGACGCTCGTTCTCGCTCAACTTCAACTACCGCATCAACCAGCAGAACATGAAGCGCGGCAAGCGCCCGATGGACGATGACGACGAGGGCGGAGAGCAACAATCCGACGAAGGGTATTGATGACAAAAAAACCACCGCGAAAGCGGCGGTTTTTTCGTTATAAATGTCCTAAAGGGTTATTTGTGCGAAACCACGAAACGTTGCGTCTGCCCGTCGCCTGTCCTGATGAAATAGATTCCGTTTTGGTAATTGACGGTTGGGATGACCATTTGCGATTCCTCGGTGAAGAACGCATCGACCTTTTGTCCCAAAATGTTGTAAATGCTTATTTCGCCAAGGTTTTCGCCTTGGATGCTAACGCTTTCATTGGCAGGGCTGGGGAACAGGGTCAGTGTCGAGTTGTTTTCACCGATGCCGACGGTTGTTTCGTAAATGATGTTGACTTCAAAGTTGCCCGCTGAGGTATTGATGTACATTTGCCCTTCGAAAGACTCCTTTACAGGTACATCAACATAGACTTCCACTGTGGCAGCCTGCCCTGCGGCGACAGACATGCCTTCGGTGACATCTTGGCCTTCATACATGCAGCTCAATGCAAAGATTGGATCGGCTGTGAAGGCGTTGACAGTCACATCGTCAGTGGTCATGTTGGAGATGGTCAATAGGCCAGGTTCGTAGGTCTCGCCGTCGTTGTAGATGTGCAATGTTTGTGGATTGACGGTCAATGTACCCGTGCAGTCGTGAGGATGCAGGCCGTTTTGCTGCATGGCGTTGACAACATCTTGCGCCGAGAAAGGATACAGTTGCAACAGCCCTTGGATGGGAATGCTGCGGTCGGGCATGATGAGGACGAGGGTAGGACATGCGGTGATGCCGTAAAGGTCGAAGACCTCGTTGCCGCCGCCATCCTTGCCGACGGTGGGAAACTCCACGCCATATTCGTTGGCCCATTGTTGGCAAACGGCATCGCTGTCAATGTAGGAGATTTCGATGTAGAACACATCGTGCATGTTGCAGCCCATTTGGGTATAGGAACCCGTGACGTAAGGCGAAATCACTTGGCATTGGCCGCATGAGTAGAAGAAAAAGTCGATGAAGACGGCTTGGCCGCGGTCAAGGATTTCAAAGAGGTTGTAGGTCTGTCCGTGGCAGTCGGTCACGGTGAAGTCAACGGCTTCGGTGAGGTTGGTCTGTTGTGCGCGAAGACCCACGCCAAAGGCCAACAAAGCGATGAGTGTAAACAGCTTTTTCATAATGAAAGGTTTTTGATGGTTTATTCATTAATGACGATGTCTTCACGGATGTGGGTGATGATGGTGTTGCATTCCTCTTGGTCGTCGTAGAAGAAGAGCCAGAGGGTGCGGTTGTCGTGGTCGGCGGCGGTGATGTAGCCGATGTGGCCGTGGCTTTGGGCGTCGTTCATAATGCGGTCGCCTTGTTCCTTTAGCCTTTGCAGGCTTTCTTGGGCTTCGGTTTCCGGGCTTGCCGAAGATGCCGTAACCTCTCCGCTCTTGACCAACGCATTGGCTTTGATGTTTTCGTTGATTAGTTCGACGACGACGGTGCGCGCAACGGTCATAATGTAGTCGTCGTCGGTGTTGTCGTTGGCTTCGGGTTCCACCTCGCCTTGGCCGATGATGACGGCGGTGTTGTTCAGCAGCGAGTCGGGGGCTTGGAAACTGTTCATGATTTCGCGGATCTTATCGGCGACGACGAGCGTGAATCTTTCGATGTCTTCTTCCGGAATCTGGCTGATGTCGGTCAAAGTGTCGAAAACGGACTCGTCCAAGAAGGCGGTTTCGATGCCGACACCCACCGACACGACCTTGTCGTCGCTTTGGCCTTCGCCGACGTTGGCGGTGTCGCAAACCACAAGGCCGAAGTCCTGTTTCAGCGTTTCCCAATCCGTTTCGTCGTTGGCTTGCAGCATGACGGCGTCGATGGCTTTCCCGTTGATGTTGAAGTCGCCCAAGAAAGCCACGGTGAGGTTGGCGTTGTCGGCATACTTGCAGTACAACTCCATCGCGGCGTTGTCATTCGGTTTGTCGCCGACGTCGCCATCGTTGGGATTGCACGCCAACAGGCTCAGCAACAGCAACATGGAAGGGTATTTGCAAAGATTTTTCATGGTTGTTTGTTTATGGTTTGATGACCTCGTTGGCAGAAAGCAGCACGTCTTGCGCCGAGCAGTTGTTGTTGCAGAGGAAACGCACGGTTTGTCCGCCCACTTTCACTTCTTTGGCCACCGGCAGGTTGTTGCCCGTGTCGCTGTGATGGTTCAGGCCGACGAGGACTACCCCGAGGGTGATGCAGGCTGCGGCGGCGTAGCGAATCCAGCGGTTGCGGCGGTGGACAGGGAAGGGGATGGTTTTGGCTTCCTGACTATCAGCGGATAGCCGCGCCTTCTCGGCCCAACGCAAAAATGTCGTGTCGTCGGGCGCCGACTTTTCGGCCTGCCCTTGCCATTGTTGGCGACGTTCCCACACGGCATTGAAATCGTCGCGTTGCGTGTTTGTGTTCATGGTCTTTATGTTGTCTTTCATTGTGATATGGTGTTTTCTCTTTCGTACATCTGTTTGAGCCTCAGTTTGGTGCGGGCGATACGCATGGCCACGGCGCCTACTGAGCTGTCAGTCATGTCGGCGATTTCCTTGTAGGAAAAGCCGTCAAGGAAGGCGCGGATGACGGTGCCTTCTTTCTCGGGCAGCGCGTTGATGAGTTGCTGGAGCTGTTGCAGGCTCTCGTTGCTCGGCTCGTCGCTTTTCACGCCCTCTCCGATCATCTCGATGGATTCCGTCTGCGGACTTCTGACGTCCTTGCGTTTCAGCATCAGCATGGTGTTGGTCGCCACGCGCCACACCCAGGTCTTTTCAGAACTGCGTCCCTCGAACTTGTCGAAATCGCGCCAAATGTTGGTCATTACTTCTTGAATGCAATCCTCTGTGTTCCATGCTTTTCCGAGATTATAATCGGAGCAGATATGCCAAATCATGGCTTTGTGGCGAAGCACAAGCGCATTGAAAAGGGCCGTCCTGTCCTTCTCGCTATGTGTTGCAGAGGATGGCATGTTGTCGTTTATTTGCTGGTTTAGGTGCATGGTTTTTTTGGAAAATAACGTGGGAGGAAGGAAAAAATTTTTTTGTGGAAGTTTTTCATATTTTTGCGACAGGAATTGGCGAATGTACGATGGACTACACAACACACTATCAGTCGCCCCTTGGCGGCATCACATTAGCCTCTGACGGCGAGGCACTCATCGGCCTGTGGTTCGACGGACAAAAATACTTTTCTGATACACTCGACAAGCAGCACCAAGAGCGCGACGACCTCCTCGTATTCGACGAGACGCGCCGCTGGCTTGACACTTATTTCAACGGCAAGGCCCCCGATTTCACGCCAAAACTCGTCATGAGGGCATCAGACTTCAGAAAGCGGGTGGGGGAAATCATGCTCACCATTCCCTTCGGGCACACGATGACCTACGGCGACATTGCCCGTCAGATTGCTCGCGAGCGCGGCATCCCGACGATGTCCACACAAGCCGTCGGCGGCGCGGTGGGTCACAACAGCATCTCGCTCATCATCCCTTGCCATCGTGTGGTAGGCACAGACGGCTCGCTCACAGGCTATGCCGGAGGCATCGACAAGAAACTGCGCCTGCTCCAGATGGAGGGGGCAATGCAATCCAATCTTTTCGTGCCGACGATTGGGACGACTTTGTGATTTTTTCGCAATCCGCAACTTGGGCGAAAAGCTTGGGGGGCGGAGTTTTTTCGCTGTGTTGTAATTCTTTGGATGGATTTCGAAATATTTTGTACTTTTGCAAAGTTCGAAACGATATGGCGGACCTGACTTTACATAGCAACACGGAATCCTTCATCGGCGACATCAAGCGGCTGGTGGAGCAAGGGCGTAGTGCGGCATTCGGAGCCGTGAACGCCGTGATGATTGAAACTTATTGGCGCATAGGACAACGCATCGTGGAGCAAGAGCAAAAAGGCAAGGAACGCGCCGAATATGGAACGCAGTTGATTGAAATGCTTTCCGCTGAACTCACTAAAACTTACGGTAAAGGATTCAGCAAACGAAATCTTCAGTATTTTAGAAGTTTCTATCTGACATTCAACAACTTGGAAATTGTGCAAACGCGTTTGCACAATTTGAAGTGGTCGCATATACTACATTGCGAGTCGAAGACCCCGTTGCGGCAAGGTGGTATCTGCAAACTGCCTCAACAGAAATGTGGAGCGTGCGAACCCTTGACCGTAACATCAGCACACAATATTTCGAGCGGCATTTCAAGCAGCCGCAGATTTTGGATAGCCCTGAAAACAAGTCGGTTCCTGACAAATTAGAGATACTGAAAAGCCCTATCATGGCTGAATTTCTCGGTTTCAAGCATGATACCGACTTTTCGGAAACGGATTTGGAAAAAGGACTGATTTCGCATTTGCAGGATTTCTTGGTTGAGATGGGACGTGGATTTGCGTTTGTGGCCCGTCAACAGCATATTTTCACCGACATGGACGACTTCTACATCGACCTCGTTTTCTACAACTATCTTTTGAAGTGTTTTGTCCTTATTGACTTGAAAAAAGGGCAAATCACCCACCAAGATGTGGGGCAGATGGACATGTATGTGCGGATGTATGACGACCTGAAGCGCACCGAGGGCGACAATCCGACCATTGGCATCGTGTTGTGCAGCGAGACCAGCAAGGATATTGCGCGTTACTCGATTCTGCACGACAGCGACAATCTTTTTGCCGCTAAATACATGCCGCTGATGCCCACCGAAGAAGAACTCCGCCGCGAGATAGAGCAACAGAAAGAATTGTATAGATTGCAGCAAGAGCAAGATAATAAATAATTGAATATCAAAACAATAAAAACAAATAAAGAAAGAAACCATTATGACATTCCTAATAGAATCTATAATCGCGTGTGCCCTGTTCACGCTGTTTGTGTTTCTGATGTCGAGGAATCCCATCAAGACCATCTTCAACTACCCTCCTGCCATCATTGAGCGATGCGACAAGTTGGGATTAGTGGATGCAAGCAACCGTCCGGGAGGCTCTGGGTTTTATGCCAAGAAGATTGTCGCCATGATGGTCTTCGGTGTCTTGTTGGGCTTGATGGTGCGCTATGTCAACGGTTGCGAGACCTTCTGGTGCGGCGCATTGACAGCATACGCCCTCTGGGTGGTGGTGAACTGGTTCGACGCCTTTGTAATCGACTGCATCTGGTTCTGTCACGACAAACATTTCGTCATTCCCGGCACGGAAGACATGACCGCCGCTTATCACGACTATTGGTTCCACATCAAAGAGGCGCTTATCGGTATGCTGCTGGGCATTCCGGCTGCGTTGGTTGCTGGGGGAATAGTGGTTCTCTTTTAATTGGCGATAATCCGCAACTTGGGCGAAGGATTGGTTTACGGAATTTTCTTGATATGGCATTAAGGTAGCCTCATTCCCAAAAATATTATTACCTTTGCAAATCGAAAAGAAAGGAAAGTCATGTGCAAATACAATGAGATAGAGACTGTTGAGCTGCCCAATGGCAAAACGGTGAAGGAAGTAAATGAAGCGGTAAGGCGCGAGGTGGAACGCATCTATTTGGAATCGTGGCTGCAAGGCGTTTCCGTACCTTTCTTCGAAGATGACGGCACCACCTATCTTGCCAACCCTGACGGAAGCGAAGATAAAGTAACTCTCGACCGCCGCACACGCACTTACAACATCATTATGCGCACTGCCCAGCCTGGATGCGGCAGACATGCTCATCTATTACCTTAAACCATGGAACGCAGGCCAGAATTTACCGTAATAGCTGGACCAAACGGCGCAGGAAAGAGTAGGCTTTGCCCTTTTTATGTCAGCAAAATGTCGTTCGACGGCGACAAACTCGCCCTGAATCTCCGAAAGGAACATCCTGACTGGCCCGAGCACTGGATAAGCGGAACCGTGGCCTCCGAATTGGAAAAGCAGAAAAGCCATGCCTTCGAACAAAGGGAAGATTTTGCTTTTGAGACCAACTTCTCCAACGAAATGGTCGTCAATATGATACAGGAGTTCAAGAACAAGGGGTATAAGGTTTCGCTCTGCTATTTTGGCTTGAATTCCGAGAACGAAAGCGTAAGCCGTGTGATTTTAAGAGCGCAAACAGGCGGCCACGATGTTTCGGATGAGGTAATCCGTTTCAACTTCAACGAAGGATTGAAAAACGCGAAAAAGCACCTTCATCTTTTTGAGAATCTCACCTTCATTGACGGCAATTCCGACTTCGGGAAGATTGTGGCATTGCACATTGCAAAAAACGGCAAACACGAAGTGACGAACAATCCGCCACTATGGTTTAGGGAGCATTTTGAGAGACCGTTTGCTGAATTAATAAAATCATTATGAAACAAGATGTGTCACAACTTTACGTTATCCACTTTGGCAAGAATTTCTGTTGAGTTGGATGTGCCGCTGATTTCGGTGCCGAATTAGGCTTGGGTTGCGGATTTTTCTATGTTTTGAAGAGCAATTGCCCATTTTGATATTGGATTGGTAGGTGTATTCGAAATCATATTCAAATCAAATTTTGACGCGAATATTGCATTTTTCACATCATTTCATGTATAATAAGATAGTTTTTGTATTTTTGCGGCGAAAAACAAGATTTTTTTGTTTCAAGTTTTGATATGAAAACTCCGTATTGGATATGGCAATATGCCGAATGGCCCCATTTCTGCTGGAGCAATGACAGCATTATTGCTTCATTGGCGCGGGTTCGGGAAAAACAAGGGCGGCTGCTGGGCCTAATGGACGGCTTGGGATTTGACGTGCAGAACGCCTCCTCGCTTGAAGTGATGACCGAGGACGTGCTACGCAACAGCGAGATAGAAGGTTTGCTCCTCAATGCCGAGCATGTGCGTTCATCGGTGGCACGACACCTTGGAATTGACATTGGCGGGTTGTCCCATTCGGACCATTATACCGAAGGCGTGGTGCAGGTGATGATGGATGCCGTACAACAAGCCGACATGCCATTGACAGAGGAACGACTGTTCAACTGGCACGCTGCATTGTTTCCTACCGGCAGAAGCGGTGCCACACCCATCACCGTGGCGGCATGGCGCACGGGCGAAGAGCCGATGCTGGTGGTGAGCGGTGCCATGGGAAAAGAGAAAATCCACTACGAGGCTCCGCCGTCGAACGACGTACCTCGTCAGATGCAACAGTTTATACAGTGGTTCAACAGCGAGCCTACCACCGACCCTGTGCTCAAGGCCGCCATTGCACACCTTTGGTTTGTCAACATCCATCCTTTTGATGACGGCAACGGCCGTCTAACACGCACGCTCACCGATATGCTATTGGCCCGGGCCGACAGGTCGCCACGGCGTTTCTACAGCATGTCGGCGGCCATTTTGCGAGACAGGAACAATTACTATGATTTGCTGGAATATATGGGCAAACATGGCTTGGACATCACCCGATGGCTTTTGTGGTTCCTGCAAACCATGGAAAACGCCATCGACACGGCAGTTGGGAAAACCCAACGGGTAATACGGAAATCGTTGTTTTGGCAGGAGCACCGCACTGTTGCGCTGAATGAAAGGCAAATCAAAGTCATCAACCGGCTTTGGGATGGGTTTGAAGGCAAACTCAACACCAGCAAATGGGCCAAAATGACCAAAACTTCCGCGGCTACTGCCTTGCGCGACATACAAGACCTCGTTGACAAAGGCATCCTTTGCCGCACCGAAGAAGGAGGCCGCAGCACCAATTATAAGTTAGTTGAGTAAACAGCCTGTCCAAGCACAAGAAAACATCTGTCGTATCGTATCAAGCCGTGGGCTTTTGGTAGCGGAATTTTTCCTACCTTTGCCGCGCCTTAGAAGGAGACGCCGGTTATTGCTGCAGCCCTCAAACAGGCATCTGGAAATCACTATGGACTGGATTATTCTCATCATCGCGGGGCTGTGCGAAACAGGCTTCGCATTCTGTCTCGGCAAGACCAAACTCGCGGTCGGAACGGAGTATTGGCTGTGGATTTCGGGCTTTGCCGCGCTCTATGTATTGAGTGCCGTGCTTTTGGCCAAGGCCACACAGACCATTCCCATCGGCGTTGCCTATCCCGTCTGGACGGGCATCGGAGCCGTTGGTGCAGTGCTGTTAGGCATTTTCGTCTTTCACGAGCCAGCCACTTTTTGGAGGGTGTTTTTCCTCAGCACTTTGATTCTTTCTATTGTCGGGCTTAAAATCATATCATAAGAACGGTTCCCGTGCTGCCATCCTCGATTTTACATAGCAGAAACCAAGTTTATGATTTTGGGCAAAAAGACAATCATTCCAACGATAGCCGCTGTCATGGCACACACCAAGACAGCTGCGGCTCCAAGGTCTTTTATGTCGCGCTTCCTGTCATCACGTTCTGTTTTCACAAAATCCGCAGTCCGTTCCAACGAGGAATTGATGATTTCGCCAGCAAACACCATCCCAATCACTATGACAATGGCGACCCATTCCCAAAGACAAATACGAAACACAAACCCCGCTATAACAGCCAAAATAGCTGCCAAGGCATGTAACCAAGAATTATGCTCTTCGCGGAACAAAACTCCCAAACCTGCAAACGCATAGCGGAAGCTACGCAAACGTTTCGCAATGGAAAACTTCTCTTTTTGTTTCATGACAATCCAGTTTCATTGACATAAACATCCATATTGGGTTTTTAGTATTCTAGAATGTAAGAATAAAATGCAACGGTTCACTTGCTCATAACAATTTGATCGTGTTTAGTCTGTTTTCCTTGATAAACCTAAAATCGCAGCAGCCATCGCCACGGCAGCAGGTGCCGTTGCCTTTCATCATCAGCTTGGGAATCGCCTTGCGCATGAGGAGAAAGTATCAGGCGCTCTATGCGGGTTTCAATGTCGTGCAGTTTCGTCGCCTCGCAGGTCTTGAAATAGTCGGAAAAACTGCTGTCGCGCATCATGCTTTTGGCGGTGAAGGGTTTGCTCATAGTAAGTTGGAATTTTGCTGGCAAAATTAGCGGCTTTCCTCCTTTCCAATCATCCTTATTTGTAACGATTCTGCTTTTCTAAAATCCCAAAATTTGGGGATTTCACGGTTTCGGGAATGGCCGTTACTTTGCAGCAGATTTTTGTCATAAATTTTTAGAATGAATTTTTGAGTTAGTTTTTATCAAGCCGTGGCTTCGGGCTGCGGCTTTTTTTTGTATCTTTGCACCATTACATCGCTAATCGAGAACCGATATGCTATCATCCATACGTTTAAGAATCTATCCTGCCACCCGAAGGCAGATGGAGGCCATGATTGTGTCCGAACGGGACGATGCTCTCAAGGCGGCATATACAGAGATGTTGGAAAGCTGTTTGCGGCTTCCAACCCAACGGAAAAACTGGCGAAGAAGGCCCGCAGGATGCTCTAAGAAGACAATAATTGATCAAATCAACCACCAAATATAAACTATGCCCAATCCAACTACAAAACAAGACCTGCTGGCAGCCATGAACGACGGCTATACTCAAATGAACGAACAAATTGCCAAGATGAGCGAGGCTGAGCTTGCCGCTCCTTTCACTTTTGCTGCCGACCCAAAGAAATGCGGGGTGCGCTGGCAGAACGACCGCTGCCTCCGCGACCTGCTGGTCCACCTCCGCGAGTGGCAGCTGCTGATGAGCACTTTTGTGCAGAACATCCGCGAAGGTCATCCGAAGGACTATCTCCCCGACGAGTATCGCAAATGCTATCACGAAATGGATAAGATGATTGTGGAGAAGCATCAAAACACACCACTGGACGAAGCCAAAACCCTCCTGCAGCAGAGCCACGACGAGATGCTCCGCCTCGCCGAGAGTTTCTCCGAGGAGGAACTTTTCACCAAGGGCTACTACAAAGTCACCTACACCACCAGCATGGCGGCCTATTTCCTGAGCGTCACCCCCTACGGTCAGGCACTGAAAATCCTCAAGACGCACCAGAAAAGTTTGAAGAAATGAACATCTAAGAAACTCGCATATTGGAATTCGATGCGGTTATCCTGCAAGGCGAGGCCATGGGGCGACCTCCCATAACGGCTGTGCGGATTGATTCCGACGGCACGATATACGTCGGAGGAACGGCGCCATCGTGGCAGAGGGACAGCTATTTTCAAAAAACTCTTGACTTCAGTTGAAAAGACAAACACAATCAAGATATGGCATCAACAAAAGAATACGCGGATTTCATCATAGAACAACTTTCAAGTTTGGACGAAATCACCGCCCGAAAGATGATGGGCGAATATATCCTCTATTTCCGCGAGAAAGTGATTGGCGGCATCTACGACAACCGCTTTCTGGTCAAGTCAACGAAGTCGGCACGGGAAAAAATGCCGGATGCCTCATTGGAGTTGCCTTACGAAGGTGCCAAACCGATGCTTCTGGTTGACAATGTGGAAAACCGAGGTTTCCTGAAGGAATTGGTTTTGGCGATGTATGAGGAATTGCCCGAACCGAAAAAGAAGAGCGCGAACCATTAGCAGACTACGCCTCCAATTGTTTTTCCAACAGCTCCGCTGCATCGGCCACGCAACCGGTGCATTCGCGGAGGACTACTCCTGTCCCGACACCTTTTAGCATCTTGCATTGTGTAGCACCGTTGCGCTGCTGGAACTCGGTCATGACTTGCCTCATGCCTTTTCTTGCCTTTGCCCTGTCTTGGGTCGCCAAACCCAACACGATGCCAGCTCCGACCAATGCGCCGCAGGTGCCTTCCATGTTGCCCAAGCCTGAGCCAAAGGCATTGCCTAAATTGCGGGCCGTTTCTTCATCGATTCCGGCCATGTCGTAATAAGTGCAGATAACAGCTTGCGCGCAATTGTGTGTGCCGTTTTGCAATTTCTCTGCCGCATTGTGTTTTCTTGTTTCCATGACGATTGTTTTTGAAATTTTCGGCAAAGATAACACTTATGCATCAAACTTTATTGCTATTTTTGCACCTGCAATCAGATTCATCAATGCGCGTTTTAGTCACCATATTGTTCTTCTTCCTTGCGAGCCTGAATGGTTGTGTAAACCATTACGTTTCAATGGACAAAGAATGCTTGAGGACGGAAAACATGGTCTTCGTTGACGATGTGGAAGCCGACTTGATGAATCTTTACAATGCCGCTGCCGACACCCGAAACGCCTTACAACCGGAAACCTCGGTTTGTCTGTCGGGTTTCAGTGTGCGGGTTTTGCCCAACCGCACCCGAACGGTCAGCAATGTCAGCATCAGGCAGGTGCTGCTTTCGACACGAAAACCTGCTTTCTCAAGGTTAATCCATCATTCTGCCACCCAATTAGTTGCGTTCCCGAAGGAATACCATGTATTCCGGTTGAGGCGCATCCTGATTTAGGCCGTTTCCGTTTTTTTCGTTTTCCCTGTAGGACACATCGAATGTGTCCGCTATGTCCGTATGGTTATTTTCGGACACACGCGGTGCGTCCCTACAACGGCTGCCACGATGTGACAGCCCTACAACCAATTCATTCAATAACAACAAATTAAAACAACGATAAAATGGAAACAAATTATAAGAATCTCAAAAACCGCGAACTCCCCGAATTGGAACGCAAAGGGTTTTTCCGCCGTTGGTATTACAAACCCACGCAGATGCCTGTGGGCAAAAAGGAATACTACTTCCCTGCTGATGACTTCGATGACTTGAAAGACATCCTTGAAAACCAACGCTTTAACGACCTGAAAGAGTTGCACTGCAAAGTGCTTAGTCCCATAGAATTGGTCGTACTTAGCACCAAGGACGGGAAGTTTGCAGCGGCGCAAATCTTTCGTTACTCCGACAGTTATGACTTCAAGCCGAAATCTGACATCACGGTTTACAAAGACACTGAGGCTGAGGCATTTCTCGGCGTTTTGAAAGAATTGAAACCAGAAGGATAAGGAATCATGCAAGTAGAATTCTTCTTACTGATCCTATCCACCCTTTTCTTTGCCAGCATCTTGGCGAGCAAGGCGGGCAGCCGTTTCGGCGTGCCTGCCTTGTTGTTGTTTCTCGGCGTGGGAATGCTGTTCGGCAGCGACGGACTCGGCATCCATTTCGACAACATCAAGATGGCGCACATGATTGGCACCTGCATGATGGACTTCCGACTGCCAGAAAAAACGCTGGTCATCATGGTGAAGCGTGGCGACAATTATTTTGTGCCTACTGGCAAAACCCCGCTTCATGTCGGTGACCGACTCATGCTTCTCAGCGACAATCAGGAAGAATTGGAATGTGCCCTTGCTGCGCTTGGCATAACATCCGAGACGATTTAATAGGCCGCAATTCATGCGAAGTCTTGGGTTGCGGATTTTTTTGTACCTTTGCGGCAAAATCAATCCAAAATGAAAAACATGAAGAAGACCTTTCTTTTCCTATTTGCCATCGCGTTTTCGCTGCTTTCGAGGGCGCAAAACGTCAGCTTTGAGCAGTATTTCCATGACGAGGGTTCGCTGCGCATGGATGTTTTCCAGTGCGGCACGTCCGACAGCTCGCACTATGTGTTTGAGCGTTTCATCATCGAGCCGCATTTCGGTGGCTCTAAAGTCAATCTGATCGACCCTTTCAATTTCGGGATAAACCGAGTGAAAGTGATTGATGCACAAACCAATACGCTTATCTATTCGAGAGGTTACAACACTTTGTTCCGTGAATGGCAAACCACCGACGAAGCCAGAGTGATGGAACGCTGCTACGAAGAATCCGTAAGCGTTCCGTTGCCGCGCAACGAAGCGTATATCATCCTTGAAATCAGGAATTATGACGGCGAGTTTGAGGAAATTTTCTCAAAACTTTACGATCCTGACGAAATGTTCAACAGCACGGAGCAACGCTATGTGTTTCCTGTTCAGGATATTATGGTCAATGGCGCGCCCGAAAGCAAGGTGGACGTTGTGATTCTGCCCGAAGGTTACACCGCCGATGAAATGTCGCAATTCCTGCAAGATTGCCAGAATTTGGCCAATGTGTTTGCACAAGCGGAGCCGTTTGCAAGCCATATCAACGACTTCAATTTCCGCGCCGTGCTTGCCCCTTCTGAGGAAAGCGGCGTCGACATTCCGGCCTCTCACACTTGGGTGCGCACCATCCTCAACTCGCATTTCTACACCTTTTATATCGACCGCTACTGCACCACCCGCAATTATTTCTCGGTGAAGGACGTGGCAGCCAACGCACCTTACGACCAAATCTACATCTTGGTGAACAGCAATGTTTATGGCGGCGGCGGATTCTACAACTTCTACTCGATGAGCACGGCGGGCAACATGTCGGCTTCCAGTGTGATTGTGCATGAGTTTGGCCATGCTTTTGCGGGTCTGGGCGATGAGTACGAAGAGCCTGACAATTCCATGGGCTTGCTCTATAACCTGAATGTGGAGCCTTGGGAACCCAATCTGACCACTTTAGTGGATTTTGACTCGAAATGGGCCGACCTTGTTGCGCCAGACACACCGATTCCCACGCCAAACAACTATCAGTATAACAATACGGTAGGGGCTTTCGAGGGCGGAGGCTATTTGGTGGAAGGCATATACCGGCCACAACGCAATTGCATGATGCGCGACTATGCGCCTTTCTGCGCCGTGTGCAACAGGACGATTGAGGCCGTGATCGAGGCGCATTCCGATAGTCCAGTTTCAGTAAAACCCGAGCAACTGTTGCCCGAATCCTCGCTTCGCGTTTGTCCCAATCCAGCCACCGACTTTATCGATGTCTTCGTGACACAAGACGGCCAAGCGGAAATCATCGACATGAACGGAAAAACAGTCTTGTCTATTCAAGTCAAAAATGGCGTGAACAGAGTCAAAATCAACGACTTGCCGCGTGGCGTGTATCTGCTTCGCGCAAATGGAGAGGCGCGGAAATTTGTAAAATCCAATTAAAACAGACCTATAAGCCACAATTTTTCTCCGCATTTTCTCGTTATATGTCTTAGAAACACACAAAAACATTATCACCATGAAAAAAGCATTATTGAGTTTGGTGCTCCTTTGTAGCTTGGCTCTGATTGACACCAGTTGCAACAAAGACAACAACGGCGACGTGACACCAGAGGTTGCAAGCGGAAGCATGAACGTTGGCAGCAACACCATGGACATTGTCACCGCCAAATCAGCCACCATTGGCCAAAGAAACGCCCTCGTATTCGCCTCCAAAGCGATGACCTCCGCCGACAACGATGGCATCGCCATCATTTTCGAAGGCGACATTGTCCCTGGCACCTACAGCATCGGCAACGACCGCAACGGCGAAGGTGGACCTGTTGTGGTCGGGTTCCACGAATTCAACCTCGGCGAGCTGCCTTTCATCATTGGCGCCGACACCTTGTTTTATGGCGACTGTTATTTTTGGATAAACGGAGAGCTTTCTGTCACCGAAAACAATGGCACTTACACCGTGGTACTATCACAAAGCATGGGTGCCAATGCCAACGGCCAAACCATCCAACTGGCCCTCAACTTCAATGGCACACTGTCGCACTACACTTTTGACACGAACAACAAATTCAAGATCAAGGACATCGAAAGTCCCATCGGACTGGCGGGCATCACCTCGCTCAACGGCTTGAGTTCCTTGGGACTCGACGTGAAGTCGATGGTCTTCATGTCTGCCGACCGCAAGCGTTTCTATATCGTCAGCTATCTGGGCGGACAAGTCGTTGATGGCGAGTACAGCCTCGGCTATATCGGCACACCCTATCTGCCAGCCTTCCCTTGCGTACATGTGGCCCTCGACGGCGACTTCTGGACTTTCCAACCTCAGACTGGCTATATCGCCAAAAGCGGCACCTTGAAGGTCAGCACCAACGAAGACGGCACCAAGACCGTCACCATGGAAGACCTGAAGCTGAAGAATGTGGAACATGACAATGAGTTTTTCTTCCCCATCATCGACGGCTGGCTACAGTACTACGGCTACATGTATGAACTGAACCTATAAGGATGTGTAGTTTTGCGCCCGATGCTTGAGTTTTGCAGAAAATATACCAAAGCATTGATTCCCATCCTATTGGGTTTGTTTTTCGTGACTTTCGTCATTGATGATTATGGCGACGAGCCTCGAAAAATGAAAGGCGTTGTCGCGGAATGTTTTGCGGAAATGGAGGCCGACGAAACGGAATGTGAGGAAGACGACTTCGCCGAAGAAGCCAGTTGTGGGCAACCCTCTTCGGGGCTGCAAGGGAAGACGTGCATTTTCCTTGGCACGATGCAACTTTCCTCGTCCAAGCAATCGGCTGAACAATTCAGGGGATTGGTGCGCCGCTATGCGCCGCGACCGATTTCGACTTATAACCAACTCTTCAATAATGGCATGGACCTTTTTCGGGTTTGTGCCATTTTTTATTTTGCCAAGTACTTGAGCATGTTTAATTTACACATTGGACGCGAGACTTTAAGACACGAGACGCGGGACATTGAACCAGTCCCGTGTCCCGAAGTCCCGTGTCATAACAACAACAATACCTTAAATCATAAACTATGGACTTCACAAGCATCTTAATTGCAATCCTGACCTTGACGGCGGGCATAGGCGTGTTTCTCATGGCCTGCCAAATGATGAGTACCCACCTCGAAGCGGTGTCGTCGAAACGGCTGAAGCAGCTGTTTTCAAAGACGGGCAAAAGCAAGTGGATTGGCGTGGGCATCGGCACGGTGGGCACAGCCGCCATCCAAAGCAGCGGTGCCGTCACGGTGATGGTCATCGGCTTCGTCAATGTCGGCATCATGTCATTGGCGCAGGCCGCCACGGTCATCTATGGCGCCAACATCGGCACCACTGTAACGGCGCAGCTGGTGGCCTTGGGCATGTTTGGCGGCAACGGCATTTCTACCACGGTGCTTTTCTCTGCCCTTGCTGGAGTGGGCGCCTTCTTCCTGATGTTCGCCAAACGCGAGTCGTGGAAGCACACGGGCGGCATCCTGACGGGCTTCGGCATCTTGTTCGTAGGGCTTGGCATGATGTCGAACGCCATGGACGACTTCGCCGCGCTCGATTCGGTGAAGCTGTTCCTCTCCGGCATCAAAAACCCGCTGTTGATTGTCTTCCTGGGGGCGTTGTTCACGGCCATCATCCAATCTTCGTCGGTGCTCACCTCCATTGCCATTACGATGGTCGTTGCCGGGCTGCTTTCGCTCAACCAAGGCATCTATCTCACGATGGGTTCCAACATCGGATCGTGCGTGGTGGCCATTCTCGCGGGCATGACCAGTGGAACCAACGCCAAACGGACGGCACTTATCCACCTGTTTTTCAATATGATGGGTGTCGTGCTGTTTTTGTTGTTGGCCTTGGTGCTGCGTTTGGCAACCAACGGATTGTGGAGTTTCGGGGGTGTGTTTGAACACCTCTTTCCTCGTGCGCCGCAACTCCAATTGGCCATGTTCCACACGGTCTTCAATGTGTGTACCACCTTGGTGGCTTTGCCTCTGACGGAAAAGTTGGTGCAGCTTGTGTGCCGCATCATTTCCGACAAAGAGGAAGCTCCACGCGACACCAGACCGCATCTGTATTTCCTTGATGACACGATGCTGCGCACACCCGCATTGGCCGTGAAGCAATTGAAGGCTGAGATTGAAAACATGGCAGGTTTAGCAATGGAGAATTTCAAAAGATCAATCAACATTGTTACCTCCTTGGATTTCAGCGAGGCGGAGCAGTTTGCAAAGACCGAGAAGGAGCTTAACTACCTTAATGGAGAGGTGCTGCGCTATGTGGTGCTGCTTTCCGACAACCGACTGAACCACAGTGATTTGAAGTTTTTGAACACGAGCATCCGCAGCGTAAGTGATTTGGAGCGCATTGGCGATTATGCCGAGAACATCGTGGAGTATGCCGAGAGCCTGAAGGCGCAGTCGGCCTCGTTTTCCAAAATGGCCGTTGAGGAAATCCGAACCATGGAAAGCCGTATCATCGCCTTGTACGACGAAATCGCCGTTGCCTATCACGGCCTTGACGAAAAGGCCTTGGAACGCGCCTACCTTATCGAAGAGGAGATTGACGAACTGACGAAACAGATGGAACGCAATCACATTCAGCGACTTATCGAAGGAAGTTGCACACCACACGTCGGGGCAGAATACCTTTCCTTGGCGAAGAACGCGGAACGTATCGCCGACCATCTGATAAACGTCGGCAACACCATTCTGGAATAAGGTTGAACTTTGGGGTTATTCTGCAATTTAGGCGTAGGTTTGGGGTGCGGAATTTTTCCTACCTTTGCCGCGCCTTAGAAGGAGACGCCGGATATTGCTGCAGCCCTCGAATAGGCATCAGGGAATCACTATGGACTGGATTATTCTCATCATCGCTGGGCTGTGCGAAGTGGGTTTCGCATTCTGGCGGTTGTTTTTCATCACCGACGCTCATCGCGTCCATTGTCGGACTTAAAATCATTTTATAGAACGATTCCCGTGCTGCCATCCTCGATTTGAGGATTGAGCACATGACGGGAAAACGAGTGAAGGAGAATTGATTATTTGCAACTCAGGCAAAGGCTTGGATTGCGGATTTTTTTTCAACTTTTTTAAAAATATCGCTTGCGATATAAAAATAAAGTTGTACTTTTGCATCGTGAACGATATAAATTTAAACATTATGGCAACGATTTTTGATTTCAAGGCCCTGAACAACAAGGGCGTGGAAGTGGATATGGCCCAGTACAAAGGCCAAGTCCTGATGATTGTCAACACGGCCTCGAAGTGCGGTTTCACCCCACAATACGACGGTCTGGAGGCGTTATACAAGAAGTACCAAGACCAAGGTTTCGTCATCCTCGGATTCCCCTGCGACCAGTTCAAGCATCAGGAACCCGGCACCGACGAGGAGATTGCTGAGTTCTGCCGCCTCAACCACGGCGTGACCTTCCCGCTGATGAAGAAAATCGACGTGTTTGGCGAGAACGCCGACCCGATTTTCAAGTATCTCACCACGCAAGTGCCCGACGAAGAGGTTCACGGACTGAAGGACAAAGCCACGATGAAACTCGTCGACAGCCTCAGCAAGGCTGAAGGCCGCAAGGACGGCGAAATTCGCTGGAACTTCACCAAGTTCCTCATCTCGAAGGACGGCAGCGTCATCAAGCGCTATGCACCTACCACGAAGCCTGAGGACATGGAGAACGACATCGAGGAGATGCTGAAATGAAGCCCGAGTTTCTTTTGGAAAACCAGCTCTGTTTCAGACTCTACACCGCTTCGCGCCTTCTCACGCAGGCCTATCATCCGCTGCTTTCTGAGCACGGATTGACATACCCGCAGTACCTGGTGCTGCTGGTGCTGTGGGAGAAGGACGCCCAGCCGGTGAACGACATCGCCAAACGTCTCTACTTGGAAACCAACACGATGACGCCACTCATCCAGCGCATGGAAAAGGGAGGCGTCCTGACCCGCACGAAAGGCACGAAGGATGCGCGCCAGATGATTGTCAAGCTGACCAAGAAGGGGAAAGGGCTTCAGGACCAACTGGCCGAAGTCCCGTTCACCTTGGGCAACGCCGTCATCTGCGAGAGCGTTACGCCTGAAACAGCACCTGTGCTTTTCAAGATGTTGGACGACATCATTTCAAAACTGAATAAACCAAATAGTCAAACACCAATAAAACTTACCAATATGGAAGCAAAAGAACAAGTATTACAAGCCATGCGTGAGGCTGGACAGCCTGTGAACGCAGGCAAAGTGGCCGAGATGACTGGCCTCGATCGTAAAATCGTCGACAAGGCTTTTGATGCCTTGAAGAAAGAAGGCGCTATCGTGTCGCCCGTCCGCTGCAAATGGGAACCGGCGAAGTAACTGACGTATGGAAATCAAAGCAGTAAAATTCAGAAAAGACGGGTTCTATACCCAGCCCTTCGTGTTTGGCGGCGAGGAGGGAATGGACAAGTTCGACCACAACATCCGCTATCGTGGCAGCTTGCAGAACTACCTAATCGATACCGGCTCGGAAGTGATATTGGTAGATACAGGCTTACCGGCAGGTACACCGGAAGAAGCACCCGACGAGAATTCAAAGATCTTCACCGGGAAGGATATCTGCACCTACATGGAAGCCTTTGCCGCCCTTGGCTACAAGCCCGAACAGGTGACCAAGATCCTGCTTACCCACCGCCACGCTGACCATTCTGGCGAACTGCGCTCGTTCCCCAATGCGAAAGTGTATGTGAACAAGGAGGAGATGGATGCTGCTGAATTGCAGGGTCTCACGAACCTTGTGCCGGTGAGCTATACCGACGGGCCTTATTATAACTTCCCTGAAAGTCAGAAGATAGCCGACGGTGTATATCTGATTAAGGCCAAGGGTCACACCAAAGGCAACAGCATCATCGTGGTGGAGAATGACGGGCTGTTCTACATGCTTCACGGCGACATCACTTATTGTGACGAAGCCTTGTATGAGGACAAGCTCTCCGTGGTCTTCGACGACCTGCCCGCGGCCCGCGAGACGCAGAACTGCATCCGTGATTTCGTGCGCAACCATCCCACGGTGTACTGCGGCACCCACACCCCGCAGGGCTACGAGAATCTGGAGGCCAAGCGCGTGATGGACCTCGACAATCCCGTTCCGACAGTCCTTGCAGAAGTAGATTTCACTAATCAGAAGGCCAGCGGCAAATATGTCTGCTCCATCTGCGGCTATGTTTATGACCCAGCCGAGCACGACGGCGTGGCCTTTGAAGACCTGCCCGACGACTGGCGTTGTCCTCGTTGCAAACAGCCCAAAGAGAAATTCAACAAGGCGTAAGCCTTGCTGTTAAACCACAATTCCGCAATTCAGGCGAAGGCTTGGGTTGCGGAATTTTTTTTGAAATAATCAGCATTAATTCCAAAATCTTTCCAATAAAAACCCTAACTTTGCCGCATTGTTTTATGCCTAAATCTTTGCGCTTATGATAAGCTTTTTTCAGCCTGATAATCAACGTGTTATCGCTGTTGATTCCAAATCCGAACTTTCCGAGGAAACCATTTCCAAACTCACTTGGCTGTTTGGCAATGCCGAATTGGTCGAAAAAAAGTCCGTCAAGGGCAATTTCGTCGGGCCGCGCCGCGAGATGATTACGCCTTGGAGCACCAACGCCGTCGAAATCACCCAAAACATGGGCATCGAGGGCATCGTGCGCATCGAGGAGTTCTTCCGCGTGGACTCGAAGGACGCGCCTTTTGACCCGATGTTGCAAAACCGCTACAAGGACCTCGACCAGAGCGTGTTCGCCATCGACCGCAAGCCAGAAGCCTTGAAATACATCGACGACATCGAGGCTTACAACCAGCAGGAAGGCTTGGCGCTGAGCGATGAAGAAATGGAATATTTGAAAGGCATATCCGCAAAGATTGGACGCAAACTCACTGACAGTGAGGTGTATGGCTTCGCGCAGGTGAACTCCGAACACTGCCGCCACAAGATTTTCAACGGCACCTTCATCATCGACGGGAAGAAGATGCCCAACACGCTCTTCGCCCTCATCAAAAGGACATCGAAGGAGCACCCGAACAGGCTCGTTTCGGCCTACAAGGACAATGTGGCCTTCATCCTCGGCCCCAAGGTGGAGCAATTCGCTCCAGCAGAGCCGAACAAGCCTTCGGCTTTCCAAATCAAGCCCATCGAGACGGTGATTTCGTTGAAAGCCGAAACGCACAACTTCCCGACCACCGTCGAGCCGTTCAACGGCGCGGCCACGGGCAGCGGCGGCGAAATCCGCGACCGTCTGGCGGGCGGTCAGGGCAGCCTGCCTTTGGCGGGAACTGCCGTTTATATGACTTCCTACCCGCGCACCGAGGCCGACCGCGATTGGGAGAAGGACATCGAGCCGCGCAAGTGGCTCTATCAAACGCCTGAAGAAATCCTCATCAAGGCCTCCAACGGCGCCTCCGACTTCGGCAACAAGTTCGGCCAGCCGCTTATCAACGGCAGCCTTTTGACTTTTGAACACAGCGAGAAAGAGACTCTTGGCTACGACAAGGTCATCATGCTGGCGGGTGGCATCGGCTTCGCTAAAGTGAAGGATGCCAAGAAGTTGGAACCCGATGAAGGCGATGTGATTATCGTCCTCGGCGGCGACAACTACCGCATCGGCATGGGCGGTGGTGCCGTGTCGAGCGTGGATACGGGCCAATACAGCAACGCCATCGAACTGAACGCCGTGCAGCGCGCCAACCCTGAGATGCAGAAGCGTGTGAGCAATGTCATTAGGGCTATGGCCGAGAGCGACCACAACCCCATCCGCAGCATCCACGACCACGGCGCGGGCGGTCACCTCAACTGCCTCTCCGAACTCATCGAGGACGCGGGCGGTGTCGTCTATGTCGATAACCTTCCCGTCGGCGACCCGACTTTGTCCGACAAGGAAATCATCGGCAACGAGTCGCAGGAGCGCATGGGCTTGTTAGTCAATAAGAAAGACGTGAAAATCATCAAGGAAACGGCGGCCCGTGAGCGTGCACCTTATTATGAAGTGGGCGCGGTGACGGGCGATGAGCGCCTGCGTTTTGTCCGCAAGAAAGGCAAGGCTCCCATCGACTTGGCCATTTCCGATTTCTTCGGAAGTGCGCCTAAGACGATTTTGCACGACACGACCAAGTCCTATCATTTCAAGAAGATAAGTTATACCAAACGCGATATTCACAAGTATCTTGACCGCGTGTTGCAACTCGAAGCCGTGGCCTGCAAGGATTGGCTCACCAACAAGGTGGACCGCTCCGTGACGGGTCGCGTGGCGCAGCAGCAATGCGTGGGTGAGGTGCAGTTGCCGTTGAGCAACCTCGGAATCAGTGCTTTGGATTATAATGGCAAGCGCGGCATCGCAACGGCCTTGGGTCATGCCCCGATTGCGGGCTTGATTAACCCTGCCGCTGCTTCGCGCCTCTCCGTTTCCGAGGCCTTGACCAACATCCTTTGGGCACCGATTGAAGGAAACCTTTCTGGTATCTCGTTGAGCGCCAACTGGATGTGGCCTGCCAAACAAGAAGGCGAGACGGCTCGACTCTACGAGGCCGTGAAAGCCTTGAGCGACTACTGCGTGGCCTTGGGTATCAACGTGCCGACGGGCAAAGACAGCCTTTCCATGACACAGAAATACCCTGACGGTGAGAAAGTTGTGGCTCCCGGAACGGTCATTATTTCGGCAGCCGGCGAGGTGTCGAACATCCGCCAAGTCGTTCGCCCCGTGATGAAGACCGACGAAAACACCGAACTCCTTTATATTGACTTCTCGAAAGACGGCTTCGAACTTGGCGGCAGCAGTTTCGCCCAAGCCATCGATGCCATCGGCCAAACCACGCCCGACGTGAAGAGCGTCCCTTATTTCAAGAAGTGCTTCAACGCCATACAGAACCTCATCGAACACAACTTGGTCTTGGCTGGTCACGATGTGTCGGCGGGCGGCCTGATTACCACGCTGTTGGAGATGAATTTTGCCAACAGCACCTACGGCATGAGCCTCAATCTGGAAGCCTTTGCGAAAGATGACCTCGTTTCGGTGCTGTTCTGCGAGAAGCCCTCGGTGGTCATCCAAGTCTCCAACGACGGCATCGCCAACCGCATGTTGCGTGAGTTGGGCATCAGTTTCAAGGTCATCGGCAAGCCACAAGTCAAGCGGCAAATCAACATCGTTCACGGCGAGCATAACTACATCTTCGACATTGACGCACTGCGCGATACGTGGTTCAAGTCGTCCTACCTCCTCGACCGCAAGCAGAGCGGCCCGAGGAAGGCTATGGAGCGTTTCATGAACTACAAGAAACAGTATCTGCATTACAGTTTTGGGCGCAAGTTTACGGGCAAGGCCGCCGATATGGGCGTCGAAATGCACCGCCGCAAGTCCACGGGCATCAACGCGGCCATCATCCGCGAGAAAGGCTGCCAGTGCGACCGCGAAATGGCCTACGCCCTTTATCTTGCCGGCTTCGACGTGCGCGATGTCACGATGACCGACCTTGCCACAGGCCGCGAGACGCTGAAAGACGTGAACATGATTGTTTTCGTCGGCGGCTTCTCCAATTCCGATGTGCTTGGCTCGGCCAAGGGCTGGGCAGGTGCCTTCCTTTATAATAAGAAAGCCAAGAAAGCCCTCGACGACTTCTATGCCCGCGAGGACACGCTGAGCCTCGGCGTGTGCAACGGCTGTCAGGTGATGATGGAACTCGGCCTGCTCTATCCCGACCACGAGGAGCACCCCGTGATGATGCACAATGACTCGCACAAGTTCGAGTCGGCCTTCCTGAATGTGGAAATCGCGCAGAATGAGAGCGTTATGCTGAAATCACTGTCGGGGCACCGCCTCGGCGTGTGGATTGCGCACGGCGAAGGTCGCTTCTATTTCCCGTACTATCGCGACAAGTACAAAATCGTGATGACCTACGGCCAAAACGAATACCCGGGCAACCCCAACGGCAGCGACTGGTCCACGGCAGCAATTTGCTCCAACGACGGCCGCCATCTCGCCATGATGCCGCACCTCGAGCGTGCCTTCCTGCCTTGGCAGTGGGCCTTCTATCCCGATGAGCGCAAGAACGACGAAGTCTCGCCTTGGATGGAGGCGTTTGTGAATGCCCGGAAGTGGGTGGAGGAGAATAGGAAGTAAGGTTTCTGCCTTGAAAAGGTGCAAAAACTACTCTGAAAACACCTTGAAAAGGTGCAAAAATTGGTGAAAAACTTGCTTGAAAAGGTGCAAAAGTTGTATCTTTTGCAGCCGTTATGAGACGCCAAGTTCCGCAGTTATGAGTCGAGTTTCGTTTGGCTTGACGAGGCTCGTGTAGTCAACCTTTGTTTTGCTGCCACCGAGCCTAATGTGGGATTAGGAATGAAACTGGACAACATTCGGCGGATTATAAGGAAGAAAACGGCTTGACCTATCTTCCTCTTTATATGACACCTTTGTTGTAGTTTTTAGTGTATTTCCATGGGTTTTCGTAAGATTAAAATAGCCGAATGAATAAATTTCCGTAATTTTGCACTCCGACTAACATGACTTTGAATATTGTCTATGAAACATTTCAACGCAAAACAAGTGAAAGACCAAGCGGTGCAATGGATCCGCGATTGGTTTGAAGTGAACGGAAAAGGCTGCAACGCCGTCATCGGCATCTCGGGCGGAAAAGACAGCAGCATCGTGGCCGCGCTCTGCGCCGAAGCTTTAGGCAAGGACCGCGTCATCGGCGTGACCATGCCCAACGGCGTGCAAAAAGACATCTCCGACAGTATGCGCCTCATCGAGCATCTCGGCATCCGCCATTGCAACGTGAACATCGGCGACACCTACACCAGCCTCATGGCCGCAGTGAAGGAACAAATGGGTACTTTGGGCGTGGAGGTCAGCAATCAAACCATCATCAACATGCCGCCGCGGCTGCGCATGACCACGCTCTATGCCGTGTCGCAGTCGCTGAACGGCCGCGTGGCTAACACCTGCAACCTCTCCGAGGACTGGGTGGGCTACTCGACCCGTTATGGCGACGCTGCCGGCGACTTCTCGCCCTTGGGTGGACTCACCGTTCAAGAGGTCAAGGCCATAGGCAAAGAATTGGGACTGCTTATCGAGTTGGTGGAAAAGACACCTGCCGACGGCCTTACAGACAAAAGCGACGAGGATAACCTCGGTTTCACCTACGCCGTCCTCGACCGCTACATCCGCACCGGCGAGTGCGACGACCCCAAGGCGAAAGCACTCATCGACGACAAACACGCCAAGAACCTCTTCAAACTGAAGCCGATACCGCATTTCGAGTATTGAGGAGCTTTGCCAGCGTTTGTCTGAACAAGGGCGACCGCATTGCCCTTGCCGGAAAACACTGGCTTCCGCTCAAAAACCACACTATCATGGCCAAAGAAAAACCCAACAAAACCAACGCCTGCCGCATCCTCGACCAGAAGAAGGTGGCGTATGAGCTGATTCCCTACGAAGTCGATGAAAACGACCTCGGGGCACAACATATCGCCGACCAGTTGGGCGAGGACATCGACCAAGTGTTCAAGACCTTGGTGCTGAAAGGCGACAAAATCGGACATTTCGTTTGCGTCATTCCGGGCAACGACGAACTCGACCTGAAGAAGACCGCCAAGGCCACGGGCAACAAGAGTTGCGACCTCATCCCGATGAAGGAGCTGCTGCCCCTGACGGGCTACATCCGTGGCGGCTGCTCGCCCGTGGGCATGAAAAAACCATTCCCGACCTTCATCCACGAGACTTGCGAACTGTTTGATTATATTTACGTTAGCGCGGGGATGAGGGGTCTACAATTTAAGCTCAGTCCGCTGGATTTGATACAAGTTGTGGACATGACCGTTGCCGACTTGACCATCTTTGAACTCGGCCAAAAATGAGGTATGCCATCCGAAAATCCACTTTGGCCGACCTGCCGACCATCCTCAACCTTCGCGACCAAGCCCGCGAAATCATGCGCAGTTATGGCAACACCTTTCAATGGCCCGACGGCTATCCACGTGACGATATGTTTTTGAAAGACATTGAATTGGGTGGCAGTCATGTTATGTTTGATGAGCAAGGAAACATTGTTGGAACTTTTGCCCTGCTGCCAAGTCCTGAAGTGACTTACAATGTCATTTACGACGGCCAATGGCTCGACGACGCGCCGTATCACGTCATCCACCGCATCGCCAGCACTCCTGAGTCGCACGGCGTTTTGGATGCCCTTTTGGACTATTGCGAAAGCCAGGTTTCCAACATTCGCATCGACACGCACGAGGCCAACATCATCATGCGCAAGGGTTTGGAAAGGCATGGCTACCAGTATTGCGGCGTCATCCACCTGCTCAACGGCGACGAAAGATTGGCGTTCCAGAAAAAAAATCTGCCCGTGTAGACGATTTTTCATATTTTTGCGTTCGCTAAAAAATATGTCTCACCAAATCGTAAAAAACCAACCCAATGAAACGCATCTCTCTTATCGTTGTATTGTCCCTTTTCTCTTTCGCTCCCCTGATGGCACAACATCATAGTCCCGACACCCTTCATGCCGACACCCCTCATGTCGACACCCCTCATGCCGACACCCTTGAAGCCGAACTTGACGACCAGAGAATCAACGACTTGAACTCAGGCAAGGCCGTTGTGGAGGAGTCGACGGTGATGGAGATGCTCGACTTGGTGAGCAACATCAGCACCACCCAAGACGTATATCTCGACATCGACATGGACGTGTGGAACAAGTATGGCTTCAAGGCCGACGAGGTGCCCGTCTACGACGACAGTGTCTATATGCATCGCATCCAGACCTTGGCCTACGAGACCACGGTCCCCTTGACCTTCAATGCCCATGTGAAGTCGTTCATCGAACTATATGCCAACCGCCGCCGCAAGCAGACGAGCCGCATGTTGGGCCTCTCATACGTATACTTCCCGATGTTTGAGGAATACCTTTCGAGATACAACCTGCCGCTCGAACTCAAGTACCTTGCCATGGTCGAATCTGCCCTGAACCCCACGGCTGGCTCGAAGGCCGGTGCCAAAGGCCTTTGGCAGTTCATGCGCTTCACGGGTGCCGAATACGGACTGAGAGTCAGTTCGTTGGTCGACGAGCGCTTCGATCCCGAGAAGGAGACCGAGGCTGCCTGCCAATACCTGCAAAGCCTCTACGCCCGTTATGGCGACTGGTTTCTCGTGCTGGCCGCTTACAACTCGGGTCCCGGCACCGTCAACAAGGCCATCCTGCGCGCCGGCGGCGTCAGAAACTACTGGGCCATCTGGCCTTACCTTCCTGCCGAGACCCGCGGCTATGTGCCCGCCTTCATCGCCGTCACCTACGTGATGAACTACGCCCCCGAACACAACATCTACCCCATGAACCCAGGCCTGCTCATGCACGGCACTGATACCGTCTCGGTGCGCCACCGTGTCGCCTTCGACCAACTCAACGAGTGTATCGGAGTGTCCATGGAAGACCTCCGGTTCTTCAACCCGCAATACATCAAGGGCATCATCCCAGGCTCCAAGGAATACCCCTACGAGCTTCGTATGCCCACCAAATACACCCTCCGCTACATCCAACTCGAAGACAGCATCTATTCCTACGTGAGCAAGGCCGAGCAAGCCCGTGAAGTCATCGAGGACAAAGTGGAACGCCTTAGCGACAGCTTCATCCACACCGTCAAGAAAGGCGAGAGCCTCGGTGGCATCGCCCGCAAATACCACTGCACCGTGGCCAACATCAAGAAATGGAACCATCTCAAGCGCGAGACCATCCACGTCGGGCAGAAACTCACCATCTACCGTTCGGGCGCTCCCATGGCACAGGTGAGCAAAAGCAACAACAGCTCCAAGAACACCCAAAGCGCCAACAACGCATCGGGCAACAAGCAGCCGTCGGCCAAGACCCACACCGTCAAGAAAGGGGAGACCCTTAGCTCCATCGCCCGAAATTATGGCTGCACCGTCAACGACATCAAGATGTGGAACAACATGAAAGGCAACACGGTGAAGATTGGCCAGAAACTGAAAATCAAGAAATGAGCCATGCCCATGAGGCCCATCCAAGGGCCGAAGGACCGGCCAAATTAGAGCATACACACCCACGCAAAAAGACATAATGCCATGAAAACCTGTCTTAAAATCGCATCCTTCCTCGTATTCGTCGGCCTGCTGGCCTCGTGCGGCGAGGAGACGCGAACCAACCGCAAAGACCGCTCGGTGGGCGGCACCTCTGAAATCCTCGTCGTCACACAAAACCGCGAACAGTGGGATGGACGCATCGGCGACTCAATCCGCCATTTCTTCCTCGACTACCAATACGGGTTGCCGCAGCCCGAGTCGCGCAATGAACTGGCACACGTCACCACCCAAGGCTTCTCCGACATGTTCAAGAAACACAAGTGCATCCTTGAAGTGGAAATCAACCCGAACATTGGGAAGGCCGTGGCCGAAACCTCCACTGATGCCTTGGCCGCCCCGCAACGTTATGTGAAGGTGACCGCACCCAGCATCACAGAATGGATCGAGTATTTCGACCGCAACAAGGAAGTCTACAAGCAATGGTACGACAAGGTGGAGCGCGAGCGCATCCTCAACTTCTTCCGCCCCACGGCCGATGCCGACATCGCCGCCGCCATCGCCAAGAAGTTCGGCTTCAAGCTTACCGTGCCGCAGGGATTCTACATCGCCAAGAACGAACCCGACTTCATGTGGCTCCGCAAGGAACTGGAACGCTCAAGCGCCGACATCGTCATCTACCAGACACCCTACAAAGACACGCTCCAATTCGAAAAGTCGAGCCTCATCGCCATGCGCAACATGATGGAAGGACAATACATACCGGGACCCTCGGAAGGCTCGTTCATGAGCACCGAGACCGAGTTTGTGCCACCTTTGGTGACCACCGTGAAAGACTACCCCGCTGGCTATGCCCGTGAGATGCGCGGCATGTGGAGGGTGGAGAACAACTACATGGGCGGGCCTTTCGTGGCCTACACCTTCGCCGATGCACGCACCGGACAACTCGTCACCGTGGAAGGCTTCTACTACGAGCCCAACCAAAAGAAACGCACACCCCTGCTCCAACTCGAAGCCATCGCCTACAGTCTACGGTTCGTGGAGCCTTCGTCTCCGTAAGCCTTGGTTATGCCCGAACACCAACTGCAATGGTTCCGCACTGTGCAGCGCGAGGGAAGGCCCCACGTCTTCGACCCCTTGCGCCGCCGTTGGGTCGTCCTGACACCCGAGGAGGAAGTGCGCCAAAAGACGTTGTATCTCCTCGTGGAGCATCTCAAGGCACCGGCCGGACTGGTGGCGGTGGAATACTCGCTCAAAGTGAACGGCCTCGACAAACGCGCCGACATCGTCGTCTTCGGTGCCGACGGACATCCACTGACAGTGGTGGAGTGCAAGGCCGCCACGGTGCCCCTCACCGATGCCGTCCTCGAACAAGCCGTGCGCTACCATTCCGCGCTGAGACCCAACTATTTGCTCCTTACCAACGGCACCGTCACCTATTGCTACCATGCCGAAGGCACAGCCCTGCGCCCAATGGACCACCTGCCCGACTATGCCGAGATGACGGCATAGTTGCCACGACAACCTGGTGAGCCAAAGGCGAAAAAGAAACCATGGCTCTTTTTTCAGAAATTTTTGTCGATTTTTTGCGTTTTTCCGCACACGTACCAAAATAAATGTGTAATTTTGCGCACTCAAACAAAATATACCCCTCAAGAAACCCATCCATAGAGACTCAAAAACATGTCTGAAACCAATATGATACATTGAAATAACAAAAAAAGAAACAAAAAATGAACAAAAAATTTACAAAACTGATGGCAGCCCTCGCGCTGCTCGCGTTCTTGGCTCCCGCCACCCTGGGATGGGGACAGACAAGAACGGAAGTGACCGATGTCATGAATCAGACATGGACAGGTATTACGGGAACTTCGTATACTGAGAAAACGGAATTAGCTGGTTCCGCTTCTGATGCTGTCTACACCGTGCAGTGCGCAGGTGGCAACAATTCAATTCAATTAAGAAGCAGCAACAACAACTCTGGCATTGTTTCCACCACTTCTGGCGGAACCGTGACTAAGGTAACCGTGACATGGAATAGCAATACTGCCAACGGCCGCACGCTCAATGTCTATGGTAAAGGCAGTGCCTATAGTGCAGCTAGTGATTTGTATGATGCCAACGCTGCTGGTACACTTATTGGCACCATCGTATGCGGCACCAGCACTGAATTGACGATTTCTGATTCTTATGAATACATCGGTATGCGCTCGGCATCGAATGCCATGTATCTTGATGAGATAAAAGTTACTTGGGCCACATCTGGCGGCGGCGGCGGCCCCACCACCTACACCGTCACTTACGACTGCAACGGTGGCACAAGCGGTTGCCCTGATAATGTGTCTGGAATTGAACCAAACACACAAATCCAACTTGCCGACGCTCCTTCAAAAGACGATTATATCTTTGATGGTTGGAGCGATGGTACCACCACGTATGGCGAAAACGAAGATTACACCGTAACGGGTAATGTCACCTTCACCGCCCAGTGGTCCCTTGATCCTAGTATTCCGCAATACGAATGGGTAAAAACCGATTTGGCAGACCTTACATCTTCAGATATTTTTGTGATTGTAAGCACGAAGAGTCCAAGCAACTATGCTATGTCGAACGATAATGGAGCTTCGGCTGCTCCTACAGCGGTTTCCGTTACTATTGAGAATAATATGATCACTTCATATGTGGCCTCCAATATTCAATGGACAGGAATTACTGGAAACTCAACTGATGGTTACACCATCTACTCCAATGCCGATAACACCAAATATTTGTATTGCATTAATAACAACAATGGTGTTAGAGTAGGTACAGGTAGTGATAACACTTTCATCATCAAGGACAATTACATTTATAATAAAGGACAAGGGAGATATTTAGGCGTATATAATAATGGTGACTGGAGAAGTTATACTTCTATCAATAACAATATTTCAGGTCAGTCCTTTGCTTTCTACAAGCGCCAAGTGCCTACCACGGATCCTGTCATCAATGCCACCAACCCTGATGCTTTAGCTTACGATGCCACTGAAGGCGAATTTAACTATTCCATTTCCAATCCCACTGGCGCTACTCTTAGTGCTGTGTCAAATAGCGAATGGATTACAAATGTTGCCGTTGATGGCACAAATTCCAAGGTAACGTTTAATACTTCGGCCAACACTGGTGACCAACGCCAAGGTACTATCACTCTTTCTTACACAGGTGCCACCGACAAGGTTGTCACTATTACCCAAGCCGCCGCCCCAGTGGTTTACACGACCATTCCGGAATTGTTTGCGGCAGCAACCAGCACTGCGACCGAAGTGAATGTGACCTTCAACGATTGGATCGTATCAGGCGTTTCCACCAATGGCAAGAATGTGTTTGTAACTGACAATAACGGTAACGGATTTGTAATCAATAGTTCTTCTGACCAAAGCAGCACCTATGCCGTTGGAAACATCCTTTCTGGAACGATTGAATGCTCCTTGAAACTGCAAAACGGCTATGCACAGCTTTCTGATGTGGATGCTAATGACTTGACGATTGCAACAGGCGGCAGCGTTGATGTTGCCAATATTGCTTTGGCCGACCTCGCTGGTGTGAATACCGGTGCCTTGGTTAGCTATAACAGCCTTATTTGCAGTGTGGACAACAACAAGTATTATCTGACAGATGGCACGACCACAGTTCAGGTTTACACCTCTCTTTATGGTGACTTGGAAAATTCCTTGGAAAATGGCAAGACCTACAACATTACGGGTATTTACCAACAGTACAACACCAACAACGGCAACACCAAGGAAATCCTGCCCCGCAGCGCCGACGACATCGAGGAAGACCTTTCCGCTTCTATTGTTGTTGCCAACGCAACTGTGCAAGTTGAAGGCACGGGCGGCAGCGGCCTCCTGACCGTTACCTACACCGGGGTTGATGGTTACTACGCCGTTGTACAGTGGTGCGATCAGAATGGCGATCCTGCCACCTCACCGAATTGGTTGAATGCCGGTTTGGACGAAGACTATAACCTCACTTACAATGTTGGCCCGAACAATGGCGAAGAGCGCAGTGCTTACCTGAAGATCTTTGTCGAAGATGTCTATTCCAACCTCGTCACCATCACCCAAGCCGCATACGTGCCAGACTATGCCTACCTGCCGTTCCAGTTCACAGGTGGCTATGCGGACATTGATGACATCAACGGACTGACTCAAGAAAACATCGATCCTTCAGACTATACCAGTGGCAATCCAAAACTGAAGTTTAACAACAAGAACGACATCAGCTCCCTCGTCTTGAAACTCAACGCCACCCCCAAAGCCATCACTTTCGACATCAAGGGTAACAGTTTCTCAAATGGTGTCTTCGATGTGGAAACCTCTGTCGATGGTGAGAATTATGTGAATCTGGCCTCTTATACCGAACTTGGCAACACCCAAACAATCACGCTTTTCAACACTAACGACGATGTGAGATTCGTTAGATGGATCTACACCACGAAAGTGAACGGCAACGTGGGTTTGGGCAACATCTACGTCGATGATGAATACTTGGTCAGAGGCAAGGCCACCGTTGCGGAAGACCTCACCTTAGATGAGTGCACCATCCAAGCCAGTGGAACGCTCACCATCGCAAGCGGCACCTTGACCGTGACCGACGAACTCACCAATGAAGCCACGGAAAATGCTTGGAACAACCTCGTCATCAAGGACGGCGCACAGCTGAAGACCCCCAGCGCAGTGAACGGCACGGTTGAGAAGTTCGTTGCCGGCTATGGCACGAGCACCAAGGGCAAATATATTCTGCTTGCCACCCCCGCCACCATGGATGCCTGCAACAGCACGGGTATGTGGAGCACTAGCAATACAGGTCAACACGCTGATGTCGACTTCTACAGCTTCGACCAGAACATGGCACACGAAGAATGGCAGAACTTCAAGCATGGAGAAACCACTTTTGCAGGACCTTTCTGCATGTTGCAAGGCCAAGGCTTCCTCTATGCCAACAAGGAAGATGTCACTTTGACGCTCCAAACCAGAGGGTATTCTGCCCCGAATGTCGCTTACCAAGCCTATTCGTTTGCACCCACCAACGCCAACATAAGCGCTGAGGTGTCCTATTACGCTGACAAGCCTTTCTCCGGTTGGAACCTCGTGGGCAACCCCTTCACCTGCAAGGCTTACCTGACTGACGGCCGCGACTTCTATCGCATGAATGACGACGGTGATGCCATCATTCCGGCAACCGAAAAAGCTATCGATGTCTGCGAAGGCATCTTCGTGGTGACCACCTCTTCGGAAAGCAGCGTCACCTTCACCACTACCGATCCTTCGGACAGCAGTGTCGCCCCCAGCGTGGTGAACATCACCATGAGCCAAGCCCAGACGAGAGGCGAGGCTAAGGTCATCGACGCCGCCCGCATCCGCTTCGGCGAAGGCCAGATGCTGCCCAAGTTCCACTTCATGGGCAACAACAGCGGCCTCTACATCCCGCAGGGCAGCAAGGACTACTCTGTGGTGTATAGCCAAGGCCAAGGCGAAATGCCGGTCAACTTCAAGGCCGCCGAAAACGGCACCTACACCCTCAACTTCAACATGGAGAACGTGGAATTCAACAGCCTCCGCCTCATCGACAACATGACGGGTGTCGAGACCGACCTGCTCCAAACCCCGAGCTATACCTTTGAGGCCCACACGACGGACTACGCCTCGCGCTTCCGTCTGGTGTTCGACGCCAACAGCGTGAACGAGAACGCCGAAAACGCCAACTTCGCCTTCTTCAACGGCAGCGAATGGGTGATCAACGCCTCCGAAAACGCCACCGTCGAGGTCATTGACATGATGGGTCGCGTGGTCGTTTGTACAGACGTTGTGCGCAACGTTTCCACCAACGGACTGACGGCGGGCGTGTATATGCTCCGCCTCGTGGACGGCAACAGCGTGAAGACGCAAAAGGTTGTGGTGAGATGACATTGAGCTATCAGCCATCAGCAGTCAGCCATCAGCCTGCTTGCCAGTAAGCTGAAAGCTGATTGCTGAGAGCTGAAAGCTGAAAGCAAATAATCTGAAATCTTGAAATCTTGAAATCTGAAATTTGAAATCTTAAATCTTAAATCTTAAATCTTAAATCCGAAAATAAACTATGAAGAAATTAGCACTGACAATCGCAATCGTCTTTGGCCTCGGCCTGACGACCTTCGCCGACGGCGGCGGACTGTTCCAACGCGGCACCACTCCCACGGAGAGCGGTCCGTTCATGGGTGGACGAGCCACCCTCACCCCGGCACTGCCTACCCATGGCCTGGAAGACAACCAGGACGCCAACACGCCCATGGGCACCGGCATCGCTGTGCTGGCCCTCCTCGGCGGCGCCTACCTCGTAGGCAAGAAACGCAGAGAGGAATGATAAAAGGCCTTCGAGCATGAAAAAAAGGCATCATCAACGGTGATGCCTTTTTTTCATGCCTGCTTTCGCATTCTCCAACTCCACACGATGAGCGCCACCGTCATCACGAAGCTGGCCATGAGGAGCCACACGCTCTGCGTTTGCCCGAAATGGTCGACGTCGACGTTGATGACACCCTTGTGGTTGAGGTAAAACACAACCACCGCACTGCCGTTGTTGACAAAGTGCATCAACATGCAAGTCCACAACGAGCCACTGGCGTAGAACAGGTAGCCCATCAACAAGCCGAGGAACATGCGCGTCAGGAAGCCGTAGAACTGGAAGTGGATGAACGAGAAGATAGCCGCCGAGAGGATGATGGCAAGGTGTGGATTCATCCTGCGTGTCAAGCCCTGCTGCAACACGCCACGGAAGGTCAACTCTTCGCCAATGGCTGGAATCATGGCTATGACAATCAGGTTGAGCAGCAGCCCGCCGATGGTGTCGGCCATGAGCATCTGCTCAGTGGCGACCCGGGCAGCCTCCTCCAAGGTCTTCATCCATTCCTCAAGTCGCGAAAACATGCCGCCGAACGTCATGCCTTCGTTCCAGAGGGTCAGTTGGTTGGTGACGGGCAGCGAGACGAACATCACCATGAAGCCGATGAGGATGAACAGCGGCCATGGACGGTTGACGATGCGGAAGCCCAAGTCGCGCATTGGATGTTCCTTGCGCGTGACGAGATAGTAGACAATGGGCGGCGTCACGAACATCATGACGGAACTGATGCCTTGTCCGATTTTCATGCCCGTGTTGCCGGCAAACATGAACAGCATCGAGAAAACGACGCCTATAAGACTGCTAATCAGTAGGATGACAAGAAACAAAAACACCCGCATTCCCGTGGACTGCTTGAGGTTTTCTGTGAAAAAACTATCTTTCATGAGGATGATTTTGCGGCAAAGATACGCTTTTTGTACTTTTGCAGCGTCATGTATAAGATTGCCCACCTCGAATTCGAGCATTATCCGCTCCTGTTGGCTCCGATGGAAGACGTGTCGGATCCGCCTTTTCGCCATGTCTGCAAGCTGTTTGGTGCCGATGTGGTCTATACGGAGTTCATCTCCGCCGATGGCCTCATCCGCGACTCGGTGAAGAGCATCAAGAAACTTGATTTCGAGGAGATGGAACGCCCCGTGGGCATCCAAATCTTCGGCAATGCCGTAGCACCCATGGTGGAGGCGGCACGTTATGCCGAGACCGCCCATCCCGATGTCATCGACATCAACTTCGGCTGTCCGGTGAAGAAAGTGGCCTCTAAAGGCGCGGGTTCGGGCATCATGAACGACATTCCCAAGATGGTGGCCATCACCAAGGCAGTGGTGGAAGCCGTGAAAACGCCCGTGACGGTGAAAACGCGCTTAGGCTACGACGACCAGCACCGCGACATCGTCGACATTGCCGAACGACTGCAAGATGTGGGCATCGCCGCCTTGACGATACACGGTCGTTTGCGTACCACCAAATATAGCGAGCCTGCCGACTGGACCCTCATCGGCGCGGTGAAGAACAATCCGCGGATGCACATCCCCATCATCGGCAACGGCGACGTGGTGGACGGGCCTTCAGCGAAGTGTTACAAGGACACTTTCGGCGTGGATGGCCTGATGATAGGTCGTGCGAGTTACGGCAACCCTTGGATTTTCAGTCAGATAAGAAACTTTTTGGAGACAGGGGAGGAACTGCCCTTGCCTGATGTGGCCGAAAGGGTGCGTGTCAGCAAGATACATTTGCAGCGTTCCATCGAATGGAAAGGCGAGCATATCGCCTTGTTGGAAATCCGCAAGCACTGGGCATCCTATTTCAAAGGTTTACCCAATTTCAAACCGTTCAAAATGAGGATGATGGAAACACTATCCGCTGAGGAAGTCCTGCGGATTTTGGATGAAATCGAAATCTTTTATTGTGGTTAGACGATACCGTCTTTTAGCACGCCATTCTCAAACAAGTTGCGCACCAATTCATCGCGACTGATGTGATAAGTGTTGATTCCCAATGTCTTGGCGGCTTTGATATTAGTGGCCGTGTCGTCAATAAAGAGGGTCTCCTCAGGCAGGAGATGTTCATGGTCAAGAATCAACTCGAAGAAGCGCGGGTCGGGCTTTTCAAGATGTTCGGCGAAGGAGAAATACGACTTGTTGAAGAGTTCGTCAAATTCGTTGTAGCCGAAACGCAACTGCAAATCCCTGACATACAGGTCGTAATGGATTACATTCGTGTTGCTCATCAAGAAAATCTTGTAGTGTTTCTTCACCTGTTCGATGGCCTCGATGCGCTCGCGAGGGATGTCGAGGAGCATGGCGTTCCAGATGGAGTCGAATTTCTGGTCGGTCATTTTCTCCTGACCGAGCAGGGCTTTCATTTTCTTGCGGAAGGTCGGGGCGGTGTAAACGCCGATGTCGAACTTGCTCATAATCTCCATAAATTCTTTGTTATGAGTTAGTTCCGAGGTTTTTATCCCCATTTTTTCGAGTTCTTTGTAGACGATGCTTTCGTCGATGTCGAGGATGACTCCACCCAGGTCGAAAATAATATTCTTGATTTTTGTGCTCATTTTTGATAAATTTTAGGTCTAATTCGGTGCAAAATTGTAACTTTGCAGCGCAAAAAGCAAGAAAAAAGGCAGAAATGTTTGCTTTGGTCGTGCTTTTTTGCGGTCCCATAGCGCAGTTGGTTAGAGCAACTGACTCATAATCAGTAGGTCCTAGGTTCAAGCCCTAGTGGGACCACAAAAACAAACCCCTAACTTGATGAGTTTCAAGATAGGGGTTCTTTTTTTGCACTACAAGCGACCTGTGAAACGCTGGATTTCAGGCCATTTGGGTATAATCCCTTGCCAAACCGCCTTGCGAGGTTTCCTTATAGAGCGAAGGGATGTCCTTGCCGGTTTCTTTCATCGTTTCCACTACTTTGTCGAACGATACGCGATGGTGGCCGTCGGAGAAGGTGGAATAAATGTTCGAGTCTAAGGCTCGGGCGGCGGCGTAGGCGTTGCGCTCGATACAAGGTATCTGGACAAGGCCGCAAACAGGGTCGCAGGTCATGCCCAAATGGTGCTCAAGAGCCATCTCGGCGGCATATTCGATTTGGGCCGGACTCCCGCCAAACAGTTGGTTGGCGGCAGCGGCAGCCATAGCGCAAGCCACACCCACTTCGCCTTGACAGCCCACCTCGGCACCCGAAATGGACGCGTTGGTACGCACAATGTCGCCCACCAATCCCGCCGTCACCAAGGCGCGGATGATGCGCTGGTCTGAAAACTCGTAACTCTTTGAGAGATGGTACAATACAGCGGGCATCACGCCGCACGAACCGCAGGTTGGCGCTGTAACGATGACCCCACTTGATGCGTTTTCTTCCGAGACAGCCAAGGCGTAGGAATACACCAAGCCACGGCTTTTCAAGGTATGCGTGTAGCCCGAAGCCTTGATGTGGTAGGTGGCGGCCTTGCGGCTCAGGTTGAGTGGCCCGGGCAAGACACCCTCGGCCTGCAAGCCCCGCTCTACTGCTGCCTGCATCACCCGCCATACTTCCTGCATGTATTCCTCAATCTCCTTTTGATTCTCGTATTCGTACACATATTCCCAATAGGTGCGTCCACTACGCTCGCACCAGTTGAGGATGTCGGTCATCTTCGAAAGCGGGTAGACCTCCGGCGACTCGTCCAATTTGCCTTCTTCAGCGAGGTTGCCTCCTCCGATGCTGAACACTTGCCAATCGCCGAGAAGGTTTTTCTCCGTATCGAAAGCCTTGAACAACATACCGTTAGGATGAAACGGAAGGATGGTTTCCGGTTTCCAGACGATTTCTGTGGGGGCCTGAAGGGTGCTGAGGATGGCCTTGTCGGTCATGTGGCCCTTGCCCGTGGCGGCGAGGCTTCCGTATAGTGTCACCTCAAACGAGGCAGCGTTGGGAAAACGGTCGTTGAAAATATGGGCGGCTTTTTGCGGTCCCATGGTGTGGCTGCTCGAAGGGCCTACACCAATCTTGTAAATGTCTTTGATGGTTTTCATGGCGCAAAATTAGAAAAAAAACTTACCTTTGCAGCCAATAATAATGAAGAATATGGCAGAAGAAAACAAACCCCTCACCGAACTGGACGAACTCGGCGAGTTCGGCCTCATCGACCAACTGACCGCCAATTTTCCCTTGCGCAACGCCTCTTCGCTGAAAGGCGTCGGCGACGATGCCGCCGTCATCAACCACGAGGGAATGCGCACGCTCGTTTCGGTGGATATGCTCATCGAAGGCGTCCACTTCGACCTGACTTATTGCCCCTTGAAGCATCTCGGCTACAAGGCCGCCGTCAGCAATTTCTCCGACATCTACGCCATGAATGGTACTCCGACGCAGATTGTGGTCGGCTTGGGCGTGTCGAGCCGTTTCTCCGTTGAGGCGCTTGACGAACTGTATGCCGGCATCCGCTTGGCCTGCGAGCGTTACAACGTCGATATGGTGGGCGGCGACACCACCAGCAGCAAGACGGGACTTGTCATCTCCATCACCGTCATCGGCATGGCGAAGGACGAGGACATCGTCTATCGCAGCGGAGCCAAGAAAAACGACCTGCTTTGCGTGAGCGGCGACTTGGGCGGGGCCTATATCGGCCTGCTCATCCTCGAACGCGAAAAGGTGGAGTTCCTTTCCAACCCCAGCATGCAGCCCCAGCTGAAAGGCATGGACTATGTGCTCGAACGCCAACTGAAGCCCGAAGCCCGAAAGGACATCGTCGAGCAACTGAAGCAAATCGGCGTGAAACCCACTTCGATGATCGACATTTCCGACGGCTTGGCCTCTGAGATCCTGCATCTTTGCAAAGAATCCAAGGTGGGCTGCCAACTCTACGAAGAGCGCATTCCGCTCGACCCGACCACCGACCGCATGGCCAAGGAGTTCCAAATCGTGCCTTCGGTGGCCGCACTGAGTGGGGGAGAGGACTACGAACTGCTCTTCACCATCGACCAAAAGGACTACGAGAAGATTCAAACTTTATCGGCGGATGTGACAGTCATCGGATATATGACCGAGAATGTCGGTGTTGCCGAGATGATTACGCCCGACAACCATGTCATCCCGATTAAGGCGCAGGGGTGGGATCACATGCGAAACAAGGCTGATGTATAATCTTGTCAAGGAACCACCTTCCATCCCTCTATGCGGCGCGTCGTGCTGGAGAAGTTCACACCTACTTTTTTTATATAGCTTCCTCGGGTCCGTTTCAAAGGGCTTTGCGTATTGTTTTTCCTCGATTTGCCTCAAGGCCGCGTCAGCGGACTTGTCGATCTTGAACTCGAAGATGTAAATGTAGTCCTTGGTCTGCACGAGCATGTCCATGCGCTCGTCGGTGGTGTGGCGTTCCACATTGGTATAGAAGCCCAACATCTTGAAGACGAGGCTGGTGACGTTGTGGAAATACAGTTCCGTGTCGCCCACAAGTATTCAAATCCAAATGCAACACCGGACGCACCGTCCAGTCCTTTTCTATCCGCTTCAAGGCAAGGCCCTTGAAAAGCTCCTTCTTCCCTTGGTAATAGGCTTCGAGGGTCGAAAGCAGCAGGCTCTTGCCGAACCTGCGCGGACGGCTGAGGAAGTAGTAGCCCTCCGTCGCGACAAGCCGATGGACCAGCGCTGTCTTGTCCACGTAAAGGAAGCCGCTCTCGCGGAGCTTCTGGAAATTCTGCAAGCCGATAGGAAACTTTGTCATGGCATTCTTAGGTTTGGACATCTGCCTGCAAAAATACACAAAGTTCTTTTTGCCCAAAATTGCATACACAATCCGTTTTTTCCCTATTTTTGCCACCGAATTGGCTTTGCCAGTTCGTGACATATTGGACTTCTGAAGCGTAATGCTTCCTTTCACTTGAGAACCTGGAAAATTTTCAAGAGCAATAATATGGGAGGTCGTATTACAGCTTCACGCTGTATGGCGTGGGCTGTTTTCACATTCTATATTATGGGTAGTTTCCAGGACCTTCAAGTGAGATGCGAAAAATAGAGCAGACCACGCTTCTTTTGTTTGGTGTTGGCGCGAACGGCTGCCGTTCTGAAAGTAAATTTAGTATTCACCAAACAAATACATTTATTATGCAAAGACACAAGCCCCTCGCCGCACTCTCGGCGGCATTCGTTTTCCTCGCCCTCATGCCTTTGGCGGCACGGGCGACCATCACGGTAACCCATTCCGGCGGCGGCGCCGGCACAGGCACCTACACCACCTTGTACGAAGCCATCAACGCCTGCACCACCACTTCTGGCACCTACACCATAACAGTGGATGCGAACCACGACTTAACCGACATATCCACCCTCGACGTTTGCACGGTGGGAGCAGGTGTCACCATAGTCCTCCAAAGCGACGTGTCGGGCACAAAACGGACTTTCACCCGCAGGAATGATCATTCCGGAATTACCGTGAATGGCACGCTCACCGTGACAGACCTCATTTTTGATGGCGATAGTATTCGAATTAGCAGCCTTTCGATGTTTGAAAACACATCTACCGGAGCCCTGACCATGACCGACTGCACTATCCAAAGTGCAACATCCATAGATTATATGTTTAATGGTATATATGGAGCAGGCTTGTCAAACTCAGGTAGGGCTACCCTCAACAATTGCACTATTACAGGCTGCCTTGCCTATCGGGGTGGTGCCATATATCAAACAAATAATACAGATGCCACGCTCACTGTCAATGGTGGAACATACACTAAAAACGAAGCCCATAATAATGGTGGAGCATTTCATATAATTGGTGGAACGGTTACCCTCAACGGCGTGACCATCAGCAACAACACCGCGGACAGTGGCGGCGGTGTCTATCTCGATGGAGGCGCGCTCGCCATGAGTGGTGGCACTTGCGCCTACAACACGGCCATGTACATCGGCGGCGGGTTCTACTTCTACAGCGGCACAGTCACGTTCAGCGACAGCCCGTCGGTGAGCCACAACAAGGCGCAGGACGGTGGCGGAATCTACACCAGCATCCGCCTCAACTTGCCTGCCATGACCTTCGACGGCAATACGGCCACTGCGGACGGTGCGGGAGTCTATATGTCCTCGGGCAAGACCCTCACTGCCACAGGCACCACATTTATTAATAACAAAGCCACTTTGTACGGTGGCGGTGTCTTTCTCAATGGCGGCACGCTCACCGACTGCACCTTCGGCACCGAGGGCAACCGCAACAGAGCTCAATCTGGCGGTGCTGTCTATCACGATGGTGGCACGCTCACCGTCAGCGGCGGCAGCTACTGCTACAATAGCGTAAATGGACCGTACGCCGGCGCCGGCGGCGCGTTCTTCCTCGCAAGCGGTACAGTCACCTTCAGCGACAGCCCGTCCGTCAACAACAACTTCGCAAACACCGGCGGCGGCGTTTATCTCAATGGTGGCAGGCTCACCGTCAACGAGGGTACCACTTTCGACGGCAACGAAGCCTTAAGCTATGGTGCGGGCATCTATGTGAATTCGGGCACGATCCTTAATGCCCAAAGTGCCATCTTCAGCAACAACGTTGGGGGCTATGGCAGCGCTATCTACACCCGCTCTGGCGGCACGCTCACCGACTGCACCATTACGGGCAATGGCAAACCAGCATACGCTGGCGGCGTCTATCTCAAAGGTGGCACGCTCACCGTCAACGGCGGCCTCTTCGACGGCAACCGTGCCACCTACGGTGGGGCCATCCATGTGGAAACGGGAACTTTACGCTGCACCGGCACCACCTTCATCAACAACGAAGCCGGCTTCCAAGGCGGCGCTATCCACACCCTCAATGGCGCCACGCTTACCGACTGCACCGTCGGCACCGAGGGCAATCCCAATTCTTCAAGCGAAGGCTCCGGCGGCGGCGTTTATCTCAATAGTGGCATGCTCATCGTCAGCGGCGGCACATACGCCTACAACAAGGCGAGCGGTGGCGGCGGGTTCTACCTCAAAGGCGGCACGGCCTTCTTCTCAGGGTCGCCGCTCCCTGCCATCCACCATAACGAAGCGAGTCACGGCGGCGCCATCTACAGCAACATCAACCTCGTCCTGTCCGACTTGACCTTCGACCACAACACGGCCACGAATTGCGGCGGAGCCATCTATATTGCCGCCACGAGCCTCTCCGCCACAAATGTTATCTTCACCAACAATGTCGCCCAGCGCAACAACACTGGCAAAGGCGGTGGCATCTATTTCGGAAACGGCGCCAACGGCACGCTCACCAACTGCACCGTCGGCACCGAAGGCAATCCCAACTGCGCGGACGAGGGCGGTGGCATCTATTTCGGAGATGGCGCGCTCAGCGGCACACTCAACGTCATCGGCGGCACTTACGCCTACAACATTGGGAGATTAGGCGGCGGATTCTGCTTCGGAGGCGGCGGCACGGCCACCTTCTCAGGGTCGCCGCCCCCTGCCATCCACCATAACGAAGCGCGCAGCGGCGGTGGAATCTTCATCGGCGGCTTCTACAGCAGCATCTACGGCTACATATACCCCGACCTCACCCTGCCCGCCATGACCATAGAAAGCAACACAGCCACTCAGGACGGCGGGGGCATCTATGTGGCTTCGAGGGGAATCCTTTCCGCCACAGGCACCACTTTTGTCAACAATGCCGCCACGCGCTACGGCGGCGGCATATATAATTTGGGTACATCCACCACCACAAACACCGACATCACCTTCACGGAAACGGTGCAACGGGTGGAATACATTGAGGTGAGCACCAACAGCATCAGCGGTGCCCCCACCAACCTGGCCTACATCAACACTGGCATCACCTTCGACGGCGGGCACAAGACCTGGGCTCGTGGACAACGCAGGGATGGCGAGGTTTTCCTTTTCTATGCCTACACGGGTAGTGGGGTCTCGCAAAGAGCGGGCTACAAGCTGCTCGGAAGCAGTATCCAGCACGCCTGGCCCGACAAGGGCAACACCACGACGGGCAACAGCTATGCATCAGGCACCGACATCAACGGAGGTCCCTTCGAGGTAGAGCAAGACGCATCCCACATCAAAGTCACCGACTGCAACAGCGTGGTGACGAACTTCTCCTACTCGGGCAACTCATCGGCCACCCTGGACGCCACTTGGACGCTGCTGCGGCCATACGTGAGTGGTGCCTCCAAGGCACGGCTTTACGAGGCCAAGATTTGGGATGCCAGCGACAACCTCCTCGGCCACTACATCCCGTGCCGCCGCGAGAACGGCGAAGTGGGCGTGTATGATGCCGTTTCGGGCACCTTCCTCACCAACGCCGGCACGGCAGGCAGCTTCACGGCGGGCAGCGACGTGGCAGGAACGACCTACACCGCCACGTTTACGGAGAATGTCCCTATAACCACACCCACCTACAACGTCACCCTCAACAGCTGCAACATCGGCACCTCGGGCAATCCCAACACCGCGGCCAAGGGCGGTGGCATCTACATCGATAAAGGCGGCGTGAGCCTCAACACGGGCAGCAGCATCGGCCACAATACGGCCTCGCAGTTCGGCGGCGGCGTGTATGTCGCCACCAACGGAGAGTTGGGCGTGAGCGGCACCGTCACCATCATGGGCAACACCACCACGCGCAGCAGCAGCACCTACGACCTCTACCTGAAAGACACCAACGAGGACGACGTGTGCCTCCAAACCCTCAACGACGACCCCGCCACCGGCAACATCGGCAAGATTCGCATCAATGGCGCATTGGGTTCAGGCACCAAGATCGGCATCACCGAGGAACAAGTGGCCTCGGGCTTCCACCGCGAGTTGGACGCCAACGGCAACAAGATGCGCCAGTTCACCTTAGACTACGGCACCTACTACAGCAACAAGGCCGCCGAGGACGTGTTCTTCTCCAACGACAGCATCCTCGACATCTTCCTGCTCACCCATCCCCATCCCGGCACCACCACGGGCTTGCTCGAGGTCACCCTCGGCGCGGAGCTTTACCGTTCGTGGTACGTGGCCGGCATCGTCGACGACGATGGCCTCACTTGGGGCGACGACATCAACAACAGCGGCCTCGCTCCCGACGTGCCGCTGCGCACCCTCACCGGGCCGCACGGCGTGTTC
>JBGUHI010000036.1:0-48136 GCA_045111995.1 Candidatus Limimorpha sp. | reverse complement strand
ACGCTGGCATGTACATGGTGCGCGTCTACACCGAGAGCGGCATGGTCGTCAAGCGTGTCACTGTCATGCAATAAATGACCATTGGTTTGTAGAGACGGTGCATGCATCGTCTCTACAAAACCGATAAAAATCGAAAGGCAATCCTTCGGGGTTGCCTTTCTTTTTTGTATTTTTGCGGAACGGTTTTTGACGGCGTTAATGCCGCAATACAGAATACAGGAAAATGAATATCAAGGAAATACAAGACAGCATCATCGAGGATTTCTCGATGTTCGATGACTGGATGGATCGCTATGCCATGCTGATAGAGATGGGGAAGGAGTGTCCCATCATTGACGACAAATACCGCGACGAGGCGCACCTCATCAACGGCTGCCAGAGCCGCGTGTGGCTCAACGCCGAGCTGAACGACGGCAAGGTGTATTACAGCGCCGACAGCGACGCCGTCATCACCAAAGGCATCGTGAACCTGCTGATAAAGGTGTTCAACGGCCAAACGCCTGACGACATCTTGGCAGCCGACCTTTCGTTTTTGGACGAAATCGGACTGAAGGAGCATCTGTCGCCCACGCGCTCCAACGGCCTTTTAGCCATGCTCAAGCAGATGCTGCTCTACGCCGAGGCGTTTAAGATTTCTGTCATGGAATGATTTTTGATTATCTTTGCAGCTTGAAACGACACTAATACCCAAATACTATGAGAAAAAAAGATCCAATTGAAGAAGCAAGACGTTACGTTGATAACGCTCGCGAAACCCTTAGGGAAAATGGCGAGTTCAATGCTGAATTGAACCGTTATGATGATGAAAAGTATGTTCGTGCGGCAGGCAACTACCTGTGGCTCGGCGTGTTGATGGCCTTGGATGCCGTGTTCAACGTCAGGAAAGACCGCCGCACAAGGGTGGACATTAAGAACTATTTGGCAGCCGTGGGCAAGCGCGATAGGAAATTGCTTGCCTTGGTGAATGATGGCTATGACGTGATGCACCTTTCGATGAATTATGACGGCATTCAAGCTAAGGATGTGAGCGATTCAGGCTTCCGTCTGGCCAACAACATCATCGACCGCTGCGAGGCCATGGTCAATTAATTTCAATGGCAATGAACATAGAGGAAACAAACACCCTGAAAGAAACGGTGATTTCGGTGCTGAAAACCATATACGACCCCGAAATCCCGTTAGATATTTGGACTTTGCACCTGATTTACGGTGTCGAGGTCGATGCCGAGGGCAACGTGAAAATCGTGATGACGGTGACGGCACCCAACTGTCCCGTGGCCGAAACGCTGCCTGCCGAAGTGAAACAGCGTGTTCAGGCCGTCATGGGCGTGAAAAACGTCGAGGTGGAACTCACCTTCGAACCCGTTTGGAGCATCGACATGCTCTCCGACGAAGCCAAGGCCGACCTTGGGCTGGATGGGGACTATGGCGGTTTTTCCGCGACGGATTTCCTGTATTAATCATGTAGAGACGCAAAGCATTGCGTCTCTACAGGGGATTATAGATTATCGTAATTTTCCAACAAATCCTTCGCCATGTTGAGGAAGAACAACGCCACGGCGTTGAAATCCATGTTGAGGTCCTTGCTCAGGCCGACGCGGTCCTTGAAGATGGCCACGTTGAACCATTGCAGGCACTGGAAAGCGCGGTGGAAATAGAGGCGTTGCAGCTCTTCCTTGTTGGGCTTGCGCCCGACGTAGGCTTCAAGCAGCGACAAGGCCTTGTCGAAGCCCGCGTTGCCGTAGCAGGCGATGTCGTAGAACGGGTCGTTCATGCCGGCAAACTCCCAGTCCAAAACGTAGAGTTTCTCGCCGCTGATGACGAGGTTGGTGGGCTGGTAGTCGCAGTGGCAGGGCACCTTGGGCACGTTGGTTTGCGTATCGCGGATGGCTTCGAGTTTCTTGCGGAGGTCGAGGTATTCCTGCGGGAAGGTGAAGCCCATCTCAAGGCAGTAGCTCTGGTAGGTGTCCAAGCGGACGAAGGCGTTGTAGTCTCGGAATTTCATGTCGCTGCCGTGGATTTTCTTCAGTGCGGCCACCGACATGGCGTTGTAGGAAACCACGTCCGTGGTGCTCATGATGGTGCCTTCCACATACTCGGCCAGTTTCTCGCCCGAGCGGATTTCGACGTATTCGGTGATGTTGTTCAAGCCGAGGCGGTCCACTTCCTGGATGTTTTCCCATTCTTCCACGCGATCCACGAACCTTTCAGCGAACTTGCCCGGCACGCGGTAGGTGTATTTTTTGCCTTGGCATTCGACGACGTAAGTATAGTTGCTCATGCCGCCTTCGAGGCGCATCACGATTTTGGCATCTTGGGCATGAAGTAGGGCATTGACCCTAAAAGTGATGTAGTTTTCAATAGTCATTTCAGCAATATTAATATAATGATTAATAATTCGAGCGGCAAAAATACATTTTATTTGATGATTGTATTAGCATTTCGGAAAATATTGTATTTTTGCAGCCGCATTGGGGATTTAGCTCATCTGGTAGAGCGTCAGGTTCGCAATCTGAAGGTGGCCGGTTCGAGTCCGGTAATCTCCACGGAATCAAAGGAAAAGCCGCTGGTTCAGCGGCTTTTTTCTTATTTGTCACTTTGTGAAATCACCAGCACGTTCTCTTTGTTGAGCCTGACCTTGAGCCAGCGTCCGATGCGGTCTTTTTGTTCGGCGGTCATCGACTCTTTTGTGATGAGCGAGGCCACGATTTGCTCCGACTGTTGGCCGTCGTCGGCATTCACCGTCGAGCCGCTTGTCAGGCTGAGCGCGGTGATGTTGGGATACTGGGCAAACAGTTCCTTCGCGATGCCATCCACGGGCAGTTCCTTGTCCTTGTAGTCGGAGAGCAAGGCTCCCAGTTTGTTGATGCTGTCGTTTAACTGTTTGATTTGTCTGTCGTTATGTTCGTAAATCCCCTTGAGGATTTCGGTTTCCGACAGTTCTTGGCGTATACTCGTGGCATCTTCGTGGAATACGATTTGGCTGCGTGTGATGCCGAAACCTTCCGCGTTTATGTAGAGCCTTTCCTTGGCCTCGCTGGTCAGTGCCTCGCCGGCGAGGAAAAGTTCAAGTTTCGGCGACTTGCGCGAATAGGTGGCCTTGTGGTCGTAGATGAAGCACTTGCCGAGGTTCTTGTTTTCCGTCACGATTTTCTCCGCGTGGATCGTGAAGTTGTTCTCCTTGATGACGCTGATGGCGGAGATGATGCTCGGCACGATGACGATGAATAGGATGATATAGGCGGCGCTTTTTGGCAGGCGGCGTTTCTGTTCGTCGGATTCCACGAGGGGGAAGCGGAAATACTTCACTGCGGCGAAGGTGGCCAAGGCGATGAAGATGCTGTTGATGGTGAACAGGTAAAGCGCGCCGATGGCATAGCTCCAGTTCCAAATGGAGATGCCGTAGCCCACGGTGCATAGCGGCGGCATCAGCGCTGTCGCGATGGCCACGCCCGAGATGACGGTGCCCTTGTCCTTGCGCGAAGTCTCGATAATGCCCGCCAAACCACCAAAGAGGGCGATCAGGACATCGTAGATGGTCGGGTTGGTACGCGCCAGAAGTTCCGACGGATTGGCCAAACTCAATGGGCTGAGCAAGAAAAACACCGACGACGCGATGATGCTGATGGCGACCATCACGCCGAAGTTCTTCAGCGAGTTCTTCACCAAGTCGTTGTCTTGCGTGCCAAGACCCAAGCCGAAGCCCAGGATCGGACCCATGACGGGCGACACCAACATCGCGCCGATGATGACGGGGATGGAATTGACATTCAGGCCGACTGAGGCAATGATGATGGCACAGGCCAGGATGAACACGTTGGTGCCGCGGAAAGCGATGTTCTTGCGGATGGCGCTGCTCGCGTTGTCGTAGTCGATCTCGTCCGAGAAATGGATGAGCGAGCGGAGATATCGGAGTGTTTTTTGGAAAATGTTCATGATCCGGATCGTTGAAATGAAACTGCAAAGAACCGAAAAAATCGTGAATTGCGCAAGTGTTTGCTCACAAAACACCAGCCAGCACCTCGGTAATTTGCTCCAAAAAGTGTCGGTCGGTTCCGTCGAAGGTGGCCAAACGCTCGCTGTCGATGTCCAACACGCCGACGACTTCCTCACCTTTATATAAAGGCACCACGATTTCACTTTTCGACTCGCTGCTGCAAGCGATGTGGCCGGGGAATTGTTCGACATCTTCTACCACGATGGTGCGTTTTTCCTTCCAAGCCGTGCCGCAAACGCCCTTGCCGAAGCCGATTCGGGTGCAGGCCACTGGCCCTTGGAACGGGCCGAGCACCAGTTGGTTGCCGATGACGCGGTAGAAACCGGTCCACCAGAAGCGGAAGGTTTCATGAATCAGCGCGGCCACGTTGGCCATGTTCGCGACGGGGTCGGTTTCGCCCTTCACTATCGCCTTGACTTGCGCGAGGAGGAGTTTGTAAGTTTCGTTTTTGTCCATGTTTTGTTTGTTTTGTTGTGCCCCCACACTGCGCTACGAATAAAGTGTCGTCACTTCGTGACGGGGCTGTCCCAGTGTTTTAGTTCTATGTCCCGCAGTCCCGTAGTCCCGCAGTCCCGTAGTCCCGCAGTCCTAATAAAGGAACCCGAACATCCAGAGCGGAATCTTGTTTCCGAAGCCGACTTCGGTGTCGTCGACGGCCAAGTAACTGTTCGGGACGTCTTTGATTTGGTCGAATTTCTTTCCTTGTCCGCCTACCTCGAACAGGCTCGTGCCGTTGATGAGGAAATCGCCTTTTTTCGGCATGGTGAGTGTGGCCACCGCCGAGGTTTGGTTGGCGAAGAAGGTCTCTCTGACGGTGCCGATTTCGCTTTTGACCGCCAAAGCACGCATGAGGTTGGTGTTGTTCAGATAAATCTTCTCGGGCGTGATGATGTGCTTGTAGTCCTTGACGTTTTCGGTCAGCAGTTGGATGAGTTCGGCGCGGTCTAAGGCGTAGAGCATCTTGAGGCAGAGGTCGCGGCTGGTGTCCAATTGCACCGTCAGTTTGTTGATGTTGGGCATCAGCGGCAGGTTCTGCGCAATCAGCATGAGCAGCACTTTGGTTTTCTTTACGGTGCTGTAAGTGACTTCCTCGACGGCGGGCAAGTCGGTGTCAATCACTAAGTTGGCGACTTCGGCGAGTTGCAGCAGGTAGTCCTTCTTTGCGTCCTTGTAGAACGGATAGTAGCCGCTTTCCAAGTATTTGGAGAAGTGTTTCAGCACCTTGGTTTTCTGGAACAGGTCGAAGGCAATGTCGATGTGACGCTTCAAGAGGTCGTCTAAGGCGATGGGTTCGGTGGTCATAACGCCTTCAAACTCCATGTATTCGCGCAGCGAGAGGCCGTGCAGCGTGTAGAGGGTCTGCCGCCGCGACAAATCCACTTTTGAATGGTCGATTTCGAGCATCGAACTGCCTGTATATACAATGTATAGGTCGTTGTAGGTGTCGTACAGGTTCTTGATGCTGATGCTCCAGTCGGGGTATTTGTGCACCTCGTCAAGAAACAGGTGCGTCACGCCGTGGGCGTATTCGTAGGCCACCAATTCCTCCAAAGTGTGCGTCTTGAACCACAAATTGTCCAACGAAACATACAATGCTTCACCTTTTTTCGGGAAATGTTCCTTGATGCGTTGCAGCAAAATCGTGGTTTTCCCGACGCCTCTGGCTCCTTTAATGCCGATGAGTCGCGTTTCCCAGTTGATTTTGTCGTACAGGTAACGCTTGAATTTCAGGTTAGTAGCCGCGAGCTTCATGTAGAATGAGTCCACGATGGGTTTTGTGATGTCGTCTTCCATAATGCTTCGTTTTGATGCCGCAAAAATACAAAAAATTACTTTTCCAACTGCGAATTTTTATCAATTTTTCGCATTTACAACTGCGATTTCTTATTCAAATATCACTTTTCCAAATGCGATTTTTAGCATGAAAATCACTTTTCCAACTGCGATTTTTGGCTTTTTAGGATCTCGCCTTGCGTCACTGCGAGGAACGATGCAGTCCAGATTTGAGGTATAATTCTCTGGATTGCTTCGTCGTGCCTCCTCGCAAAGACGCGAAGCGACAGAAATTTGAAAATTGAAAATTGAAAATTGAAATCTTGAAATCTGGAATATTACTACTTTTGCACCTCATTAAAAACCGCACGAAAAATGAAAAAAGACATACCCGTATTGCTGCTTACCGGCTACCTCGGCAGCGGCAAGACCACCTTGGTCAACAAGATATTGAACAACCGCAAGGGCATCAAGTTCGCCGTGATTGTCAACGACATAGGTGAAGTGAACATCGATGCCGACTTGATTGAAAAGGGCGGTGTAGTAGGTCAGAAGGATGATAGTTTGGTCGCCTTGCAGAACGGCTGCATCTGCTGCACTTTGAAGATGGACTTGATTCAGCAGTTGCATGAAATTATCGTCATGCAGAAGTTTGATTACATCGTCATCGAGGCCAGCGGCATCTGCGAGCCGGAGCCGATTGCTCAGACGATTTGCTCCTTCCCCAACATGGCTTGGCAACTTACCAAGGATGGTGTTCCCATCTTGGACTGCATCGTGACAGTGGTTGATGCGCTACGGATGCAGAGCGAGTTCGCCTGCGGCGACGACCTGATGAAGAAAAACTTGGCCGAGGACGACTTGGAAAGCCTTGTCATCCAGCAGATTGAGTTTTGCAACATCATTTTGCTCAACAAGGCTTCGGAGGTCACGTCCGAGGAGTTGGGTCGCGTCAAGAGCATCATCCGCGCCTTGCAGCCCACCGCCGAAATCATCCCCTGCGACTACGGCGAGGTGGACTTCGACAAGATTCTCAATACCAATATGTTCGACTTCGACAAAGTCGCCACTTCTGCCACATGGATTAAGGAAGTGGAAGGTGCTGTTGTCGAGGACGACGATGACGACGAAGAAGAGCATCATCATCACGACCACGATGAGGATGAGCACGAACACCATCACCATCATCATGACCATGACGACGATGATGAGGAAGAAGAGCACGGCCATCATCATCACCATCACCACGACCACGAAGGCGGCGAGGTGGAGGAATACGGCATCGGCACTTTTGTTTATTACCGTCGCCAGCCGTTCAACATGGCGCGTTTCGATGAGTTTGTGGCGCGCAAGTTGCCGAAGAACGTCATCCGTGTGAAGGGCATTTGCTATTTCAAGAACGAATACGATGTTTGCTACATTTTCGAGCAGGCGGGCAAGCAAGTACAACTGCGCGACGCTGGTCAGTGGTTCGCCACCATGCCCGCTGACGAGTTGGAGGCCTTCATGGACCGCGAGCCCACCCTCCGCCGCGATTGGGACGACACCTACGGCGACCGTATGCAGAAGCTTGTTTTCATCGGGCAGCACTTGGACAAGGAAGCCTTGAGGATGGATTTGGATGCTTGCTTGACAAGGTGATTAACCCTGAAAAATGAGGCGAAAAAATCAGAGAATCGGCAAGATATAATATGCCATATCTTGGAATGGTGTAATTTTGCGGTCTGTAAAAATCTTGGAATGGTGTAAGAATAGGCTTGCAAAAAATCTTGGAATGGTGTAATTTTGCAGCCTGTAAAAATCTTGGAATGGTGTAATCATGAAAAGGAAAATGTATCAAACCCTGCTGAAATGGAAGCAGGAAGAACGGGGAAGGAAAGCCCTGATGATTGACGGCGCACGGCGTGTGGGCAAGAGTTACATTGTGGAGGAATTTGCCCGAAACGAGTATGCTTCGTATATTCTCATCAATTTTGCCCATGTCGATGACGAGGTCATCGGTTATTTTGAGAGCTACAAGACCGATTACGATGCCTTGTTCCTGCATCTGTCGCTGTATTATCGAGTGCAGCTTCATGAGCGTAACTCGCTAATTATCTTCGATGAGGTTCAATTCTATCCCCAAGCCCGGGCCGCTATAAAGTATCTTGTGGCAGACGGCCGTTACGATTACATCGAAACGGGTTCGCTCATCAGTATCAACAAGAATGTCAAAGACATACTCATTCCTTCTGAAGAACGTCATGTCAAGATGTTCCCTATGGACTTCGAGGAGTTTCTTTGGGCGATGGGAGAAGAAATGCTGATGCCTTATATTGAGGATTGTTTCAAGAAGCAACAGCCTTTGGGTCAGGCACTTCACCGCAGGGCAATGGATTATCTGCGGCAATACATCATTGTCGGTGGAATGCCACAGGCCGTGCAAGCATACATCGACACCAAAAGTTTTGAGAAAGCCGACAGCGAGAAGCGCGACATCCTTCAACTTTACCGCTCCGACATCAAGAAATACGCTTCGGGATATGAAAGCAAAGTGACCAAAATCTTCGACACGCTGCCTGGACAATTGCAGAAACACGAGAAGAAATTCAAACTATCAGCCTTGAAAGACCGTGCCCGACTGCGCGAGTACGAAAGCTCTTTCCTTTGGTTGGAGGATGCCATGGTTATCAATGTGTGCTACAGCGCTTCGGAGCCTTCCGTGGGGTTGCGCCTCAAAATGGACGATTCCACGATGAAATGCTACATGGGCGATACGGGTTTACTTATCAGCCTCGCTTTCGATGAGCGCACTATCGCCATGGAGGAACTCTACCGCAAATTGATGCTCGACAAGTTGGAAATCAACAAGGGTATGTTGGTGGAAAACCTTGTTGCACAGATGCTTCGTGTCTCTGGACATGAACTGTATTTCTTTTCAAGTTATTCGAAGGAACACTCCGAGGACACCATGGAAATAGACTTCCTCATCCGTAAGCCGACTATCTCAAGCCGACACAACATCTCGCCCATCGAGGTGAAATCGAGCAAGAACTATGCTTTGTCTTCGCTTCGGAAATTCCGCAACAAATATGCCCAGCAATTATCCACGGCCTTTGTGCTACATTCGTCGGACGTAAAGGTTGAGGATGGTATTGCTTATTTGCCGCTGTATATGGCGGGGCTGGTGTAAAAGATAGATAAGAAGTTGGCGCAGAGGGACTTTGGTTTGTGCTTTCTGCCTACCTTTTCCTTGTGGTTCATGGAATCGCGATGCTTTTGCCGGTCAAAGAGAATTGACGGATTTGTGAGAAAATCGGATTTGTTTCGTATAAAGTTGTATCTTTGACCCATCAAAACTGCAATTCTATGGAACAAATCATACAAACAATCAGCGGCTATGTGTGGAGTCCTCCGCTTGTGGCGATATGCCTCTTGGCGGGACTGTATTTCTCTGTTGGGACGCGCTTCGTGCAGGTGCGCCGTTTCCGCGAGATGGCGCGGCTGCTGTTCTCTACCGACCATTCCCAAAAGACGGGCATCACCTCGTTTCAGGCGTTCTCCATGGCCCTTTCGGGGCGCGTGGGAACGGGCAACATCGTCGGCGTGGCCACGGCCATCGGCTATGGCGGTCCGGGAGCCATTGTTTGGATGTGGATTATCGCCTTTTTGGGCGCAGGTTCGGCCTTCTCCGAGGCGACTTTGGCGCAAATCTACAAGGAAGAGCACAATGGCCAGTTCCGTGGCGGGCCGGCCTATTACATCGAGAAAGGCTTGAAATGCAAGTGGTTGGCGGTGTTCTTTGCGGCTATTTCGGTGCTGGCCTGTGGCTGGTTTTTGCCGCCCGTGCAGTCCAACGGCATCGCCATCTCTTTTGCCAACACATTCAGCGTCAATCCGGCCATCGTGGGCGGGGCGGTTGCCTTGCTCATCGGTCTGGTGGTGATGGGCGGCGTGGATCGGATCGCTAATGTGGCGCAAATCGTCGCGCCTTTTATGGCGGTTCTGTATGTATTGCTCTCGCTCGTCGTGTTGGCCTTCCATATCCGAGAAGTGCCTGTCGTGTTCATGGACATGATTCGCAGTGCTTTTGGCATGAACGAGGCCTTGGGTGGCATCCTTGGCGCGACCATCGCTTGGGGCGTGAAGCGCGGCATCTATTCCAACGAGGCTGGTCAGGGCACGGGTGCCATCGTGGCAGGTGCGGCCAAGGTGTCGCATCCCGTCAAGCAGGGATTAGTGCAGGCGTTTTCGGTGTATATCGACACCTTGTTGGTATGCACTGCCACCGCCGTGATGATTCTGGCCTGCAAGACCTACAACGTTTTCGACGCATCTGGCAACATCCTCATCGCCGCTGAAGGGGTGGAGTTGGGCGCACCCGATGTGAGTTATACTTCCGCCGCTTTGGGTATGCTGTTGGGTGTCAATTGGGGCGGCATCATAGTGTCAGTAGCCCTGTTTTTCTTTGCTTTCACAACCATCATGGCGTATTACTATTATGCCGAGACCAACCTCGTTTATCTTTTCGGCAAGGGCAAAAAGGAGCATGTGTTGATTTGGGTGCTGCGCCTCGGCACGGTGGCGATGGTCTTTGTCGGGTCGCTCTATGAGGCCAAGACGATTTGGGATCTCGGCGACACCGGCGTAGGCGCGATGGCATGGGTCAATGTTATCGTCATCCTGTTGCTCTCGCCCAAGGCGTTCAAGGCGTTGCGCTCCTATGAGCGTCAGAAAAAGGAAGGCAAAGAACCCATTTTCGACCCGAAAGAAATTGGTGCTGACGGGGCGGAGTTTTGGGAACAAAAATGTAGAGACGTTTCCTGAAACGTCTCAAATAAATGTGTTTTATTGGTTGGAGACGTTTCAGGAAACGTCTCAAATAAATGTGTTTTATTGGTTGGAGATGTTTCAGGAAACGTCTCAAAATAATGTTGTTTATCGTTTAGAGACGTTTCGGGAAACGTCTCTACGTGGACGGTGTGGTGTGTAGAATTCATCCTCCTTCCAATTTGCCACATTGTTTTCGATGTATTTTGCAATGCCGTTCATTTCGTCATTATTGCGAATGATATGGTCGTGAAAACGGGTTTGCCATGCAAATTCGATATTGTTTTCATGGGCAAAACGGGTGATGGATTGTTTGAATTGTCGAATGACGACAGATAACCATGATTGCATCTCCGTTGCCCGTTCAATAGGCGTTTTCTTTTGTAGAGACGTTTCCTGAAACGTCTCCTTTGCCATTGTTTTGTTATGAGACGTTTCGGGAAACGTCTCTACAGACATTGTTTTGTCATGAGACGTTTCGGGAAACGTCTCTACAGGCCTTGTGACAACATCAACGGTTCGTTTGTTGTGGGGCGTTTTTTCATAATCAATGACGACAATCAAATGCAAATGATTGGGCATGATGGCGTACAACGGAACCTCAGCGTAGGGATTATGTTGGGTTATTTCTTCAATACATTTTTTGGTATGAGTACCTATCTCAGATAATAACATCTTTCCATCTTCAATCTCGCCAAAATCATGTTCGCGATATTTTGTGCAGATGGTAATGAAATAGGCCCCACTATCGTAATCATGCCATGTTGCCCTTGCCGATGGAATGCGGTATTTGTCTTTGAATTTTATATCTGACATTTGATTGTGTTTCGTTTGTAGAGACGTTTCCCGAAACGTCTCAAATAATGTTGTTTATCGTTTAGAGACGTTTCAGGAAACGTCTCAAATAATGTTGTTTATCGTTTAGAGACGTTTCCTGAAACGTCTCAAATAAATGTTGTTTATCGTTTGGAGACGTTTCAGGAAACGTCTCTACAGTTCATTTCTCTCAATAATTCCAAGGCCTGTGTCACCGTACTCACCTCTTTTACAGTGAGTTGTAATTTGTCATTCGTTTCCTTGAGCGCGGTGCGCTTCGGGTGGCTCATGATGTACTGCATGATTTGTTTGAAAGTCGTGCTTTCAAAGTATTTCGACTCTGGGTTGCTGACAAAATAGGCCGTCATGTTGTGGTGGCGCAACAAAATTTTCTCAAAGCCCAATTCCTTGGCAATCCAACGGAGGCGGACGGTATTCAGCAAGTCGTTGACCTGCTTAGGGATGGGACCGAAACGGTCGATGAGGTGGTCGGTGAACTTCATCAAGGCTTCTTCGCTCTTGGTGCGGTCGAGTTCGCTGTAGAGGCTGACGCGCTCTTGCGTCGAGTTGATGTAATCGGCGGGGAAACGCACCTCCATGTCGGTTTCGATGTTGCAGTCCGCGACGTAGGATTTCTCTTCTTCCTTGTCGAAAAGGTCTTGAAATTCAGTGTCTTTCAGTTCGGCAATGGCTTCGTCGAGAATCTTATGGTAAGTCTCGAAACCGATGTCGTTGATGAAACCGCTTTGTTCGGCACCGAGGATGTTGCCTGCGCCACGGATGTCGAGGTCGCGCATGGCGATGTTGATGCCTTCGCCGAGGTCGGAAAACTCCTCCAAAGCGCGGAGGCGTTTCTGTGCCTCTTGGGTCAAAGTGTTGAGCGGAGGCGTTAATAAATAACAGAAAGCCTTCTTGTTGGAGCGACCCACGCGCCCGCGCAGTTGGTGCAAATCGCTGAGGCCGTAACGATGCGCCTCGTTGATGATGATGGTGTTGGCGTTGGGGATGTCGAGGCCGCTCTCCACGATGGTGGTGCAGAGCAGCACGTCGTATTCACCGCTGATAAAGTCGAGCATGATTTTCTCTAACTTCGCGCCTTCCATCTGGCCGTGGGCCACGGCGATGCGCACGCCCGGCACGTATTTCAAAATGAAGTCGTGCACGTCCATGATGTTTTGGATGCGGTTGTGGATGAAGAACACCTGCCCATTTCGCGCAAGCTCAAACTGGATGGCGTCGCGGATGAGTTCGCCGTCGAAGCCGCGAAGCTCGGTCTGCACGGGATAACGGTTGGGCGGCGGCGTGGTGATGACACTCAAATCCCTCGCGCCCATCATCGAGAATTGCAGGGTGCGCGGAATGGGTGTGGCGGTCAAAGTCAGTGTATCGACGTTGGCCTTCATTTCTTTCAGTTTCTCTTTCACGGCCACGCCGAATTTCTGTTCCTCGTCGATGACGAGCAAGCCCAAGTCCTTGAATTTTACATCCTTTCCCGTCAGTCTATGCGTCCCGATGATGATGTCGATTTCGCCTTTTTCGAGTTTCTTCAGGATTTCGGTTTGTTGCTTGGTCGTCTTGAAGCGGTTGAGGTATTCGATGGTGACGGGGAAGCCGTCGAAGCGCTCGCTGAAGGTATGGTAATGCTGCAAGGCCAACACAGTAGTTGGCACAAGCACGGCCACCTGTTTCGAGTCGCAGCAGGCCTTGAAGGCGGCGCGCATGGCGACTTCGGTCTTGCCGAAGCCCACGTCGCCGCACACGAGGCGGTCCATGGGGTGCTCGCTTTCCATGTCGCGTTTCACGTCGTTGGTGGCCTTCAGTTGGTCGGGGGTGTCCTCGTAGATGAACGAAGCTTCCAACTCGTTTTGCAGGTAGTTGTCGGGCGCGAATTGGAACCCCGGCGTGCGTTTGCGCTCGGCGTAGAGTTTAATCAGTTCGCGAGCGATGTCCTTGACCTTGCTTTTGGTCTTGTTTTTCAGGCGGTTCCATGCGCCGCTGCCGAGGGTGCTGAGATGCGGCTCGGCACCGTCCTTGCTGCTGTATTTCGCGATGCGGTGCAGCGAGTGGATGCTCACATAAAGCAGGTCGCCGTTGTTGTAAATCAGGCGGATGGCCTCTTGTGGCTTGCCGTTGTTCTCGATGGTTTCGAGGCCGTCGAAGCGCCCGATGCCGTGGTCGATGTGGGTCACGTAGTCGCCGGGCTTCAGTTCATAGAGGTCTTTCAGCGTGATGGCCTGCTTGGTCGAGAAGTTGTCGCGCAGGTGGAAGCGATGGTAACGCTCAAAGATTTGGTGGTCGGTGTAGCAGCACACCTTCAAGTCCTCGTCGATGAAACCTCCGTGGATGGCGATGGTTTCGGTCTCAAAGTCGCGGTGAAGTTCATCGTTATGGTTGATGTCGTTCAGAATCGCCTGAATGCGAGAAAGTTGCTTGCTGCTTTCCGAAAACACGATGATGCGATAACCGTTTTCCTTATGCTCTGCAATATCGTCAATCAAAAGGTTGAAGTTTTTGCTGAAGATGGGCTGGGGCTTGGTGTGGAAGTTGACAGTTGTCAGTTTGCAGTTGTCAGTTGTAGCCTGCCGGGGTGCTGCCACGGGTCGCGACCCGCGGTTACTGTAGTCACGTCCTTCGGACGATGCTTTACTGCTATCAAACTTCGCGTCGCTTTGCGCTTCCCCCTTTGCAAAGGGGGGCAGGGGGGATTCAACGACTCGCTTTGCGTCATTGCTAGTTACCAATTTGCTCGAAACACCAAATTCAACCGTTGGATGTTTTATCAGGCAATCCATCAACTCGTCCGACTTGCTGAACAACTGATTAGGTTTCAAGGCTTTCACTTCCTCCTCCTGCTCGGTTTGCATTTTCTCGAAAGCCTCCACAGCGCGGTCGTATTCCTTGTCGACTTGGGTAGCGAAAAAGGCCATGTCGGTGAGCCAAACGGTGGTGGTGTCGGGAAGGTATTGCAGGATAGCCTCGCGCTCCTCAATGAAGGCGCGTTCCTGCATATTGGGTAGCAAGACGATCTGTTTCAGCTGCTCGATGGAGAGTTGGTCAGCGATGTTGAAGCTGCGGATGCTGTCAACCTCGTCACCGAAAAACTCAATGCGGTAAGGGTAGTCGTTGGCGAAGGAAAACACATCCACCAGACCGCCACGGATGGCAAATTGTCCCGGCTCCACCACAAAATCGACGTTCTCGAACTCGTAGTCGTAGAGCAAATCGGTGAGGAAGTCGAGGTTGATTTTGTCGCCCACCTTGATTTTGGTGGTGTTTTTGGCCAAGAGTTTGCGCGTAAACACCTTTTCGCTTAACGCTTCTGGATAGCTGACAATCAAGGTCTTGCGCTCGGAAGTCGAGACGCGCTGCAGCACTTCGGTGCGCGAGAGGATATAAGTGTTGTCGGCCTTCTCAGGCTCGTAAGGTCGTTTGTAGGAAGTGGGGTAGAAGAGCACCTGTTTCTTGCTGTAGTCCATGCCGCGCTCGCCGAGTAGGCTTTCGAGGTCGTTGTAGAAATAGGCCGCGTCTTCCTTGTCGGCGCACACGATGAGGTGCTGCCCACCCATTCGGCGGAAGGTCTCTTCCACCACGAAGGCCTTCGACGAGGCCATCAGGTTGGAGCAAAGCAGATGCCCACCCTCGCGCAATGCGTTGAGCATCACATCGATGTGGGCATCGTTTTTATACAGTTGTTGCGAAATGCTTGCCACGGTTCTTGAATTTGTGGCGCAAAGATACAAATTTATTCGATGACGATTTTCTGTGTCCTGACGTTGTCGCCGTCGATGAGGCGCAAGACGTAAACGCCTGCCGTCATTCCTTGTGTAGAGACGTTGCGCGCAACGTCTGTACAAGCGCGAACCACACGCCCTGTCACGTCAATCACCTGTAGGGACGCACCGTGTGCGTCCGCAGTGATGACGATTTCGCCGTTGCTGACATACGCGAAGGCGTCGCTGGCGTTGTCGCCGTTCACATCGTCGCTGATGGCAAACACGAGGCGGAAACGCGAAGCGTAGTCCGTCGTCTTGGCCTCGAAGGTGTAGCTCGGCGTGGCCAGCAGGTCGATGTCGTCGCCGGTCATGTTGTCGATGAGGTGGAGGTAGCCCAAATCGCTGTGGTTGTCCTCCACGCTGAGGGTGTAGGTGCCGTTTTTGGCGGCCTTGAAGCTGAGGGGCATTTCGTCTTGTCCGTCGGCGTAGGCCACGGCGAAGTCCTGTCCGCCCTGCCAGAGGCTGATTTGGGTCTTGTCCGTGTTGAAGGAGAGCTTTTCCATGCCGATGCCTTCTCCGAGGCGCACACGTGCGCGGTCGATGTTGGCCTTGCCTTGGGCGACGGTGAGGTCGAAGCAGTTTTTGGCAAGGCTGCCTTTTGCCGATGTGGCCTTGTTGAAAGTGACCGTTTCGTTCTCGGCGGTGGCTTTCACGAAGACGCCTTCACAGGGTGCGATTTTCCTTTCTCCCTTGGCCAAATTGACCTCGTTGTTTTCGTCGATGACATAGAAGTCCCTTTCTATCGTCGTGTTGCACGGATAGGGGTTGCCGACGAGGTTGAAGCCTTTCAGGCTGGCGTTGCCGTCATAAGCCAAGCCGGTGGGTTCGGCGGTGGCGGCCAAGGTGCCGTTGAAGGTCAAGGTCGTTTGGTTGTTGTTGGCATAGAGGTAGCCGGTCTTGTGGTCGATGGTGGAGAATGCACCGGTTTTGATGTTTCTCCATTCCAGTTCCTCGCTTTGGTCGAACAGGTAGAGGTCGTAGTTGTTGGCGAGCAGGCCGTTGTCGGCGCTCGGCACGAAGGCTTCCGTGACGGGCGAGGCGATGAAATACCAGCCATCCTCGTCGTCGCTATAAGGCTCGATGTTCTTTTGCACCGTGGCCTTCACACCTTCGCTGTTGTGGACGAGCTGCGCGCCGTCTTCGAGGATGAGGTTTTCGGGGCTGTCGTTGCTCATCGTTCCGGTGACGGTGAGGGCACCCGAAGAAGTGATGTGGTATTGGTTCGCTGCTGACAAAACCAAATTATGGTTGAGGGACACCGCTTCAGAAACCGTGTGCATGGTGTTGAAATCTATGGAAACAGGGTCTGAGGCATCCGAAACCCAGTTGTTGGAACGGGTCTTGACATAATACTCGTAGTTCCCGTTTTCTGTTGGGTTGTCCGTGAACGAACTGCTTGTATGACCTGTTTTGATTTCAGCATTGTTTCGATAGATGTTATAAGAGAAGTCACCATCGGTGATGTTCAGCTTGATGGGCCAACTGATGTTGTTGTCAGGAAGAGAGTAGGGGATCAGATTGGCCACATCATAGAACAAATAGTGCGCATCTTCCATGTCGTCTTCATCATACATTCCATAGATAGCAGGACCCTCTTTAGTTCCATGGGTTTTATGGAAAATTACCCATAAATCGCTGGAGCAATCTAAAGGAATGGCATCGAAACTGACGTCATTCCATCCATATTGGGCATCAAACTCCTGTTCAAGCAACTTGTTCGAAGTGTTGTCTTTGTAAAGGTACAAGGTGTAGATGCCGGTCATATGAGCGTATATTGAAACTTGGTTAAGCGACATTCCGTCAAACGGACTTAGTTTTGAAGCGGAGTATTTTTGTCCCCAATAAGTGCTCTCTCCGGTTCTATAATAAGAACCGATTTGTCCAACACCGTAATGCAGGCTTGCCGAAAGGGGTTCAGGGCCGTCCCAGGTCAGGTTGATGCTGTTATCGACTTCGGAAACGTTGAGGGCGAGGTTGTTAGGAACGCGACCATGTTGTTTCACCATGATACTGATGAAGTTGGACGGGTTGGATTTTTCAGAAGAGGCTATGGCCCTGACATAATACCTATAGCTTGTTCCGAAATCGACTTCATTGTCGGTGTATTCGCAAGTGCTGACAGAGGCAATCTTTGCATTGTCCTTATAAATATCGTAAGAAGCTGCTCTGCTAACGAAGTTCCAAGTCAATTGGATGCTCCCGTTCTCTTCCACTGCCGAAAGAGAGGGTGCGGTCAATTCGCTGATTGGCTCAACCCAGGCTATGACAGCATTTGATAAATTATAAGTTCCGCTACCACTTCCCGAACCGCTAGAACCAGGATTAGGATTTAAAGATCCGATGGTCCAATAACCATTGTCGGTGCCAACTCCGTCATAGCCGCTCCAACCCCAGTTGAAATGGAATTTGTCATCCGAACGGTAGCCGTCGCAAATAAAGGCGTGACCACTGTTCACGTTACTTCCAGAGTAGAAAAGAGGACGGCTTTCGTCCAACTCGCTTTTTAGGAAAGCAATCCATTGGCTATCGGTAAACTCCGACCGCGCAATGAAAGTGCTCGAAGTGGAGTATTTGAAATAGCTTATCAGTGCATTTTGCACTTTGTAGGATGGTGCTCCGCTGCTTCCCGTTCCATAATTCATGTCCACGGAAACGCCACAATGATACATCAACTCGGCCACTGCATTAATTTGTGTTGTCGTCGAGTTGTTGTTTAAGGAATTGGGCATGTTGGCCCAATCGTATGTGGTTTCCCCAAAATTGACGCTTTGCTCGCCATAGGTGGCGTGTGTGTAGCTGTGGCTTCCATTGCCTGTCGTTGGATGATCCCAGTATTTCATCACTTGTGCCATGGCCGTGGCCACGCATCCCGTATAAACGTGTCCATCGGGGCCTCCGCTTGCTGTTGGGCAGGACCTGTTGTAGTATTTGTTTTGGTCCCATTTGGTCTGAATCATTGGTGCAACAATGACATCGGCCATGGCTGCGCGTTGCTTGCCTGCTTCGAGATCTTTCCATTGCATGGCCACTTCTGCCGTGGATTCTGCCTTGCTTGCCACCGCATCCGCAATTTGGTCGTCGTACCCTTGCAGCCACCATCTCAGATTGTCGGGCATGTCGTCGGCAACAAACTTGTTGGTCAAGGAATACCCCAAGATGGGTTGCACACAATCGTCAGCAGCCATCACCACAAAGCCATCCTCGGCGGTAAAGATGTAGAGGTTTTGGAACCCTGCCACCTTCGTGAGGTCGGTCAGTTGGGCGGATTTCGCGCCGTTGTTGGTCAGGAAGGTCGTCGCCACCTTGCGGGCGGTTTCAGGTGTTACGCGCTCGGCAAACACCGGCAAGGCCATCATCACAGCCAATGCCATAATAAGGGAAAGTCTCTTCATGTTCTTGAGATAATGTTTTGTTTGGTATTTATGGATTTTCGGGCGGCAAAAATAGGGAAAAAACACATACGAAAAACTCATTTTTTTAGAAAAAAACGGGTTGTTTTTTCGTGTGAATCTTCTTGTCATTTCCATGGTTCCGCGCAGAGGAATCATCTCAGCAGCGCATTCCCCATCCGGCATTCGAGGCAGCGCTTGCGCTTGCAATACACATTATGCAGGTGCAGCAAGGCTTGCGTCTGCATGGCGTTTTGCGCCGCAATGCCGCACACGCCGAAATGGCGGATGATGGCATTGTCCTCGGCCTCCGTCGCTTCCAAGAAATGCAGAGCGATGTCGCAAAACCTGTCGTTTTTGTGCAGTTTGCCGTAGCAAAACAATAGCGGCACCACGGCGTTGATAATCAGGATGTCGGCGGTGGCAGTGCCAAGATGTTTTGGTTTGGAATTTGTAGGGCTGTCACATTGTGGCAGCCGGTCACATTGTGGCAGCCGGTCACATTGTGGCAGCCGTTGATTGAACCTGTAATGCGTGTCCCAATAGTCCGATGCGGCCACGTCAAACAACGTCTTGACCTCTGCCGTGTTTTTTGCCTCGCGGATTTTGGAGAAAAGGCATCCGTTTTTGTGGATGAGTTGTGACATTTGGGCGAGGCGGATGGTGGGGAAGTTGCTTGGGCGCATCCGCATGAACTTCCACCGCTCGGCGGGCATGGTCAGCAGGTTGAACTTGGCCTTCATCACGGCAAACTCGCGCTTGAGCAGGTTGGGATAGTCCTCGTCGAAGTCCGCATCGAGGAAGCCTGCGCAGCCCATCAGCATGGCTTCCACCTGCACGAGGCTGTCGGCGTGTTTCAGCAAAGTCTTGAAAGGCAGTATGTTGGCCAAGTATTCAAAAGGCTCGTTATTGACTTTCAGGCCAAAATAGCGCATCAGCAGTTTGTAGAGTGCGTCTTCCCAATCGAATTGGTTGTTGTTCAGGACTTTGACAACGGTCTCCGACTTGCTTTCGAGGCGTTCCACAGCCATGCGGTCGAGCCAAGAGAGACGAGTGAATGGCGGCACCATGGCGATGCTTTTCTCGCATGGGATCCAGTTCCTTGAAGAGATGAAACGCTGGTAGTTGGCAAATAGTGCCTCGTCGAAACGGCCTTTTAGTTCAAGGGTCGGGATGTCGTTAGGCGTGGTGTCGTTTTCGTAGGCCACATGTAGGATGACATTCTTGTAGGCCTTGTCGCTTTGGTGTTTGTGCCGGTTCCAGTCGGAGGCCTTCACGTGGATTTCCACATGGCCCGCCCAGAGCTTGTCGCCGATCCTGACTTTCGCCTCAAGGAAGTCGGGGCCTGAGTCGGTGTTGCGGTAGCCTGTTGCCACCACTTCAACCGATTCGCCTTCCGTTGTTATTAAAGCATTGTCAATCAGTCGGTTCTCCCAGATGTAGTATAGGAACTCTTCTTTCATAATGTTTTTATTGACACGAGACTGCGGGACTACGAGTCATCGTCCCATGTCTCGAAGTCTCGCGTCTTGTGTCATTTGATAATCCAGCAATTCAAGGGTTCTGTGTCCAAAACACCTTTTTTTCGCGCCCAGTCGATGAAGAGGGAGCGGAGGTCGCGTTCGCTCTGCCAGACGACGTGGTTCTTGATGTCTTCTTGCGCCCAGCCCACGCCGTTGGTGAGATGGTTGCCGCCGCCCATCGAGCGGTAGGAGTTCATCACCACGTTGTAGGTCTTGTCCATGTCGAAGGGCGTGCCGTCGGCCATGCTACGGATGCGGATGCGTTCGCCCATTGGGTTCTTGTCGGTGACTTCGTAAATGATGCCTGCGCCCGAGTCGAAGTTGTAGATCGGGCTTTTCATCTCGTAGGCGTATTCGAGGTAGGCTTTCACCTCTTTTCCGGTCATGGCCATCACCGCCAGCGCGTTCTCGAAAGGATACCAAGTGAAGAAGTCCTCCACGAAAAGCTTGCCGGCGAATATGGTTTTTCCGCCGCTCAACGGGGCTGCCATCGAGATGTCGGCGTGGATGCCTTCGGCTTCGACGACATCAAACTGGCAGCGGTGGATCTCATCGACCCAGAGGCACGACCCCTTGAAGGCGTCGTCGGAGCAGATGTCCACATCCGCCTCGGCCACGATCTGCTCCTGATACTCGCGGGCGCGGTCGAGATAGGGGTGGAGCATGGCGAGGAAGGCAGTGTCTTTTTCTTCGCCGTCGGTGGGGATGAGTTCGACGCTGATTTGGGGCTTTTCGCCTTTTTTCAGAGTCACTTCGGCCTTGGCCAGCCCTTGTCCACGGCAACCCGAGTTGAGAACACAAACCGTGTCGCCAACGACATTGGCCAATTTCTCTGCCTTGGCGCGATGGTCGTGGCCATAGAAGATGAGGTCGAAGCCCGGAATGTTCTCGGCCACCCATTTCGTGGCGTTCTCGCGCCCGAGCGGATGGTCTTCGGGCAGGTTCTGCGACATGGGTTCCCAGCCGGAGTGGAACAAGCCTACCATCAGGTCGGGCTTTTCCTTTTCGCGTATGAGTTTCACCCACTTCTCGGCGGCGGCCTCCAGTTGCTCGAAACGCAGGCCAGGCCTCAGTCGGTCGGGCACCCAAGTGACGACGTAGGGCGTGAGCAGTCCCAAAACCGCGATTTTGAAGCCGTCGCGCTCTAATATTATATAAGGTGTGAAATACGGCTCGCCCGTGGCCTCGTCAATGACGTTGGCGGCCAAGACGGGCACTTTGGTTTCGGAATACACGCGGTCGAACACCTTGCGGCCCGCCTCGATGTCGTGGTTGCCGACGCAAACGGCATCGTAAGGGAAGTAGTTGAACACTTCGGAAACGAGGTTCGGATGCTCTGCGTCTTGGTTGGAGCAATACTGGAACACCGTGCCCTGCATGTCGTCGCCGTTGTCGAACAAAATGAGTCTGTCGCCCAGTTCGGCTTTCATCTGTCGGATGACAAAGGCGTCGTTGGCGAACTCGTCGTAACGCCCGTGCGTGTCGGTGGCTTCCAGGAAGGTGAGTGTGGTTTCCTTTGTCGAACACGAGGCGAGAATCGCTGTCATGATGATCATAAAGGTGAATTTTGCTCTCATGATGAGGTTGGTTTTGAGCGATAAAAGTAGTGCTTTTTTGGTCAAGCGCGATGTTTTGAGGAAAATTTTTCGCAAAAAAAGGCTCTGTATCGTATTATTCCGTATTTTTGTGGCACAATTCCAAGACCGTTTGAACCATGGCCGACTTGAGCATCATAGTATCCGAGATTGAGACCAAACTTCGGAGATTGATTGATGAGAAAGACCGTCTGGCCAAGGAAAACAAGCGGTTCGCCGAAGAAAACGAAGCGTTGGACCAGGAGAATCTGGCGCTGCGGAGGTCGGTGACGGAGTTGCAGGACAAAATAAATAAATCTACAATTGTTAACGCACTCGACAACGAGGGAGAAGTAGAAGAAGGAAGACGGCTCATCAAGGAGTTGGTCAGGGAAATCGACAGGTGCGTTTCGATTTTGAACAGCAAGGAATAACTCAGATAATTGACAGTCAGCGATATGGATGAGATTACGATTAATATCACCCTGTTGGATAGGCCCTACCGCTTGTCGGTGGCCCGCGCTGACGAAGAGAAAGTTCGCAAGGCTGGCAATCTCATCAACGAGAGGATCAAGTACTACTCGAAGCATTATGCCTACAAGGACGCGCAAGACCTGCTTTCGATGACCGCCTTGCAATTCGCCACTTCGGTGGTGAAAATGGACGCTGAACTGACCTACCGCGATCAGGATCTGGAACGCAAGTTGGAAGACTTGAACAACTTGTTGGGCTGACAATCATAGCCACGCAAGTCGTGGTACGCCGTTCTTTGAAGATTTGGGACTGCCTGTTCGGCGCATTTGGTAAACTCAACATTAAACACACATCAACCGGTCTACTCGCGCTCTGTAAAAACAGGCCTCATTCCCTTCGGGGAAGTGCCTTCGGGCACCGGTGGACGTTTGCGCAACGCGGTGGCCACAAGCGTATTATTTGGGGTTTACGCATCTCCCAAGAACAGGCAGTTTCTTTTGTTTTCCTCCTCAATTTTCGGGTAAAAACAGAGTTTAAAATGTTATTACTCACCACCACAACAACTTGGATTATCATTGCCGCAGTAGTAGCCTTGATCGTGGGCCTCGCGGCAGGTTATTTCATCACGGCTACGGCCTTAAAGAAAGCAGTCACCAAAGAAGAAACCGCCTTGCTTGAAGAAGCCAAGGAAAAGGCCGAGGTCATCAAGAAAGAACGCATCCTGCAAGCCAAGGAGAAGTTCCTCCAAATGAAAGACGAGCACGAGAAGGCCTGCGAAGACCGCAAACGCGAACTGGCCAGCGCCGAAAACCGCATCAACCAACTCAAGGGCGATGCCAACAAGAAAATGGAAGAGGCACAACGCAAGTTGAAAGAAGTCCAATCCTCCCAACAGAAACTCGAAAACCAAATCGAGACCTTCAACAAGAAGAAGGCCGACCTCGACCGCATCCATGCCGAGGCATCGAAGAAGCTGGAGACCATTTCTGGGCTCTCGGCCAAGGAAGCCAAGGAACAGCTCGTCGAACTCATCAAGGAAGAGGCCCAGGCCGATGCCATGGTCTACGTGAAGGAAGTCACCGAAGAGGCCAAGATGAGCGCGGCACAAACGGCCAAGAAGATCGTGCTTGAGACCATCCAGCGCACGGCCTCGGAGACGGCCATCGAAAACACCGTCAGCGTGTTCAATATCGAGAACGACGAAATCAAAGGCCGCATCATCGGTCGCGAAGGCCGCAACATCCGCACGCTTGAATCGCTCACGGGCGTCGAAATCATCATCGACGACAGCCCCGACGCCATCCTCATCTCCGGCTTCGACCCCATCCGCCGAGAAATCGCACGTCTTTCGTTGCAAAAGCTCGTCGTCGACGGTCGCATCCATCCCGCCCGCATCGAAGAAGTGGTGCACAAGGTGGAAAAGCAAGTGGACCAGGAGATCATGGAAACCGGAAAACGCACTTGCATCGACCTCGGCGTCCACAACCTCAACCCCGAACTCATCAAGATGATCGGCCGCATGAAGTACCGCACCAGCTATGGCCAGAACCTGCTCCAGCACTCCGTCGAGACCGCCAAGCTCTGCGCCACCATGGCCGCCGAACTCGGCCTCAACGTGAAAGCCGCCAAACGTGCCGGCCTCTTGCACGACATCGGTAAAGTGGCCGAGAATGAGGAAGAACTGCCGCACGCCATCCTCGGCATGAAGGTGGCAGAACGCCTCAAGGAGAAACCCGATATTTGCAACGCCATCGGAGCCCACCACGAAGAAATCGAGATGGACAACATGATCTCGCCCATCGTGCAAGTGTGCGACGCCATCTCAGGTGCCCGCCCAGGTGCCCGCCGCGAAGTGGTGGAAGCCTACATCCAACGCTTGAACAAGCTGGAGGATATGGCCATGAGCTATCCTGGCGTGGTGAAGACCTATGCCATCCAGGCAGGCCGCGAGCTGCGCGTCATCGTGGGCGCCGAAAAAGTGAGCGACCAAGACGCCGACCGCATCGCATACGACCTCTCGAAACAAATCCAAACGGAGATGACCTATCCCGGACAAATCAAGATTACGGTCATCCGCGAAACCCGCGCCGTGCAATACGCGAAGTAAGGTGTTATGATAAGAGAAGAAGTCGTCTTCGGACCCATAAGGAGCCGCCGCCTTGGCAGCTCCTTAGGCATTAATTTGCTCCCTGAGAAAGGCAAGATCTGCAACTTCGACTGCATCTATTGTGAGTGCGGATGGAACAAGGACGGGCGCGACGATACCTTTCTGCCCACCGCCGAACGGGTGCGCAAGGCATTGGAAACCAAACTGCAAGAATGCCTAACTGACAATGTTTCCATCGACTCCATCACCTTCAGCGGCGACGGCGAGCCGACGCTAAACCCTGAGTTTCCGAGGATCATCGACGACACCATCGCCTTGCGCAACCGCTATTTCCCCAACTCGAAGATTACGGTGCTGTCGAATGCCACGATGGTGCACAAGCCCGAGGTGTTCAACGCCTTGCGCATGGTCGACAACCCCACGATGAAAATCGATGCCCCGACCAACGCTCTTATTGAAAAAATCAACCACCCAGCACCAGGCTACGACATTGATAGGGTGGTGGAGGCCTTGAAACAGTTCCATGGCGACTTTATCCTACAGACCATGTTCCTGAAAAGCGAGGACTTCGACTCGTCAAGCCCCGAAGTGCTGGAAGGTTGGATGGAGATTGTACGGCTCTTGAAACCGCGTGAAATCATGGTTTACACCATCGACCGCCCCACGCCCGAGGAAGGCTTGCGGAAATTCACCGTCGAAGAGATGCACCGCTTGGTGCAGCCGCTCATTGACGAGGGATTTGTGATACAGATTAAGGGATAACCTTGTTGATGTATTGACGGGGTGCCGTTCATTACAATGGAGTGCGTTTTTTTTCAAGTAATTCACTTTTTTCTTGTTTTTTTTACGTTGTAACTTTGCGGCGTCAAACTAGCGACTACCTTGTTCCCAAGGTGGTCGCTGCCAAAACTTATTTATTATGAAACGTTTGGTTTTTTCTTTCGTATTAGCATTAACTGCTGCATGTGCCTATTCCCAAATCCGTATAGATTGGCAGCAGTGCTATGGGAGCTTTGGCAGTGATAACGCCAATCGCATTGTAAAAAAAGAAGGTGGATATTGGCTGGCAGGGTCTGTTGGCAATCCAAGTGGCCCTCATCCCTTCCTACAACGGCATCAACGCCATGGTGGATACAAGCGGTCTTGCCGCAGGCATCTACATGGTGATGGTGGATACGGAAAATGGCGTTTGCATGAAGCATGTCGTAGTGACGAAGTGAGGATTGTTTCCTACCCAAGTTTCGTCTTCACTCCACCCCCACATTCATCCGTCCCATCAGCCGCAGCCAAGGCGACAAGACAGCAAACAGCAGGTCGTAGAGCAACAGACCAGGCAGCAAGCCTTTCTCGCCCAGACGCTTCGAGGCTTTGTGGTAGATGAAGAGCTGTGTGCCAAAGCGCAAGAGGAAGAAAAAGACCAGGATGGGGATGTAGAACGCCTCGCCGTTGGTGATAACGAAAGCGGGCTTCATGCAGAGTGCGAGCAAGGCGATGAACGACAAGTAAAACAGCAACTGCGAGCCGTAAAACAAACTCAGCATCAGTCGGGCGCGGCCGCTGTATTTCGACACGGTGGAATAGCGGCGGCTCTTCTGTCGCATCCACATCTGGAAACCGCTTGGCGGAGTGGTGAGGATGAGGTCTTCCGTGTCAATCAGCACCTCCGTGTTTTTCTTCGTGGCCACCTGGCTGATGAACAGGTCGTCGTCGCCGACAGAGGTCTTGTAGTGCGAGATGAAGCCTTGGTTCCTGTAGAACAGCTCCTTGCGATACGAGAGGTTCTTGCCCACGCCCATGTAAGGATGGCGGTTCAAAGCCGCCGAGAGATACAACAGCCCGTTTTGCAGCGCATCGAAACGTATGATGCGGTTGAGACTGCTCTTCTTCTGTACGTAAGGGCTGTAGCCGATGACAATCTCGGTGCGGTTGTTGTAGCGGTTCACCACGCTGCGCAGCCATTGGTCGTTGACGGGCATGCAGTTGCAGTCGGTGAGGACGATGAGGTCGTTTTGCGCCGACTTGATACCCATCGAGAGCGGAAACTTCTTGCCGCTGAAGAAGTTGAGGTGCTGCTTCAGTTGCACAGGCTTCACCCTCGACTCCTTGCGCTCCAGGTCCTTGAGGTATTCCTCGGTCTCGTCGTCGGAGCAGTCGTTCACCACAACAATCTCGAAGTCGGGGTAGTTCTGCTTGAGCAGCGCGGGAATCAGTCCCACAAGATACTCGTAGGCATCGCGGGCGCAGAGCACGATGGAGACGGGCTCCAGTTCCTCGTCGAGTTTCGGGCGCGCGTTCCTCTTGTAGAAGGCCACTTTCGAAAAAAGTCCCCAATGGTAAAGAAGTTGGATGATGAGGCAGACGCCGAAAACTATTAAAAGAATGAAACTAAGGCGATTAAAGAAAAACTCGATATGCACGTTGTTCAATTTTTATTGAGTGCAAAGATAATAATAATGTTGGATTTCATGATTTCAGAATTTCAAAATGCAGTTTTTTTTCGTCAACAATTCAACAATTCAACAATCAACAATCAACATTTCCTTATTTTTGCGCAAAATTAGAACGATGAATTTCAGCATTGCCGCCAACGACCCGAAAAGCAACGCCCGTGCTGGCGTCCTCCATACCGGCCACGGTCCCATCGAGACCCCGATCTTCATGCCTGTGGGCACGGCTGGGACGGTGAAAGCCTGCCACCTGCGCGACGTGCGCGACGAGGTGAAGGCACAGATCATTTTGGGCAACACCTATCATCTCTACTTGCGTCCCGGCATGGAGGTGCTTGAAGCCGCTGGAGGACTCCATAAGTTCAACGGGTGGGACCGCCCCATTCTGACCGACAGCGGCGGCTTCCAGGTGTTCTCGCTCACGGGCATCCGCAAGATGAAAGAGGAGGGGGTCACCTTCCAGTCGCACATCGACGGTTCAAGGCATCTGTTTACGCCCGAGAACGTGATGGACATCCAGCGTAGCATCGGTGCCGACATCATGATGGCCTTCGACGAATGCACGCCCGGCACCGCCGACTACCATTACGCCAAGCCCTCGATGGAACGCACCCACCGTTGGCTCGACCGTTGCTTCGAGCGTTTCAACGCCACCGAGCCGAAATATGGCTACGAGCAGGCCTTGTTCCCCATCGTGCAGGGCTGTGTCTACCGCGACCTGCGCGAGCAGTCGGCGGAATACATCGCCTCGAAAAACGCCGTCGGCAACGCCATCGGCGGCCTCGCCGTGGGCGAGCCAACCGAGACGATGTACGAGATGGTCGAACTGGTGAACGCCATCCTGCCCAAAGACAAACCAAGGTATCTGATGGGCGTGGGCACTCCGGCCAACATCCTCGAAGGCATCTCACGCGGTGTCGACATGTTCGACTGCGTGATGCCCACGCGCAACGGACGTAACGGCATGATTTTCACCTCCGAAGGCATCATCAACCTGAAAAACGAGAAATGGAAGACGGACTTCTCGCCCGTCGACACCAACGGCGAAACTTTCGTCGATGCACAATATACGAAGGCCTATCTCCGTCATCTCTTCGTCGCGGGCGAGATCCTCGGCCCCATGATCGCCAGCCTGCACAATATCGGGTTCTACCTCTGGCTGGTGCGCGAGGCGAGAAGACATATCGTCGAGGGCGACTTCGCCGAGTGGCGCGGCGTGATGTTGAACAAAGTAACAAGGAGGCTATAAGTCCCGTGTCTCGCAGCCCAGCAGTCTCGTGTCAAGAAAGGAAAAATGAGAAAGATAGACGCATATATCTTCAAGAAATACATCGGGACGTTCTTCTTCGCCATCTCGATGCTGCTTTTGGTGGTCATCATCTTCGACCTGTCGGAAAACATCGACAGTTTCCTGAAGAATCGTGCCCCTTGGCAACGCATCGTGGTCGACTACTACGTCATGTCGATACCATACTACATCAACCTTTTCGTCCATTTGTTCGCCTTCATCGCCGTGGTGTTCTTCACCTCCAAGATGGCCGCTCGCACCGAGATCGTGGCCATCCTAAGCAGCGGCATCAGTTTCTGGCGTTTCCTTGTCCCTTATTTGTTGGCCGCTTTTGTCATAGCCTTGATGTCGCTCTATTTTGGCAACTTCTTGATTCCCAAGACCAACGAAGTGCGACGCCAATTCAAGGACGAGTACATGGAAAAACTCACCCAGAGCGCGGGGCGCAACGTTCACGTGGTGATGGACAAGAATGAGTTCATCTACGTGGAGAGCTTCAACATCGCCAAGCAATACGGTTTCAAGTTCTCCTGGGAGAAATACGAAGGCAGCGACCTGAAATACAAGGCCATGGCCGACGTGCTCTATCACGACACCCTCGGTCCAAACAGCTGGTATTTCGACCCATACGCCATACGCCGAATCGACGGAGCGAAGGAAAGCCTTGCGAAAGGCCGCAACCTCGACACCATCATCAACCTGGTGCCCACCGACCTGTATAAGATCAAGGAAGACTTCGACGAGATGAATTTCTATGAGCTTCGCGACCAAATCCGGTCCATGAAAGACAAAGGCTCGGAGGGTGTGAAGGCCTACGAGGTGGAGATGCATCAACGCATGTCGGCACCGGCGGCGGTGCTTATCCTCACGTTGATAGGCGCCGCGCTGTCGAGCCGAAAGGTGAGGGGCGGCATCGGGATGCACCTCGGCATCGGCATCACCATAGCCTTCGCATACATCCTTTTTATGCAGGTCTCCAAGTCTTTCGCCATCTCGGGCGGCCTGTCGCCCATGCTCGCCGCCTGGATTCCCAACCTCATCTTCTGCTTGTTAGGCATCTACCTGCTAATCAAGGCTCCAAAATAAACGTTTGATTTATAGGTTGATGCGATTTTCCTTCGGCGCTTTTTTGCTTTTTTGCAAAAAAAATGCCCTCGCTTTGCCGACTTTTCCTTAATTTAGCCACTTCTTTCACCCACATTATAAAACCATCGCACCATGCATATCGCAGTAGCAGGCAACATAGGCTCAGGCAAAACGACCCTCACGGGGCTTTTGGCCAAACATTTCAACTGGAAGCCTCATTATGAGGAAGTTGAACACAACCCTTATCTCGACAGTTTTTATGAGGACATGCAACGCTGGTCGTTCAACATCCAGATTTTTTTCCTCAACAGCCGATTCCGTCAGGTGATGGACATCCGCAAGAGCGGCGAAGATGTCATTCAAGACCGAACCATCTACGAGGACGCCCACATTTTCGCGGCCAACCTCTATTCGATGGGCTTGATGGAAACTCGCGACTTCGAGAACTACCAGTCGCTCTTCGAACTGATGACCAAGTTCCTGCAGCCGCCCGACCTGCTCATCTATCTCCGCGCCTCGGTGCCTACGCTCATCCGCCACATCGCCAAGCGCAACCGCGAATTTGAGCAGAGCATCAGCATCAGTTACCTGACCAACCTCAACGAACGCTACGAGAAATGGATTGGCGGCTACGACGTTGGCAAACTCCTCATCATCGACACCGACAACATCGACCTCGAGAACCCAGAGGATTTGAGTACCGTTGTCGACCGCATCGAAGCCTCACTCAACGGATTGTTCTGAAAATGAAAGTCGTAGGTATCATTCCCGCCCGCTACAACTCGACACGCTTCCCCGGCAAGCCATTGGCCATGATTAAGGGAAAGACGATGATTCGTCGTGTGTGCGAGCAGGCATGGAAGTCGAAACTTGATGCCGTGGTGGTGGCCACCGACGACATCCGCATCGCCGACGAGGTGATGGGCTTCGGCGGACAGTATGTGCTTACCGACCCCAACCACCAAAGCGGCACCGACCGTTGCCGGGAAGCCTTGGACTTGCTCGGCAACCAGTATGATGCTGTGGTGAATATTCAAGGCGACGAACCTTTCATCGACCCCAGGCAAATCGACGTGCTCATCGACCTGCTCGCACAAGAGAACGTCTTGTTGGCATCGTTGGCCAAACAAATTGATGACACGGACGAACTGTTCAGCCCCAATACGGTGAAAGTGGTGATGGACAAAAATGGCAATGCCTTGTATTTCAGTAGGAACCCGATTCCGTTCATGCGCAATGTGGACAAAGGACAATGGATTGGGGAAGGCACATTCTTCCAACATGTAGGCATCTATGCTTACAAATCGGACACCCTGCGCAAAATCGCAATGATGCCGCCTTCAAACCTCGAACTGGCCGAGTCGCTCGAACAGTTGCGCTGGCTCGAAAACGGCTTGCCCATCCGAATGGCGGTCGCTGATTCCGTAAACGTCTCCATTGATACACCCGACGACCTTCTTAAGGCCGAGCAATACGCACAAAACCAAACCGTTGAATGATGATTTCCATCGCTGAAGCCATATCAGACCTGCTCTATGTCCGCGACACCGTGGTGGTTCCCGGATTGGGCGCTTTCGTCAAGAAGCCGGTCGCGGCCAAGGTGAATCCCGTCGCCAATTACTTCGCGATGCCTTCCAGCCTAATCGAGTTCGACTCCAATCTGCGCGAAGACAACGATCTGGTCGTCAACTACATGGCTGAGAAAAACGATGTCCCTCAAGATGAAGCCCGTCGCCTGTTGGCGATGTTCGTCTCCGACTGCTTCAACAGCCTCAAGGCAGGTAAGAGAGTGGCACTCAGCCAAATCGGCACCTTGTATAACGACTGGGCAGGCGACCTTGCCTTTGACGCCGACACCTCGATGAACTACAATGCCGATGCCTTCGGCCTGTGCGACTTCACGCCAGAGCCTGTACTGCGCTCGAAGACAAAGGACGAAATCAAAGAGGAGATCGAACGGCAGCAGAAAGACAAGAACCCCCCCGTCACCGTCGATGAGAAAGAGGTGCACAAGAAGGAGGATGCTGAGGACGCGGAAGATGAAGGACCACGACGCGGCCTTGGATGGCTGTGGGCCGTCATCGGACTCTTGCTTGCCGTAGGTGTCGTGTTCGGATTGCATTATTTCAAGGTCATCGACCTTGGGAAGTTGATTCATGGGAAGCAAAAACGCACCATCACCATAGAACCAGGAACCTACACGCTTCCCACATACCGCATGGATTGGAACGAGGTCCTGGAACAATACAAGGAAACATGGAAACCGACCGAGCAAGAGGCAACGGACAACATAGTCGCCGAAACCCCGACAGAAAAAGACCCAGCAGAAATGCAGCCCGAAGCCAACTTCTGCCTCGTCGCTGGGTGCTTCGACTTGGAGGAAAACGCCGCCAACATGGTGAACACGCTGAAGTCGAAAGGCTACACTGGTGCTTTCTATGAACCGCACCACAAGCAATGGTACGTCTCGATTGGACGATACGCTACTATGGAAGAAGCTTCTGCCGCCTTGCGCGAGGTGCGCGCCAAGGGCGAGTACAAGGCTTGGATTAAGAAATGAGCAGACAAGATACGATACAATGTCAAAAAAGAACAAACTTGAACGATTCGCCGAGAACAAGACTTTCCCCAACTTGTTCGAATACAGCTACGAACGCATCATGGGCGAGGGGTTCCCGCTGCAAGGCAAGTGGCACGAGGACTTTTTCCACAACGACAACCCCATCGTGCTGGAGTTAGGCTGCGGCAAGGGAGAATACACCGTGGGCTTGGCTCGCGCACATCAAGACATTAATTATATAGGTGTCGACATCAAAGGCGCAAGGATTTGGCGCGGACTGAAGCAAAGCAACGAGGAAGGCCTGAAGAACGTGGCTTTCCTGCGCGCCCGCATCGACCAAATCGAACACTTCTTTGCCAAGGACGAAGTCGCCGAAATCTGGGTCACTTTCCCCGACCCGCATCCAGGCGAGGGCGCACGCAACGCGAGGCACCGCCTCACCTCGCCTGAGTTCTTGGAGCGTTACCGCAAAATCGTCCGCCCCGACGGCATCCTCAACCTCAAGACCGACAGCCCCATCATGTATGAGTTTACTCTGAACGAAGTGGTTGAAAAACAAAGTCTTCCGTTGCTCTATGCCACCGACGACCTCTACGCGAACGACGACAACCTTGAAGTGAAGACCATCCGCACCTTCTACGAACAGATGTGGCTCGACCAAGGGCTGACCATCAAGTACATCCGCTTCAAAATAAATGCGGAATGAGAAATGCGGAATGAGGAATTGGGAATGCGGAATCTTGAAATTTGAAATTTGAAATCTTGAAATCTTAAATTTGAAATTAAACGATATGTACACAGAAGACCAACAACTCTACATTGCGCATTGCGACAACGGTCCGCTCTACATGGTGGGCAAGATGGCCAACCGCCACGGCCTGATCGCTGGAGCCACGGGAACGGGTAAGACCGTCACCTTGCAAGTGCTGGCCGAATCTTTCAGCCAAGCGGGCGTGCCCTGCTTCATGGCCGACATGAAAGGCGACCTTTCGGGCATCAGCCAAGCCGGAAAGATGAGCAGTTTCATCGAGAAACGCTGCCCCGAGTTCGGCATCGAGAACCCGAATTTCCACGGTTGCCCGACGCGCTTCTTCGACGTGTTTGGCGAGCAAGGCCATCCGCTCCGCGCCACCATCTCCGACATGGGACCGCAACTGCTGTCGCGCCTGCTCGGCCTCAACGAGACCCAGACGGGCATCCTCAACATCGTCTTCAAGATTGCCGACGACCGCGGCCTGCTCCTCATCGACATGAAGGATTTGCGCCTCATGCTCGACTATGTGGCCAAGAACGCCAAGGAGTTCACCACCACCTACGGCACCATCACCTCGGTGAGCGTGGGTGCCATCCAACGTGCCTTGCTGGCCTTGGAAGCCGAAGGCGCCGACCTCTTCTTCGGCGAGCCGGCCTTCAACGTGTTCGACTTCCTTCAAACCGAAGGCGGACGCGGCGTGATGAACGTGCTTGCCGCCGACAAGCTGATGCTCAACCCGAAGCTCTATTCCACCTTCCTGCTGTGGCTGTTGAGCGAACTATACACGCAACTGCCCGAAGTCGGCGACCTGCCGCTGCCCAAACTCATCTTCTTCTTCGACGAAGCCCACATGCTGTTCAAGGACACCTCGAAGGCCTTGGTCGACAAGATTGAGCAGGTCATCCGCCTCGTGCGCTCGAAGGGCGTGGGCGTGTATTTCGTCACGCAAAGCCCCGACGACATCCCGGATGCCATTGCAGGCCAATTGGGTAACCGCATTCTGCACGGACTGCGGGCCTACACGCCCAAGGAGCAAAAGGCCGTGAAAGCCGCCGCGCAAACCTTCCGCGCCAACTCCAGTTTCAACACCGAGGCCGCCATCCTCGAACTCGGCACGGGCGAGGCCTTGGTTTCTCTGCTCGACGAAAAGGGTGCCCCGACCATCGTCGAACGCGCCAAGATACTCTTCCCGCTCAGCCAAATCGGAGCCATCACCGACGACCAGCGCAACGATTTGATTCGCAAGTCGCGCATCTACGGCGTGTATGATAAGAGTTTCGACCGCGAAAGTGCCTACGAAGTCCTCGTGGAGCAACAGAAACAAGAGGAAAAACGCCTCCAGAAAGAAGCCGAGGAAGAGGCCAAGCGCAAGGAAAAGGAAGCCAAGGAGAAGGCCAAGTCATCAAGCAGCAAGAAAACGACCACAAGCAAGAAGAAATCGACTGGACAAAAAGCCATCGAAAAGACCATCAACACGACGGCCTCGACATTCGGACGAAAACTGGGCAACCAGATCTTCCGATCCATCTTGGGCGGCATGTTTAAGAAATAGTAGAAAAGGGAGGATCCTGAACTTGTCGATGAAGGGCCTCCCTTTTTCTTCTTCAGTCATTACCTATATCTTTCAGCATCGGGACGAACTTGAAATCGCCGAACGATTCCTTTTTCAGGGAACCATCTTCCGATTTCGTGATTTTCAGCATGGTTTGGCCTTCTCCGTTGGCGTTGTCCATCGGGATGACCATGATGCCGCCAGGTTTCAGCTGCGCGATGAGCGTTTCGGGAATGTTCGGTGCGCCGGCGGTGATGATGATGCGGTCGAAGGGCTGGTAGGAGGGCAGGCCCTCAAAGCCGTCGCCGAGGAAAGTCTTCACGCGGAAAGGCAGTCGCTCAAGGATTTCCTTGGTCTTAAAGAAGAGGTTGCGCTGCCGTTCGATGCTGAACACCTTGGCGCCCATCGCGGCCAGCACACAGGCCTGATAGCCCGAACCCGTGCCGATTTCAAGCACTTTCATGCCTTTGCCGATGCTCAGGAGTTGGGTTTGGAAGGCTACGGTGGACGGTTGGGAAATGGTCTGTCCGCTCCCGATGGGGAAGGCTTTGTCCTGATAGGCCAACTCGACGAAGGAAGAGTCGAGGAACACATGGCGCGGCACCTCGTTGATGGCCGCGAGTACGGCCTTGTCGGTGATGCCTTTCGATAGCAGCGTTTCCACCAGTTGCTGGCGCAAGCCCTTGGCTCGGTAGGTGTCTTCAAAATGGGTGTTCATCATCGCAAATTGTGGCGCGAAAATACGCTAATTTCCAACGCTACCAAAGAAGAAAAAGACTATTTTTGCGCAAATTTATCGAACCATGCTGAAAATAGGAGTCTTAGGTGCAGGGCATTTGGGAAAAATCCATCTCAACTGCATCAAGCAGATCGAACAATACGAGTTGGTCGGGTTTTATGACCCTGCCGAGGAGACGGCGCGACAGGTGGAAACGGAAACGGGTGTGAAATGCTTCGATTCCGTTGGTTCTCTGATAGATGCGGTGGATGTGGTGGACATCGTCACGCCCACGGTGCGCCATTTCGAGTGCGCGTCCGAAGCCTTGCAGAAACGCAAGCACGTCTTCATAGAGAAGCCCATCGTGGCCACGCCCGACGAGGCCAATGCCTTGAAGAAACTGGCCGACGAGGCCGGTGTAAAGGTGCAGGTGGGCCATGTGGAACGCTTCAATCCGGCTTTCATCGCAGCGGAGCCTTTCATCGGCGAGCCGCTATTCATCGAGGCGCACCGCCTGGCGCAGTTCAACCCGCGAGGAACGGACGTGCCCGTCGTCCTCGACCTCATGGTGCACGACCTCGACATTCTGCTCACCATCGTCAAGTCGGCGGTGGCCCATGTCAGCGCAAGCGGAGTGAGCGTGGTCAGCCCCACGCCCGACATCGCCAACGCCCGCATCGAGTTCGAGAACGGGACGGTGGCCAACCTCACAGCCTCGCGCCTCTCCATGAAATACATGCGCAAGATGCGCATCTTCCAAAAAGACGCCTACGTCACCGTCGATTTCCTCGAAAAGAAGTCCGAGATCTTTCGCATCAACGACGAGGTGGACGTAAGCAATCCGCTGTCGACCACCATCGCCTTGGCCGACGGCACGGAAAAGCAAATCACCTTTGAAATGCCTGAAATAAAGCAGATTAACGCGATAAAGACCGAACTCGAGAGTTTCAGCGACGCCATCGTCCACAACACTACGCCTGTTGTCTCTATTGATGACGGCATCAACGTGCTTAAGTTGGCCCACCAAATCCTTGACACCGTGGACGCCTCCATCGCCAAGGTGAAGAAATAAAAACTATCGGCTCGCAATATTCATAGGCTTTTTTCGTTTCCATAGCAAAGCAACACCATCATGAATCGAAGTTTCCCCCTTTTCCTTTTGTTGGGTTTGGCGTTTCTCTCGTTGAGCGTGCCCTCTTGCAAGAAGTTTGAGGGCTCGCAAACCGTGCCGGCCTACATCCATATCGACTCCATCTCGCTGGATTGCGACTATTCTGTGTATGGCGCCAACACGCACAAAATCACCGACGCATGGGTCTACATCGACGACCAGATCATCGGCTGCTACGAACTGCCCGCCACCTTCCCCGTGCTCAAGAAAGGTCCCCACAAGGTGACCGTCTTCGGTGGCATCTGTAGCAACGGCATCGCGGCGTCGCGTGCGACCTATCCTTTCTACAAACGCTGCGAATACGAGAGCCTCAACCTCGTGGAAGACAGCATCATTAATCTGCATCCTGTACTCAACTACTATCCCATCGGCGACGGTTGCGAGGTGGCTTGGATAGAGGACTTCGAGACAACCAACACGATGTTGCCCGATGCGGCAAGCGACACTTCGATGGTGCGCGTCAGTGGGAGCGAGGCGTGGCATTCCGTCAACTCGTACTATTCGGGCAAGGTGGAACTTCCGCCCGACTCGCTCGACTTCACCCTGACCACCGCCAACGAGTTTGATTTCTACAAAAACATGAATGGCGTGTATTGCCTGCTGGAGATGGACTACAACTGCAACGACACCTTCTTTGTCGGCGTACAGTATTTCAAAGACTACAAACTGGAGACCCTGCCGCTCGTGAAGGTGACGCCCACCGACAAGACTCACGACAAGCCGCAGCGTTGGAACAAGATCTACATCAACATCGGGCCAACGATGAACAGAAATGTCGATGCCTCCTACTTCAAGGTCTATTTCACTTCCGACCTGACCACCGATGTTGACCTGGCCTATGGCTACCAATACCATCCCATCGACGAGCGCCGCTATTACTATTTCGACAACTTGAAACTGCTCTACCGTAAGTTATGAACAAGAAGAGACTGGCCAGTTTATACCTCGCCGTAGATTGGGTTGCCTCCATTCTGGCGTGGACCTTGTTTTATTTCTTCCGCAAGTCCCATGAGGACCTTTATATCAACTATTGGGACCGCATCACCCACTCGTTTGTCACGCCAAGTTTCTGGTTGGGTGTCATCATCATCCCCATAAGTTGGCTCATCCTTCACGCTGTGACGGGAGCCTACGAGAAGGTGTACTGCAAGTCGCGCCTCAAGGAACTCGGACAGACGTTTTTCGTCACCTTATTGGGCGTGGTCGTCCTGTTCTTCGTGGTCATTCTCGACGACGTGGTGGCTTCCTACAAGTCTTATTACCAGTCGTTCATAGCGTTGTTTACCCTCCAGTTTGTCATCATCTATATCCCGCGTCTCATCATCACCACTTCGGTGATCTATCGTATCCGATCCAGGAAGATAGGGTTCAACACGCTGATTGTGGGTAGCAACGACAACGCCTGCGCCATCTTCAAGGAGATAGAGGAAGAGGTGAAGCCTTCGGGCAGAAAGGTCATAGGTTTCCTTAATGTTTACGACAAGTCGGAATACAAGTTGGCGGAGTTTCTGCCGCGTCTCGGGTCGTATGGCGAGATCGAGCAAGTCGTGAGGGAACACAACGTGGAGGAGGTCATCATTGCCATCGAACGCTCGGAGGTGGAGACGATGAAGGTGCTGCTTTCGGTGGTCGACACCACCGAAGCCAACGTGAAGATCATCCCAGCCATGCAGGACGTGGTGCTTGGCTCGGTGAAACAGTCGGCCATCTGGCAGGCACCTCTTGTGCAGGTCACCCCCGAGCTGATGCCGGTATGGCAACGTGTGGTCAAACGCGCTTTCGATATTGTGGCTTCCGTCTTTGCACTCGTCATACTGTCGCCAGTGTTTTTGGCTTGCGCCATCATCGTGAAGGCGACATCGAAAGGCCCAGTCTTCTATTCTCAGGAGCGCATCGGCAAGGGTGGAAAGCCGTTCAAGATGGCCAAGTTCAGAAGTATGAGGGTCGATGCCGAGGCGAGTGGCACGCCCCAGCTTTCGAGCGACGACGACCCGCGCATCACCCGCTTCGGCAAGTTCATGCGCAAGGTGCGCCTCGACGAGATCCCGCAGTTCTGGACGGTGCTGAAAGGCGACATGTCGCTGGTCGGCTATCGCCCCGAACGCCAGTATTTCATCGACAAAATCATGGAGAAGGCACCGTATTACCGCCTGCTGCTCAAGGTGAAACCAGGCATCACCAGCTGGGGCGAGGTGAAATACGGCTATGCCGAAAACGTCGACGAGATGGTCGAAAGGCTGAAATACGACGTGCTCTATATTGAGAACGTGAATCTTGCTTTGGATATAAAGATATTGATTTACACGGTTTTAATCGTTATCCAAGGACGCGGAAAATGATCCCCTTTCTTCCCTGGCCTTGAGGTAACAGGCACGGCATAGCGGCTCATAACTCTCCGTTTCGCCCAATACAACCAACTTGTCGCCCGCGATGGTGCGGTGCGAGAACTGCGCAGGGCTGCCGCAACGCACGCAGATGGCGTGCACCTTGGTGACATCCTCGGCAATGGCCATCAGCTTGGGCATGGGGCCGAAGGGGTTGCCCATGAAGTCCATGTCCAAACCTGCAACAATGACACGCACGCCTTGGTTGGCCAACTGCTGGCACACGTTAGGCAACTCGTCGTCAAGGAATTGCGCCTCGTCGATGCCAATGACATCCACGTCGCTGGCATAGAAAAGGATTTCGTTGGCACTTTCCACAGGAATGGAATGCAAGGCCGTGGCGTTGTGCGACACCACGGCCTCCTCACTGTAGCGTGTGTCGACGCCTGGCTTGAAAATCTCCACTTTTAGTTTGGCAATCCTGGCGCGCTTCAAACGACGGATCAATTCTTCGGTCTTGCCTGAAAACATGGAGCCGCAAATCACTTCAATCCAGCCTTGCGACCTGTTGTGGGAATCTTTTTCGAGGAACATGGCGATGTTTTTTTTGGTTGTTGAGCTTGTTGAAACAAAGAAAATTCGTAATTTAGCACCTTCTTTGAGATAGTAGATTCGCCGAACCCTTGCGGAGAGGCAGAGCAAAAATAAAGATAATTCCAATATGAACGACAGATTTGAGAGCCAAAAAGAAAAATTGCTTGCTATAAAGCAGGAAATCAGCTTGTTGTACCAACAAGTCAACTACCTTCTGAGAAACGGAAAACCCATCGGACTGCTTGATTTGGATGTGCTGATGAATCGCACGCACACGCTTTACGACCAGCTTTGTGCCATCAATTTGGGCGAAGAGGTCGATGATGTGGATCTTCCGTTCGATGCCGAGGATCTCGTTGGACTCTTTGGCAGCCCTGCACAAGACGACCCCGAGGAGGCTCAAGTAGAGGAAACGGCACCTTCGGAAGTGCCTCCGCTCGTGGAGGAAACGCCTGCCGAAAAGCCGGCCCCCATGGAAGAGGCTCCTGCCGAAGCACCAAAGCCTGTGCTGGAAACGCCTGTCAAAGAAGATGTGCAAGTTGTTGAACCAGAGAAAAATGAGTTCGTTGAGCCAGAGGAAAAACCTCTGAGTGATGAATTTGGCATCTTTTTCCGTTTTGAAGACATCCCCGAGGAGAAGACCCCCGAAGTCATGGTGGAAGACGACGGTAGGATGGTCCACATGATGGAAGCGATTCCAGAGGACGAGATACCGGAACGCGACCGCGTGCATGGCGACGAGTTGGTGCACGACAATCCTTTGGAAATGCCCAAGATGGAAAACGAACGCCCCGTTGTCGCCGACGAGGAAATCGCAAGGCAAGACGTGGGGTTGGTCTCGGGCTTTTTCGAGCATGATGACGACGAATTCGAATTGTCGGCACCAGAAGTGCTGGGCGAGAAAATGATGGGCGAGGACAATTCGTTGGCGGCCAAGCTGCAGCAAAACCCCATCCGCGACCTGAAATCAGTCATCGGAATCAATGACAAGTTTTTGTTTGTCAACGAATTGTTTGGAGGAAGCATGGAAAAGTACAACAAGTCCATCGACAACCTTAACGACCTGAAGACCTTAAACGGTGCCTTGATTTACCTGAACGAGCTGAAAATCGAGTTGCAGTGGAACAATAGCAACGAAGCTTACCAGAAACTCAAGGAATTGGTTGCCCGTAAGTTCGAATAAGCACGGCCATGTCGAAACTCTATCTCGTACCCACTCCCATCGGCAATCTGGAAGACATCACCTTGCGGGCTGTCCGTGTACTGAAAGAGGTGGACTGCATCCTCGCCGAAGACACGCGCACCTCGGGCAACTTGTTGCGTCACCTCGACATCAGCAAGCCCATGACGGCCTTCCATATCCGCAATGAGCATCAGGTGGTGGAACGCATCGCCGACCGTATTATGGCAGGGGAGACCCTTGCCTTGGTCACCGACGCGGGCACCCCAGCCATCTCCGACCCTGGGTTCCTCTTGGTGCGCGAATGCGTGAAACGCGGCATCGAGGTGGAGTGCCTGCCAGGCCCGACAGCCTTCGTCCCCGCCTTGGTCAACTCGGGACTGCCCGCCGAGAAGTTCATCTTCGAGGGCTTCCTTCCGCATAAGAAAGGACGGCAGACCAAATTGCAGGCCGTGGCCGCCTATCCCTATACGACCATCTTTTACGAATCGCCTTTCCGTTTGTTGAAGACCTTGCAGCAACTGGCCGAGGTTTGTGGCGGCGAAAGGCAGGTCTCCGTTTCGCGCGAACTGACCAAAGTCCATGAGGAAAACGTTCGCGGCACCTTGAACGATGTCATCGCCCATTTTTCCAAGAAAGAGATCAAAGGCGAAATCGTTGTCGTCCTTGAGGGTGGAGAATTAAACAATTCAACTTCAACAAACGAACAAAATCCCTATCTTTGTGCCACTAAAACCTTAAGATCATGTTAGTCATTGGAATCGCAGGCGGCTCTGGCTCTGGGAAGACCACCGTCGTCAAAGAACTGGTAAGACAGCTGCCAGAGAACTCAGTATCAGTCATTTCGCAAGATGCTTATTACTTCGACAACGGCGACAAGACGCCCGAAGAGAAGAAGCAGATCAACTTCGACCACCCTGATGCCATCGAGTGGGACCTGCTCATCGACCATCTCGACCGTCTCAAGAAAGGCGAGACTATCCCGATGCCAATCTACACCTATGTGACCTGCGCCCGTTCACAGGAGGTCATCTATGTGCATCCCACCGAGGTCATTATCGTGGAGGGCATCATGGTGCTGGTCAACGAGGAACTGCGCAAACGCATGGACATCAAGGTGTTTGTGGATACTGACGGCGACGAGCGCTTGATGCGCATCATCCGCCGCGACATCGCCGAGCGCGGACGTACCTGGGAGGACGTGCTGCGCCACTACCAGACTTTTGTCAAGCCCATGCACCAGCAGTTCATCGAACCCACCAAACGCACTGCCGACATCATCCTGCCGCGTGGCTCAAGCCCCGTGGTGGTCGACATTCTGGCTTCTAGAATCAGGATGCACCTGGAAAAATAATACTATAGGAAAAACACTGTCTTTAACATCAAATAAAAAGTAAGAAGAATGAAAAAACTGATTTATACCTTGGTTGCGGTCTTGGCAATGAGCCTTGTCGGTTGCAACTTGATTCCCAAACAGGGAAATGATAACGACACGAATGTCACGGAGACCGTCGTAGAGACGACTCCGGAGGAGGTGGAGATGGAGGATGTCGACCTCTCGGAATGTGACCTGGCCATGCTTGATAATGGCAAATTGTATTTCTACGATACAAAGACGGCTACTTCGATTCCTTATGAAGCTGAGACCGACAGCGTGGTCAATTGTGTCTTCACCCAAGACGATTACCTGTATTACAGCGTGCCTGCTGGCAGGGGCATCGTGTTGAAACGCGTCAACTTGACGGAAGTCAATCCCCAACCCGAACAAGTGGCCGACTGGGGCTTGGACTACGAGAAGTGCATCACCGAGACCTACGGCACCGTCTCGCCATTGGAGTATTATGCAGGTCGTCACATGTTGGGACTGCATCATGATTTCAGTTGGGATGGCTATGGCTTTAGGGAACAGAAGTTGTATAACATGGACAACGGACAAATCACCGACTGGGACTATGAGACCTGGCAAGAGGGCGAGCCTGTCTATATCTCGGAAGACGAGGAACAGACCGAGGAGAACTATCACTATGTGAGCACCGCTGATGAATTTGAGGAGTATCTCCAGAATAGAGACGGACAGTATTGGTTCGAGGATGGCACCCCTGTGTGTCTGACCGACAAGATTGACTTTGCCAAATACGTCTCTGATCCCGAATATTACCAAGGCCCGGAGTTCGTCTATGTCTCGTCGGCTCCCGACAATCTGAAGGTTCTTTATATGGCCATCCTGGAGTGGGGTGACTACCCGCACGGCATCTTGGCCGTCTCTAGTTATGACGGCACATTCCAGTTGCCCTTGGAAGACACCGATTGCACCGGCTTTACCGCCAAGTGGTTGGACGACGGCTCGTTGGTCTATGTGGGTGAGCAACCCCTTTCACCCGACGATCCCGACTACGATGCCAACTGGCATTACCGCAGCCATTGCATCAAGCGGGTCTATCCTGATGGCACCACGAAGATCATCTCCGATTGCGGTGACTTCCAGAAGCGACCTACCACAATCTTCTAAACCAAAGGGTGAAACAAAAAAGAGAGGCTTTTGAACCTCTCATTTTTGTTGTCCAACCAGGACTCGAACCTAGACTAACTGATCCAGAGTCAGTTGTGCTGCCATTACACCATTGGACATTGAAATCGGCTGCAAAAATACGTATTTTTTAAATGCTGCAAATAAAATGGGGAAAAATTTTTCGCTTTTTCTTCAAATTGTAAGGGACCTGCTCTATAACTGTTTCTGTATCAGTAATTATTGAATCGTGACCCCCAGTTGTAGGAGAGCATGAAAGTGACGAACAGCCGTTTGTCGCGTTCCGAGTCCATGATGGAGACCCCCAGCGGTAGGTATTCAGCCTTCACGTCAACATTGATGGATTGTGCTGTGGTGCGCGACTTTCCGATGTCGAAACTCAAGCCTAACGAGGCATGCACGCCCGGCGACGGCTTGGTCTCGCCGAGGCCTTTGGTGAACGGAGCCTTGCCGATAATGTCGATGCCCTCGGTGTAGGTCTGCTCTTCGATGGTCTCGATATATCCGCCTGTGCCTCCGGGCTTGTAGGCAATCACATAATAGTAATAGGGCTTGGATAACGCGAGCGACACGCCCGTTTCGTAGGTCCACCTTGTCTCAATGCCGCCCCAATAAGGCTTCCCGAAAATGCGTCGTTCCTCACCGTAGCCAAAACGAACCACATAGACGCTGTTCAGTTTGCCGTAGACGAAGGCACGGCTGTTGTACTGCGAGAGGTTCACCGTCTTGATTTCTTTGAGCGAATGCAGCGAGACCACCTCAGTCTCCCAGTTGCGCGTGACGTTGATGCTCTTGATCTTCCCAATCTTGAAACCTGCCCCGAAACCTCGCGAGTGAATCGCCGCGTTGAAGGTGTTCTGCCGTGTGTAGACCAACCGCTCTTCCAAAGGCTTGTCGTCATTGGTTTGGATGTCGATGTTTTGCGCAGGCAACAAAAAAACGCACGCTCCGAAAGACGCGAGCATGAGGATGCGCAAAACCAGTCGTTCGAGGGCAGTCATGGCATAGCCTCCCAACAACAATACTTTATGATTAATAGCGCGTTTCCTTGACGTACTTTTGCGATTCGCCGTAAGCAGGGCAACTCTTGTTTGACCCGCAGGAGGCTAGGATAATGCCTGATACAAAGGCAATTAACAACGCAAGGGCAAGTTTTTTCTTCATAACTATGAAATTTGGTCTGCAAAGAAACGCATTTTTTCCCGAATTATTGCCATCTTTGCATAATTTTTCATGGATTGTGAGATTCACCGAACAACCGAACAACCGAACAACTGAACAACCGAACAACTGAACAACTGAATAACTGAATAACTGAACAACCGAACAACTGAATAACTGAACAACCGAACAACTGAAAAGATGGAAATAAAGAAACCCAATATCGACGAATCTTGGTACCAAGTGCTGCGTCCGCAATTCGAGGCGCCGTATTTCGCCGAGCTGAAATCTTTTCTCGTGAGCGAGAAGCGGAAGTATGCCGTTTATCCCCCCGGGCCGCTGATTTTCAACGCCTTCAACCTGACGCCTTTCGACAAGGTGAAGGTGGTCATCCTTGGCCAAGACCCGTATCACGGTCCTGGACAGGCGCACGGGCTGTCGTTCTCCGTGCCCGATGGCGTTCCTTTTCCGCCGAGCCTGCAAAACATCTTCAAGGAGCTGAATGCCGACCTTGGCGTGCCCATCGCGCGGTCGGGCAACTTGGAGAAGTGGGCGAGGGAAGGGGTGCTGCTCCTCAACGCCTCGCTGACGGTGCGCGCCGGACAAGCCGCCTCGCACTCGCGCCACGGCTGGGAGCAGTTCACCGACGCGGCCATACGCGCCCTCTCGGAGCAAAGAGAGCATCTCGTCTTCATCCTCTGGGGCAACTACGCCATCGCCAAACAGGCCTTGATAGACCCGTTCAAGCACTTGATACTCAAGTCGGTGCACCCGTCGCCGCTGTCGGCCAGCCGAGGGTTCTTCGGATGCCATCATTTCTCGCAAACGAACCGATATTTGGAAGAACATGGTATTGAACCCATCGATTGGTCGTTGTAGAGACGCAATGCTTTGCGTCTCCGAAATATCGAGACCGTCAATTTTATTAAGACGCAATGCATTGCGTCTCTACAGATTTTGAATTTTAAATCTTGAATCTTGAATCTTTAAATCCCAAATGAAACAAATCGTCTTTGCCACCAACAACAAGAACAAACTGCGCGAGATGCGCGAAATCATGGCCGGACTCTATGAGGTCTTGAGCCTCGACGACATCGGCTGCCATGAGGAGATTATCGAGGATGCCGACACCATCGAAGGCAACGCCAAAATCAAGGCGGACTTCGTCACCAACAAATATCATGTGGACTGCTTCGCCGACGACACCGGCCTTGAGGTGGAGGCCTTGGGCGGCGCGCCGGGCGTGTATTCGGCACGCTATGCCGGCGAGCATTGCAGCTATCAGGACAATGTCGATAAGATGCTGGCCGCCATGAAAGGCCAGACCAACCGCAAGGCAGCCTTCCGCACCTGCATCGCCTTGAACCTCAACGGGAAGTCCTATCTCTTCGAAGGCCGCTGCGACGGACAAATCACCGAGCAGCAGCGCGGCACCGAGGGCTTCGGCTACGACCCCATCTTCCAGCCCGACGGCTACGACCAGACCTTCGCCGAATTAGGCCTCGAAGTGAAAAACGCCATCAGCCACCGTGGAAGGGCCACGCAGAAGCTGATTGCCTTCCTTCGGACGGTTTGATGCCGCTTTTGCCTAAAAGCCACCGTTTCGAGAAATAATCTTGACTTTTCCGAAAAAACACTATCTTTGCCACCCAAAAACAAAGCAGAACAAGGGAACTTAAAATATCATACTAATAACAACAACACCAATGACTACCAGTCTTTACAAAAAACTCGTGGCAGCCATGATGCTGCTGTTAGCCACGCTCACGATTGCGACGCAAGCGCAAGCACAAACTTTCGGCGGCGGAAGCGGCACCGAAACCGACCCGTACATCATCACTACTGTGGCGCACATGCAAGAATTAGCCACCAATGTGAACAATGGAACTAACAGCTCCTATGGTTCCGTCTATTATGGTGTCTATTTCCGCTTGGATGCCGATCTCGATTTTGGCAATGGGAGCACTTTTAATGGTATCGGTAGAGAAGACTCAAATGACCCCACTGGCTTCCGGAGCTTTGCAGGCTTCTTCGATGGCAACGGGCACGTCGTCCGCAATCTGCAAATGTATAGTTCCAGTAATTATAAAGGTCTGTTCAATGTAATCAATGCCAACGCTGTGGTGAAGAATCTTACCCTCGTCAGCAGTAGCATCATCGGACAGCACTATGTCGGCGGCATTGTAGGATACATGAATGGCGATTTGTCAGCATCGGTGACCGACCGAGGCATACGCAACTGCACAGTGGCGGACGATGTGACCGTCAGTGGTCAGAGCAATGTCGGCGGCATTGTGGGATACACCTCTGGAAGGAGCGATGTGGTCGACTGTGCATTCCTCGGCACAGTGACTGGCAACAGTTGGGTCGGTGCTATCACTGGCTATTCCTGGGTACACTATGTTTATACCAATAATGGCAATACCAGCGTGAACCCCGACCAACATAGCCAAAACTGCTACATAGGCGGCAACTGCACCAAAGGGGCGATAGGAACGGAAGGAACGGACGGGACGGATGAACTCACCACCGCCCAGCACGTCTTCACCATCGTTTACAGCGAATATATCAGTGGAAACATCAGCTCTTACAGTTCGCCCAAGGTGACATGTAATGGCAAGAACTACTATATAGGCGGCAGCACCGTCAATGTGCTGCTTTCCTATTCAGGGCCAGCCCCCACGGGCTATGTGATGAAGCCGCAATATTCCGTTGAGGGCGGCACTGTGACGCAAACAGGTTCTTACATCAGTGGATCCCAATTGGTGTATGACGATGATATCTACACTATCGTGTTTCCTCCGCAGGCCGATGCCGTCGTCACCGTGGTTTCCACCGAACAGAAGCGCGATATAGGTTATGAGCCGTGGGTAAGCATCAGTATTGCCCCACAGCAATATATAGGCAGCAGTTTTAGTCCTGTAGTCACCATCACCGACAATATGAGCGGCACACCCGTCACGCTTCAGGAGAATACCGATTTATAAGGTAACGGCCTATAATGGGTTTCCTAATCCTTCGTTTAATGTGTTGGGCAATCACGATGTCTTTATTGTTGGCATAGGCGATTTCGGCGGTCGCGCCACGGCGGTGTTCAACATCTACGACCCCAGTTTCAGTGAAGGCAGCGGCACCGAAGACGACCCCTACATCATCCGCACCACCGACGACATGGATATCATTGCCAGCAAAGTGTATGGAGGGAACGACTTGAACGGATATCATTTCCAATTGGCAGCCAACCTCGACTACACAGGCAAGACATACAACGTAATAGGAAACATAAGCAAAATCTTCCGGGGCAACTTCGACGGCAATGGACACACCATTAGCAATGTCACTTCCATGTCGTATGTAAGTGACAATGTTGGTATCTTCGGCTGGTTAGGCGAAGGCGCGGTGGTGCAGAACGTCCATCTGAGCAGTAGTAATATGGATCTGCCTGCGAGAAGTTGTATGGGTGGTATCGTCGGATACAATCAGGGAGGCAGGGTGGCATATTGCACAGTGTCAGACGATGTCTCCATAAGTGGTTCTACAGAAGTAGGCGGTATTGTGGGTTACTGCTTGGGAGGTACAATAGAAGGATGTGTCAACAAAGCCAATGTAACAGGTAGGTATAGCTTGGTTGGAGGTATAGCCGGTTATGTGAATACTGCCACCGGCATCAACAACAATCTGAACTTTGGCGCGATAGTATCTACAAATGGACGGGAAACCATCGGGGGAATAACAGGAGACAATAACAACAGCACTGTGCAGAACAATTACTACACCGGTGCGTGCGCCACGGGCGGCATCCATGGCAGCGATGTGGCGGGGCAGGCGATGAAAGGCTGGGTGGTCTCGGCAACCGATGGCATCTTCGTCCAGCAGATGCCCGACGAGGACTACAACTTCACGGGCATCACCTACGACGGCATCATCTATCTCGGCGCAGGGCAGACGGGGTATTTCATCGTCGGCAGGATAGACGGCTCGGCGGGCAACTTCGCCCCAAGCGCGGGCACGCTCACGGCGGTCAGCAGTGCGGTTTTTCCTGAAAACTACTATTCCCTCGCCATGCCCACCGAGGGGCAAGACGTGGTCATTTCCTCAACGGACATCGCCCTTTTCGTTTCGGGCTACGGCACGAGCGCGGACGGAGGCTATAGGTTCATCGCCTCGCCCGTGGCAGGCAGCATCGAGGCCGCCAGCGTGGGCAACATCTTCCTTTGGGAATACGACCTCTACCGCTTCGACCAGACCCAAAGGTTGGAATGGCGCAACCACGACATCGAGCCGTTTGAACTCGAGAACGGGCAAGGCTACCTCTACGCCGCCGAGACCGACATCACCTTGCTGTTTGGCGGCACCTACAACGAGGCGGAAACGCAAGACGTGCCGCTCGTGTATGACGCCAACGCCCAATTTGCCGGCTGGAACCTCGTGGGCAATCCCTTCCCCGTGGCGGCCTACGCCAACCGAAGCTACTACACCATGAACGCCGAAGGCACGGGCATCGAGCCGAATCTGGTTTCGTCGGCAACGGCCATCCCC
>JBGUHI010000035.1:0-15857 GCA_045111995.1 Candidatus Limimorpha sp. | reverse complement strand
TCTCTTGCCACACACCTGCTATTCGGAAGCCGGTGTGCCAACACAACCTTCATCGTCTCGTTCGCACTTCTATGTTGAACTTAAGGTCGTGAAATGGAAAGAATGACCTTATTGACAAGAATTACATCAGATAATCCAAAACAGATTTCCAATCAGGAAACCTTTCGCTGCCAAATTGAATCCATTCGCCCGCAAACTCACTTGTTCCGTTTTTGCCCCTATCATCGATCAGGTAATCCCCTTGACACAAGTCTTTTCTGTGGGTGATAACCATGCGCTTATGAAACACATCATCAAAATATTTGGTTACCCACAAAACCTTGTCTGACCATGCCGACGGATTCTTCCATGGTGCAGTTGATAGGATAAAGACATCAAATTTCGTTGCCAACAGATGCACGGCTTCAATCGCCCCGGGCATGGGATCCATCAAAGAAAAAATACCGGGAACTTCGTCCAAACGTCCTTCATAATCAGACTTGGTTTTTTCGTCCAATCTATTGATTCCTGATCTGAAATCAACAAGAACATTATCCATATCAAAATATAATCTTTTCATAATCAGTTGATTATTAATATCATTTTACTTAACTACCTCCACAATCTTCTCTCCCAACGCTTGCTGAATCATGGCAATCGTTTTGCAGGTGAAGTTGTGGCCAAACATGAACCATCTTGATACTTCCGACTCCTTTTTCCCAGTTAGCCGAGCCAAATCGCGCTTGGTCATCCCTTTGCGTTGGATAATCTCATAAATATGCTCCGAGATGCTGAAATTCAAGTCGAAAGCAGCCCGCTCTTGCAGAGTAATGCTCGCCGTTGCTTCTTCCAGAATGGGAGAATAGTATTTTATGTTTGTGTCAGATTTCATCAAATGCAAATGTAAAACATTTTCCCAATATGTTTAACATAAATGTGAAATTTTTCGCTTTTTCATCAAAATCACTACTTTTTTGTTCAAAATCGCAGAAAATGTTGCGGCATGAGGATTTATGTCCTATTTTTGCCGCAAACAAACGCTCCATGATTGACAAAAACGAAATCTCGACCCTGAAAGCGGTGTTGCTTTACATCATCAACGGCTGGAACGGCACACAAAAATGTGATGTTTACCATATCGTGAAAGCGGCGTTCTATGCGCAGGAGTTCCATCTTGTGCGTTATATGCGCCCGTTGTGCAAGGACAACATTATCGCTCTGCCCTACGGTCCCGCGCCAACGGCCATTTACGATGCATTGAAGATTGCCCGAGGCGATGCCAGAGCCATTGCACACCATTTGGACGATGGCCTTGTGGATGTGGCCGCACCGATTGTTTTCACCGACGAGATTTTCAGCACAGATGAGAAGCCCGACATGGATTTTCTTTCCCGCTCGCAAGTGGAGTGTCTTGACGCAGCCATGCGCAAGGTAGGCGACATGTCCTTTGACGACCTTGTGAGTCACACCCACCAAAGCGAGTGGAAACGGGCAAGTCGTACACCTTCAAGGCAGATGAATCTGTTGGCCATCGCCCGTGAAGGCGGTGCCGATGACAATGCAATCGCTTATATGAAACAATCTTTGGAGTTGGATAAAGCCTTGGCGTAAGTGATGGAAATTGGCGAGTTGCTTCCCTTGAAAGAAATGGCAATAAAACCCGGAAGTGTATTCCGTATGAGGTTTTACCCACAAGACGGTGTCGTGCCAAAAGACATGGAAGACACTTCACGTGACAAGTATTTTGTCATCCTCGGCAAAGATGGTTCGGGCGGTTATGTTGCGCTATCGCTTATCAACACTGAAATCAACGAAAACCTCAAGCAGCGCATCGGCGCGTTCCAATACCAAATCAGCTGTTCCGACTATGACTTTTTGAACGGCAAAGACCGCTTTGTTGATTGCTACGACATGAAGGAAGTGGCATCAGAAAGGATTGTAAACCAAGGCGATTATGCAGGCCTCATCAGCGAAACGGACATGAAGGCTATCATCAAACTTGTCAATGACTCGCCGATTGTCAGTGTGGCGAAATTGAGGCGGTATGGGATTTGTGTTGAAGGGTGATAATCATCCCATTATTCAAAAGAACGCGGCCTACGAATACGGATTGATGCCCAACTTATAGAGTTCGGCCAACGAATTTCTTCTGATTTGTTCCTGTTCGCTTAACATGATGTGATGCGTTTATTTTGGGTGCAAAATTAGTCTTTAATTCCATATCTTAGGCAATCAACATAGAATTATTGAATTATTTTGCTGTTCAAATGGATCTACAGCTTGTCATCCGATTGTTCTGAAAACCACCAAAGATGCAATATAACATAAGAAAGCAAACAAAATGAACAATCCAACGCCCCAGCCTTTCAGTTTTATATTGTCTTCATTTTTGTACTTCTTTTCCAACCTTTTATACCTACTTTCGCTATCCATGAATATACTAAATACAAAGTCTAAAACACAGCAAAACACGACTATACCTATGTTGATTTTGCTTGAATATTCTTTTCCGTTTAGATAGAACACAAGATTAATTATCGAGCACAAATACATAGCTATCGTGAGAAACAATAGTCCAAAAGCCATAACATAAGGACCGTTATCCCCCCATTCCTTGTAGAATTTTGCGTAACGATAGAAACAATAATTGAAGAAAGTTTTCATAATATCCCTTATTCTAATGTGCTATTTCAACAATCTTCTCCCCCAACGCCTGCTGAATCATTGCAATCGTTTTGCTTTCGCCCCGTTGATTTCCTCATAAAGCGCTACAGGCCCCTCGTGCCAAAGCTTGGTTTCCTCTATTTCCAATCTCTTGTACATTTCCGACCGATAAATTCGACGAATGGCTTCCACAATGCCAACACCAGTATCTTCGGAAAGCATTTCGGCCAACCAACTCACTTTGGAAGGCAATAAGAGATAGAGATTGTCTTGGGTTATTGCTGTCATAATAATATCTGTTTTGCTTCGAAGAACTTAATGGTTGTCAAGGATTTGCTAGTATGGAAAAGGTATTGGTCAACGAGTTTGTAAGTTTTCAATTCCGCAATCAGGTTTTGCTTGTTCAGCAGGCCGCCTTCATACAAGGCAAAGGCTGCATAAACACTATCGTTGGCCACAGGCCCATAAATAACATCATAATCGTGCGAGAAATGGCGGTCGGTACGGTTTTTCATCACGAAATCGAGCCACTCTTCAGTAGGGGTATTGAAATAAAGGCACTTCAAATCCACCAACATTTCGGTATTCAACTCATACTCATTCACATAGCCTCCACTTTCCTTTGATTCTTTCATCCTGCGACGCACCCAATCTTCGGCTTGTTGATATGAAGTGGTGGCATAAAAACCCGTCCCATAGTCCAAGGTCCGGTTAGATTCCCTAATTTCTGGTTGCACAACCCGCTCAAGGCTTCCGTGATACAGTATCATGACGCTTTCTGTTTTCTGATGTTGATAAACTCGTCGATGTCCTCCAAAATCCATTGGTAACTTTGCGTGTGCAGAATCTCGTAGTTTTCGGCCAAATAGTCAAGCACACCATATTGATTAAGTTCTTCAAATGCCTGATTACCAGTCAAATGTTTTGCATTTTTGTATTGTTCAACGCAAAACGAAATGAAATACGATATTCTTTTTTGCTCGCTGTCCATTAGTGTTTTTTATGCCGCAAAAATAACAACAATTCTTAAAAGTCGCCATCTTTTTTGAGCCAAATGCTCGAAAAACTGTACTTTTGCTCTTCAAAACAAACATCATCCATCCACCATGCCAACACAACTAATAGAAAATACCCTTCCCAAAAGTTGCATCCACTATTGGACGAACCAAAGCAACGCCGAAACCTGCATCGTTTTCCTGCATTCGGCCTTTATGGACCACACTTGTTTTGATGCACAAATCGACTATTTCGCGCCGCGATGCAAGGTGATTGCCCTCGACTTGATTGGTCACGGGGCCTCGATTGGCAAAGGCGACATCACGGAGACTTCCAATATGGTTGCGGCCATTTTGGAGAAGGAGAACATGTTGAAAGCCAATATAGTAGGAATTTCCATAGGCGCGGTGCTGGCCGCTGACTTCGCGAACAAATTCCCCGACAAGGTGGCTTCCTTGTGCTGCGTAGGCGGTTACGACATCAACAACTTCGACCACCACCTTCGGCTCAAGAACAACGGCGAGCACCTCAAAATCATGATGGCGGCGTTTTTCTCCAAAAAGAGATTCGCCGAAATGTGCAAGACCTTCGTCGTGACTCCCGAAGCCCAAAAGAAAGTGGGGCAACTGGCCTTGCGGTTCAAGAAGAAGCAGTTCCGGCATCTGGCGAACATTGAGAAGTTGGTCAACCAGCAGAAAAAGCCCAAGCGCGACTATCCGCTGATGATTGCCGTCGGCGAGTTTGAAAACGGCGGCTTGGAGGCTTCCAAGAAATGGCACAAGCACGAACCGAAAAGCACTTACATCGTTTTCAAGGGCGCCGGCCACATCGCCAACATGGATGTCCCCGAGGCGTTCAACCAAGAATTGGAGAAAATTTTGAGGTAGCCTCATGTTGGAAAAAAATGTAATTTTGCGGCAAATACAAATGAAATGGGCTCCATATTCGTCATACAGGGCATTCTGATTTACATCTATGGCTTCGACCATAATCCGCCGCATATCCATGTGCGCAGCGGAACTGACGATTTTTCCATAACTATCAAAGACCGTGTCATCGAAGGCATAGCTCGTTCAAAAACGATTGCCATCATCAATCAGTTCATGGATGAGCATGAAAATGAATTAATGGATTTGTGGGAAAAAGCCCAAAACGGAGAAACAATCAAAAAAATACGATAGATTATGTTGCTGACAATCACAGATGTAGAATATTTAGGCGATTATTCGCTACTTTGTTCGTTCAACAATGGAGAGCGTCGTAAGGTTGACTTGACACCGCTGCTTGCCTATCCCGCTTTTGCGGATTTGCGCGACAAGGGGAATTTCATACAGTTTGGCCTCGACCATACCATTTTTTGGGCCAATGGAGCCGACATCGCTCCAGAATACCTATTTGAACACGGCGTGGAGGCATAAATGCAGTTCAAAAACGTCATAGGACAATCCGCCGTAAAACAAAGGCTCATCCAAAGTGTGCGAGAAAACCATGTCTCTCACGCCCAACTCTTTTTGGGGCCTGCCGGAAGCGGGAAGCTGCCTTTGGCCTTGGCATACGCGCAGTATATCCTCTGCCCGAATCGGACGGAAACCGACAGTTGCGGCATGTGCCCAACCTGCCAAAAGATGCAGAAACTGGTGCACCCCGACCTGCATTTTGTCGTCCCGACGGCAACCACGAAAAAGGTGAAAAGCAATCCCGAGTCGGACTTGTTCATGGAGGAATGGCGCGAGTATATCATTCAGAATCAAGGTTATGTGGATACTTCGAGTTGGTACAGTTTCCTTGATGTGGAGAACAAGCAGGGCTACATGTCAGTGCGCGACGCGGCCTCGCTGCTGCGCAAACTCAACATGAAATCATACGAGGGCGAATACAAAATCGCCATCATTTGGATGGCGGAAAAGATGCGCGTGGACACGGCCAACAAACTTCTGAAACTGCTTGAGGAACCGCCCGAAAAGACCGTTTTCCTCCTCATCGCTGAGGATGCTGAAGAACTGTTGGCCACCATCAAGTCGCGGACGGCCTTGGTGAAGATTCCAGCGATTGATATTAATAAAGTGCAGGAAGCCTTGGTCGAGCGCCTCGGCTGCACGGAGCAACAAGCCCACGACGCTGCGATGATTTCGGAAGGTAACTGGCAGAATGCCTGTCACTTCGTGCAGGAATCGGAAGACAGGAAGTATTTCTTCACCACTTTCCAGCAATGGATGCGCCTCTGCTTCCGCGCCGCCTATTCCGAATTAATCGACTTTTCGGCCAACATCAAAACGATAGGTCGCGAAAAACAAAAGGAACTGTTGGATTACAGCTTGCGCATCGTCCGCAATTCGCTGTTGTTCAACAACAACCTTGCGGAAATCGTCATGCTTCCCGATGACGAGAAGAAGTTCAACGGCAACTTCGCGCCCTTCGTCAGCCCTGCCAATCTGGCACAAATCACAGAACTTTTCGACGAGGCCATACGCCAAATCGAGCGTAACGGCTATGCGCCGCTCATCTTCACGGATGTGAGTTTTAAGATGATAGGGTTGCTAAAGAAGAGATAATCCTTTATTCGTAGACTTCAACCGTTCCCATCTCAAACTGGATGGGGTTGCCTGCCTCATAGTAGCGCACGTCGTGCAGCACCTTGTCGAAGACGTAGTTTTGGATGAGGACGAAGTCCTTGCCGTCGTTGACGAGGGCATACATGCGGTCGCGGTCCACGTCGCCAAGTTCGCCCCCCATGTCGGTCACGCCATTGAGCACCAACTTCTTGAAGGTCTTCATGTCCTGTTTGTTGCCGTCCTTGTCGGTGACGACGACATAATGGACATAAGGCGATCCCGTGATGGAGTCGATGCGTTCCTGAGGCATCGTGTTGTTGAACAGGGCCTCGAAACGCAGGTCGCCAAACGACGAAAGCATGTTGATGACCTTCAGCGTGTCGTAAGGCAGTTCTTGCTTGTCGGCGAGACGGGTGAGTTTATACTGGTGCTTGCCCAAATTCTCAACGGTGAAACTGCCTTCAGGGTCTTCGTTGAACTCGACGGTGACACTTTGGATGTCGGCCATGTTCTCGTGGAAGATGACGTGGTCGCGCCAGTCGTCGGGGTTGGCGGTGAAACGCGTGGTGATGAAGCCGCGGAAACTGGGGATGTAGACGATATAAGCGTTGTCGGCACCTTCCTTCAGCATAAAGGTCCCGCTGCTGTCCATGGTGGCATCGCCCACATAGAACACCTTGGTGCGCTTCTCGTGATAGAACAGTTTGACCTTGTCGAACAAGTTGATGCGGGGCACCATTTGGTAGATTTCAACCTTGGTGCTTTGTGATGCCAACTGCTTGACGATATTGTCGTGGCTGGCCCTCGACACAGGCATCTTGACACGCACCTTATAGAGCGTGGTTAGCAAGTACTGCACCTGCTTGGAGTGGGCCTTGTATGTGCCGTTGAGTGTCCAGCCGTCTTCTTGTCTCACGAGCAGCGACTCACGGTCGCGGCGGTCGGCGAGATAAACTCTGGTGACAGTGGCTGTGTCCCACACGGTGAAGTCGGCACCTTTGCTCTTGCTCTTGCCGACAGGACCTGCTGTCTTGTAAAAATAGTTGGCCACTGCAATGCCAGCGATGGCAGCCAATATGATGACAATGATGATTAGGGGTCGGTTGTTCTTTTTCATTGTTTTATGCTTTCGTTTTTCTACTGTATTTCACTTTGCGGATGAGCGACATGACGAGGCCCAGGATGACGATGAGGGCGATGGGTACAAGGGTGTTGACCACCTGCCATGTCGTCCGCTGCTTGCTCACCTTGGTCGGGTCGAGCAGACGCACCTTGAGTTCGCGTGAGCGGATGTCGACCAGACCCTCGCCGTCGACAAGATAGCTGATGCAGTTCTCGATAAACTCCTTGTTGGAGTATGTGATCTGCGTATATTGGTCGAAACCCAGGGGCAAAGGATTGCGCGTCCTGATGTCGATTTGGTTGCGGATGATGTCGCCGTCGGCCACCACAATCATGGCTGTCGGCTTGCTCGTTTCCATGAAGTCGGTGGCCTGGTCGTCGATGATCTCCTGTGGGATGCGGTTGGCATAAAGCGACGAGAAGGTGCCTTTCAGCAGGTAGGCCACCGTCTTGCCCTTCGAGTTGAACATACGTTGGTCGGGGGTCTGTCGCAGCATCGCCAGGGTGATGAAGACAGGCGTGCCCGACACTTTGGTGTAGTTGCTGGTCTTGAGCAGCGGAACCTGTTCGATGTCGTCAGCCGAGGTGGTGGCATCCATCGAACTGACGAAGTCGGACTTGATGGCGTTCATGTTGCGCACCATAGGATGGTCGGATGCCGCTTGCAGCAAGGGGAAGTAATACCAACGGAAGTATTCCAGACGGGCTTGTCCTCCCACCTGTCCCGTGCGGATGGGCAAGGCGGCGCAGGTCAAGTCGAGGAGCAGGTCGCGGTTGAGGCGCACGCCATATTTGAAGAGCATGTCGTCCAAGTTGAGGTTCTGCTCGATGCCTATGGTCGATTCCTGGTTTTGCAGGCTGTCCATGGTGGCGAAGACGGGTTCGACGAGCCACAGCACCTTGCCGCCGTGCATGATGTATTGGTCGATGAGGAACTTGTCGCGCTCGTCGAAGGCCTGCGTGGGTTTGGCGACGACGATGGCGTCGTAAGACGGGAAGGCTCTCACGTCGCGTGTGGTGTCTTGGGTGCGGTGGATGAGGGCATCGATCTTGCCGTCGATCTCAAGCCTTACCACGTTGTAGTTCTGCGACAGCGACTTCGTGATGTCGTACACGTCCTGTTCGCCAAGTTCGCCGTGGCCCTCCACGAAGGCGATGTTGGGCTTCATCAGCCGTGTCACCTTCTTCACTGCGTCGATGAGGCGAAACTCGAGGTTCTGCATTGAGACATTAAGGGCTTCGCTGTCCGACATCCCCACCTGGTTTTCCAGGAGTTCGACGGCAATCTCCGTGTTGTTGCGGTAACTCACCAAAGTGCCAGGCCAAATGACCATCTGCTTCGACGAGCCGTCGCTGTTCTGCACGTTGAGGTTGGTCGGCTTCAACCCTGCTTGGTAAAGTTGCCTGTAAGTTTCCGTAATCTCTGCCTCCTCGCCGCTCTCAGTAGGATTAATGAACTCATAGTCTATATACTTGGAATAGGCGCGGAACTCGTCGAGCATCTCCTTGGTCTCGCGGCGCAGTTTCTTGAAGCCCGCAGGGAAGTCGCCGTCGAGGTAGACCTTGAAATAGACATAGTCGTCAAGGTTGTTGAGGATCTCTCTCGTCGTGGGCGACAGGGTATAGCGTTTCTCGCTCGTCAGGTCGAGGCGGGTGAACAGGCGTGAGCCGACCAAATTGACGACGACCACCACGGCCACCGTGACAAGGAAGGCAATTATTTGGCTCTTCTTCAGACTCTTGCGTTTGTTTTCCATCACTCCATCCTCCTTTACCATTTACGACTTGAAAGCACCAGTTTCGTCGCACTCAGGAAGAGCGCAATCACACTCAGGAAATACAGCACGTCGCGGGTGTCGACCACACCACGGCTCAGCGAACTGTAGTGGGCATTCATGCCCAACTGCTGGATGAACAGGTCGACACGGCCAAACAACGACAACGAATAGATGAACTCGAATCCAACCAGCAAGAAGCCACAGAGGAAAACCGACAGGATGAAGGCCAGAATCTGGTTGTTGGTCAGCGAACTGCAGAACACGCCGATGCTCACAAAACTGGAACTGAGCAGAAACAGTCCGATATAGGAGCCCCAAATGCCGCCGCTGTCGAGGTTGCCTTTGGGCATACCTAAGTGATAGACCGAGAAATAATAGACAAATGTCGGTATCAGCGCCAGCAAAACCAGCACCATGCCAGCCAGGAACTTCGCCCAGATGATCTGCCAGTCCGACAAGGGCTTGGTGGCCAGCATCTCGATGGTACCCGTGCGGTTCTCCTCGGCGAAACTGCGCATCGTCACGGCGGGCACAAGGAATAGGAACACCCACGGCGCCAGGATGAAAAGGCTGTCGAGGTTGGCATAGCCGAAGTTCAGCACGTTAAAGTCACTTTGGAACACCCAAAGGAAGAGTCCTGTGATGAGCAAAAACACCACAATGACCATGATGCCAATCAGCGAACTGAGGAAGTTGCTTATTTCTTTCTTGAAAAGGGCGTACATACTCAAATACGTATTTGGGGTGCAAAGGTACGAGTTTTTTCTCTATCTCCACCGCATTCACCAAACATTCTTGTTCGTTGGAAACAACGGTCATGCGAAAACGAAAATATGTTATCTTTGCACTCACAAAACGGGAGAAACCGACATCTATAAAACACAATCGACTATGTATCAGATTTTTACAGACCAAATCAAGAAATCCAAACTGATTATTACGGGTGTAAAGAAGAACCAACGCCTTGGCCGCAACGCTGGCGTGGAAGAAAGCGTGTTGCTGAAACTCGAGGAAGACTGCAGGCGCTTGGAAGCCATTTCGGCTGAAATCGACAAGCTTCGCGAAGAGTTGCAGAAGAAGAGCAAGGAAGGCCACTGCGCCTTGAACACGCTAAAGAAACGCACGCTCACCGTGAAAAAGGCCGTGAAATCCAAGTATGACCAAACTTGGTGGATCAAGTTTGGCATTCCCGATAAGAGATGATTGTTTTTTAGGAGCCAAAGGAAACCGCTTCGCCAAAGGCGGATTTTTTTGTGCGGACAACGACCTTGCTCTCCCCTTTCAAGGTGGTGGCAAACAGGTAGACGTCATCGCCATCCCCGATTCCCAACGCCTTGCGCAACTCGGCCACCGAGAGCGGGAAGTTGCGCACTGCGATGCTGGCTTTCTCCACATCCGAAAGCAAGACCTGCTTCACCTTTTTATTATAAGGAGCCCAGCCTTCCACCTCGAAGATGCGGCCCGGAAAATCGGGAACAAGTTGCTCAGATGTATACAGATTGCTGTTTTTGTGCAACTTACAAACGCCATAACGCTCCGTTAGTAGCCTGAAGCAACCTGCTTTCATCACGGCGGGATTGGGCTCATAAAGATAGCCTGACACGCCGTCTGCCATTTTGCACTGGCAGCAGCGTTCTTCTTCATAGGTGAAACGCACCTTGGGCTGTTTGGTCAACAAGTTGGCACAAACCAGCACGGGTTTTCCTTGATAGTCGCGTTCCAAAACGGCATCCAGTTCTTTGCACTCGTTGGCGACGGCCACCACGTGCATCTCTTTCACATGGCGCAGTTCCTCCAACGCCTTGCTGATGTCGAGCATCGGCGAAAGTTTCACCATCACCGTCGGGGCCTTTTCGAGCAGCGCGTCCTGCAAGGCAGCCACATCGGGGGTGCAGTCGGCGATGGAGACGGTCTTGCGCCCGTGTTCGTCCCTGCGGGCGGGGTCGATGAAGATGCAGTCTTTGGGCTCGCAATGCCCCAGATACTCTTCCGCCGTCTCGTTCCGCACCTCAATGTGGGCATCCAGAACGGCGAAATTATGCCGTGCCAATTCACAGAGTTCGACTTGCCGCTCCACATAGTCGGCCTGTTGGAAGCGTTGCGCAATGAAACAAGTGTCGATGCCCAAGCCACCCGTGAGATCAGCAAAGGTTTGGCCTTGCAACAGACCTGCCTTGTATTGTGCCGCCGCCTCCGAAGAGCATTGCTCTATGGAAAGGTGGGCGGGAAAGAGCAGGTCTTCGTTGTCGGCCCACTGCGGGACCTTCTTCTGAAGCAGTTGTCGGGCTGCAATCTGCCTCAATGCCAATGAAACGTCAGTGCCGACGGGAGCCTTCTTCAAGGCAAGCGTCGGCACGTCGGCGTTCAGGTTCTCCCTGATGAATTGTTTGGTAATCTCGTTCAAGATCAGATTTTCTTCAGGTTCATCACCTCGAGGTCGGTGAGGAAACGCCACTCGCCACGAGGCAGTCTGTATTTGTCGAGACCGGCGAACATCACGCGGTCGAGTTTGGTCACCTCATATCCGAGATGTTCGAAGATGCGGCGCACGATGCGGTTGCGGCCCGAATGCAGTTCAATGCCGATGCTCTTCTTGCTGTCGTCGTCCTGGTCGTAGGCGATGCTGTCGGCGGCGATGGGGCCGTCGTCAAGCTCAATGCCTTCGGAGATGCGCAGCATATCGTTTTTGGTCAAAGGCTTGTCGAGGATGACATGGTAAAGTTTCGGCACTTCGCTGCTCGGGTGGGTCAGTTTCTTGGCCAAGTCGCCGTCGTTGGTGAACAGCAGCAGGCCAGTGGTTTGCTTGTCGAGGCGGCCAACAGGGAAGATGCGCTCGCCACAAGCACCTTTGACGAGTTCCATCACCGTGTCGCGCTCATACGGGTCGTCGCTGGTAGTGATATAGCCTTTGGGCTTGTTGAGCAGCAGATAGCGCAACTTCTCACGGTTAAGGGTCTGGCCGCCGTAAACCACCTTGTCGTCAGTCTTCACCTTATAACCCATCGTTGTGACCACCTCACCATTCACTTCCACGCAGCCTGCCTTGATGAGGTCGTCGGCTTCGCGGCGTGAGCAGATGCCACAGTCGGCCAAGTATTTGTTAAGGCGGATTTCGCCAGTCGCTCTCGGGCGGTCATACATCGGGTCTTTCTCGCGCACATAGCCCTTGCGGCCTCGGCGCGGTTCCTCTTCGTGGTCGAAACGGTGGCGCGGACGGTCGTCACCGAAACGGCGACCACCACCACGCGGCCTGTCATCGTCAAAACGGCGACGAGGTCTTTCATCGTCGTCGAAACGACGGCGCGGACGATCCTCGAAACGTCGGTCTCCACGGGGTTTGTCATCATCAAAACGACGGCGTGGACGGTCGTCGTCATCGAAACGACGCTCACGCGGCCTGTCGTCATCGAAGCGGCGACGTGGGCGGTCGTCGTCAAAACGGCGGCGCGGACGGTCGTCGTCATCGAAACGACGCTCACGCGGGCGGTCGTCATCGAAGCGGCGACGCGGGCGGTCGTCGTCAAAGCGGCGGCGCGGGCGGTCGTCGTCATCGAAACGACGCTCACGTGGCCTGTCGTCGTCAAAGCGACGGCGCGGGCGGTCGTCATCGAAGCGGCGACGTGGACGGTCGTCGTCATCGAAACGACGCTCACGCGGGCGGTCGTCATCGAAGCGGTGGCGTGGGCGGTCACCGAACTTACGGTCACCGAAACGGCGGTCGCCATGGTTGTCATCAAATCGGCGCTCACCTCTCGGCTTGTCGCCAAAACGTCTTTCTTCACGTCCTTCTTCGTCACCGTCACGGTGATAGAACTTGAAGGACCTCCTCTGCTGGAATTCTTCTTCAGCAGGCTTTCTGGTGCGCGGACGCTTGCCAGATCTTTCGTAGTCAGTCATTTAATTTAAGGTATTAATGTATTAATTTCAGTCCGTCTTCACAAACGGGCGGCAAAAGTACGAATAATTTGGGAATTGGAGCCTTATTGGCTCAAGTTTTCGATACAGACAGCAAAAAAGTCTCTTTTCAGATCGTTGGTCTTCTGTTCTTTCATCGCCTCAAACCTCTTAAACGCCTCGCTTTCGGGAAACAACGGCTTGTGATGCAACATTTGGCGAAGCTCGGCGGCGGCCTGCATGGCAGGCTTCTCGCTGGGATTAATGGCAAAGTCGGCGAAGCGTTCCCAAATGTAGCGCACGGCCTGCTCGGTGGGATGCACCATGTCCTCCTTGTAGAAACGGTAGTCGCGCAACTCGTCCAAAAGGATTTCATAGGCAGGGAAATAATGCGCGTTGGCGAATTGCTCACAAACCTGATTTACAGCCAATAGCAGCGTCGATTTGCTCAGTTGGTTGCCGTGAAGCCCGTCCTTCAGGTGTCGCAACGGCGACACGGTGAAGACGAACCGCTTGTCGGGATTGGCTTTCACGAGATCCGACAAGACCGTTACTGTTGATGGCACCGATAGGCAAAACCTGTCAAACAGCGACGAGGGCATCTTGTGGCAGTTGGCGACCACCTCAAGCGTTTCGCGATAGCGGTAAACCCACGCCGTGCCAAGGCTGACAATGACCCATTTTGCCTGCGCAAAGTGCTTGCACGCCGTTTCAAGGCTTTTATTGACCGTGTCAAGCAGCTCGTTTTCGGTGGGTTTCCAAAACTCGGTGTTGTGGCTGAAGGTGCAGTAGAACTCCTCGCCAGTACGTATCACTTCGTCATGCGCGAATGGCTTCCCGCTTTGCAGCCGATGGATGGCGTTGGCCACGCTGAAAGGGTTGTACAGCACCCCAAAGGGATTTACCAAAGCATTGAAACCCAATCCTTTGCAGATGCCACCCACCTCGTCAGCAAAGCACGAACCCAAGAAGAGCAAACCATCGCCATAACGGATGGTTTGGTTTAGAGGATGTACTTTTATTTCGGTATGGAATAGCATCGGTTTCGTTTAGGCCCTCACCCCTGGCCCCTCTCCCTCTGGAGAGGGGAGTGGGCTATCACAGGCTCATTAATATGTGCTCAATTAATTCAGTAAGGTGCTGCTTGTCGCAATCTTCATTTTTCAATCTAAACACCTTTATTCCTCTCGACTCGAACACCGAAGTTCGATATTCATCGTATTCTTTAACCTCTTCATTTTCATGAATCGATCCGTCAATCTCCAAGACCACATTCAGCTCGGCACAATAAAAATCAGCAATAAACCCGTCAATTACTTGCTGCCTCCTCCATTTCAGATTTTTAATCTGCCTATTACGCAACATCTGCCACACCGCATCCTCACTCTCGGTCGGATTCTTGCGGAACTGCCTAGTTATCTCAAGTTTTTTAGGGTTTATCTTTTGGTTTCGTATTATCCCATACGAACTGGCGGAACCACGCCCCTCTCCACGTGGAGAGGGGCCGGGGGTGAGGCCTTGTCGGTTTTCCATATAGTTGTGCTATTTATTCTCCATCAAGAACCGCTCCACTTCAATACCCGCCATGGCTCCCGTTCCGGCGGCCACGATGGCCTGACGGTAGGTGCGGTCTTGGCAGTCGCCGCAAGCGAAGATGCCCTCCACGTTGGTGGCAGTGGATTTCGGCTTGGTGATGATGTAGCCTTCCTCGTCCATGTCCAAAACGCCCTTGAACGGCGCGGTGTTGGGCGTGTGTCCGATGGCGACGAAAAAGCCGTCCACATTAATCGTGCGCTCTTCCTTGGTGTCGCTGTGGTACAAAACAGCGCCTTTCAGCTTCTTCATGAAGCCCTGTTGCTCGCCGAAGAGTTCCTTGGTCTGGTGTTTCCACAAGACCTCGATGTTGGGCGTGTTCAAAACGCGGTGCTGCATGGCCTTGGAGGCGCGAAGCACGTCGCGGCGGACGATGAGATAGACCTTGTTGCAGAGTTTGGACAAATAAGTGGCGTCTTCGCAGGCCGTGTCGCCGCCGCCCACAACCGCCACATCCTTGCCCTTGTAGAAGAAACCGTCGCAGGTGGCACAAGCCGACACGCCGCCGCCCTTGAATTCCTCTTCGGAAGGCAGACCGAGATAGCGTGCCGCGGCACCCGTCGAAACGATGATGCTGTCGGCCAGAAGCTCGCCGTCGTACTCCGTCGTCACCTTGAAGGGGCGTTGGCTGACGTCGATGCTGGTGACTTCGCCTTCGCGGATTTCCGCGCCGAAACGCAGTGCCTGCTGACGGATTTCCTCCATCATCTCGGGACCGGTGATGCCGTTCGGGTAGCCCGGAAAGTTCTCGATTTCGGTGGTTTGGGTGAGTTGTCCTCCAGGTTGCATCCCTTCATAGATGACGGTTTTCACGTCGGCGCGACCCGTATAAATGGCGGCAGTGTAGCCCGCCGGGCCTGAGCCAATAATCAGACATTCAATATGTTCCATAGTGTTCAGTTGATAGTTGATAGTTGATAGTTTGAAGTTAATTCTTTGCAAAGGTAACTTTTTTTTCGGAAAGTGAACAACAATTCAAAAAACATTCGTATCTTTGCAGCCGCAAAACGAAAGTTTACATGCAATCGGGGTGTGGTGCAGTTGGCTAGCATTCTTGCATGGGGTGCAAGCGGTCGCCCGTTCGAGTCGGGCCACTCCGACGAAAAAGCAGCTGATCAGCTGCTTTTTTTGTTTTTGTTTCGCTGATTTATGTCGGCAGGGGTTTACACCGCCTGCCTAATATCTTGTCGCCCCTATGGGGCTGGGCCTACCGGGGGTGGCGTACCCGATGACGATAGTCGGCAGGGGTTTACACCACCTGCCTAATATCCTGTCGCCC
>JBGUHI010000034.1:0-143882 GCA_045111995.1 Candidatus Limimorpha sp. | reverse complement strand
TGGTGAGCGTGATAGACGGCGAAAATCCGCTCCTCCCCGGCGAAGGCTTCTTCGTGAAGGCCACCGCCGACGGCGCTTCTCTCGCCTTCAACAGCGGCGCGAAAGGCGAAACGGCGAAAACAGGCCGCATCAACCTTGAACTCCGCGAGAACAGCCAGCTCATCGACCGCCTCATCGTGAAAGACGGCGGCGAGCCTTTAGAAAAGCTCACTTTGAAAGAAAACGGCACGAAGATTTTCGCCACACAAGGCCAACAAGACTTGGCTGTGGTCGTCGCCGAGGGCAACGAGCAAGCCATCAATTTCAAAGCCGAGAAGAACGGCACTTTCACGCTTCGCATTAATGTTGAAAACGCTGAGTTTGACTACCTGCATTTAATCGACAACCTTACTGGCGCGAATGTGGATTTGTTGCAAACCAACGATTACACCTTCAGCGGTAAGCCTGAGGATTACGCCTCGCGTTTCCGCTTGGTGTTCAACGCCGGCGGTGGTTCGACAGGCTCAGTGTCTGATGCGCCGTTTGCCTACATCAACAACGGGAATATCGTCATCACAGCGGATGCAGGTGATGCGACCCTGCAGGTGGTGGACGTGATGGGTCGCGTGGTACGCACCGTTGGTCTGTCACAATGTGGCAGTCGTACAACGACCACGGGAATGCCTGCAGGCATGTACGTCTTGCGCCTGATTGACGGCGATTCCGTCAGGACGCAGAAGATCGTCATACCATAAATACCTGTTTCCCAGAAAACAACGAAATCCCGTCCGTTGTGATGTGACCCCAAAAAGTTGGACGGTTAAACATTAATTATCATGGTAAAGAGTTCGGTATTGCACCGGGCTCTTTCCTTTTAGTTTCAACTTGATTCTGTCGTTGTTATAATAGTTTATGTAATCCATAAGTGCGTTTTCGAACTCGTTGACGGAGTTCCAGTCGTGCAAATATAGCAATTCGTTCTTCATCAGGCCGAAAAAATTCTCCATCATGGCATTGTCGAGGCAGTTGCCCTTGCGTGACATGCTTTGTATGATGCCTTTTCCCTTGAGCAAGGTCTGGTATCTGAGATGCTGGTAGTGCCAACCTTGGTCGGAATGCAGGATGAGTCCCTTGAGGTTGCCTCGGACACGGAATGCCTTGTCAAGCATCCTTGTGGCCATCCGCAAGTCGGGCGTTTTGGAGATCGTGTAAGAGACAATCTCACCGTTGAACAGGTCCAGGATGGGCGACAGGTACAGCTTGTCTCCCTTGATGTTGACCTGAGTGACATCGGTGGCCCATTTCTGGTTTGGCCTTGAAGCGTGGAAGTCTCGGTTGAGCACATTGGGCGCAACCCTGCCGACCTCGCCTCTGTACGAGCGGTACTTCTGCCTCCTCGTCTTTGCCTTGAGCCCCATCTGCCCCATCAGCTTCTGCACGGTCTTGTGGTTGATTACAACTCCCTCGTTGTGCAGTTGCGCGGAGACACGACGGTAGCCGTACCGTCCGCGGTTGGTCTCGTAGATGTCCCTTATCCGCTTCCTGACGGTATCGTATCCGTCCGAGTCGTGCAACCTCTTGGCGTGATAGTAGAATGTGGAACGAGCCATCCCCTTGATGTCGAGCAGCGTCCCGACATCATGGTCCCGCCTCAGTCCTTGGATGGCTTCCGCCCAGTCCCTTTGAGACGGGCTTCCCTTTCTTCGACCAAGGCTTTCACTTTTTTTAGCAGTGCATTCTCCGCGCGCAGGCGCTCGTTCTCGTAACGGAGCCGCTCCAGCTCCGTCATCTCCTCTGGCTTCTTTTTCTTCGGTCTTCCCATGTCTTTTCTCGGTCTTCCCTTGGGCTTGTCAACCAGTGCCTCCTCTCCGCCTGCGGCATAACGCCGACACCATCCTTCTATTGCACTCCGACTCACTCCATGGCTTAACATAATGTCTGGCAAAGATAGGTGTTTTTCCTTGTATTCGGATATGACCGACAACTTTTCCGCCACAGTAAGAGCACAGTTCTTCTTCTTGACCAATGCAACAGGCCCTTCTTTCTCGTACCGGCTCCACAACGTGGACAAAATCCTATGGTCTATACCATATGCTCTGCTTATGAAGTGGATGCTATAGCCTTCCTCCAGCATCTTTATGTACTTCAATCGAGCTTCGTAATCGTGTTTTTTTCGCATAATAAAACCCCGAAAGTTTTTTGTCCAACTTTCGGGGTTCAGTTCAGTTGGGGCGGGATTTTTTATTATTTTTGCCATTCCTTTCAAGAGAAGAAACGTAAGAAATGAACTTCAAACTCATCTCCGATTTCCAGCCCACCGGCGACCAGCCTGAAGCCATCAAGCAGTTGGTGGACGGACTGCAGCGCGGTGACCATGCCCAGACGCTTTTAGGCGTGACGGGTTCGGGCAAGACGTTCACCATCGCCAATGTGTTGGCGCAGCTGAACCGTCCGGCCTTGGTGCTAAGCCACAACAAGACCCTCGCGGCACAGCTCTACGGCGAGTTCAAGCAGTTCTTCCCGGAAAACGCGGTGAATTATTTCGTTTCCTATTACGACTACTACCAGCCCGAGGCTTTCATTCCCGCCACCAACACCTATATAGAAAAGGACCTCGCCATCAATTCGGAGATTGACAAGATGCGCTTGGCGACGACTTCAGCCTTGCTTTCGGGGCGCCGCGACATCATCGTAGTTTCTTCTGTTTCATGTCTTTACGGTATTGGCAATCCCGATGATTTCGGGAAGAACGTCATCTATTTGGAGCGCGGTGCCAAGATGGAGCGCGACGAGGTAGCGAAGGCTTTGGTGAGTTCTTTGTATGTGCGTAACGAAATCGAGTTCACGCAAGGCAAATTCAGGATGAAAGGGGAGACGATGGATGTGTTTCCGGCCTACGCCGACTATGCCTACCGCATCGTGTTTTGGGACGACGAAATCGACAGCCTCGAGATGTTCAACCCCGTGACAGGCAGGAAGATAGAGGACCTTTCGGAACTGACCATCTTTCCCGCCAACATCTTCGTGACTTCGCAAAGCAAGTTGAACTCCGCCGTGCGGGAAATCCAGGACGACATGTTCAAGCAGACCGAGTATTTCCGCGAAATCGGTAAGAACATCGAGGCGAAACGTTTGGAAGACCGCGTGAATTACGACCTCGAGATGATGAAAGAATTAGGCTATTGCTCCGGCATTGAGAACTATTCGCGCTATTTCGACGGGCGCAGTCCGGGCACGCGGCCTTTCTGCCTGCTCGACTATTTCCCCGACGACTTCATCACGATTATCGACGAGAGTCATGTGACTGTGCCGCAAATCCGCGGGATGCACGGAGGCGACCGCTCGCGCAAACAGACCTTGGTGGAATACGGTTTCCGACTGCCTTCGGCCTTGGATAACAGGCCTTTGCAATTCGATGAGTTTGAATCCCTTACGGGACAGACCATCTATGTCAGCGCCACGCCCGCCGACTTCGAGCTGCAACAGAGCGAAGGCGTGTATGTGGAGCAGGTGATTCGTCCCACGGGCTTGCTCGACCCGATTATTGAGGTGCGACCGAGCCTCAACCAAGTCGATGACCTCATCGACGAAATCCACAAGGTGGTGGAGAAGAACCAGCGTGTGCTCGTCACGACGCTGACCAAACGCATGGCAGAGGAACTGAACACCTACCTTAACGGACTGAAAATCAAGACGCGATACATCCACTCCGACGTGGAGACGATGGAGCGCGTGGAAATCCTGACAGGCCTTCGCATGGGTGATTTTGACGTTTTGGTTGGCGTGAACCTTTTGCGTGAGGGCTTGGACTTGCCCGAAGTGAGCCTTGTGGCCATCCTCGATGCCGACAAGGAAGGCTTTTTGCGCTCCGAGCGTTCCCTGACGCAGACCGCAGGCCGCGCTGCGCGCAATGCCGAGAGCAAGGTCATCATGTACGCCGACACCATTACCGACTCGATGCGCAAGACCATCGACGAGACCGCCCGCCGTCGCGCCAAGCAAATGGCTTACAATGAGGCACATGGCATAGTCCCGAAGACCATCGTCAAGGCCATCGACAACTCGCTTGGCACCCTGAAAGGAACTCAGCCTGTGCCATATTCCCAATCAGACGTTCCGACGAGCATCGCTGCCGAAAGCCAACCCCAATGGCTCTCAAAGGAACAGATTCAAAAGGCCATCCAGCAGGCCAAGAAGAACATGGAGCGCGCCGTCAAGGAGATGGATTTCTTGGCTGCTGCGAAGTATCGCGACGAGATGCTGGCGTTGCAGGAGCGCAACAAAGAGTTTTGATTTTAGCGTAGAATGTGTACTTTTGCGGTCAAAATGAACTTATGACAGATAATGAAAAAATAAAAATTACGGGGCATCTCAAGGACATCATCTATACCATTCGAGGGATGAAGGTGATGCTTGATGCTGATATTGCCGAGATTTATGGCTATACGACGAAGGCCTTCAACCAGCAAGTAAAGAACAATATCGATAAATTTGACGATGATTTTCGGTTCCAACTGACCAAAGAGGAGTATAGAGATATTTTAAGGTCAAAAATTTTGACCTCAAAATATCTTGTAAATGATTCTGTTTCAGATGATAATGTGGAGGATGAGTTTTTGAGGTCAAATTTTTTGACCTCAAAATTAGAACAAGGTAGATTCTCAAAATATTTTCCATAGAGATAGAAATGAGCGCGGCCACAAAAGCAATTCTGGCAAAATACTGGGGCTACCCCAGTTTCCGTCCGCTTCAAGAGGAAATCGTCGATTCCGTGATGGCGGGGAAGGACACGCTCGCGCTGCTGCCCACGGGCGGCGGCAAAAGCATCTGTTTTCAGGTGCCGGCGATGGCGATGGAAGGCCTTTGCCTCGTCGTCACGCCGCTCATTGCGCTGATGAAAGACCAAGTGGCGCACCTTGTGGACAAAGGCATTCCCGCAGCAGCCATCTATTCGGGGATGCATTCGGACCAACTGGATTTGGCTTACAATCAGGCCGTTTATGGACGACTGAAGTTCCTTTACGTTTCGCCAGAACGCCTGCAAACCGACACTTTCATCGAGGCCTTGAAAAAGATGAAGGTCTGCCTCTTGGCCGTCGATGAGTCGCACTGCATCTCGCAGTGGGGCTATGATTTTCGTCCGCCGTACCTCAAAATCGCGGAAATCAGGCCGTACATGCCGAAAACGCCAGTCTTGGCCTTGACCGCCACGGCCACGGCTAAGGTGGTGGACGACATACAGTTGCGCCTCGGCTTCAAGCAGAAGAACGTCTTCCAAAGCAGCTTCGAGCGCAAGAACGTGACTTACAACGTGTTCCACGAAGCCGACAAATACGGTGTGCTGCGCCGCAAGTTGGAGGCCATGACGGAAGGCAGCGCCATCGTGTATGTGCGCAACCGCAAACGGACGCAGGTCATTGCGGATTGGCTTAACTCGGTGGGCATTTCCGCCACCTTCTATCACGCGGGCTTGGACAGCAAGACGCGTGACGAGCGACAAGACCAATGGATGAAAGGCAAGGTGAAGGTCATTGCGGCGACCAATGCCTTTGGCATGGGCATCGACAAGCCCGACGTGCGGCTCGTCATCCATATCGACTTGCCCGACAGCCTCGAAGCCTATTTTCAGGAGGCAGGCCGTGCGGGCCGCGACTTGAAGCCTTCCGAGGCCTTCTTGCTTGTTTCGCCTGCCGACATCAAGAAATTGCAAGACGACTTGGCGCAATCGTTCCCCGAACTCGACCGAATCAAGTTGATTTACAATGCTTTGGGGAATTATTTCAACATTCCTGTTGGGGCAGGGGAGAATGTTTCCTATCCTTTGGTCATTAGCGATTTTGCCAAGCATTATGGTTTTTCGCTTTTGGAGGTTTACCACACGCTGAAAATCCTCGAAAAGGAAGGTTTTCTTGTCCTTTCCGACAGTTTCGACGAGCCTTCAAGGCTGATGATCAAGGCCTCACGCGACGACATTTACGGCTTTCAAGTCAATAATCCGCAGTTTAGCGAGCTGATTAAGACGATGTTGCGCAGTTTGCCGGGCGTGATGACGGATTTCGTGAAGATTAATGAAGAGGTGATGGCCAGAAAACTTGGTTTGACGTCGGAAAAGGTGGTCGAGCAACTGAAGAAACTGGAGTCATATCATATCTTGAGCTACATTCCCCGCAACGACAAGCCGCAAGTGCTTTTCCTTTCGGAATTTGTTGATACTAGGCATTTTGGCCTTTCAAAGGAGAACTATTACGACAGGAAACGTGATGCCGAGGAACGTGTTAGGGCTGTCGTCGATTTCGTCAACAGCGACAGAGAGTGTCGTAGCCTACAGTTGTTGCGGTATTTCAATGAGAGCGTTGGTAAAGGTTGTGGGCGTTGCGACGTGTGCAGAAGTCATGCCACCGTCCCGTATGGCACTATCGAAGAGAGCTTGAAGAATGTGATGGGTGAGTCGGCGATGCCTATCAAGGATGCCCTGTCGCGATGCGACGGATACGACGAGTCGCAGGTGCTTGATGCCATCCGTTTCCTTGTCGACAATGGGGTGTTGCAGGTGGAGGACGGCGCTGTGGTGAAGTGGAAGGGAAACAAAAAAAGCCGTCGTTGACTGACGGCTTCCTTGTGTTTGCTGAAATGAGTCGTATTATTTCAGAATGTTTGCAGCGGGTTTGAATCTCACGACATTCTTTGCAGCGATCTTGATAGTCTTACCCGTTCTGGGGTTGCGGCCTTGTCTGGCAGGACGCTTGGTCACACCCAAGGTACCAAAACCAACGAGGGCGATTTTGCCGTCCTTCTTCAGTTCGGCTTTTGAAACTTCGATGATGGCATCGACGGCTTTTCTTGCGTCGACTTTGGTCATGCCAGCCTTTTCGGCCACGGCAGCGATTAATTCAACTTTATTCATAGTAATTAAAATTAGAGGTTTGAACTTTCACACCACAAAAATAAAGGTTTTTTGAATAATGCAAGCATTTTTGGGAAAAAATGCGTGATTTTTATCAAAAAAAAAGGAAAAACGGTGAATAAGGCTGCTTTTTTCATTTTATAGTTGTTTTCCATGTGCCATTTAGCGGTGTTCCCCTCAAAAAGTCGGCTATCGGCATGGCTTTCTTTCCGGCCTGTTGCACTTTGGTCAGACGAATGAAACCGTCGCGAAGGGCGATTTTCAGGTATTTCTTGTTGTCGGTGACGACACTGCCGATTGGCATGTCGGGCAGGCATCCTTCCATTTCGGCGGCGAAGACTTTAACGTCGATGGTTTCGGCTGCCTCCGAAACGAGTTGTGTGTGTGCCGCTGGGTAGGGCGACAGGCCTCGGATGTGGTTGTATACGGTCAGGCAGTCCTGGTGCCAGTCGATGTCGCAAAACGCCTTGGTGATCTTTGGGGCGGGTTTCAGTGCCTGGCCTTCTGACAGTTCCTCTTGCGGCAAGGCCGAAACGTTGCCACTTGCTATCTTCTCGATGGTTTCCACGACCACTTTGTTGCCCAACTGCATCAACTTGTCGTGAAGTTCGCCAGCGGTCTCGTCGTGACGGATGCCGACGCGTTCGCGCATGATGACGGCGCCTTTGTCGATCTCCTCGTTGAGGAAGAAGGTGGTGAGGCCCGTTTCGCTCTCGCCGTTGATGATGGCGAAGTTGATGGGTGCCGCGCCTCGGTATTGGGGCAGCAGCGAGGCGTGGAGGTTGAAAGTGCCTAACTCTGGCATCTGCCACACCACGGCGGGCAACATTCTGAAAGCCACCACTACGAACAGGTTGGCTTGGAAGGAAGCCAGTTGCTCAAGAAACTCGGGGTCTCTCAGCTTTTCGGGCTGGAGCAGGGGGAGTTCGCGCTCCAAGGCGGTCTTCTTGACGTCGGAATACTGTATCTGACGACCGCGACCGGCGGGTTTGTCGGGCATGGTGACGACGACGCTCACCTCGTAGCCTGAGTCAAGGATGGCTTTAAGTTGTGAGGCGGCGAACTCGGGTGTCCCGAAATAGGCGATTCTGATCTTGCTTTCCATGGGTTGTCAAAAAAAATCCTGACCCCGAAGAGCCAGGATGTCATGCGAGGTCGTTCAGGTGGCCTTATTTCACTTTCTCTTCAAGATATGCGATGTTCTTGCTGATGTCGTAGGCTTCGTTGCTGTTGGGGAAGTCTTTCTTCAAGGCCTTGTAGGTGTCTATGGCTTTCGCGTTGTTGCCCATGATTTCGTAGGTCATGCCAAGCTTTTGCATGAACATCGGGGTGGAGAAATCGTTGGGGTTCTTCTTGATCGACTTTTCGTAGTAAGAAACAGCGTTTTGATGGTCGCCAAGTTGCATATAACAGTCGCCGATGAGGCCTAAAGCCATGGGAGCCAACACTTTGTCGTCGTTGGTGTATTTCTTCAGATACTCGATGGCCTCGGAGTAGTTGCCTTGCTTCAGGTAACAGATGCCTGCGTAGTAGGCGGCCAACTTGCCAGCTTTCGTCGAGCCATAGTTGTTGACGATGTCAAGGAATCCGACTTTCTCGCCGTCGCCGTTCAGAGCGGAGGCGTAGTTCTCGTTCTCCATGTAATATGAGGCGAAGTCGATGGCTTTGGTGGCTTGCTCTTCAAATGCGATTTCTTGTGGGAAACTTTGGTTCATGGCCTTCTCGTTGCGCTCTTTCTTGAGTTTGTTGATGAAGAAAATGCCAACGCCAATGACCAGCAGGGCGATGAGAATAATCCACAGGATCTTTTGGTTGTTTTCAATCCAAAGTTCGGTTTTGCTTAAGGCGGATTCTACGTTTTCGAGTCTTTCGTCTCCTTGTTTTGTGTTTTGCTTTGCCATATCGTTTCAAAATTTTGGGTGCAAAAGTACGCTTTTTCGGCATACCTTCGACCATTTTTTTGCATTTTTTTCTTTTTTCGTATTTTTGCATCCCTTTATCATAATCTTTTGACCGAATGAAGAAATCGATAGTGTACGATGGGCGAGAGGCACAAGACTTTGAGTTGCAGCGGAATGCGGTTCGCGACAAGGCCATGCTGGATTTCCTGACGCCCTTTATCACCGATGAGCGACGCCAACGCTTCGAGGAGGTGCTTGACTACCGCACACGGCACGTCACCGTTGTCTTGGAGGACATCTTCCAGCCACACAACGCCAGCGCGGTGTTGCGAAGCTGCGACCTGCGCGGCATCCAGGACATCCATATCATCGAGAACATGAACCACTACGACGTCAACCCCGACGTGGTGCTGGGCAGCACCAAATGGCTCAGCATGTATTATTACGAACGTCAAGATTTCAACACGCCGGAGGCATACGAACGGCTGCACGAGCAGGGCTACAAGATCGTGGCCACCTGTCCGCATCGCGACGACTTCACGCCCGACACCTTGCCCCTCGACCAACCCGTCGCATTGGTGTTTGGCACGGAGAAACTCGGACTGTCGGACTATGCCGTGGAACACGCCGACATGCATGTCCGTATCCCGATGTTCGGCTTCACGGAGAGCTACAACATCAGCGTCTCTGCGGCATTGTTGCTCTATGCGCTGACCAACCGCCTCCATGCCTCTTCCGACATCGACTGGCACCTCACCGAGGAGGAACGCGAAAACCTGCGCCTCGTGTGGACACGCCGCTCGCTGAGCCGTATCCGACAGTACGACAGGAAATTCGCTCAGTCGCACCCCGAGTTTTTCGTGGAACCTTAGGCAATACGCTTTATTTTTCGTCGTTTTCCTTGCGGAACGGCAAAATTTTATACTTTTGCACTGAAATTTGAACCGTGAATGAAAAAAATACTGTTTGTCATATTCGCCGTGGCTGTCATGGCTTTGCCTTCATGCAAGAAAACCCGTTATTGCCGTTGCACCACCATCCAAAACGAAGAGGTCGTCAATCTTGGCGAGGACTATTACACCATCGAGGACGGCTCTTCGTGCTCCGACAAGTCGAAGGAGATAGTGGGATGGGGGCAAGTAATCTGTACAGAAGTCTCGGAGTCGGAGGTAACAGGCGAGGAAACCAGTTGGTGGGATGATTTGATTGACAACATCTTCAACAAACCCTAAAGGTGGAGTCGTTGCGCTCGTTCGGCAAATCGGCATTGAAAGCCCTGTTGGGACTCGTGTTCATCATGTCGGCCATCCTGAAGGTTCTCGACATGGACCGTTTTGAGATTTACGTCTATAGCTACCATTTCTTCAGCCTCAATTTCTCGTTCATCGTGGCCCGCATGGCCGTTATCGTTGAATTGGTGCTCGGCATTGGTTTGGTTTCCAATGTTTTGCATAAGCTGTTTTGGTGGGCGAGCATGGCCATGCTGGCAGGTTACACCTTATTATTAATGTATGCGCTGGCCGTAGGGCGTACCGACAACTGCCATTGCTTCGGCGACTTCCTGCAATTTAATCCTTGGCAGAGCATCATCAAAAACGTGGTACTGGCATTGCTTTTTTTGTTGATCTTCAAGGCAAAGGAGTGGAAGCCACGTTTCCGTTGGCTTGGCCTGGGGGTGGTAGTTTTGGCATCCATAGCCACCGTCTTCGCCGTTTCTCCACCTGACAACTTCACCGCAGGTTATCAATCCGACAAGAACGTGCAATCAGAACTCTTCCGGGATATTCTTTCCGAACCGCCATTAGATAGCCTGAACCTGACCGAAGGCAAACAGGTAATTTGTCTTTTATCAACGGGTTGCGATTATTGCCAGATGGCTGCGCAGAAACTCTCGCTAATGCAACAGTTCTATGGTTTTCCTTCCGAAAACATCACATACGTGTTCATGGGCAGCGAGGAAGGCGTGGTCAAGTTTTACGAGAAGTCGGAGTCGGCACATTACCGCGATGTGTTGTATCCCGAAGTGGTCAAGTTGCTGAAAATCACCAATGGAAACTTCCCCGTCATCGTTTTTTTGGACAACGGAGAAGTGATTCACGAATACGGTTTCCGCAATATGAGGGAGGATGAGATTAGGGTGTTTATGGCCTCCTAAACCTTTCTCCAGTCTCCTCAATCACCTGCTTTTTCCAGGAATCCGGATATCCAGGCTGCATGGGTCGGGCGGGATAGCCGTGGCCGTTGCGCTTGAACTCGCCGTTTTCCTCTTGTTTGACATTGCTGTCCAAGTATTTCACCAACAGATAGTTGCTCAATTCCTTCCAACGTGCCACGGTTTGGTGTCCGGCTTGGTTGGAGAAATAAGTGAGGTAGTTGATGGCCTGCTTCGGGTCTTGTCCGTAGAGGTCCAAAGCGAGTTTGTCGGCCTCTTTCACCTGTTCCTGATAGCCGTTTTCCAACTCATTTTGCACCTTTTGGATGTTGCCGATGACGCGATTATAAAAGAGGTACTTGAAATGCGCCAAGCGGTTGAAGACCCAGAATGCGGCGTTGTCGCTGTAGGTCAAGATGTCGCCGTTGCCCACGCGGTACTCAATCGGTACTTCCGTGATGGAGCAGTAGAAAGGCGTGTAAACCGTTGAATTGGTGTCGTCCACGCCAAACCAGATAATGCCTCCGATGGGGTTGGGCAGCCAGCTGCGGCTTTGAGCAATGAAAGAGAAACCCGTCTGCACAACCTCGATACTGCGCTCGTTGAGGTATTTTTTGCCCTCATATTCCCAATAAAGCGGATTGAAGCGGAAAGGCGAACCGAAGGGACCGCCGCCCACGTCAAGGGTTTTGTCCAATTCGGTGCCTTGGAAATGGTCGCGCTGGAAGGCCATCATGTCGTTGAGGCTGACTTTCTGCTTCGGCTTGACATACAGCGGCATACGGTGCGTCAAATCCTTGCCAGTAACATAATCCCAGTATTCGTCCATTCCGTCGCAAACCTTGTTGAACATGGTCCACACGCGGAGGTCGCACACGCGAGCCGCGCTGAAATCGACGGGGGCGTAAGCTTCCGAGAAGTCAAAGTCCTTGTCCTTGCCGCTGAAGTAGCCCTTGCGACGCGCGAAGTCGATGATGTCGTGCTTGTAAATGACCTCAACTTGTTCCTTATAAAGCTTTTTCCAGTCCTTGTCGGTGATGGAGGTCTTGCCGTTGCGCAAAGGGAAAGTGGTAATGCGAGCTGCGTTGGCGTGACCGCTCACATAGCCGTCGGGGATGCGAATGGCCACCCACACCGCGCCACGGTCGGCGTTGATGGTGTCGCCGGTCTTGGTTACCTTGGGCGTGTAGCCCTTGGGCATGATTTCCATGTACCAAACCTCGTTGGCATCGCTGATGCTAAACGACTCGCCGTCAGAGCCGTAGCCATATTCCTCCACCAAGTCGGCCATCACTTTGATAGCTTCGCGAGCCGACTTGCTGCGCTCCAGAGCGATGAACATGAGGCTGCCGTAATCCACGATGCCCATCGGGTCGATAAGTTCCTCTCGACCACCAAAAGTGGTTTCACCGAGAGCCACTTGAAACTCGTTGATATAGCCCACAACTTGGTAAGTGTGAGGCGGTTGCGGCACGCTACCACGTGGTGCGTTGGTGCCACGGTCGTAACACACGCGCATACTGCCTGCAGGCCAGTCGGCGGCAGGGGTGAAGTAGAGTTCGCCATAGCGGATGTGCGAGTCGGCGCAATAGCTGATCATTGTGGAGCCGTCCACGCTGGCGCCTTTGGTAATCAGGAAGTTGGTGCAAGCCTGCGCCGCGTTGAAGCCAGCGAGCAGAGCGAGGAAGAGTAGGGATTTGATGGTTTTCATTGGTGAAACATTTTTGTGGCAAAAATACTATTTTTATGGTCTGATGATAAAAAGTCGAATGAAATTGTTATTTTTGCAAAAAATAAATCCAATGAAAAAAAACCTTTCGTTCGTGTTTTTGTTGGTACTATTGGGAATCGCTTTTCCTTTGCGAGCTCAAGTTACCATCAAGATAGAGAGATTGTCCAAGCCAGATTCCTTGTTGCCTGTTCAATCTCCAAAAGACATTTTCAAGACTTTTATAGAAGAAGATGCCGGCTTGACTAAGTATGCCATAGAACACAAAGGTATTCATGTGGATTATGGCCTGTTGGCTTTGAAAGTTGATGCAGATAGCCTTGTTACATTTGGCAGTCATTCTTTTATCTCAGGTATGCGAGAGGCATATTGGCACCATCGTCCGATAACATTGTCGCCAGATATGATTTGGGTTTTGATAGCTCAAGGTTTTTCTCATCATGTGAATGCCAATGCTGAGGCTTTGCGCGACCGTATGGTTGATTTTGAAGGGAAAAAAGAATTGACTTGTATTTGTGATGTAGAGTCTATTGAGCAGATTGACTGGGAAAAAGCCGTTGATTCGTTTTCGATAAAGATAGCGGAGAATACCAAGGGCGATATCGCGGAGATTATCAAGGCAGATTTTTCCACTACGACACAGGTTGAAAGAATCGCTTCGGAAATCACTCTTATGAGCGCGGTGAAAGATTATTTTGTGTTCACGGCGGCTATGATTGGCTGTGGTATCCCGTATGTCGTTTTGGAGGGAACACCAGATGACTGGCAACGTGTGTATGACAAAGCGATGCAATTGAGGGATTATGACTTGGAATGGTGGATTGATGAACTTGAACCTGTTCTGAGACAGATTGTTGCTTCTTCAAAAGGCGAAACTAACAAACGGTTCTGGAGAAATATGTTTCGGGTGCATACCAAGAAAGCGTATGGCAGTCCGGAATGCCTCGATGGTTGGATGGCCAAGTTTTTCCCATATGATCGTTATGAAAAAAGGCTGCCGTTGGATACGCTGTATTTGGACAATATTGATCGTTTGCCGGATGAGATGGTTAAGGTGGATGCCAGAGTGTTCAACATGATGACAGGAGAGGATACGCCTGTGGAATTATGGGCTGGTTTTGTTGGACTAGCACAAAACAACAAAAACTATTTGCTAACACCAAAGTTAGGTTGGATGGTCCGAGTGAAGGATATCGGTAACGAGTTTCAAAAACTGAAAAAGGAAAATGAGGACGGCTATTCCTTGCGTTTTGTCCAGAATTTTCCTGTTGCCTTGCGACAATTCGATACCATTCCTATTCGGGAGCTTGAGATCGATTTTAGAGAAAAACCCTATTTCCCCGATTGGTTTTGGGATTTGAACATCGAACAGTTGAGGGTAAAGGGAAAAATAAGCGAGGAACAACGGCGTATTCTGTTGCAACATTTTGATGATGTCACATTAGATAATGCTTGGTATTTCAATATTGGGGACGGTTGGATTGCTAAAATAGAAAATGGCAATGTTTTTGAACAAATAGAAGGATTGAGACATGTCAAACTGTTGTACCTTGATGCTAAGATTATAGGTCATGAAGATGATTTATGGTACAAGCCAATAGTTGTTGGACCTGATTGGCAGCCTTTGAATATCGAAATGCCGGATTCATGGGAAGAAGTTCAGGTGGATTCCGTCTATGTGTTGTTGAATGAATCAGAGAATGCTCCGCTGGAATTGTTGAAAAAGTATCTTCCCAATACAGGCTTCAAGGTCGGGTATGATTACTCTATAGAGTGGAATAGGAGTTTTATCCAAAGAAAATATAGAAAAGAATACAACAAAAAGTAATTGTTTCCCGAAAACATTATGGTAATGCAATCAACCATCCCATTAGCGGAACGCCTGCGCCCGACTTCGCTTGACGATTACATCGGGCAGAAGCACATCATCGGCGAAAACGCCGTGCTGCGCCGTGCCATCGAAAGCGGGCGCGTGCCGTCCATGATTTTCTGGGGACCGCCTGGCGTGGGTAAGACCACCTTGGCTTTCATCATCTCCAAGCAGGTGAAACGGCAGTTTTTCCAACTGAGCGCCGTCAGTAGCGGTGTGAAGGAAGTGCGTGAAGTCATCGACCGTGCGCGCATGGCACCCGAAGCACCTATATTATTTATAGACGAAATCCACCGTTTCAGCAAGTCGCAGCAGGACTCGTTGCTGGGTGCCGTGGAGCGCGGTTTGGTCACGCTGATTGGCGCGACGACGGAGAATCCAAGTTTCGAGGTCATTTCGCCTTTGCTGTCGCGTTGTCAAGTGTATGTGCTCAAGTCGCTGGAAAAAGAGGATTTGGAGATTCTTCTGGCCAAGGCCGTGAAGGCTTTGGAATACGATTTCGGCAAGAAAATCACCGTCAAGGAGCCTGAGGCTTTGATGCAAATCAGCGGCGGAGACGGGCGCAAGTTGTTGAATGCCACCGAATTGGTTGTTACCTCTTTGAACGACTTGGACGAAACCGCCGAGGAACTCGTCATCACCAACGATTTCACCACCGACTGCATCCAGAGTAACCTCGTGAAATATGACAAGCAGGGCGAGATGCACTACGACATCATTTCGGCCTTCATCAAGTCGATGCGTGGCAGCGACCCCAACGCGGCCTTGTACTATCTCGCCCGCATGATTGAGGCAGGGGAGGACCCGCTTTTCATCGCCCGCCGTATGCTGATTCTATCATCCGAGGACATCGGCAATGCCAATCCCAACGCCTTGTTGCTCGCCAACGCCTGCTTCGATGCGGTGAACAAAATCGGATGGCCGGAGAGCCGCATCATCTTGGCGCAGACGGTCACTTATTTGGCCTCGTCGCCCAAGAGCAACGCCGCCGTGGCCGCCATCGACGCGGCACAAGCCCTCGTGCGCGAAACCGGCGATTTGTCGGTGCCCTTGCACCTGCGTAACGCCCCGACCAAACTGATGAAAGACCTTGGCTATAGCGATGGCTACAAATATGCCCACGCCTATTCAGGCAATTTTGTGGAACAGGAATTTCTGCCAGCCGAAATTTCTGGCACGGTTTTGTATGAGCCACAAGATAACCCTCGTGAACGCGAACTGCGCAAGAACCTGCGCGACAAGTGGAAGGAGAAGTATGGGTATTAGTTGGGAGGTATGAGGTGTGAAGTTTGAGGTATGAGGTATGAGGTGTGAAGTTAGGAGGTGGGAGGGAAGCCCTGAAAGGGCGATTTAATTCAGCCCGACGTGAAACGTCGGGAAAAATGGCGGATGCCCAAACGACGCGAAACGTCGGGGAAATAGGCGGATGCCGTATAATAAGCAGGCGACGTAAGTCCCTGCATAAAAACGAAAAGAATGAGCGAAGAAAACAAAGACAAAAGCGTAACCCTTTGGAACAGGGTGCTGTCCACCAGCGTGAAACTGCCTTTCGTGAAGGTCGACCGTGACGAGTTCCTGACCAAGGAGTTGACTAAGTTCTGCACCCCGATGGAGGTGATGACCGCCTTGAACGAGAGCCCGCTCAAGGTGCTGACAAAGAAAGAGATCGACAAGCTGGCCAACCAATGCATCAGTTATCATTTGACCATGGTGTGCGGCACCTCAGCCTTGATGGGCTTGCCGGGCGGTTGGTGGATGGCGGGAACCATTCCCACCGACCTTGCTCAGTTCTACGGCCACATATTGTCGTTGATGCAAAAGTTGATGTACCTATATGGTTGGCCTTCGCTAACTGACTACAAGAACCAGTTGGACGACGAGTCGCTCAACATCATGACGTTGTTTGTAGGCGTTATGATGGGTAACAAGTTGGCTGTGGAAGCTTTGGGCAAAGTGGTGTCGCAGGTGTCGAAGAATGCGAGTGTCAGGATTTCAGAGTCCGTCATGGCAAACTATGCCATCAAGATAGCGCAGTGGATCGGCGTGAACATGACGAAAGAGGGCTTCGCGAAAGGTGCGGGCAAGGTGTTGCCCTTGGTGGGTGCGCCCATATCTGCCACCATCACCTACTACACCTTCCGCCCCATGGCGCGCAGGCTGAAGAAACACCTTGACGAGTTGTACGACATGCGTCACTTTGACGTGTGTCAGTTGGAATAGAAAGGCAGAGGCGGTCGACCTCGGCATGGATGCGCCCGTGGTTTCCATCACGTGAGGCTTGGGCGTGCTTTCCGTGGTTGGATCAATGCTTGAATTCAAACAGGAACATGTCGTGAAGCTGATGGTCGGTTGCTTGTAGGATGGCCTTGTAGTTCATCTTCTTTTCAGTCATAAGCCAATCGATGTATTCGTCGACGAAGTCCTTGATTTCGGAATGGTTCATCTTGATGTAGATCAGGTTGAGTTTGGCTTTGGCTTCAATATCTGAGAGCCCGTCGCTCTTGATGATAGCCTCAATGAGTTTGTCCATGAATTTTCCCATAATAGTGGTTCTTTTTGTGTTATCAGGTCGCAAAAATAGGGAAAAAACAATCAGTTGTCAAGGTCGGAGATGGCAAAAAGCCAATTTTTTTGTCAAAAAAGCTTGTATGTTCCGAAAAAACATTATTTTTGCGGCGGTTCTTATCAAAAAGACCTGTGGCCATGCAAGTGGCTGCAAGTTAATGGTTTCATAAATTTTGGTTTTTGGTTCTTGAAAACCTTGGCTTCGGCTGGGGTTTTCTTGTTTGTGGAATACCGTGGACGTGTACCATAAAAACGAAAAGTGCTTCAACTCATTGAGTTGAAGCACTTTTCGTAGCCCATAGCGGAATCGAACCGCTGTTTTAAGTGTGAGAAACTTACGACCTAACCGCTAGTCGAATGGGCCGAAGCAAGGCGTTTTTTTTATACCTTGGTGAACTAGGAGGGACTCGAACCCCCAACCCTCTGATCCGTAGTCAGAAGCTCTATCCAATTAAGCTACTAGTCCAGTCGCTTTTGACGTTGCAAAAATACAGCTTTTTTCGTTTGTGCAAGCAAAAAAAACGAGATTTTTTTTGTTGTTTTTACAAATGTTTGATTATCAAACCGATATTTTGCTTTCTGTCGGTTGCATTTTTTTGCTTTCATGCTGTCGCAACGGGTTTTTTGCTATTTTTGCGCCATCGTTAACCAATAAATACTATCATGAGACTACTTCTAATCAGTAATTCGACCAATTTCGGCGAGAACTATCTGGCTTGGCCATCAAGCCAAATCGAGCTTTTCTGCTTGCAGAACAATATTAATAAGGAGTCGCGTGTCGTCTTCGTCCCTTTCGCTGGCGTCAACATCGGCGGCAAGGCCTATCCGGAGAGTTATGACGCATACGAGGCAAGGGTCAAGGGCATCTTCAGCGAGAAGTTCGGCCTCGACAACTTTGTTTCCGTTCACCATTTCGACGACAAGGTGAAGGCCGTCAAGGAGGCCGACTGCATCGTGGTGGGTGGCGGCAACACGTTCCACCTCGTGGCCGAGATGCACCGCTACGGTCTGATGGATGCCATCCGTGAGCGTGTCCTCGCCGGTGTGCCCTATATGGGCTGGAGTGCAGGCTCGAATGTGGCTTGCCCTATGCTGTGCACTACCAACGACATGCCTATAGTGCAACCTGCTTCGTTCAAGTGCCTCAACCTGGTGCCGTTCCAAATCAACCCGCACTATCTCGACCCCCATCCCGAGATTGACAAGATGATCAAGCATGGCGGCGAGACACGTCAGGACCGCATCAACGAGTACCTCGCCGTCAATCAGGAGATGACGGTAGTCGGGTTGCGTGAAGCCACGGCGCTTTGGGTGACCGATGGCAAGATGTTGCTGAAGGGTGGCAAGAAGATGATTGTGATGCGTTATGGCAAGGAGGCGTTGGAGATTGACCCGAATAGCGATGTCACGTTTCTGCTTGGAGGGCTGAGCGTTTAATCAAATGCCTTGCGGTCTTCGAAGACCACGAGACGACGGTCGAGGTGGATGATTTTTCGTCCACCTTTTTCGCCTTTGATTAAGTAGATGCTGGCCTCATCGCCCAAGATGTCGCGGAAGGCCTTGCGAATGCGCGAGAGGTTGACGTTCATCGTCGAGCCGATGAAGTCGGTGAGGTTGTCGATGGTTTTGCGTAAGAGGTCATCGTCGCCGTAAGCCGAGATGTAGCGGTATATGTTGTAAAGCTCTGTCTTGTGGTCGTTAAGGTGTGTCAGCGACATTCCGTCCTCATGGATGAGGAAGAAGATGTAGAGGGCCTTGCATAGTGCGGGCATCTTCACCTCGGTATTGTTGCGATCGGTGAGGAAGAGGTCGCCTCGATGGTTGATGTAAAGTCGGCTGGGATGTTGCGAGACGTTGTGTTTCAGCACGGTGTCGATGATAATCTTGTGAAGTCCGGTATAATGCAGCTCGTCGCGGCTGGTGCTGCTTTCGATGGTATTGAACTTCTCCATGAGCCGCTTCTCCCTTGGGCTGCTCATGGGTGGGTCGATGTTGAGGATGTTGGTTTTGAGCCAGGCTGTGCGCCTTATCGTGTCCAACGGGTCGTTGTCGATTTCTATGATGAGGAAGTCGTGGCCGCGACCCATCATCGGCGTGTTGATTTTGAGGAGATATGCAGGCTTTTCGATGCTCAAGCCGTTGGCGTTGAGGTGGTTGAGGAATATCTCCTTGGAGAAGAACACGCTGCTGAGTTGGGGTAGGTTGCGGTCGATGTGGTCGAGTTGTTCGGTGGAGAGTGAAGGTTCAAGGTAGCCTAATGTGTTGCGGAAGGTGTCTTTTTTGCTGTTGAGGTCGCTGACGACACGGGGCAGGTAGATGAACTCGCGCCCCATGGAGGCCATGACTTGGCTGATGGTCTCGTAGTCGTGTTCGATGCGTGCGTTGACGGCTTTGTCGTAGGTGGGTTCTACGTAGAGCACCGCATTGCGTGTGTCGAAACTGAGGCTGGGGATGGAGACGAATTCGGATTTGATGCCCACGGTTTCGGGCAGCCGCAAGCCGATGGAAAGCAGCAGGGCTGTGATGAACTGCGACTCGCTTTGGGCCAGGTCGTCGTCTGATACGGATAGCATCTGCAACACCCTGAGGATGGCGGTTTTCTCCTCGTCGCCGAGGGTTTTCAGTGTCCTGACGGCATCGGCGAGGCTGAGGCGCGTGGCTTTCTTGCGGCTGGTTGTGGTGATGCGGAAGACCGAGTAGGCGCGATGCAGGAAGTCGATCTCGCCTTGGTTGACGATGCCGTCGCACTGCACGAGGTCGGAGAGGACCTTGGCCAAGGCGGTTTTATGTGGTTCCTTGAATTTCATCGGGTTAGGATTCCAAGTTTTGGGTTGTAACCTTGCAACCTTTCTTCGGTTGTGTGCGAGATTGTATTTTTGCGCCGTTTTTCATTGCAAAAATAGTCATAAAATCGATATAAAAGTAAAATTGTTGGAAAATGGCTAGAGATTATAGGAACGGCTTGACGCAGAAGCAGGTTGAGGAAAGCCGTCGCAAACATGGCGACAACGTGTTGACACCGCCTGAGAAAGAGCCGCTTTGGAAACAGTTTTTGGAGAAGTTTTCCGATCCCATCATACGTATATTGCTGATAGCCTTGCTGCTGTCGGTGGCCGTGTCGTTGTATCAGCTGTTCAGCGGTGCTGCTGGGGTGGGCGTGCTGCTTGAGCCTTTGGGCATCTTCGTTGCGGTGATGCTGGCCACCACGATAGGCTTCGTTTTCGAGTTGAGTGCCAACAAGAAGTTCGACATCCTGAACCAAGCCGAGGACGAGGCGATGGTGACGGTGTTTCGTGGCGGCATGATACAAAGCATCGAGCGCAAGGACGTGGTGGTGGGCGACGTCGTCGTGATCAACACGGGCGACGAGGTGCCTGCCGACGGACGGTTGGTGGATGCTGTCTCGCTGAGGGTCAACGAGTCGGACCTGACGGGCGAGCCTTCGTGCAGCAAGACGACCAACGAGGCCGAGTTCAAGGAGGACGCCACTTATCCCTCCAACTATGTCTGCCGAGGCAGTTCGGTGATGGAAGGCCACGGTGTCTTCGTGGTCGAAAAGGTGGGCGACGCGACGGAGTGGGGCAAGGTATATCGCGGCGCGCAAATCGACAGCAAAGTGAAGACACCGCTCAACGAGCAACTTGACCGGTTGGGCCATGGCATCACCATCGTCAGCTATGTCATCGCAGGAATGATTGTCGTGTCGCGTCTGCTGATGTATTTCCTATATCATGGCAATGTGTCTTATGACTGGATGGACATCGTGCGTTATGTGCTCAATAGCTTGATGATTGCCGTCACGCTGATTGTGGTGGCCGTGCCCGAAGGCTTGCCCATGAGCGTCACGCTGAGTCTGGCGTTGAGCATGAAGCGGATGCTTGAGACCAACAACTTAGTGCGCAAGATGCACGCTTGCGAGACCATGGGTGCCGCCACGGTGATCTGTTCCGACAAGACAGGCACCCTCACCAGAAACCGCATGAGCCTGGGCGACAGCCTCATCTATGGCTTGCCTGATGGAGAAATCGACGGCTCGGAGGTAGGGCATCTCATGGCCGAAGGCATCGCCGTCAACTCGACGGCGTTTCTGGACTACAGCGACCCGCAGAAAGTGAAAGTCATCGGCAACCCCACCGAGGGCGCGTTGCTGCTGTGGCTGTTCGACAACAACGTCGACTTCGTCAAGATTCGCGACGACGTGCAGATTGTCAAGCAGCTGCCGTTCACGACAAAATACAAGTACATGGCCACGGTGGTGCAGACGGCATTCTCCGGAGAGTATGTGCTTTATGTGAAAGGTGCGCCAGAAATCATGCTGAAACGCAGTGCCACGGTGAGGCTGGCCGACCGCGAGGCGGGCATCCAGTGGGCCAAGGAAGAGGTGGAGTCCAAGTTGCTGGAATACCAGAACAAGGCCATGCGCACCTTGGGCTTTGCCTTCAAGTACCTGACGGAAGAAGAGGTGAAGACGGTGTTCGCCAACGGCAAGTTGACGGTAGAGGACTTGTGCTTCTTGGGCATCGTAGGCATCATCGACCCTATCCGCGACGACGTGTCCGACTCAGTGAGAGATTGTCTCGACGCAGGCATCAGCATCAAGATTGTGACTGGCGACACGTCAGGCACGGCGCGAGAGATCGGCCGTCAGGTGGGCCTATGGACCGATGACGACGACCCTGAACGGCAGATGATCACGGGCAAGGAGTTTAACCTTTTGTCTGATGATGAGCTCATGGAGCGCATCGGCGACTTGAAGATCATGTCGCGGGCGCGGCCGTCCGACAAGGAACGTCTCGTGCGCCTGCTGCAGGAGCGGGGAGAGGTGGTGGCCGTGACGGGCGACGGCACCAACGATGCGCCCGCCTTGAACCGTGCCCAAATCGGCCTGTCGATGGGCGACGGTACCTCGGTGGCCAAGGAATCCAGCGACATCACCATCCTCGACAACTCGTTCAAGAGCATCGCCCGCGCCGTGATGTGGGGACGCTCGCTATACCTTAACATTCAGAGGTTTATTCTCTTCCAGATGACCATCAACGTGGCGGCTTGCCTCATCGTGCTGATTGGCGCCATGTTAGGCACCACTTCACCGCTCACCGTGACGCAGATGCTGTGGATCAACCTGATTATGGACACCTTCGCGGCTTTGGCCTTGGCCTCGTTGCCCCCCGATTCGGAGGTGATGAAGGCGAAGCCGCGCTCGCGCAAGGCTTTCATCATCACGAAGGACATGGGAGCGCGCATCATCGGCGTGGGTTTGCTGTTTGTGGTGGTGCTGTTCGGTTTCGTGCAATATTTCGGTCATTGCGAGGTGAGTTCGTTGGCCGACTTCTCGCTCGGCGACTATTTCCGCAACTTCTTCAACTTCCACCATGTGCGCAACGGCATCGATGCCTACGAGCTGTCGCTGCTGTTCACCATCTTCGTTTTCATGCAGTTTTGGAACATCTTCAACGCCAAGGCCTACCATACCACCGCTTCCGCGCTGAAGGGCCTGAAAGGGAGGGCCATGCGCCGAGGCTTCGACTTCACCTTGCTCATCATCTTTGTGGGCCAAATCCTGATCGTGAATTTCGGCGGCGAGATGTTCAACGTCACGCCCTTGCATTTTGGCGACTGGCTGCGCATCATCCTCGGCACCTCGGTGATTCTTTGGATAGGGGAGATAGAGCGGTGGATGAAAAGGATTTCGGAGAAAAAGTTTGAGGAAAGGTAAAATTGATTATCTTTGCCCCGATTAGTCATTTCAAAACACCTTACTATTGCCATCATACAACTCCCGATATATCGAACAAAAATTAGGCGAAATCAAGGATAGGAAAGGCAAGAATGCCTTTCTTGAATCCATTATGAACGACCCGACCACCACGGTCCTTTTCGAGGTGAATGGTCACAAAACGGTGCTGTTTTCGGAAAACAAAGGTCCGAAAACGAATACTTGGGAACAGACAAAGCAAATGGCTGCTGGACTCAATAAGGCTGGTTACGATGTGGCCTTCATCCCCGAGATTGATGATGGAACCTGGGCAGACAGTCTGATTATGACAGGGAAAATCTATAGGCTGGCTGACTTTAAATACTGCGTCACCACAAGTTCCAACACTTTGGCCAAAGAATTGGAACACGGTTTTAAGCAAGCAGGAACTATCGTTCTTCAACTTGAGCACATGGATACGGGCATGTTCAAAGGAGAGGCTTTCGCCTCTCTAATTCTTGAGCCTTCGGACTGAAACCGCTATTCGCCTCTGGTGGTTGCTTAAACCGGTGCAAAAAAAATACAAACATTTTCCCATTCCGCAAGCTTTTTGCTGAAAAAAGTTCTTATTCGACTTGGACAAACCAATTTTTATTATCTTTGCCCCGTCAAACGAAACAAAAGTCTAACCAAAAATCCAACGAATGACCTAAATCCCCATCTCCCGACATATTTGAAGAAATAGCGTTAGCTTAACAGCTTGTTTAAGGGAACTTCGACAACTCTCTAAAACAATACAAGCAAGTAAAGCGTAACGCTCGCGTGTTTTCTACACGTGGGCTTTACTTGTATAGTTGTATTGTTTGGCAGTCGAAGGCCCCCTTAGGCAACGTACAGAAAGTAAAGCCTTCGCTGTTTTTATAGCCCAAGGAAAGCATAATGGAAAACACTAATCTTTAAATATCAAACTAATGAAAGAAAGAATTTTACGATTCGGGAAGGCGACGAGTGCCGCCTTGTTCGTCCTGCTGCTGAGTGTGGCGGGAATGAAGAATGCACACGCCCAGAACTTTACGGTGGGCAACTTGAACTACTCCGTTAACGACGACGGAGTTTCGGTAACCGTAGTCGGTTATGTGGAATATGATTTGGATGTTGACATTCCTGAAAGCGTGTCTGATAATGGCACTTCTTATACCGTGAATTGTATCGGTGAGAGTGCGTTTTATGATTATAATCCTAATGGCCTAAATCTATCAGTGACCATTCCCAGTACCATTTCATCTACAGGTTATTTGCCTTTTCAAGGGGCTAACTTTACCACGGTAAACTACAACGCAATAAACTGTACTCTTAGTTCTCAAAACTCTATATTTACTGATTGTTCTAGCTTGACCAATCTGAATATTGGAGAAGGAGTCCAGGTTATCCCTAACTATATGTTTTGGGGTGCTGGTTTTAGCGGTACATTGACCATTCCCGAATCGGTTGCTTCTATTGGATGTTATGCGTTTGCCAATAATGGTTTCACAACCTTGAACTTCAATGCTACCAACTGTACGATGGGAATTTTTTATTATTATTATGGATGGGATGTCGGGGTCTTCGCGAACTGTCCATTGACCACATTGAACATCGGAAACAATGTGCAAACCATTCCTTATAAGGCATTCGACGGCCATTCCAGCTTGAGCGGAACATTGGTAATACCCAGTTCTGTTACTACAATTGGCGGATATGCTTTTAATGGTTGCTCCGGCTTGACAGGAGCGTTGAATATTCCCAATTCCGTTACCACGATTGGCGAATATGCTTTTGCCAATACTGGTTTTACGGGTACTCTGCCCCTACCAAATTCGCTCACTTCAATCGGCGAAGGCGCTTTTCAAGATTGCAGCCTTACTGGGAGTCTAACCATAGGAACCAACATCACTTCGATTGGCCAAAACGCATTCGCCAACTGTTTGGGATTGACAGGCATTGTTTTTAATGCCACTAATTGTACCGCAATTGGGTATTATCGAAATGATACTAATAGCTTTGATTACTATTATGGCAATGGTCAATACTATACTGATGATCCATATTGTTATTTTACGTCTGCGTTTTCTGGCTGCAGCAATATCACTTCGCTTCAGATTGGCGAAGGTGTACAGGTTATTCCCAATGGAGCGTTTAGGGATTTGTCGGGAATAACAGGGAATTTCAACATTCCAAGTTCTGTGGTTACCATTGGAGACTATGCCTTTGCTGGAACTGGTTTGAGTGGAGTGTTAACAATCCCAGAGAATGTCACCTCTGTTGGGCTTAAGGCTTTTGCTAACACAGGTGTCACCGCCATAAACTTCAATGCAACAGATTGTTCTACAATAGGCTATTTATATTGGTTGAATAGTGGTTATAACGAACTCGAATTCATTTCAGCTTTTTATGGTTGTTCCAATATTGAATCGCTGCAAATTGGAGAAAATGTGCAACAAATTCCGACAGGTGCTTTCAAGGACTTGCAAGGCATATCAGGAGCGCTCAATCTGCCCAATTCCGTTGAGACCATTGGAGACTATTCGTTTGACAACATTGGTGCTACGGGTACATTGGTCATTCCCGAATCCGTAACATCGATTGGCAGCTATGCATTCTCCAATAATGGCTTTACAACCTTGAACTTCAATGCAACCAATTGTACAGCAATGGGAACGGGGTGGCTTTGGAGTAATGGCACCGATATCCCTGTTTCCACATTCTACAATTGCAATAATCTGACAACGTTGAACTTAGGAAGTGAAGTGCAAACCATTCCCGATTATGCTTTTGTTTCTTGCAACACATTGGAGGGATCATTGACTTTGCCTAACAGCTTGCAATCAATTGGAATGCGATCATTTTATGGTTGCTCTGGTTTTACAGGAGAACTCGTAATTCCAAATTTGGTTGATACTATTGATAGTCAGGCTTTTAGAAATTGTACAGGCTTTAGTGGAACTCTTACCATCGGAACAAACGTTTCAGCTGTTAGCGGTAATGCTTTCATGAACACAGGTTTCACGACCATGAATTACAATGCGACCAATTGTACAATTGGAGGGAGTGTCTGGAATGATTATTATGGGTATCAATTTGCTCCTAATTCCTTTACAGGAATGCCTTCTCTGACCACGTTGAATATTGGAAACAACGTGGAAAGCATTTCAGATATTGCTTTCAAGGATTGTTCCACACTCACTGGAAACCTTATTCTCCCCAACAGCCTCACCAGCATCGGCGACCAGGCCTTCTACAACTGCTCCGGCTTGGAGGGCATCGTGATGGGCAACTCGGTGGAGACCATCGGCAACGAGGCCTTCCGCAACTGCGGAGGCATTCGCGGCGAACTCACCCTACCCGCAACCTTGCTCTCGGTGGGCAACCACGCCTTCGCCAGCTGCGACGAAATCACCACCGTCAACTACAATGCCACCAGCTGCACCCAAATGGGCGATGCGCAACACCCTGTGTTCTTCGACTGCGCCTCGCTGGCCCACATCAACATCGGCGACAACGTGTTGAGCATCCCCAACTACGCCTTCAAGCGTTGCTCAACGGTGGAAGACATGACCGTGGCCGTGGCCGTGCCGCCCACCATTGGCGCCAGCACTTTCGCCACCGTCTCGCGCAGCATCCCGGTAATCGTGCCTTTCGGCTCAGGCGACGACTACCGCAATGCGGCCTATTGGCAAGAGTTCTTCAACATCACCGAAGGCTACGGGCCAACGCCCAACTCCAACCATTGGCAACCCAACCCTCACCAGTCAGCCTTCAACATGACGGTCATCGGCATCATCCAAATCGGCGGTGTGGAACAAACTGTCGGAACATTGGAAATTGGCGCCTTCTGCAACGATGAGTGCCGTGGCAGCCAAATCCTTACCTATTATCCCCCAATCGACCGCTATCTCCTATTCTTCACCCTGTATGGCGAGCATAACGACCAACTCACCTTCCGCCTTTACGACCACGCAACGAGCCAAGAATCGCTGCTGGTATGCACCGAGGTGATGACTTTCGTCCCCGACAACATCGTTGGCTCTTATCAGGATCCGCATGTGTTCAACTTCGTCAGCATACAGAACTCCATCTTGAGCCAAGGCTGGAACTGGCATTCGAGCTATGTGGAACTCGGTACTGGCAGCCTCGACATGATGACTAATAGCTTGGGAGAAAGCGGCCTGATGATCAAGTCGCAATCCAACGGCTTCACCACCTACGACGCTGGCGAATGGTTCGGGACGCTGACAACAGTGAACAACGAGAGCACCTACCTTATTAATACTAGTGCCGACTGTGTGATGAGCGTTGCCGGCAGTTTCGTCACCCCCGACCAACACCCCATCACTTTGTCCAACGGCTGGAACTGGATAGGTTATCCTTCCACCAATGCCCTCGACCTCAATACCGCCTTGGGCGGACTTGCCGCACAGGACGGCGACATGATTAAGAACCAAGACAACTTCTCCGTCTATATCGCTGGTATGGGTTGGGTCGGCAGTTTCAACACCATCTATCCAGGCACGGGCCTGATGTACAATTCCAGTGCCACGGGCAACACCTCATTTGTTTATGCCAACGGAGGAAGATGCTTGGACGAAATCCCAAGCATGACTGACAACCACTGGATGGCCAACAGGCAGGCCTATCCTTACAACATGAGCGTCATGGCCGTTGTTTGCCTCGACGAAAACGAACTTGGTGGCGATGCCGAGCTTGCCGCGTTTGACGGCGACGAGTGCCGTGGCAGCGCGCGTCTGCTGTATGTGGAGCATCTTGACCGCTATGTCGCCTTCCTCACCGTGACGGGCGAAGAAGCCGCTACGCTTACCCTGAAGCTCTACGACCATGAAACGGGCATGGAATACGAGAACCCCAACAGCAGCCTCAACTTCGAGGTGGATGGTATTGTCGGTAGCCTTGCCAACCCGTTCATCGTGGACTTCTCGACCACAACCGAGACGGATGAACCTTTTGCCAACGGATTGGCAGCATATCCGAATCCCGTGAATGCCAATGGCTTGGTTAGAATCAACATGCCTTACGAATCCGAAGCCCGTGTTGAGATTGTCAACGCTTTGGGTGCCATGGTCTCGGCTGAAAACGTAACGGGATCTTCCTCCGCCATCAAGGCTCCCGCCACGAAGGGGGTCTATGTGATGAAGGTCGCCATCGACGGCAAAGGCATCTACACCTGCAAACTGATTGTTGAATAAAAAACTGAAACAATGAAAAGCAAAAGAATAAAACTGGCATTGCTGATGCTTTTTGTCGTCGTTTTCGGATCGGCCAAAGCACAAAACGAGCATTGGACATGGAATTCCCACGCATATCCCAACAACTCCACGTTTGTGGGCATCATCACCATCGAAGGCGTCGAGCAACGCAGCGAACAGCTTGAGATTGGTGCATTCTACAACGACGAGTGCCGTGGCAGCATCATCTGCCTTTACAATGCGAACAAAGACCGCTATTATGCCTGCCTCACCGTCAATGGCGAGGCAGGGATGGAGATGACATTCCGCCTTTGGAACCATGCCACGGACGAGGAATTGAATGTGACCCCCCTGATTACCTATACGTTCCAGCCAAACGACTTCTTTGGGACTACAAGCAATCCCTTCGTGTTTCCGTTCACCTTGAATTTTGGAGGCCCGGTTTACACGGGTGGAACAAGCACCACTTGGTCAGACAGTGAGAACTGGAGAGACGAGGAGCCACCAACCTCGGTGGAAGACGAAGTCTTTGTCCTCAACAACTGCCTCCTCGACATGAATGCCACGGTGGCGGCCATCACCATCATCGAAGGACAGACGCTGACCGTCGAATCGGGAAGCATCTTGACCGTTACGGGCGACTTGAACAATACCACGGCTTCTGGTATCGTCATCCAAGACGGAGGTCAGATTGTCAATGCCACTGAGAACGTCTTTGCCACGATGGAGAAAAACGTTTTCTCGTACAACAGGGACGGCTTGGGTGGCTGGTACACCATCGCCTCACCGATGAACGAAATGCCCATCGAGGGCAGCAGTTTCCTCACGGAAAGCTATGACCTGTATCGTTTTAACGAGATGAACACCAACCAAAACGAATGGGAGAACTACAAAACCGGTCATGCCGACTTCACCACTTTCGAGAACGGTCGCGGCTACCTCTATGCAAACACCAACACGTTCTCACCCGTGTTTACTGGGGTTTTGAACACGACCGACATCACCCGCCCGTTGACCTACACCGAGCGCACCGACGGCATGAGCGGCTTCAACCTCATCGGCAACCCCTTCCCGCATGTCATCTACAAAGGCGAAGGTGGCGCCATTGACAACACCAATTTGGCTTCGGGCTACTACACGCTTACCAACGAGGGCGCGTGGCACGTCCATACCTATGATGATGCCATCCAACCTGGGCAAGGTATATTGGTGAAAACCATTGTGGCAACGGACTTGACCATCCATAAGACTAATGCTGCTGCCACGGCCGAAATGGGAAATGCCAAGACCCATTCCGCACGCTTGGAACTCACAGTCTCGGGACTTCGTGGCGACGACAAGGCTTTTGCCTATTTTGCTCCTGGCATCGGTCTCGACAAAATGGACAACCTCGACGAAGAAGCACCAAGCCTCAGCATACGGAACGCAGGGGAAGACTACGCCATCGCCCACCTTGGCGCTGAAGCCGAGTCGGTGGATGTGATGTTTTACAACAGACACAACGGTGACTTCACCCTCTCTGTAGGCGGCGACTCCCAATTCAGTTACCTGCACCTGATCGACCACCTTACGGGCTCCGACATCAATCTGCTGGAGCAGCCGAGCTACACCTTCCACGCCAACGGCAATGAGTATGCGGCGCGTTTCATGCTCGTTTTCAGGCACAACACGGGCATTGATGACCAACTGACAGCACAGCATTTCTGTTTTGTCAAAGACGGCGTTCTCTACCTCAACGAGGAGGCCGAAAGCGCCCAACTGACTATGACGGATATGTTGGGTCGCACGGTGAAGTCAGTGAACTTGGCAGGCAACACCTGTCTCGTTGCCGATTTGCCATCGGGAGTATATCTTGTCCGTCTTGACGACAAGACAAAGAGCTTGGTTCAAAAAGTAGTCATTAACCATTAAATGTAATTGATATGAAAAAGATGATAATGATAATGGCCGTTGCATTGTGCATGAGCACAAATGCTTATTCGCAGTACTTAACGAGCAAGGATAGCCCATACGGAGGAGGATTGTTTGGTCGTGGGCATGTGACAGATGAAGTGTATTATGGAGCCTTTGTCAACCAATACGGTTTGTTCAACAATGCTGTTTTGCCGGGTTTGCCAGGCCATGACTTGGGCGGTGACCAACCTGCACCTATCGGTTCAGGTGTCTTGCTCATGCTGACTTTTGGTGCAGCTTACGCTGTTGTCAAGAAACGTCGCAAGGAATAAAGAACCTGCATTATTCAACGAAAAGCATCGTCATTATTGGCGGTGCTTTTTTGTTTGTTGAGAAATCATCCAATAAAATAATTCGCTGAAAGTGTTTGGCTTAAGGAAATAATTTCTACCTTTGCCGCTCCAAACAATAAAGAGAATAAAAATGGCTAAACATTTGAAATTGATTGCTTTATGTGCAATAATGGGGCTGTTTTTCGCCTCGTGCTCGCAGCCTTCGATTGTCGGGACTTGGGTCGAACCCGCTGTTGAGGGCAGCCTGCTTGGCGAAGTGGGCTTCACCTTGCTCGAAAACGGCGAAGTGGTTTCAATCAATACGGGCTTCCGCGAATACAAGACATGGGAGAAGAACGGCGATTTGCTGATCCTCAATGGCACGACCAGCGGAAGCGCCCCGACCAGCTTTGCCGACACCAACAACATCATCTCGCTCACCGATACCCTGTTGGTGATAGGACAAGACGGCTATTCCGTAACCTATCATAGAAAATGACAGAGCCTCGTCATCCACAACCTTGAATCCTAAATATCGAATTAATTATAAGTATGAAAAAACTAGCAGTTGTCGCTTTTGGCGGAAACGCCTTGTTGAGAAGCGGTCAGAAAGGAACTTGCCAGGAACAGATGCAGAACGTGGCCGACACTTGCCAGTCGCTGCTGCCTTTCCTGAAACAGGGTTATAATTTGGTCATTGGCCACGGCAACGGTCCCCAAGTGGGTAACGTTCTGATTCAGAATGCCGCAGGCGAAAAAGATGGCATTCCCGCCATGCCTATGGATGTGTGCGGTGCCGAGACCCAAGGCATGATCGGATATATGATTGAGTTGGGCTTGAACCGTGTTCTCGTGCAAGAGAACATCCAACGCAACGTCATCACTTTTGTAACGCAAGTGGTGGTCGATAAGGATGACCCGATGTTCCAGAACCCCACCAAGCCTGTTGGCCCTTACTACACCAAGGAGCAGGCCGAGACTTACGCCGCCGAAACAGGTGCCGTCTATAAGGAAGACCCCAAGGGTCGCGGATGGCGCAAGGTGGTGGCCTCGCCCAAACCGATTGGCATCCAGAACGTCGACATCGTGAAGCGCCTTGCCAGCGAAGGCAACATCATCATTACGGTGGGCGGCGGCGGCATTCCCGTCATCGAGAAAGACGGCATCCATTATGGCGTTGAGGCCGTGATAGACAAGGACTTGGCCTCGGCCATGACCGCCATCAACATCGGTGCCGACGAGTTCTACATCCTCACCGACGTGCCGAAGGTCTACATCAACTTCCGCAAGGAAAACGAGAAGGCATTGGACACCATCACCGTGGCCGAAGCCAAGCAATACCTTGCCGAGGGTCATTTCACCGAAGGCAGCATGGCGCCCAAGATTCGTGCCGCCGTGCTGTTCGTCGAACACACCGGCCACGAGGCCATCATCACCGAGGCCACCAAACTCGGCGACCCGACTTGCGGGACGAGGATTGTCGCTTAATCTGTCGCTTTACAGGATTTGTGAAAACGCTATGCTGAAAGCGTAGCGTTTTTCTCTATTAATATGGCTCTCCAAACGGTAGCCCTTGCCGTCCAAAACATGGTGCAGGTCGTCAGTGATGCCCGTGCCACGTAGTTTCACTACGGCTTCCTTCTTGGTCCAAAACTGGGTGAAGGTTTCGACAGGTTCGGATGAGGCTTGGATCCACGCGGCCTCGGCAGGGCTCATCGTTTTGTGGACGAGAGCGAGGCTGCCGCTGCGGAAACTCTCGATGTCGATGCCGACAGGGGAGAAGTCGACCGCCACGGCGATGCCGTTCTTGCAATGGCTAAGGTTGAAGTGCACCTCAGGACACCTTATTAAATAAGGCTTGCCGTGCTCGTTTTTGCCGATTTCCAAGTCGTTGACCCCCAACGGTCTCAATAGCCCTTCAAGCATCATCCACGACTTGAGGCAGGCGAACTGCCCGAAAAGGTGCTTGTAGCGCAAGGCTTCGTCGCGGCGTTGCCCGTTCACCAAAGGCAACATGCGTTGCACCTCGGCTTCGCACACTTGGGTCATATCGTCGAAAATGCTGAACATCGGTCTTTATTACGATGCAAAGATAATCATTCCTGGGCAAACGCCGAAAAAAAATGATTTCGTTGATAAAATCCACCATTTTGTTCAAAAAAAATCCCTCTCGTTTGGATAATATGTTGAGTAGATGGGAAATTATCTTATTTTCGCAACTGTTTTCTCAGTGGATATGGAAAAGAAAAAGACCCAAGCGAAGACTGTTCAGCCTTATGCTGACATACCACCACGTACATTCGACCTGCTTCCGAGGTTTGTGGAGAAATATGGGAAGAAGAAAGCCATGTTTGCCTCCAAGATCGATGGAGAGTGGAAGAAATTCCGAGCGCGGGACTTCGTCAAGATGACGGATGTGCTCAGCCAGGGTCTGATGGGTCTTGGCGTGGCCAAGGGCGACCGGGTGGCCGTCATCTCCAACAATTGTCCGCAGTGGAACATGGTCGATTTCGCGGTACAGCAAATAGGAGCCATCCTTGTGCCGATATATCCCACCGTGCGCCAAAGCGACTATGAGTATATCATTAACCACGCCGATCCCAAGGTCATTTTCGTGGAGGGCTCGCTGCTTCTCAACAAGGTCAAAAGCGTCCTTGAGAAGATGACGGAGAAGCCCAAGGTCTTTGTGTTCAATCCCGTGGCTGGACAACTGACCCTTCGCGGGCTGATGGTCTCGGTGAAGATCGACAAGAAGAGCCTTGCCGCTTTGCAGGCGCGCAAGGAGTCGGTCTCACACTATGACGTGGCCACCATCATCTACACGTCCGGTACGCTAGGCACCCCAAAGGGCGTCATGCTGACACATTACAACCTGATGACCTGCGTGGCGCACTACGGTCCGCACTATCCCGTTCCAAGTTCGCACAAGGTGGTGAGTTTCTTGCCTTTGTCGCATATCTACGAGCGTTCGGTGCTTTTCACCCATCTCTATCTCGGCAACTCGACCTACTATGTTGAGAACTTTGGCACCATCATGCGCGACATCGCCGATATCAAGCCTGAGCATTTCACCACCGTGCCGCGTGTCATCGAGAAGGTGTATAATGGCATCGTGCGCAAGGGCGACAAACTGAAGGGCATGAAGAAACGCATCTTCCATTGGGCCTTCCAGTTGGCCGAGCGATATGACGAGACCGAGAAGAAAAACAATAGGACCTATCGTATCAAGTTGTATTGGGCCAACAAGTTGGTTTTCAAGGAAGTGAGGAAGTCGTTTGGTGGGCGTTTGGAGTTCATCATCTCGGGTGGCGCCAGTTTGCAGCCCCGTTTGGTGCGCTTGTTTGCGGCCATGAACATTCCCATCATCGAGGGTTATGGTTTGACCGAGACCTCGCCGGTGATTTGCACCAACAGCCTCGCGTTAGGTGTCGTGAAGTCGGGAACGGTAGGGGTGCCATGTGGAAGCGTGACTTTCAAGATCGATCCCGAAACAGGGGAAATCCTGGTGAAAGGCTCTCCCGTGATGAAAGGCTACTACAAGGATGAGGAACAGACCAAACTGGCCATTGACGAGGACGGCTATTTCCATACCGGCGACATCGGCGAGTTCGACGAGGACGGCTTGCTGAAGATCACGGGTCGCATGAAGGAGATCTTCAAGGACTCGATGGGCAAGTACATCTCACCCGCTTTGATTGAGGGCAAGTTCACCGAGTCGCCGCTAATCAGCATGATGATGGTGGTGGGCGAGAACCAGAAGTTTGCCGCCGCCTTGATCGTCCCGAATTTCGAGAACCTCAAGACATGGTGCGAGGAAAACCACGTCGCCTTCACCAGCAATGCCGAGGTCATCCGCGAGAAAAAGGTCATTGACCGCTACCGTAAGGAGGTGGAGAGCTACAATAAGTTCTTCGGCGATTTCGAGAAGGTGAAGTGCTTCGAGTTGGTCGACCGCGAGTGGACCATCGACGAAGGCGAAATCACGCCGAGCCTGAAGTTGCGTCGCAAAGTGGTGGCCGAACACTACAAAGATTTGATTGACGGGATGTTTGCGGAGTAAGCGATACCGTTTTCACCATATAAATTGTTTGATTATGTCCGAACTACCTGCACTATTCTCCGACCTTGCCCTGATACTCGTTACCGCAGGTGTCACCACCGTGTTGTTCAAGTGGTTGAAACAGCCTCTGGTGTTGGGTTATATCATCGCCGGTCTGCTCATCGGGCCATATTTCCCGTGGTTTCCGGTCATCAACGACCACCATAGCGTGGAGATTTGGAGCGAAATCGGGATGGTGTTTCTTCTGTTTGCCATCGGACTTGAGTTTAGCTTCAAGAAACTGAAGAAACAGTCTGGCACAGTGGGAATTACGGCACTTACGGAGTTGGTATTTATGTGCATCATCGGCTATTTCTTGGGCAAGCTCATGGGCTGGTCGCAGATGGAGAGCATCTTCCTTGGCGCCATGCTTTCCATGTCGTCTACCACGATCATCGCGAAAGCATTCGAGGACTTGAAGCTGAAAGGGGAGAAGTTCACGGGCAGTGTCATCGGCGTTTTGGTGGTGGAAGACTTGGCAGCCATCCTGATGATGGTGATTCTTTCCACCTTGGCGGTGAGTGCGGCTTTCGATGGTAGAGTGTTGATGATGAGCGTGTTCAAGCTGGTTTTCTTCCTCCTGGTATGGTATGTCGGTGGCGTGTTCCTGATTCCCACCATACTGAAATGGTCGCGCAAGTTCATGTCGGAGGAAACGCTGACGGTGTTTGCCGTGGGCTTGTGTTTCTTCATGGTTTGGTTAGCCAACAAAGCCGGTTTCTCGTCGGCTTTGGGCGCGTTCATCATGGGCAGTATTTTGGCCGAGACACTTGAGGCCGAGATGATTCACAAGGTCACCACACCTATCAAGAACCTTTTTGGCGCAGTGTTTTTCGTGTCGGTGGGCATGATGGTCAATCCGGCCATTCTGGTCCAGTATTGGTGGCAGATTTTGGTCATTACTGTGGTTGTAGTGGTTTTGAAATCATTGAGTTCTGGCGTGGGCATGTTGCTTTCGGGCGACAACCTGCACAACTCGGTGCGTGCCGGAATGTGTTTCGGGCAAATCGGCGAGTTCTCCTTCATCATCGCCACGGTGGGCATGAGTTTCGGAGTCATCGACGACTTCATCTATCCCATCATTGTTTCGGTGTCCATCATCACGACCTTCCTCACACCTTATCTAATCAAGGGCGGCGAGCCGCTTTACCGGTGGATTGAGCGGAAAACGCCTGAAAGCTGGACCTCGTTTTTCGGGAACAAGGAAAAGAGTATCAAGGAGAAGAGCGGCAAGAACGAGACGATGCGCGCATTTGTCTTGGGCCAACTCAAGAACTGCATACTCTATGCGGCGATACTTTTGGCCTTGAACCTGGTCTGTTTCTCCATCTACACACCGATTGGCAATGCCCAGATTCGCCCGTATGTCGATGTTATCGCATTGGCAGTCACCTTGTTGATTACCTCGCCGTTTATATGGGCCTTGGGCTTCAAGCACGATTTGGACGAGGAAACGGAGAGGATGGTCAAGGCGAACAAGGCCAACCGCCGAATGGTGTGGCTTTTGTATGCTATGCGATTCATCGCCGTTTGGTTCTTCGCCTCGCATATCTTCAGGCATTTCCTTGATGACACGTTTTGGCGTACCATCAACGTCCAAATGGACGACATCATCATAGCCATCGTTGCAAGTTTGGCTTTCTTGTTGTTGCTGAAGGGATTAAGTCCGGCGATGAAATGGTATGAACGCATAGAGAGCCGCTTCTTGGAAAACATGAACAAGCGCGAGTCTCAGCAGTCGTTTGTGGTGCCGGAAGTGCTTCAAGAGAACTTTGCCTTGGAGAAGATGGCCGTCAGCCCGAAAAGCCGCTACGTTGGCAAGACCATCGCCGAAAGCGATTTCCGCGAGGCATACGGCGCAAGTGTCGTCAGCGTGGAGCGAGGCGACACGGTTTTCGACCTGCCCAACCGCGATTTCATGATTTTCCCGACCGACGAGGTCACTTTTGTGGGCACTGAGGAACATTTGGGAAAGCTTCGCCCGCAGGTGGAAGTGGAAGACGAGGTGCTCGTCAGGGAAAGGCCGCAAAGCGACGTGGACATCTATATGTCGGTGGTTGGCGACCGCAGTCCGTATCGTGGTGTTTCGTTGAAGGATTCCGACATTCGCGACCGCTACAATATCTTGGTGATTGCAGTGGAACGAAACGGGGAGTTTATGCTCAACCCCGACGCCAACACAGTGTTCCAATCGGGCGACACGGTATGGTTTGTGGCCTCATCGCCAAAGGCCAAGGAACTGATGGACAATGTGCGTGCCGTTGAAGATTAATTTCCCATTGTGCATTGGTTTTTCCGTGTTTAGTTGTAATTTTGCACCATAAACTAAACGCATCATGGAGTCCTTGCCTGCACTATTTTTCGACCTCGCCTTGATTCTGGTTACGGCCGGTATTACTACCGTGATTTTCAAGTGGATGAGGCAGCCCGTAGTGTTGGGCTACATCATTGCCGGTTTCCTCATCGGGCCGAATTTCGAGTGGTTTCCTGTTATCAGCGACCATATAAGCGTGGAGACCTGGAGCGAAATCGGTATGGTGTTCATGTTGTTTGGCATCGGCTTGGAGATCAGCTTCAAGAAACTAAAGAAGGTAGGAGGGACGGTTGGCGTCACAGCACTTACCGAGTTGGTGACGATGTGCGTGGTCGGGTTTCTGCTGGGCAAGGCATTGGGCTGGTCGCAGATGGACAGCATCTTTCTCGGTGCCATGCTCTCGATTTCGTCGACGACGATTATCGCCAAGGCGTTCGATGACATGAAGCTGCACCGCGAGAAGTTCAGCGGCAACGTCATCGGCGAGTTGGTGGTGGAAGACCTTGAGGCCGTGTTGCTTATGGTCATCCTTTCCACTTTGGCCGTGAGCAAGACTTTCGATGGTATGCAGTTGGTTTCCAGCATGATGAAACTCGGGTTCTTCCTTGTGGTGTGGTTCTTGGGCGGCATTTTCCTGGTGCCCACCGTCTTGCGATGGTCGCGCAAGTTCATGTCGGAAGAGACGTTGACGGTGTTTTCGGTGGGCTTGTGTTTTCTCATGGTCGTGTTGGCCAACTTGGCGGGTTTCTCGTCCGCCTTGGGTGCCTTCATCATGGGAAGCATTCTTGCCGAGACCCTTGAGGCGGAGGCGATCCATAAGGTGACGACACCTATCAAGAACTTGTTTGGCGCGGTGTTTTTCGTGTCGGTGGGCATGATGGTCGACCCGCAGATTTTGGTCAACTATTGGTGGCAGATCCTGGTAGTTACCCTTGTTTTGCTCATCTTCAAGCCTTTGAGCAATGTCGTCGGTCGGCTTTTGGCGGGCTTGGGCCTGAAACAGGCCATGCAAGGCGGCTTTTGCTTCAGCCAGATTGGCGAGTTCTCGTTCATCATCGCCACTTTGGGCATGAGTTTTGGTGTCATCGACGAGTTCCTCTATCCCATCATCGTCTCGGTGTCCATCATCACCACTTTCATCACGCCCTACGCCATCAAGGCCGCCGTTCCGAGTTACGAATGGGTGGTCAGGAGTTTTCCGAAGAACTGGGTCAAGAAGTTGGAAAACAGCGAGTCAGGGATTAAGGTGAAAGGCGGGAAGAAGATAAACATGGCGAGTTTCATCGTGCGACAGTTCAAGGACATAGTCATCTATCTTGCCATCAGCATCGCGGTGATCCTGATAGCGTTTTTTATCGGTTCGTTCATTATGAGATACGTGCCGAGGCCGTGGGGACCTGCCGTCAGCACGGCGGTGAGCCTCGTGCTCGTTTCGCCTTTCCTTTGGGCGATGGGCTTCAAGCACACCTTGGTGAAGACGACACATAAGCTAATGGACGCAAGCCGTTTCAATAAGACCTTGATACTCATTGTCTTTATTCTTCGAACTGTCATCGTTTGGGTGCTTGCCTATAGTGTCATCCAACATTTCCTGAACGGTCTGTTCTGGTCGTGTCTCGGCATCGGCTCGCCATGGTATCATCTGATCAATATCGGATTTGCCTTGATTTACACCATTTTGCTGAAGGCATTGAGTCCGGCGATGAAGTTCTACAAGCGCATCGAGGAGCGGTTCATGGACAACTTGAACAAGCGCCAGTCGGTGCAGGTGTTCACCATCCCCGAAATCCTGCAAGAGAACTGCCACTTACAGAAAATGACGCTCAGTCCCGACAGCACCTATTCAGGCCAAGTCATCAGGGACACCGACTTCCGCGACAACTACAACGTGAGCGTGGTGAGCGTGGAGCGCGGCAAGCAGGTCTTTGAGTTGCCCAAGTCCGACTTCCAGTTGTTCCCGTTCGACAGGATTACTTTCGTGGGCCATGAAGACCATTTGCGGCTGCTGTTGCCCAAGGTGGAGGTCTTTGATGACACGTTGATTCATGAACATGAGGAAGGCGAGGTTGACCTCTACAAGGTGGAGGTGGAGCCCGACAGCCCCTTCGTCGGCGTGGCCTTGATGGATTCAGGATTGGCCGACAAATACGACGCCATGGTGATTGCCATCGAGCGCGACAGGCATTTCATCCTCAATCCCTCAGCGAAAATCACCTTCCAACCCGCTGATTTGGTGTGGTTTGTGGCACAAAAAGACAAAGCTGAATATCTGATGAAACTGCGTGCGGCAGATTTGAAATCCGAAACTCTAAAATCTTGAATTTTAAATCTTGAAATCTGAAATCCAATGATCGTCTGTATCGCCGAAAAACCGGATGTCGCCCGTAGCATCGCCAAAGTGTTGGGAGCCAATACCAAACATGATGGTTATATGGAAGGCAACGGCTATCAGGTGACCTGGACTTTCGGACATCTTTGCACGCTGAAGGAGCCTCACGACTACACCGACCAATGGAAGGCGTGGGCGTTGAGCCGGTTGCCGATGATTCCGCCGCGTTTCGGTATCAAGTTGATAGACAACAAGAACTACGAGAGACAGTTCCACATCATCGAGGGACTGTTCCAGAAGGCCGATGAAATCGTGAACTGCGGCGATGCCGGACAGGAGGGCGAACTCATCCAGCGCTGGGTGATGCAGAAGGCCGCAGTGAAGTGTCCCGTGAAACGCCTTTGGATCAACTCGCTCACCGAAGAGGCCATCAGCGAAGGCTTTAAGAGCCTGAGAGACCAGTCTGATTTTCAGTCGCTTTACGAGGCGGGACTCTCACGCGCCATCGGCGACTGGCTTTTAGGCATGAACGCCACGCGGCTCTACACCTTGAAATATGGCCAAAACCGACAGGTGTTGTCCATCGGCAGGGTGCAGACGCCTACCTTGGCGTTGATAGTCAGCCGCTACCATGAGATTGCCAACTTCAAGCCCGAGCAGTACTGGCTGCTCTCAACGGTGTATCGCGACACTCTCTTTAACATGGTGGCTCCCGAAGATGAAGAATCGGGAAACACCGACAAGTTCCGCAACCGCATCAAGAACGAAGAAGAGGGCAGAAAAGCGCTCGAGTCGATAAGGGGCAAAGAGTTTGAGGTGACTGGAGTGCAGAAGAAAAACGGCACAGAGGCTCCACCAAGGCTCTATGACCTCACCTCGTTGCAGGTGGAGTGCAACAAAAAATACAGTTTCTCCGCCGAACAGACCCTGCAAACCATACAGAGCCTATACGAGAAGAAATACACCACTTATCCGCGCGTGGATACCACCTACTTGAGCGACGACATCTATCCCAAGTGTCCCGACATCTTGGCGAGACTGACCAATTACGCCCAATACACCGCGCCGTTGTCAGGCAAGAAACTGCCCAAGAGCAAGAAGGTGTTCGACAACAGCAAAGTCACCGACCACCATGCCATCATCCCGACGGGCGTAGTGCCCACGGGATTGAGTTTTGCCGAGGAAAAGGTCTATGATGAGGTGTGCCGCCATTTCATCGCCGTGTTTTACCCTGACTGTCAGTTTGCTACGACTACGGTCTTGGGCAAAGTGGAGGAGGTGGAATTCAAGACTTCGGGCAAGCAAATCTTGGTGCCGGGATGGCGCGAGGTCATCAAGCCGGTGAAACAGGACGATGAGAAAAAGGAAGGGCAGGAGGACGAGGAAAAGACCTTGCCCGTCTTCACCAAAGGCGAACACGGGCCTCACCAGCCGCAATTAGCCGAAAAGTGGACCTCGCCGCCAAAGCCATACAACGAGGCCACCCTGCTACGTGCCATGGAGACGGCAGGCAAGTTAGTTGACGACGAAGCCCTACGAGAGGTGATGAAAGCAAACGGCATCGGGCGTCCTTCCACACGTGCCGCCATCATAGAAACCCTATTTAAGCGCAATTATATAAAAAAGGTGCGCAAGAGCCTCGAACCCACGCCAACGGGCATCGAACTCATCGGACTTATCCGTGAAGACTTGCTGAAAAGTGCCGAACTGACGGGCATCTGGGAGAAGAAACTCCGCGAGATTGAGCAACACAAATACGAAGCCCGACAATTTCTTGACGAACTGAAACAGATGGTCACGGAGATTGTCACCACGGTGATGATGGATAACAGCAACCGTCGTGTAGCGATTGCGGTGGTGGAGGAAAAGCCGAAGAAAGCGACGCCCAAGAAAGACCCGACACCCAAACCGAAGAAAGCCAAACCAGCGACAGCGGAAGCCAATCCCGACGCCATCATCGGACAACCATGTCCGCTATGCGGCAAAGGGCATGTCATCAAAGGCAAGACGGCTTACGGATGCTCCAAATGGAGGAATGGATGCGGGTGGAGGAAGACGTTCTGATTATCGAAAAAAAACTATCTTTGCCGCTAAATAAAACCTATATGAAGCGTTTTTTGCTCATTATCGTCCTGCTCTCACTTGTGCTGGCCGCTTGCTCGCCCAAGCGTAGTCACGACGTGGACTTCTATTACTGGAAGTCGAAGTGTGCGATAGGGGAGACGGAGCGTGGGTATTTCAGCCAACTCGGGAGCCAACGCCTCTTCGTCCGTCTCTTCGACGTGGCCATGGAAGGTGGCGTGGCTGTCCCTGTTGGGCCCATACAGGGGTTCGACAAAGAGGTGCTCCCCAACGACAGCGTCACGGTCATCCCCGTGGTGTTCATCACCAACGAGACGTTCTATAATCGCACCGATGACGAGTCTGTCTCACGGCTGGCCGCCAACGTCTGCAACGGCATCGCGCATTATATGGGCAAGGCCGACATCCATTACGACGAAATCCAAATCGACTGCGACTGGACGGAACGCACCCGCGACACCTACTTCCGGTTCCTTGAGGCGCTGGCCGAGAAGTCGCTGCGCAACCTCAGTTGCACGCTGCGACTGCACCAGATCCGCGACCGCGAGAAAACTGGCGTGCCGCCTGTCAGCAGGGGCAGCCTGATGTGCTACGCCACCTCAAGTCCCATGGAAGGCATGACACGCAACTCCATCCTCGACATGGAACTGCTGAAGGCCTACACGACCAACATCAACGACTACCCGCTCGACTTCGATGTCATCTTGCCCATCTACTCGTGGGGCATCGTCACCAATCATTTCGGGCAGGTGAAACTCATCAACGGCCTCACTGAGGACGACCTCCAAACGCCTATGTTCGAGAAGCAGGACGACAACCTCTACCTCGTGAAGGAAGACGGTTTCGTGCAAGGGCTTTACGTCAACGCGGGCTTCACCGTCAAGATTGAGACCATCACGCCCGAACTGCTCGCCGAAGCGAAACAATACCTTGACCGCCAGATCGACCGCGACTTCCCGTGGGTCTATTTCCACCTGAGCCAAGGTTTCCTGAACCGATATACCATAGATGAACTAAAATAACAATTGCGGGTCTCGCGTCTCGAAGTTCCGAAGTCCCGCGTCAAAAAAATGAATGTCAATTAAAAACCTAATGAATATGCGAAAGAAACTCTTATTCGTTGCCGTCATGCTGACGGCGTTGTGGGGCAAGTCATTTGCCTGCGGATGGGACGAAGGGGATTGGTATTACTACAACCTCTTCAACCAGGAAATCATGAGCGACGAGCGCTATAGGCCTTTCTTGCTGGTCTACGGCAGTCGCTATTACACCAACGACACGCTCCGGAATGGCAACATCGAGGAGTGGAGCCAGTATCTGGGACTGAACTACGAAGACACCCAATATCTGGTGTTCAAGGCATCGCGTGAAGACCTCCAGAACCTCTCCAAGGGCAAGGCGGCGAAAGACAGCAACCTCTCGTTCGCCAATGCTGGTTTCATGAAGAGCCACAAGCAGGCTTTGCTCTATCTGGCCTACGCCAAATACCTGGAGCCATACATGCGCATCATTCCCGGCGAGGATGCAGACTACTACTGGGACCTGCCTGAATATGAACACAACGCTGGCGACTTGGACTACGACAAGGTGAAGACCGTGCTCGCCAAGAGTTGGAACGCTGAGAGCGACAATGAGTTAAAGTTGCGCTACGGCTACCAACTGGTGCGATTGGCGCACTACACGCGCCGCTACCAAGAGGCCGTGCAACTCTTCGACCAGTACGTGGAACCGCTGAAGATGCGCACCGAGATGTATTACTACGCCCTCAGCCAGAAGGCGGGCGCCCTGCGCGGCATGGGTGAGACCGTGAAGGCCAACCGTGCCTTCATCCGCGTGTTCGCCAACTCCTACGACCTGAAGACCATGGCCTACACGTCGTTGACTATGGGCATGGAAAATGACATCAACTTCGCCGACTTTGTGGCTGGTGCCGCCGACAACAACGAACGCAACAACATCTTCTTCATGATGGGCTACAGCGATTTCAACAACCCCGTCAACGAAATCGAGAAAATCGTGGTCACCGACCCCGATGCCATCCAGGCCAAGGTGCTGATGGTGCGTGCCGTCAACATGCTTGAACGCCGTATGCTCTCCTCCGAGCCCAACTGGGAGGGTGAAAGCAAGGTCTCTCGTTATCCCTATCTGAGTCCTACCGACACGGAGGGTAAGGCTTTCTTCAACCAGGCCATGAGAGTCAGCGACACGCAGCGCGACAAGGCCTCCGACAAGAACTTCTGGAACCTCGCCTCGTCGTATCTGCATTTCCTGAACAAGGACTTCGACCTGGCTTCAAGATGCCTCGGCAACGTGAAGTCGACCGACACCGATTATATGGACATGGTGAACCATCTGACCGCCTACATCGACATCTGCCGCCAACCGAAGATCGACGCCGACGCCGAGCGATATCTCTTTAACAACTACGCCGACCTGATTAAGGGCGATGCGAACTATAACTACAACTACGCCTATAACACCTTCGTCGGCATGGTGCTTGCCAACCGCTATGCCTTGCAAGGCGAGAAGGCCAAGTCGTACCTGACGCTGCATCACATTGTCCAAGTGACGGACGAACCCACCGAGGCACTGGTCAACGACATCCAGACCTTCCTCAACAAGAAGAAGAAAACCCCGTTGGAGGAATACCTCGCCGAGAACAGCACGGTTGATATTGCCAACCCCAACAACTACCTCTCTTATGTGAAAGGCGTGCTGCGTCTCACCGACGGCGACTTCAAGACGGCCAAGAGCCTCTTTGAGAAGCATACCCGCTTGCAGGTCTCGCGCCTTATTTTCGGACACAATATCGAGGTGTATTACAGCGGTGATGAAGAATACATCATGCGTGCCGACTACATTGACTACTTCCCCTTCATCCACGACAACATGAGCGAGCTCGACGTGACCAATGCCCTTATCCAGCTACAGAAGCTCGGCGACAAGAAAGGCGACGAGGCTGCCATGGCCAACTATTTGATTGCCAACTTCTTCTATAACGCCAGTAGGACGGGCTATTTCCGCCATTACCTTCGTTTCGACAACGACAATGCCTTCAGCTATTGGAAGTTCGGTCCCGATGCCACGGCTTATAAGAACACGCTAGAGTTGTCGAATGCCTATCTGGAGAAAGCCAGGAAGACGGCCACCGACAGGGAGCTGCTGGCGCATATCATTTTCGCCCAGGCTAAGAACGCCCAGCAGTTGATGGAGCAGAACACATCGTATTGGGCCTACCATATGGTGGTCGCCGACAAGCAGTTCAACGAGTTCGACCAATATGCAGGCACAGCCTATCATGGTGCGGTGTCATCCAACTGTGTGTATTATCGGGACTATCACAACTGAACCATAGGCGGTTATGAAAGAAAAAGCAGGTTGCCTTTGGGCAGCCTGCTTTTTATATGTTTGACAACCATTTCCGCATGTCTTTCTGTTACTCTATCTCCAACGTCTTCTTGCAAATCTCGATCTCTTCTGGGTCGCCGGTGTATTTGCCGAGGTCGTCGCTGAGCTTGACCACTTTCTTCCAGTTGCGCTTCTCGGTGATCTTGGCCGCCGTGAGCTTCACCACGATGTTCATGGCCTTCACGTTGTCGATATCACAGGTGAGGTGGGTGCCAATGCCGAACGAATCCTGCATTCGGCCTGCCACGGCCTCGTGGATGGCTATGGCCTCGTCGACGTTCAGGCCGTTGCTGAAGATGATGGACTTCTGCGCTGGGTCGATGCCGAGTTCCTTGTATTTCTCGATGATGTCCTCCAAAGCCTCATAGTTGTCGCCGCTGTCGACGCGCAGGCCGTCAAACAACTTTGCGTGGAGTTGGGTGAAGTTCTGGAAGAAGGCCTTGCGAGTGTAGGTGTCGTAGAGGAACACACCCAGGCTGCCGGCGTAGACCTCCTGCCAGTAGTCCATGGCGATGTAGTTGGCCTCGTTGTAACCGTAGAGCGAGCAGGTCTCGATGAACTGGTGACTCATGGTGCCGATGGGGGTGAGGTCGTATTTCATGGCCAGCAGCACGTTGCTGGTACCCACGAAATAGGTCTTGGAGAATTGTTCCTGTGCCTCGATGAACGAACGAATCACCAAGTCCTGGTGTGCGAAGGAGAAACGACGACGTGTTCCGAAGTCGCTGAATTTTACGCTGTTGCTGATAAGACGGATGCCCTTGGCGTAGGACTTTTGGTATTCGTTCTCGGCATCGTAGTGCTCAAACTCGCCTTTCAGTTCGTGCATCAACTCTGAGACGGTGGCCAGGATAGGCATTTCCCAAAACACAGTGCGCCACAGAAGGCCCGTCACTTGGATGTGCAGATGACCTTCCTCGTCTTGGCTCACCTCGACCTCGTTGGGCCGCAGATGGAAACCGCGCAGGAAGGTGAAAAACCACAGCGGGAAGTAGTAGCATTTCCGCTTCATGAAATGCACTTCTTCGTCGGTGATGCGGATGTTGGCATAGCTGTCGAACTGCTCGCGAAGCTTCTCCGCGAAACCCTCGGGATAGACCGTGTTGTTGCGGTCGACGAAAGTGTATTGTCCCATGGCGCGGGGGAACTTCTGGAGGTAGGCGTAGCACACGCTGAAGGTGTAGAGGTCGTTGTCTAACAGGCTAGTGATGATTTGTCGCATGGTGTTTTGTTTTTGGGCTTTCAGCTCTCAGCTTGTTTGAACCGAGGCTGACAGCTGACTACTGACTGCTGATTGCTGACAGCTGACAGCTGATTGCTGATTGCTGACAGCTGATTGCTGATTGCTGATTGCTGATTGCTGACAGCTGATTGCTGATTGCTGACAGCTGATTGCTGATGGCTGACAGCTGATTGCTGATGGCTGACAGCTGATTGCTGACAGCTGACAGCTGATAGCTATTGATTTACAGTTTACTTATTATACTTCTAACTTTATCCGATATATACTTGACCGAATTGGTCGTGTTTTCAAGCACTTGCACGAGGTCTTTGCGTTTGATGATTTCGGTGAGGCTGTAGTTTTGGTTGAAGAGTTTGTGGATGTAACTGCCGTAGCGTTCGTCGTTGTCGTGCTCAAGGGTCTTGATTTCTTGGCAGAGGCGGTTGATTTCCTTTCGTTTATTGTCGTCCGAAAGATAGGGGATGCGGCTGATGATGTTGCTCAGGCTCTCGGTGGCAAACATGATGTTTTCCGCCATGGTGGTGAGGTCTTCGTCTACGTCCAGGAAACGGCGGGTGAGGACAATGTTGCCGCAGTCGTCGATGCGATCCATTAAGTCGTCCATCAACTCTGCCAGTTCGTGGACGTCCTCGCGTTGGAAAGGCGTAAGGACGGTGCAGAAAAGCGTGCTGTGGAACTCGTCCAAGACGGCGTCGCCACCCGTCTCGCAGGCCTTGATGTCCGCTTTCAGCTTCTGTAGCCGTTCGAGGTCGGTCTCAAGGAGCATCTGCCGCAGCAGTTTGGCGGCCTTGTCGATGTATTCCGCCTGCTTCTCGTAAAGCGGATAGAATTTTTTTTCCTTGGGGACGAAATACTGGAAGAAACTGTTGAGGCTCATGGCATTACTTTACTAAGAGGTGAAACAACAGGTTCAGGAGTCCGCCGATGACGAGCGGCACTGGGATGGTGAGTATCCACGACAGGACGATGCGCTTGGCCGTGACCCATTTCACGGATTTCATGCCATCTGTGAGGCCTACGCCGATGACGCCGCCTGTGATGGTGTGTGTCGTGCTGACGGGAATGCCAAGGAACGAGGTGGCAATCAAGGTAGTGGCACCTGCGAACTCTGCCGAGAAACCTCTGACAGGTGTGATCTTGGCCAAACCGCCGCCCATGGTCTTAATGACGTTCTTGCCCCCAATCAAAATGCCCAATGACATGATGATATAACACGAAACGGCCAGAATGTCAGGGATGTGGAACCCCCGGCTGCTGTCGTAGAAGTTGCCGATGAACGCTTTCATGCCTTCGCTTACGCCATCTGTAGTGAACACGCTGGCCATCAGCACGGCAATGATGCCCATGGTCTTAGGCGCGTCGTTGGAGCCGTGGCCGATGCAGAAAGCCGCCGTCGAGAAATGCTGTAGTATCCTAAAGAGTTTGTCGACACGCTTCCGAGGCTTGTTTTTGCAGATTTTCAAGAAAACGCATTCCAAGAAGAAACCCAGGAACAGTCCGATGAGGGGGGATAAGACGATGAATGCCAAGGTGATGAGGATGGGTTTCATTTGCAGCACAGCGCTGCCGTTGACGAACCATGCCGCTCCGATGATGCCGCCGATGAGGGCGTGCGAAGTGGAGATGGGCATCCCGCTCTTGGTGCATATCGCCACCCATATTGCCGCTCCGACAAGGGCGGAGAGGATGAGGTAGGGGTCGATGACGCTTTGCTCGGCGAAGTTGGCCATGGTGTTACCCACGGCGAACTGCTGGTTGAGCACGAGGCGGATGATGAGGAAGGCGGCGAACTCCCAAAACGAGGCCCACAGGATGGCCTGCACGGGTGTCATCACCTTGGTGGCGATGATGGTCGAGATGGAGTTGGCCGCGTCGTTCATGCCGTTCAGGAAAGTGAAGACGAAGGCAAGGACGATGGACAGGATGATGGCTATGGTCAAGAGGTTCATCACGATTCTTTTATGATCAGCAGTTTCACGATGCCCGTGACGTCTTTCGCACGGTCGGTGGTGTCTTCAACGGCTTGGGCTATCTCCTTGTATTTCAGCAACTCGATCTCGTCTTTCTCGTTCTCGAAAAGGTAGGAGATGTAGTCGCCATAGATTTCGTCGACGGTATGTTCGATTTGGGTCACCTTGTCGCACAACTCGCCGATTTCCTTGTGGTTCTTGCCGAGGTCTTCGAGCAGGTTGAAGATCTGGATCATGGTGTTGGCGTCCTCGTGGATGTTGTCGACGATTTCCTTGATTTGCTTGTCGATTTTCTTGGGCGTGTACATCAGGATGGTCTTGGCCGAGTGGTTGATGAAGTCGAGGAAGGTGTCGAGCCCCATGGCGAGGGCGTTCATGTCCTCGTGGTCGAAGGGCGTGACGAAGGCCTCGTTGAGTTCGACGTAGAACTCGCGCAGCAGTTCGTCGCCAGTGGTCTCTTGTTTCTTGATCATGCGGGTGAGCAGCCGACGTTCTTCAGGGTCGTCACTCTTGACAAGTTCCTTGAGGTATTTGGCGGCCACCTGTGCCGCCTCGGCCTGTTGCAGGTAGGTGGGGAAGAAGTGCTTCTCGCGGTTGCTTCCCTTGGTGAATAGGTTGTTCAGTGCCATTTTCTAAATGGGTTTGAAATCGTTAGGTTGGCTGTGCCGAATTAAAATTTCGGCTTAGTGAATGATTGGGCAAAGTTATATAAAAATTATATTGGTATTACAATTACGATGTTTTTTATTTCGCTGCCACGCCGCAGAGGTGGAACAGCACGCGAGCCCCAACGTTGCCGTCCCAGTCGCCGCCATCAGGTGAGGGCGACACCTCGCAGAGGTCGAAGCCGATGATGTCCTTGCCGGCCTCACGGATGCGGTTGAGGAGGTACGTCAGCTCTTCGTATTCCAATCCGCCAGGCACGGGCGTGCCCGTGTTGGGGCAGAGCTTCGGGTCAAGGGCATCGATGTCGATGGAGAGGTAGACCTTTTCAGGCAAGGCCGCAACCATCTCGTCTACAATGTCTTTCCAAGTCGTGCCTTCGTACATGCGGCGGCGGCAGTCGCGGTCGAAGAAGACCTTGATGCGCTCGGGTTGGCTCTCGGACAAGGCCTTCTCCTGATGGCAGTAGTCGCGGATGCCGACTTGTACGAGTTTTTTCATATTGCTGAATTTCAGTGTGTTGTAGAAGATTGAGGCATGTGAGTATTTGAATCCCTCAAAGGCCTTGCGCAGGTCGCAATGGGCATCGGCGTGGAGGATGCCGTATTCCACACCTATACTATTAAGGTATTGGTGATAGGCGAGGGGGCAACTGTGGTCGCCGCCCAAAAGACCCACCACCTTGCCTTGTGTCTTCCAGTAGGCGATGCGCTCACGGAGCCAGGCGTTTTTCTTCTCTGTGGCGGCTTCGATGCGGGCGTAAAGTTCGGCGTATTTCTCCGGCTCGTCGTCGATGGTGCCTTCGTACAAAGCATTGATGATGTCCTCGCTCAGCGGTGCCATCTCGTCGTGCAACTCGCGCAATTCCTTGGGGAACTCGTCCAACCAGATGCCTTTTTGCCACAGGTCGGGGTAGTCGTGGTGGCAGAGGTCGACCTGCAAAGAGGCCTCCATGATTGTGGCGGGACCGTCGACGGTGCCACGGTTGTAGCTCGTGGTGAGCTCCCATTCCACGGGAATGATGATGATTTGCGCTTCCTCGGCTGAGCAGGGCAGGCCATAGATGCCGGAATCGGCAACAGCGGCGGCGTTGGGATCGAAGTTGTTTTCCATTTGTTGATAAATTTGGGGACAAAAATAAGGAAAAAACCGATTTAATGACTACTTTTGCGCCTTAAATGATTTGCAATGGATCTCTTCTCCTTCATGTCGCCTTTTGTTTTTTGCAGTTTTGCCTCTGGCAGCAGCGGCAATTGCTATTACGTGGGCAAGCAGGACGAAGGTGTGCTTGTTGACGCGGGCATCAGTGCGACGCAAATCGTCAAATGCTTGGCGCAAAACGATTTGCCTTTGGGTGGCATCAAGGCCATTTTGGTTACGCACGACCATATCGACCACGTGAAGGGCTTGGAGACACTGACCCGTCAGGCGGCCATCCCCATCCATGCGCATCCCGACTGTCTTCAAGGTATCATGGAAGGCAAGGCCACGAAAGGTGTTGCCCCCATCCTTCTAAAAGAGGTGGAGCCGTTCTGCCCGTTCGAGATCTGCGGCATACGCATCGAGGCTTACCCCATCATGCACGATGGGAGAGGGGCGATGGGGTATTGCTTTGAATATGAAGGACATACATTGATTATTGCCACCGATATCGGGATGCTCGACAATGTGGTGAAAGAAAAGGTCCGATGTGCCGACAACATCGTTATCGAGTCCAACTACGACGTGGAGATGCTCGAAAAAGGCCCTTATCCATATATTCTGAAACAAAGAATCTCAGGACCTTTCGGGCATCTGAGCAACATCGAGACGGCTCGCTTTCTCGCCGAGATCTACCATCCACAAATCAAGAACATCATGCTTTGCCACCTCAGCGAGAACAACAACACGCCCGAAAAGGCCATGCAGTGCCTCTACCAACAGTTCAGCAAAAAACACGTTCGTCTTGCCCCAACCACCTCGGTGTTCCCCTTGCCTCGCCACAAATGCACGGGTTTTGTCTATCTCTAAGTCTACAAGATTCCTCAGTTTGATACAGTAGGCGATGACACAATTCCACACTTTTCCACAGTTTGTTGTTGTTTGCTTTGTTTTGTAATAACTTGATATTCAATAAATTGTCTTTAGCTTCATAGTTAGGTATGAAATATGATATAGGTTTAATGCAAAAAATCAACATGATGAAAGCTAAATTGACATTCGTTTGCGGGTTAAGCGTTCTCTTGTGGGTCACTGCCTGCGATGTGGAACGTTCCGAGAAGTATCAGGTGTTGCTGGCGGAGCGAGATTCGCTCTACACCGAAGCGGTAGCTGCCAAAGGTGGTTTCAATCAGGCTTTGAATACCATCAACGAGATTGAGAATGCCTTGGAAGCGGTGCGCGCTCAGGAGAGCATCATTCTGATGGAGAACCAGGAAGGCAACACCCAAAGGGCCGTTTCGGAAATCAATGCCATCCAACAGACTCTTAAGGAGAATCGTCAGAAGATCGATAGATTGGAGAAACAATTGGCCGAGCAGGGCGCCAGTTCCCAGGCCCTCAGCCAAACCGTAAGCCGCCTTAAGAAGCAGCTGGAAGAGAAAGACGTCTATGTTGCCGGCCTCAAGGACGAGCTTCAGCAGAGCAAGCAACAGATTGCCATGCTCAACGAACAGGTCTCCGACTTGAGTGACAATATCGATGAGCTGAGCAGCAACCTTGACGTCATGACGGTTCAGAACGCCGTGCAGCAGGCCACAATAGAGAACCAAGACTCCATGCTCAACACAGTGTGGATTTGCATCGCCCCTCAGCAAACCTTGATCGACAAGGGCATCCTCAGCAAGGGCGGACTCTTCTCCTCAAGCGCCATATCGAAACAAGGCTTTGACAAAGGCCAGTTCGTCAAGATGGACAAGCGAGAAGTCGAGTCCATACCGCTCAACACCAAGAAACCCAAGTTCATGACCAACCACCCGGAGAACAGCTATGAAGTCGTTGAGAACGAGGATGGCAACAAAATCCTCCAAGTCATCGACAAGGAAGCTTTCTGGAGTATCTCGAATTATTTGGTAGTATCCATCAAATAAAATCCGTTTTACGGAACTGCTCGTTTTCAATTTTTTTTCAAAAAGCCTCACATTTCCCCAATGTGAGGCTTTTTTTTGTGTGTATTTTTGTGGAATCAACGGATTTTTTCTTATCTTTGCGCCATGAAATGTAGAATTCTAGTTGTGGAAGACGACGCTTCCTTCGGCCTGATGATCCAGTCGTGGCTGAAGAAGAACGGCTATGAGGCTGTGCTGGCTTCGCGCTACGAGCAGGCTAAGGCTGAAATCTCCAACGGAGCTTTCAACTTGATTCTTACCGACTTGCGCCTTCCCGACGGCGACGGCATCCTATTGATGACTTGGGTGCGCGAAAAGCTGAAAAGCAAGGTGCCTATCATCGTGATGACGGGCTATGCCGAAGTGCAGACCGCCGTGTCGGCCATGAAGCTTGGCGCTTTCGACTACCTCAAGAAACCCATCAATCCCAGCGTGCTCGAAGAGAAGATCTCTGCTGCCATGACTTCCACCGAGGAAGAGGCGGAAGAGGCGTTTTTGCCCGCCAACAAGCAATGGGTCAAGGGCAAAAGCCCAGCCATGCAACGGCTATACAAGCATGTCGAGTTGGTGGCGCCCACAAAGTTCTCTGTGCTCATCCTGGGCGAGAGTGGTACGGGAAAGGAATACATCGCCCGTATGATCCACGACCATAGCCAATACAAGGACGGCCCTTTCATTCCCGTCGACTGCGGAAGCCTATCCAAAGAACTGGCACCCAGTGAGTTGTTTGGGCATCTGAAAGGCTCGTTCACCTCCGCCATCGCCGACAAGAAGGGTGTCTTTGAGCAGGCCAAGGGTGGCACGGTGTTCCTCGACGAGGTGGGCAACCTGCCCTACGAGGTGCAGATGCAGTTGCTCCGCGCCTTGCAGGAGCAGAAAGTGAGGCCCGTGGGTTCGGCCACCGACATTCACGTCGACGTACGCATCCTCGCCGCCACCAACGAGAACCTGGAGCAAGCCATTGAAGAAGGACGCTTTCGTCAGGACTTGTTCCACAGAATCAACGAGTTCGCCATCGAGGTACCGCCCTTGCGCGACCGCCTCGAAGACTTCGAGGAACTGACGGCGTTTTTCATCCGTCAGGCCAACGAGGAGCTGGGCAAGAACGTGAAAGGCGTCTCCGACGATGCCCTACGGCGAATGAAGGAACAACGTTGGAACGGCAACCTGCGTGAGTTGCGCAACGTGTTGCGCCGCTGCGTGCTCTTCGCCGAGGGCGAGAACATCGAGATGGACGACCTTCCTGTGTTCAGCCCACCCAACAAGAAAAACATCATCACGCCTGCCGCCGAAGACGACTGGGCACTGCGCCCAGAGCACGAGAAGGAACAGATTGAGGCCGCCTTGCAGAAGGCGAGGGGCAACAAGACCGTGGCGGCCAAGCTGTTGCAAATCGACCGCAAGACCTTGTACAATAAGATGCATCTTTACGGGATAGAACTATAAACTATCAAAACAGTATTATTATGAAGAACAAGTCTAAACTCATCTGTGGAACAATAATGATGCTTTTCTGTATGAGTTCATACGCACAGTTGCCGTACGAAAAGGCATATATGTATGAAGTAGGAACCTTTGGGAAAACCGGATCCATCAAGGAGTTCGTCTCGTTCATACTCGCCGAACCCGAGGATGAGGTGCGTGGCCCTATGAGTGAAGCATGGAAAAACTATCTCCAAAAAAAACCTTTGGACGATGGCACTACGATTCTCCTGGACGAAAAGAACGGCTATTTCAGGTATGATACGGAGTTTGTCGATGAATACGAAAATGAAGGAACCACCGAAATCTACAGGAACACTGTTTTCGTGGAGATGGTGGCGTGGAATTGCGCCGATGGCAAGCATAAGGTGTTCGCTGAGAACACAGGCGGTACCATCGATGGTGTGCCTCATGACGAAGGACAGTATGACGGTGTCATCTTTTATTTGTACGACAAGGCTACGCATAAGTTGGTCACGATTCCTGATGCCATCGATATTGAGGAGTTGTCCAGCCTGACTTCGTCCAAGGAGTATGAGTTTGACGGCGAACAGTGGTACTATGCCAACGACCATGTGACTGGCGAGAGGAAACAGATGACTATGGAAGAATTTGGCCGGTGGTTTGAAGAACGTCCTGTGGTGGTGCTTTCGTTGCCCCGTACCGGCAAAAACATCAAGGCTACAGTTTATTCTGTGAAGGGGAAAGAGGAGAAGGAGTTCGTCTGGGACGGCTACCGTTTCCACCTTGCCAAATAATCAGCCAATCCCGTATTTCTCCGCCAACAAGTCCATCAGTTCGTCGGTTTGTTCCATGAATCGACGGGAGTCGTCTTTCCATTTGCGGTAATGCTTCTCTTTTTTTCCAGTGCCGCGAAGGGCGTTCATCTTGGATAGGAAGGTGGTGTCGCGTTCCAGTTGGGTGAACATGGGAAGCATCTTGTGGCAAAGGCTCTGCATACCAACAAAATCCGACTCTTCAATTAAAGTGTTCATTGCAACCAAATCATCGGCTGTCGACTGCACGAAGACATTGAGAATCGCGGTCATGGCTTCCTTGTCATTGCCCATCATCTCGCTAAAGGCCGGGAAGTCGGGGAAAGCGGTTTCGGTTTCGTTATCACTTAAAGCAACGCTTCCGAACAGGTTTTCTAATTGCTTAAGGTTGAATGGTTTTTGCAAGAATCCATCAAAACCTTCTTCCTTGGCTTTCTCGGTGGTGTACTCGATGCGGCCAGTCATCAGGATGATGGGTTTCTTGGGGTCGACTTCCTTGACCTGATGGAGCACGTCGTTGCCTGTCACTGCACCCATCTCACGGTCGGTGAGGATGTAGTCGTAGTCTTGGATTTGCTGCATGGCGTTGTCTAAATCGTTCATCGAACGGCAAGGAACGGCTTGGTGTCCGAGACGGTGCAGCATGTTGTCGATGACCGAGAGCAAGGTGTTGTCATCATCGAATACTAAGATATTGAGGCTCTTTTTATTGCTACCTGTTACTTCATTCTTTTCTTCAATAGGCTGGTCTACCTCTTCTACAGGAATCCTAACCTCGAAGTGTGATCCTTTTCCCACTTCCGACTCGGTGTGGATTTCGCCGCCGAGCAGGTCGACGAGACCTTTGACGACCGACATTCCGTAGCCGCTGCCTTCGGCGAACTGGTTGTAGGTCTCGATGCGCACGAAAGGCTTGAACACCTCTTCCAGTTTGTCTTGCGGGATGCCTACGCCGGTGTCAATGATGTCGAAGACGACCAGGCTGCGCCCTAAGCGAGCCTTGAAGCAGACGCTGCCTTCCAAGGTGTATTTGATGCCATTGGAAATGATGTTGGTTAATATCTGCCTGATTTTAAGCTTGTCGGAGTTGATGTGTGTGCCCGTTCCGATGGTGTTCTCAAAGTTGAATTGCAGGTTCTTGTGCTTGGCGATGGGGGCAAACATTTCTGCAATCTCTTCGCAAAGCTGTACGATGTCGAAAGTCTCCTTGTTGATTTGCAGCTTGCCTTGTTCGAGGCGGGAGTACTCCAAAAGATTGTTGAGGAGGTTGAGGATGTGGTCGGCGGATTGTTGGATGGAGACGATGTCTTTCTCGTTCTCGGACTTGTCCATGAGTTCCACGTGGCCCATGATGGAAGTGAGCGGCGCCTTGATGTCGTGCGACACCGAGAGCAGCAGCTTGTGGCGGCTTTCCATGATTTCCTCGGTCTTTCTCTTGGCTTCCTCGGCGGCGCGACGGGCTCGATATCCTTTGTTTACGTCGCTGATAATCAATATGATGAAAATGATGATTAAGGCCAATGTTGCCGCGCCGATGAGAATGGAGGTCTTCGTGTTCTCGTGGATGATCAACTCGCTTTTTTCGATTTCGGCGACGGTGGAGTCGAGGATTTCTTGGTTGAGGCGGATTAATAAGGTGGATATCTGTTCCGAGAGTTGGTTGTCGGCCTTGGTCAGTTCTTGCGTGTTCTTCTCGTATTGCTTGATTTTGCTCCAGTATTCGGTTTTGGCTTTCTCGGAGAGGATGCGCAGGTCGGCGAGGATGTCGATGGTGTCGGTAGGCTGTTGTTGTATGCGCAGCGTGTCGGTGCGTTCGATGCTGAAATACACCAGACTGTCTTCCTCTTTTTCGTCGGGGCTGAACACGTTGCCTACACGTTGCCAAAAACTCTTCTTTTTCTCTGCCTTTGGCACGCGGAGTACGGTGTCTTTCGAGACAGTGGTGACCACGATTTCCTCCTCGGGTGGCGGGGGTGAGTAGGCATCGATGGTGCGGTCGAACTCGGCCAACGGGTTGAAATCATGGAACTGTCGAGACAACTCGCTACTGATTCGACCTTTGCTTTTAATGAGCTTGTTTATCTCGTTTACCATCAATTTGTTGTCTTTGCTAATCTCAAAAGTCATTAATGAGTCGGTCAAGGACTCAATCATGTCGCGGTAGGCATTGAACTCGCGTTTGTATTTCTGCTGTTCGGTGAAGGCGTATAGGTTGGCGGCGTTTTGGGCGGCATGGACGTTTTTGGTGAACTCGTTGACCCAGCTGAGCGCTTCGTGCTGGGAGTTGATGTTGGAGCGTTGGCTCTCGATGCTCTTGCGCAGGTTGAAGATGTAGTAAAACAAGGCCGCGCACAGTGCGATGACGAACAAGTAGGTGATGACCACCTTCCAGCTCGTCCGGCTCCCGCTCGGGTAATCGTTTTGGCTTTTCTTCGACATGACGGCGCAAAGGTAAGAATTTTTTTCGTAACTTTGCTGCAAATTCAATCATCAGTTGTCCTATGAACAAGAAGAAGTTGTTGTTGGCGCTTGCCTTGGTTGCTGTAGTGCTTTTCCTGTTGCTTCGCACTCGTGACGATGGCGTGAATGAACAAGCCGTTCCGACGAAACAAACTGAGAATCAGTTGTCTGTGGGCGATGCCGAAATAGTCATCCTCTCGGTCAACGACATGCATTCCAGCATTGACCAGTTCCCCAAGTTTGCCGCCATGGTCGACAGCCTGCGCGCCGTCTATCCCGACCTGCTGCTTTTTTCGGCGGGCGACAACCGCACGGGCAATCCCGTCAACGACCAATACTCGCCCGTCAACTATCCCATGATCGAGTTGATGAACCGCACGGGCTTCGACCTCAGTGCCGTCGGCAACCATGAATGGGACGCAAAAATCGTCAACTTGCAGAACGACATGAAAAGGGCCAAGTTTCCTTTTGTTTGCGCCAATGTGTTCATACCCAATGATGTAGGTCTCGATATCAAGCCGTTTGAGACTTTTGAGAGTCAGGGGGTTAAGATAGCCGTCATCGGCATGATTGAAGTGCGCCACGGCAACATTCCCGGGACACATCCCGACAACATCAGGACAGTGAGTTTCAAGGCTCCCGAGGTGGTGTTGCCCGAATACAAACATCTCCGCAACGCGAACGACGTGGTGGTTTTGCTTTCGCATTGCGGCTTTGAGGACGACATGGAGCTTGCCCAAGCCAACCCCTGGATTGATGTTGTCATAGGAGGCCATAGCCACACCTTAGTCGAGCATCCGTCACAGACCAGCGGTGTTCTGGTTACCCAGTCGGGATCGCATCTCAAGAATGCCACTTTGGTGAAACTGACGGTGAAAGGCCACAAGGTCGTGGAGAAGGAAGGCATTGTGTTGAATGTCAACAATGTGCGAAAGGAAAATGCAAAGATTAGGGAACTGGTGGGCGAGTTTAACGACTCGCAAGGCTTGAACGAGGCCATCGCCGTGGCCAAGACCAAATTCGAGACTCCCGAGGAAATAGGCTGCATGATGACCGATGCCATTCGCGAGATCAGCGGTGCAGATTTCGCCTTCCAAAACACCGGCGGCGTGCGCGTCAAGCACTTGAACAAAGGCCCCATCACTATCAAGGACATCTACAGCATCGACCCGTTCAACAACGAAATCGTCGTGTTTCAGATGACGGGCTCGCAAGTGAAGAGATACATCCTCAACTCCTATCGCAAGAACGGCGGCTTCCCCTCGTATGTCTCGGGCATGACCTATTCTGTCGACGACGACGGCAGAAACGTTTGGGTCAGCATGGAAGGAAAGACCTTCTCGACCTCCAAGACATATAAGGTGGCGATGAACAGCTACATGGCTTCCACGGTCACCATAGAAAGCGTGGACGACGGCATCAGTATGTTCAAGACTTCGGAGGAAATGATGATAGAATTTTTGCGCAGACATAAAGAGGTTGATTATCAGGGGGTAGTGAGAACGAAGTAAAAATGTGTTTGCAAGGAACAAAGAGTTTTTGTAATTTTGCCGCCCGATTTTTGAAGATTTGAACCAAGAAAAATGAAAAAAGCGTTATTGATTTTTGCAATGGCTTTGTCGTTAGTCGGTTGCAACAAGAAAAAAGAAGTCAAACTGATTCCAGCCGAGAATTTCAACACCGAAGTGGAAGGCAAGAAAGTGTCGCTGTATACCTTGCGCAACGGTTTCCTGACGATGCAGGTCACCAACTACGGTGGTCGTGTCGTCGCCCTTTGGATGCCCGATCGTCAAGGTAGCTATGAGGACATCGTTCTCGGTTACGACCATATCGACAAGTATTTGGACAACAAGGGCGAACGTTATCTCGGTGCCGTGGTGGGCCGTTGCGCCAACCGTATCTCCAATGCCAAGTTCACCATTGACGGGACCGAGTATCAACTTCCCGATAACGATGGCGGAAATACGCTCCATGGCGGCCTCATCGGTGCCGACAAACGTGTGTGGGAAGTGGCTTCGGCCAACGACAGCGTCATCACCATGCACACCGTGTTCGCCGATGGCGAAGACGGCTTCCCCGGCAATCTTGACGTGACGATGAGCTACACGTTGACGCACGACAACCAGTTCCAGATCCGCTATGCAGCCACCACCGACGCGCCCACGCTTTGCAATTTCTCGCACCATTCCTTCTTCAACCTGAAGGGAGAAGGCAACGGCAACATCCTTGACCACGAACTGCAAATCAACTCGCGCTATATGACCACCATCGACGAGCACCTGGTTCCCAACGGCAAGTTCTCTGGCGTGAAAGAAACCCCGTTCGACTTCCGCGAGAAACACCGCATCGGCAATGACATCGCCGCCGACGACGAACAAATCAAGAATGCCAAAGGTTACGACCACAATTGGATTATCGACAAGACCGACATTAGGGCCTACACATGGAACGCCACGCTGACCGAACTTCAAAGCGGACGTGAGATGCAGGTGTGGAGCGACCAAGTGGGCTTGCAATTCAACAGCGGAAACTCCATCGATGGCAAAGGCATGGGCAAGTGGGGCAAAGCCTTGAAATATCGCGAAGGCCTGTCACTTGAGCCTCAATATTTCCCTGATGCCATCAACCAAGAGACACTGTCCCCCAAGCCGGTCTTGAATCCTGGCGAGAAGTATACCCAACTCTGTATCTACAAGTTTGCTGTCCTTCCCAAGGAAGCGAAGAAATAAGTTTTCGGAAAAAGATATCGCCTCGTGTCTGTGGATGCGAGGCTTTTTTTATTTTTGCACAATCAAAACCAAACGATATGCTGAGATTCAAATGCCCGCTGCTGGCGGTCACCGACATGGAGAAGTCCATCGGTTTCTATGAGGAAGTCATTGGCGACCGAGTTGCCATGGACTTTGGCGAAAACGTACAATTTGAAGGCGGTTTCGCACTTCAGGAGATGAAGAAATGGAAAGCCATGATTCATACCGACAACGTGCGGCGCAAAAACAATGCCGTTGAGCTGTATTTCGAGGAGGAAGACTTTGACAAATTCATCGACTATCTGAAGGAATTCCCCAAACTCAAGTATGTGCATGGCGTGGAGGAAATGCCGTGGGGACAGCGCATTGTCCGCTTCTACGACCCTGATTTCCATATCATTGAAGTTGGTGAGGCGATGGATGCCGTCATCAAGAAGATGCTCAAGTCGGGCATGACGGTGGAGCAGGTCTCCGAAAAAAGCCAGTATCCCATTGAGTACGTCAAGCGGTTTGTGTGATGAATTACCTTTCTGTTAATTCCATATCCAAGTCGTTCGGTATCAAGACTTTGTTTGACGATGTCACCTTCGGCATCGAGAAAGGCGACAAGACCGCGCTGATTGCCACCAACGGATCGGGCAAATCGACCATGCTGAAGATTCTGGTAGGGCAGGAGTCGCCCGATTCGGGGACGATTACCTACGCCAACGACCTGAAAATCGGCTATTTGGAACAACTTCCCGTGTATCCCGCTGGGACACGCATTTCCGACTTGATTGCCGACCTTAGCGAAGAGCAGCACCTGAAGGCGAGGCAATACCTTACCCGCTTCGCTTTGAACAATTTGGAACAATCCGTTGACGAACTCTCGGGCGGACAAGTGAAACGTTTGGCGTTGGCTTTAGTCTTGCTCCATGAGCCTGATTTCCTGATACTTGACGAGCCCACCAACCATCTCGATGTGGAAATGGTGGAGTGGTTGGAGAAGTTCCTCAAGCAATCCAACATGACCTTGCTGATGGTTACACACGACCGATATTTCCTTGATAGAGTGTGCAATAAGATTTTTGAACTCTACCAAGGCGTGATGTACACCCACAACGGCAATTTCGACTATTACGTTCGGAAAAGTCGCGAACGCGAGGAGGTGAAACGCGCCACGGCGGAGCGCAACAGCCAACTGCTGAAGCACGAGCTGGAATGGATGCGCAGTACGCCGCAAGCCCGCACCACCAAGTCGAAGAGCCGCATCGAGGCGTTTTACGACTTGAAGGAGCGGTCGCGATACCAAGAACAAGACGAGCGGCTTGAGTTCGGATTGCAGATGCAACGTCTTGGCGGCAAGATACTGGAAATGAGCAATGTGTCGAAATCCTACGGCGAACTCCCCGTTTTGAAGGACTTCGACTATGTCTTCAAACGCGGCGAGCGCATCGGCTTGATTGGAAAGAACGGAGTGGGGAAGTCCACATTTTTGAATTTGATAACGGGTAGCGTCTTGCCCGACCGAGGCCGCATAAAGACTGGTGAAACAGTAACTTACGGCTACTATCGTCAGGAAGGCATACAATTTGACGAGAGCAAAACAGTATTGAGCACCGTGCGCGACATCGCCGAGGTGATGACCTACGGAAAAGACAAGGTCTATACCGCCGACCAACTGTTGGCGCATTTCAATTTCCCATACAAGATGCACCGCCAGCCCGTGGCTCTGCTCAGTGGCGGCGAGAAACGGCGCTTGTACCTTTTGACTATCTTGGTGCAGAATCCCAATTTCCTCATCCTTGACGAGCCTACCAACGACTTGGACTTGCTAACTTTACAGAAATTAGAAGACTTCTTGCAAGGCTACAAAGGCTGCCTGTTGGTGGTTTCTCACGACCGTTTCTTCATGGATGAAGTCGTGAACCAACTGTTTGTGTTCCAAGGCGATGGCAATGTGAAAGGCTTCATGGGCAACTATTCCCAATACAAGGATTGGTTGGATGCCAAACAGAAAGAGGAACGCAAGGAGAAGTCGGCGCAGGTGAAGGAAGAAGAGCGTCCGGTGAAGCAGCGCGAAAAGGTGAAACGCTCGTTCAAGGAACAGCGTGAATATGAGAGTCTTACAAAAGAAATGGCCGACCTCGAAGCCGAAAAACAAACCCTAACCGAAGCTTTGAGCAGCGAAACCGACTACCAAAAACTCCACGAGATGGGCAACCGCCTGCAAGAAATCAAGGACTTGCTCGACGAGAAGGAGCTGCGGTGGTTGGAGTTGGATGAGATTGGAGGGTGAAATGCCAATCATCAACGACTATATCAACCGACTAAGGAATGGCTTGTTCACCAATCGAAGACCATTGTCGGGTGTAGTGTTCATTGATGTCGAGATAGGATTGCAGGACAAAAAAGCGCATGATTTTGGTGCCGTCAAGGAATCAGGCGAGGAATTTCATTCCGCCTCGAAACAAGGTTTTGCCCAATTTGTTGCCGATGCCGAGTTTTTGTGCGGTCACAACATCATTCACCATGATTTGAAATACTTGGCTGACATTGTGGAGATTAAAGAAAAAAAAGCCATCGATACGCTCTATCTTTCTCCGCTGTTGTTTCCGAAACGGCCTTACCATAAACTGTTGAAAGATGACAAGTTGCAAACCGATGAGGTCAATAATCCGCTTAATGATTGCTTGAAATCCCGTTCCTTGTTTTATGACGAAGTGAACGCTTTTGAAGCACTCTCCAATGAGATGAAGGCCATTTTTTATGGTTTGCTTCATGGCATTGAGGAGTTCGTAGGATTTTTCAACTATCTGAATTTCAGTGCCGATACGCAAGACTTGGAAACCCTTGTCTTTCAAACGTTTCAAGGAAAAATCTGCGAATATAGCCCTGTCGATTCGTTGATTCGGGAGCATCCGATTGAGCTGGCCTACGCTTTGGCGTTGATTTCCACTGACGATGGCGCATCGATTACGCCACCTTGGTTGTTGCGCAATTTCCCATTTATTGAAAACGTGCTTGTTCTGCTTTGCAACACGCCTTGCCATAATGCGCATTGCGACTATTGCCAAAGTAAGTTGGACATACACAAAGGTTTGGAGAACGTGTTCGGATTCAAGGAGTTTCGCACTTTCGACGGAGAACCCATGCAAGAACGGGCAGTTCAAGCCGCCGTTGATGGAGAGTCGCTGCTGACCATTTTCCCAACAGGCGGCGGAAAATCCTTGACTTTCCAACTGCCGGCCATCATGTCAGGTCGTGCCGTGCATGGATTGACAGTGGTCGTCTCGCCATTGCAATCGCTGATGAAAGACCAAGTTGATAACCTCGCCGAGCAAGGCATCACCGAGGCCGTTACCATTAATGGACTGCTTGACCCTATCAACCGCGCCGAAGCCTTTGAGCGGGTGGCCAATGGTAGTGCAACCTTGCTGTATATTGCGCCTGAAATGCTGCGTTCCAAAACCATCGAAAAACTGTTGCTGTCGCGGAATGTGGTGCGTTTCGTCATCGACGAGGCGCATTGTTTTTCTTCATGGGGACAGGATTTCCGAGTTGATTATCTATACATTGGCGACTTCATCCGCAAATTGCAGGAGCAAAAAGGCATGACTTCGCCAATCCCAGTTTCGTGTTTCACTGCGACTGCGAAACAGAAAGTCATTACTGACATTTCCGATTATTTCAAGCGGAAATTGGGCGTGGATTTGAAACTGTTTGCCTCGGCTTCTGCAAGGAAAAACCTGCATTATTCAGTCATTTACGCCGAAACGGAAGAAGACAAGTACAACCTATTGCGTAGCCTGATGTTGGGCAACCCGTGTCCGACCATCATTTATGTTTCGCGCACACGCAAATCCATGGAGTTGTCCCAAAAATTGAGTAGGGACGGCATCTCGGCATTGCCTTTCCACGGGAAAATGGATTCCAACGACAAGATTGCCAACCAAAACGACTTCATTGCCAACAAAGTGCAAGCCATGGTGGCCACTTCGGCTTTCGGTATGGGCGTGGACAAGAAGGATGTCGGATTGGTCATTCATTACGACATTTCCGATTCGCTTGAAAACTATGTGCAAGAGGCGGGTCGTGCCGGTCGTGACCCACAAACCGATGCCAAATGCTATGTGCTCTACAGCGATCACGATTTGGACAAGCATTTTATCCTGCTAAATCAGACCAAGTTGAGCATCAGCGAGATACAGCAAGTTTGGAAAGCCGTAAAGGATTTGACGAAGCAACGCAAATATGTTTGTTGTTCCTCTTTGGAAATTGCCCGGCAGGCAGGTTGGAACGAAGAGGTTTCGGCCATCGAAACCCGTGTACGCACAGCCATTGCCGCACTCGAAGAAGCAGGCTATGTCAGTCGGGGCAACAATGTTCTGCATGTTTTCGCCACGGGAATCATGGTGAGAAACATGGACGAAGCGCATAAACGCATTGTGGCTTCTCCGCTGTTCATTGACGAGCAAGAAAAGCAAAACGCCGTCCGCATTATCAAGTCGCTGATTTCCAGCAAGAGTAGGGCAATGGCGACGGATAATGATGCCGAATCGCGTGTGGACTATCTTGCTGACATGCTCGGCATGACCAAGGAATCGGTCATCAATGCGGTGAACCTAATGCGTCAAGAAGGCATCTTGGCTGACTCGCAAGACATGTCCGCCTATATCGAACATTCCGAAAACAAATCGAAACAAGTTTTTGAGCAATTTGTCAAGTTGGAGCAGTTCCTTCTTACGACAATGGCCAAGGAGGAAACGGCTTTCTCTTATAAAGCCCTGAACGAAAAAGCCACGGAAAACGGCATCCGCACTTCCATCAAGAACATCAAGACCTTACTGTATTTCCTTTCGGTCAAATCGTATATCAAAAAGAGGGAGAATGTTCGTAATGACATGGTACAGGCTGTGTTGTGCCATGACCTTGACCAAACTCTGCGGAAATATGAGCGTCGGATCGGCATTTGCCGTTTCATTATCGAAAGGCTTCACGCCTTGGCTTTACAAAAGCCGTTGTCGCCTGAATCTTCGGGAAGTTTGGTGCAGTTTTCCGTGACATCCTTGCTGAAGGAATATGACAACCAGCAGAAAACCAATTTGTTCCAGAAATCGGAGATGTTCACCATTGAGGACATTGAAGACGCCTTGCTTTACTTGTCAAAAATTGGAGCATTGAAGTTGGAAGGTGGTTTCTTGGTGATTTACAACGCTATGGAAGTCCATCGCCTAAAAGACATGAAATTTCGGTACAAGCAGGAAGACTATCGGATGTTGGATGAGTTCTACAAGCAAAAACGCCAGCAGATTCATATCGTGGGCGAGTATGCCAACATGATGGTGAGGGATTATGGTGCGGCCTTGCAATATGTTCAGGATTATTTCCAAATGGACTATAAGAAGTTCGTTTCCAAATACTTCAAAGGAGAACGGTTGGAGGAAATCGAGCGAAATATTACTCCCGACAAGTATCGGAAACTATTTGGGACGCTTTCGGCCAAACAGCGGGAAATCATCGACGACAAGCAATCCAAATACATCGTTGTGGCTGCGGGTCCCGGAAGTGGCAAGACGAGGGTTTTGGTTCACAAATTGGCTTCTTTGCTGTTGATGGAGGATGTCAAGCACGAGCAACTGCTGATGCTGACATTCTCGCGGGCAGCCGCCACGGAGTTCAAGCAACGGCTCATCGACCTTATTGGCAATGCTGCGAGTTTCGTGGAAATCAAGACTTTCCATGCCTTCAGTTTCGATCTATTGGGCAAAATCGGCAACCTTGAAGAATCCGAGGATGTGGTTCGTCGCGCTGCCGAAATGATTGAACGCGGTGAGGCCGAGCAAGGTCGTATTAACAAAGCCGTCCTTGTCATCGACGAGGCGCAAGACATGGACAAAGACGAATACGCCCTTGTTCGCGCCTTGATGAAAAACAACGAGGAGATGCGCGTGATTGCTGTGGGCGACGACGACCAAAACATTTATCAATTCCGTGGCTCCGACAGCCGATACATGCAAGCCTTCATTGACGAGATGCAGGCCGCAAAGTATGAGATGACAGAGAATTACCGTAGCCAAAAGGCACTTGTGGCTTTCTCGAACCAGTTCATCCAAAGAAGCAGACATCGGATGAAGACATTGCCCAATGTTGCTGTCCCAAAAGAGGTTGGTAAGGTGCAAATCACGCAGTATCAATCTGAAAACTTGGAAATTCCTTTGGTCAATCAATTGCTTGCCACTTATCATCAAGAGCAGGCCTGTGTGCTGACCAACACCAATGAGGAGGCTGCGCGTGTTACTGGGCTTCTGATTCGTCACGGCATCAATGCGAGATTGATTCAGTCCGTTGATGGGTTCCGGTTTTTCAACTTGGCTGAAGTGCGCTATTTCCTTAAACTCATTGACGATGGATTGGAATCACCCGTCATCAGTGAGGAACATTGGGAACAGGCCAAGGAAAAAACTCTAATGTGTTATCGAACAAGCACTTGTCTTGAATACATCAAAGAGTTTTTCAAGGTTTTTGAACGCACCAATCCACGAGACAAATATAGCAGCGACTTGGCCGACTTTGTCTATGAGTCGAATTTTGAAGATTTTTGTGGCGACACAAGGCAAACCGTCCTCGTTTCCACCATCCACAAGTCCAAAGGGCGCGAGTTTGATTCCGTATATATGTTGTTGGACGGCGAACAGGCCGATTCGGAGGAGAGAATCCGCAAGTTGTATGTGGGAATGACGCGGGCAAAACAGAATCTTTACATCCATTGTAACACCAGCATATTTGAGTCGATGAAATTTGATTTTGTTGATTATCAATATGATGTAAATATGTATCTGATGCCTGACGAAATCACTTTGCAACTGACGCATCGTGATGTGTATCTGGATTTCTTCAAGGGCAAGAAGAAGTTGATTCTGCAATGCCGTAGTGGTATGCCGTTGTCATTTGATCAAGGTTATTTGCGATTGCCATCGGGGGAAAAGATTGCGTCTTTGTCCATTCAAAAGCGCAACGAACTAGATGGTTGGGCGGAAAAAGGCTATCAAGTTCAATCTGCCAAGGTGAACTATATTGTGGCATGGAGAGGTAAAGGCGAATCGGAAGAAACGGCTGTATTGCTGCCAGAATTGTTGCTGAAAAAGAAACTATAATACATCTACCATGAAAGAATACACCAACGGAGAAATCACAATCATTTGGAAGCCTGAACTTTGCATTCATGCAGGTGCTTGTACGTACTTGCTTCCGAAAGTCTATAACCCATCGGCACGGCCTTGGGTCAAGCCTGAGAACGCCACCACCGCCGAACTGATTGCGCAAATTGAGAAATGCCTTTCGGGGGCGTTGACTTATAGGTGGAATGTAGGTGGTTAAAAAAGAGTTTTTCTTTGGAAAATTGTGCTTTTTTCAAAATTATTTGTTTGGATTTTTGCAGAAATTGATGATTTATATATTTGGATTTTTGCAGTTTTTGTATTTTTGCCGCGTAAAACATTGAAATCATGTATTATCCAAGAATGATTGACAAGTATTTGGTGGAATGGGCTTCACGCGCTTCACACAAGCCGTTGTTGCTTCGCGGCGCTCGGCAAGTGGGCAAATCTTCTGCGGTTCATCATCTGGCTGAACGCTTTGGGAATTTCGTGGAGGTCAACTTTGAGAAACAGCCAATATACAAGCAGTTGTTTCAAGCCGATATTGATGTGGAAAGAATTGTGCCTCAAATGGCTGCGATTGCTGGAAAGCCAATAGAAGCTGGAAAAACGCTCCTTTTTCTTGATGAAATTCAGGCCTGTCCTGAAGCAATCATGGCCTTACGGTTTTTCAAGGAAGACATGCCCGACCTGCACGTTGTAGCCGCTGGATCATTGTTGGAGTTTGCTCTTGAGGAACTGCCTACTTTCGGCGTTGGGCGCATCCATTCCATGTATATGTATCCGATGACTTTCGACGAGTTTCTTGTTGCCAATGGCGAACAATTACTTATGGATGCACGGAATCAAGCGACATCGGAGCGACCGTTGCCAGAGCCATTGTACCTGAAACTGGTTGCGCTTTTGCGGACTTATATGCTCGTTGGAGGGATGCCAGAAGCCGTTGGCAAATGGGTTGAAACTCATGACTATTTGGCCTGCCAAGAGGTACAGGACGACATTGTCGTGACTTACGAAGACGATTTCCCGAAATACAAGAAGAAAGTAGATCCTGTATTGCTACGCCTGACGATGCGCAGTGTGGCCGAGCAAGCCACAAAGAAGTTCGTCTATTCGCAAGTGGGTGGCGAATATAAGGGCATCGAAGTCAAGAAAGCCTTGGAACTGTTGATTCGAGCGGGTATTGTCGTCCCGGTCACGCACACGAATGCCAATGGGCTTCCGCTTGGCAGCGAGGCAAACTATTCCTACCGAAAGATGCTGCTACTCGACTCAGGTCTGATGCTTCGCCTGTTGAACATGACAATGGGTGACATTTCGGAACTGACTACACAAATCCTTACTGATGATGTTGCCGATTTGGTCAACAAAGGCCCTATGGCAGAGATGGTGGCAGGATTGGAAATGCTTCATTATCAGACTCCCAATATTCGTCACGAGATGTATTATTGGCTTCGGCAATCCAAGAATTCTTTGGCCGAAGTGGACTACGTCACCAACGACAAATCAAATGTTTTGCCTATCGAGGTTAAGGCTGGAACACAAGGCGGCATGAAAAGCCTTTGGATCTTTATGCGCGAAAAGAAACTTGACAAGGCCGTCAGGTGTTCTTTGGAGAATTTCGGATTTTTCGATTATTCCGCCCCCGAGGATTCCAACGCTATCCGCCATGTGCTGATTTGTCCTTTGTTTGCCCTTTCGCAGATGGAGCGGATTCTGTCGAAGTAACCCTAAATCATCCCCTCCACCGTCCAGTAAAACGCCCGAAGCCCCAACTCGGGGGCTTTGCGGTCTTTCTCTTTCAGTTGCTTCAGGATGCCTTCGACGGCCTCGTCGGGGACGATGCTGACGATGGCGTTGTTCAAGGTAGGCCAGGCGTGGGTGCCGTAGTGCGGCTCGCCAGTCTCGCTGCCGTGGCCTTTGATTTCGTTCCACTCGGTGAAGCCCTTGACTCCGTTGTCGTTGAGCACTTTGGCGATTTCGTCGTAGTAGGCTTGGTTGTAGGTGATTAGGATGGATTTCATGTTTGTGATTTTTAAGCTGTTAGCTATTAGCAGTTAGCAATTAGCTTGATTTTACGTAGTGTTAGGTTGATTGCTTTAATGTAAGGTTTCTATAAGTTTGTTTAGCATTGCTTTTATGTCGTTCACCTCATCATTAAGTTGAATATATGAGGCTTTATCCATATACTCTAAGTCGTATGACAAAAGAAGTTCTTCTTCGACTTCAGAAGCAGACCCAGCCGCAATGTTCAGGAAATGAGCAAATTCAGCATCGCTTCTTCGTCCACATCCTTCGGCAATATTAAATGGAATGGAAGTTGCCGCTCGCCTAAGTTGAGAGGTAATCCCAAACAACTCTTCTTTCGGAAAAGATTTGGTCTTTTTGTAAATGTTCAAGGCAAATTGATGCCCTTTATTCCAAACCTTATAATTGTGAAAATCTCTCATATAAACTTCTATGCATATAATTTGGCTGTCAGCCGTGCTAATAGCTAATAGCTAACGGCTAACAGCCAAATAACTATCTAATATTTTCAGTCTTCGTCAAAGCTTCCTCTGCTTTTCTTCTCTTTCTGCGCACCGCTCTGGTCTCCAACGAACAATACAATGCCGGAATGAGCAACAAGGTAATCAAGGTCGAAACCGTCAAGCCCCAGGCCACGGTGATGCCCAAGGAGTTCCACATCTCAGCGCCTTCGCCGCGACCGATGGCCATGGGAATCATACCCAAGACTGTCGTCAGTGTAGTCATCAAAATGGGGCGCAGACGCGAGCGGGCGGCTTTCACGGTGGCTTCCTTGACTTCCACACCGCGCTCTTCGAGCAGGGTGGTGTAGTCGATGAGTACGATACCGTTTTTCACGACGATACCCATCAGGATCAGGATGCCGACAAAAGCCATCGCGCCCAAGGCGGTGTTAGTGGCCCACAGGCCGAGCAACACACCGGTGAAGGTGAACGGCACGGAAAACATAATGACGAAAGGCTTCATCAGATTCTCGAACTGCGAGGACATCACAATGTAAACCAAGATGATGATGAGGACGAGCAAAGTGATCAGGTCGCCGAACATCTCTTTTTGGGTCTCGTAGTCGCCGGCGATTTTGGTCATGATTTCGGACGGGATTTCGGTGTCGGCGATGACTTCCTCGCAAATCTTGACCACATCGCTCAGCACCATGCCCTTGCCGACGACGGCGGTGACGCTGACCATGCGTTCACGGTCTTTGCGCTGGATTTGAGGTGGCGTCAGCGATTCGACCACTTCGCCGAGGTCGCCGACCCGGACGGGTTGGCCGTAACTGTTGTAAATCTTGATGTTTTCGATGTCTTCCACGCTTTGGCGGAACTCGGGAGCGTAGCGCACACGGATGTCGTACTCCTCGCCGTCCTCGCGGTAATATGAACCCACCGAGCCGTTGATGCGGTTCTTGACGTAAGTGGCCGCCGTGGTGCTGTTCAAACCGTTCAAGGCCAGTTTTTCACGGTTGAAATCCACCTGATACTCAGGCGTGTATTCGTCGCGACCCACAATGACTTGCAGTATGCCACGGTCGCGAAGCTTTTGTGCGATGTCGTTGGCCACACGGTCGGTGGTGGTAAAATCGTAGCCGTAAACTTCCACTTGAACGGTACTCATGCCGCCCATGCCGCCACCGCCTTCATTGACGTTGGCTTTCTTGATTTCAGGCATGGCGTTGAGTTTGGCGCGGATCTCGTCGGCCACTTCGCTGGTCTTGCGCAAGCCCGCCTTTCGACGCTCGGTCTTGGTGCCGAGGCGCAGGTTGAACGACATGATGTGCGTTCCGTTGTTTCGCATCGAGGCGAAGGCGTTGTCGGAGTCGGCTTGGCCGAAACTGTAGTTACAAATCTTCACTTCGGGGATGGCCATGAAGTCCTCGGCAAGGCTCTTGGCAAGGGCACCCGTCACGTTTTGTCCCGTGCCCGTCGGCAGTTCGATGTTGATGCTCAAGCGGCCTTCGTCCATTTTCGGAAACATTTCTGTTTTCAAGGTTGGGGCAAGGAAGGCAACGGACGAAATGAAAAGCGCTAACATTCCGAAAATGACCACTTTACGGTGGTTTACGGTCCAATTGATGAGTCGGGCGTAACCGTTGCTGATGGTGTCCAAAGCCTTGTTGATGGGGCGGAAGATGGCCTTGTGGAACTTGCTTTCGTGTGGGTTTTTCACGAGCATTTTGGAGCACATCATCGGCACCAATGTCAGTGCACCAATGGTGGAGACAATCATAATGATGGACACAATCCAACCCAACTGTTTGAACATCACGCCAGTAGTTCCTTTAATCATGGTCAAAGGCAGGAACACCGCCAACATGGTTAAAGTGGATGCGATAACCGAAAGCTGCACCTCTTGGGTGGCGTGAACGGCGGCCTCCTTGGGCTTCGAGCCTCGCTCGATGTGCGTGGTGATGTTTTCCAACACCACAATGGCGTCGTCCACGACCATGCCGATGGCGATGGTCAGTGACGACATAGATATGATATTCAGCGTGTTGCCCGTGGCAAACAGGTAAATCAACGAAGCCAACAGCGAAATCGGGATGGCCAAAACGATGATGAAAGTGGCGCGCCAACGACCGAGGAACACGAACACGACCAACATCACCAACAGGAAAGTGATGAAGATGGTGTCGCGCAGGCTGTTGATGGTGTTTTGGATGGACGTGGAGCCATCGACGATGATGTTCAGTTTCACGTCGGAAGGCAGTGTCGGCTCGATGGTTTTCAACTGTTTCTTGATGCCCTTGATGACGTTCACGGCGTTGGCGTCGGTCTGCTTTTGGATGATGATGGTGGCCCCTTGGCGACCGTTGCTGTACGACTCCTGAATACGTTCCTCCGAACCGTCCCTAACCGTGGCCACGTCGCGCAAATAAATAGGTGCGGTGCCGCGTGACCCGACGATAACGTTTTCCATTTCCTTGGCCGAGGTGAACTCTTTTTGGATACGCAAACTGTAACTGTTCGAGCCGATGTCGATGTAACCGGCGGGCACATTGCGGTTTTCGGTAGCCAAGGTATTGGAGATGCTTTCAAGGGTTAAGTTGTAGGCTTCCAGTTTGTTAGGATCCACATAAACTTGAATTTCGCGCTTCGGGGCACCGTTGGCCGACACCGTGCCCACGCCGCTCACACGCGCCAAAGGCGTGGTGACGCGGTCCTCGATGATCTTGTCCAAAGCGGGCAAACTTTCTTCTGCCGTCACGCTGAGGAGCATGATGGGCATGTCCTCGGCGTTGAACTTGAACAGCACGGGGTTGGTCGCGCCGTCGGGCAGGTAGTTCCTGACGATGTCGATTTTGTCGCGCACGTTGTTGGTGGCAGTTTCAATGTCGATGCCGCTTTCAAACTCCAAAGAAAGCACCGAAGTGTTTTCACGCGAAGTGGAGGAAAGGTGCTTCAGGTCGGGGACGGCATTCAGGGTGTTCTCCAAAGTCTTGGAGATGTTGGTTTCAATATCGGCGGCACTGGCTCCCGGATAGGACGTCATCACCATGATGAAGTTGGTCTCCATGTTGGGTAACTGGTTGATGGAGAGCTTCATCAGGGAGAAAATGCCGAAAATGGCGATGGCGACGAAAATCAAGGCAGTCGTCACCGGATTATTGACTGATGTTCGTTGTAGACTCATATTCTATTGTTCGTTTTTCTATTTAGTGTCGTCATTGCGAGCGGAGCGCGGCAATCCAGAAATTAGCGCTTGGTCTGGATTGCTTCGTTCCTCGCAATGACGCAAAGCGTGTCATTTAACAGTTACACTTACTCCATTCTTCAGTCTAACTTGTCCCTCGGTGACAATCCTGTCGCCCTCGTTGATGCCGGAGAGGATTTCGTATCGGCTGCCCAAGCGGCGACCAAGTTCCACCTTTGTGTAAGTCACGGTGTTGTCGGCGTTGAGCACATAGATGAAATGCTCGCCCGAGCCTTGCTGCTTGACTACGGCGACATCGGGGACCACGACATGGTGGTTGGTGCCGAAGTTGGCCGTCACGCGGGCAAACATGCCGGGACGCAGCCTCTGGTCCTTGTTCTCACAAATGACCTCGACGGGGAAGGTGTGCGTGGCCGCATTGATGGTGGGGTAGAGCAGGTTCACCTTGCCTTTGAAGACCTCATTCGGGTAGGCGTCCACGGTGATGTCGAACTCCATGCCTTCGTGGACTTGCGTGAACAGGCTCTCGGAAACGTTGACCAACATCTTCACGGGCGTGATTTGCTCGACCACGAAGATGGGCTGGGCCATGCTGTACATGTCGCCCTTGTCGTAGTTGCGGGCGGTCACCACACCGTTGATGGGGCTGCGGAGGTAGGTGTTCTCGGCCAAGTTCTGGTAGGTCTTTTTCGTTACGTTCAAAGCGAGCCGGGCCATGTCGTAGTCCGATTGCGCGATGGCGCCGATGTTGTAAAGCTCGGTGAGGCGCGCCAGTTCCGTCGAGTCGTTGACGTACTGCATCCGCGTCTTGGCGAGGTTCACGTCGTCCATGCGGGCCAACAGTTGTCCTTTGCGGACATTGCTGCCCACTTCCACGTTGATGCTCGCGATGCGGCCTGCCGTCTGCGATGCGATGTTGTTCGTGACAAAAGGCTCCACGTTGGAGGTGAAAGTGTTGGTGACATCCACGTCTTCGGTCTGTGCCGTGACGACGCTGACCACGGGCGCAGTTTGTGCGGCTGGTTGGGTCGTCGTGGTGGTTGAGCTGTCTTTCGAGCCGCAAGCCGTCATCAGCAGGGCAGCGGCGAGAGTGATGAGGGTTAGTCTGTTGTATTTCATTGATTTGTAGTTTGTTTTCTTATTTAGCTTTTAGCTTTTAGCTTTCAGCAATCAGCTTTCAGCAATTAGCTTTTAGCTTTTAGCAATCAGCTTTCAGCTTGCAACAACTCAGCTGATAGCTGACAGCTGACAGCTGACTGCTGATGGCTGATGGCTGATAGCTGACAGCTGATAGCCTTATTCTTCTTTTCCAATTAATTCATCCAACGAGGCTTTGGCCACGATGAAGTTGTAAACGGCTTGGGCTTGGTTGAGTTGCGCCTGTTGCAAAGCCAGTTGCGCGTCGTTCAGTTCAACCAAGGTTGTCTTTCCGACTTCGTACATCTTTTCCGAGATTTGGTAGCTTTTCTCGGCGGCTTCCACCGTCTTGTTGGCGGCTTTGAAGTTCGTCACACACAGCGCCATCTGGTCGTTGTAGTTGCGGATGGCGATGCGCAGGTTGCGTTCCGTGTCCTCGCGTTGCAGTTCGAGCATGTTCTTGGTCACCTTGCTCTGCTTGATGTTGTAGCGTTTCTGGAAACCGTCGAAAACGGGGACGGTGAGGCTCAAGGCGGCGGTCGAGGAAGGGAACCAGCTCAGTTGGTCGTCGCCCATCGCGCTGTAGTTGTAGTTGATGCTCGCGGCGAGTGTCGGCAGGTATTGTTTCTTCTGCATCCGAATGGTCGATTCGAGCATACGGCTCTGGATGTCAAGTTGTTGCAGAGTGCTGTTGCCGTCGAGGTTGTCTTCTGAGGCGAAAGGCGCGAGCATTTCGTTGGTGTAGTCATTCAGGTCGCCGACCACCTCGATTTCGGTGCCGAGGTCGATGCCCATGACGGCTTTCAGCTGCCATGTGGCCAGCAAAACCGCGTTTTCCGCGCTCGAAACATTCGGTTCGGCGTTCATCATTGTCACTTGTGCGCGCAGGCGTTCCACTTCGGAGGCCTTGCCCACGTTGAAACGCTGTTCGGTCTTCTCGTAGTTCTTTTGGGCGTTCTCATAGACTTGCGACATCATGTCATGTGACTTTTGGGCGAGCAGCACGGCATAGAAAGCCTGCTTCACCTGCTTGATCATCCCAATTTTCGATGAACGGGCTTGTTCCACAGCGAGTTCCACATCCATGCCCGACAGTTTCAGGCTCTCCCAAAGCGGGGCGTTCACCAAAGGCATACTGGCCGAGGCCGAGGTGCTGATGTTGTTGTCGCGGCCCACCTTGATTTCCATCGGCTGGCCGCCCATGTCCATCACCATCACCTGCTTCTGCAAGGTGCGCTGATACGAGCCGTTGATGCTCACATTCGGATAAAGCGCGGCATAGCTGCCTTTTTGCGCATAGCCTGTCTTTTCCACGGTCATGTCCGCGATTTTGATGGTGTTGCTCTCCGAAAGCGCAATCTCCAAGGCCTGGTCAAGCGTAAGTTGCAAAGGCTCTTGCGCCAGTCCAAGAATGGGGATGAAAAACGCTGCTGTAAAAACTAAAGCATTAAAAATCAGTTTCTTCATTTATTCTTTCTTTCAATTGTTGACGAATATATTAAAGAGGTGCAAAAGTAGTAAAATTGCATGGTGTAAGACGCAGATTTCAACGAAATATTTTGTTCGTTCACCGAAAAATGTTCCATTATTGGGGGATTTCTTAAATAAATGTTTTGTAATAGGTCAATAAAAACCGTTGGCTGCGGGCGACAAATGCAAATTGGAGTTGCCGACAATTCCCTTTGTGCCGACTTTTTTTGCGTTTTTCGTCGAAAAGGGATTGCCGTTTTCGGGATTCGTCCTATATTTGCATCAAATTAGAAGAAATGAAAAAACGGACGTTGCCAACCTTGTCGCCGGCCAATCTGGGCTTGCTCGAACGCCTATATAAATACGGCGTGGTTTGGATTGTATTGTTCATCATCTTCTTCATGGTTCATTCCAACGGCGACTATCTCTTCAGGGCGGCCAGTTCGTTGGGATTCGTGGGCGTGGCCTATTTGCTGGTTGTCTTTACCAACAATGTGCTGATTGAGCATTTGCTGAAAAAGGGTAGGGTGGTGCTGTTCATTCTGCTCTCTCTCCTGACCATCCCTTTTTGGGCCGTGGCCTTCACTGCGATTGACGGGTTTCTGCTTTATTTCATAACGAAAAAGCCGCTGGATGAGATATTCGGCTTCCCTTCGGTTTTGGTCACCTTCATGGTGCGTCTGGTCTGGTTTCTCACTACCTATGCCCTCGTCGTGATCTTCTATTACCAACGCAAGGAGAACGAGGAAAAAATCATCTCTGACAGATTGAAAAGCGAGAAACTCGACATGGAGCTGCGCTACCTGAAGTCGCAGATCAACCCGCATTTCCTTTTCAATGCGCTAAACAACATATACTCAATGGTTTACACCCATGATGACAATGCTGCTGACGGCGTGTTGAAACTCTCCGAGATGCTACGTTACGTGCTCGTCGACTGTCAGGCTGAGACAATCCCTTTGGGGAAGGAGATCAAATACATCGAGAACTTTATCGATTTCCAGATGATGCGCATGGCTGGCAAGAGTGACGTGGTGTTTGAGCAAGAGGTCGAAAAGGAGGATTTTATGATAGTTCCCATGCTGTTGCAGCCCATCATCGAGAACTGTTTCAAATACAGCCGTTTGGAGACCCATCCCGAAGGGTATGTGTATATCGGGATATTCCAGAAAGGCAACACGTTCCGTTTTGAAGCCCACAATACCATCGCCCACAACGTCATCCCTGTCGTTGGCATCGGTGTCGAGGAAAAGAAGTCGAGTATTGGGCAGGCCAACGTACAGCAGCGTCTCATGCTGCATTATGGATGTAATTATAGGTTTGACATTCAGCAAGATAATGATATTTACAAAGTCAAGATAGAGTTATGAGTACGAAAGACAAATACAACGTGATTATTGTGGACGACGAATACCTGGCGCGGAAGCTTTTGCAGGACTATGTCTCGAAAGTGGAGTCGCTGCAACTGGTGGCCACATGCTCTAATGCCATAGAAGCCATGAATGCCCTCAACGACTACCAGGTCGACATCATGTTTCTTGACATCCAGATGCCCGATCTGACGGGCCTTGAGTTGGTGGGGAGCCTCGAACAAAAGCCTGCGACCATCTTCACCACGGCCTATTCGGAGTATGCTGTTGACGCCTTCAACCTTTCGGTGGTCGATTATCTGCTCAAGCCTTTCGACTTCCCGCGTTTCATACAGGCCATCAACAAGGCTATCGGCACCGAGCAGCCCAAGGTGGCGAGCCACCGGAAAACCGCCGCCGACACCATCAGCAAGTCGAACGATTTCATCACGGTGAAGGCCGACTACAAGCTTTATAAGATCAACTACGACGACCTGCTTTTCATCGAGGGGCAGCACGAGTATGTGACGTTCCACACCACCCAACGCCGCATCACGGCCCTGTTCGCCCTTAAGGACCTTGAGGAGATACTTCCAAAGGATAAATTCATCCGAGTCCACAAGTCGTACATCGTCTCGTTCAAGCACATCCTGGACCTTGACAAAAGCGATGTGACCGTGGCAGGCAACAAAGTGCCCGTCGGTGCCAGCTACCGTGACGTGCTTTTGGCGCGATTGCAATAAAAAAATCCTTTTTTCTAGCCAAAGTGAAAAAAAACGTATATTTGCGGCCTAAACCAACCTCAAAAAGTGATAATTATGGGTAAGTTTGAAATCACAACCAGGAAGAACGGCGAGTTCCAGTTCAACCTTAAGGCCACCAACGGCCAAGTCATCCTCACTAGCCAGGGCTACGCCACCAAGGCCACTTGCCTCAACGGTGTCGAATCCGTCAAGAAGAACAGTCAAGAGGACAAACGCTTCGATTGCAAGGTGGCTTCCAACGGCAAGCCATACTTCAACCTGATGGCCACCAACGGCCAGATCATCGGCACCAGCCAGATGTATGCCAGCGATGCCACCATGAGAAACGGCATTGCTTCGGTGAAGCGCAACGCCCCCGAGGCCGCAATCGTCGACATGACGGAAGCTTGATGACAACATTTGTAAATCAAGACGGAACGACCAGCAATGGTCGTTCTTGTTTTATCCGATAACTGTTTTAGCCTTAGTCCGCCATGAGGAAAAAATGGAGTTGGCTGGCCGTTGCGGCTGTGCTCGTGTCGGGCATGGCCTCGCTCTATGCGCTCGGCCCGGTCGAAGGCCCGATGCCCTTGTGGATGTCGGTCCTGCCGCCTTTGGTCGCCATCGTGATGGCCCTGTTGATAAAAGAAGTGCTGTCGTCGCTTTTCGTCGGCATCCTGACAGGTGCCTTCATCATGGCGCTGTATGCGGGGCAAAGTCCGGCCAATGCCTTGCTTGGTGGGACTCTAAGGGTTGTCGACACCTATATCGTCGGTTCGCTGTTCGATGCCGACCATGTGCTCATCATCGTATTCACCATGGTCATAGGCGGCATGGTGCGTGTCGTCACTGCCAACGGCGGGATGCAGGGAGTGGTGAATTGGCTCTCGCGCCGTGCCAAAGGGCCTCGTTCGGGCCAACTGATGACCTTCCTGATGGATCTTTGCATCTTCTTCGACGACTATTCCAACACGCTCGTTGTGGGCAACACTATGCGACCTATAGCCGACAAGTTGAGGATTTCGCGCGAGAAACTGTCGTATATCGTCGATTCCACCTCAGCACCCGTAGTGGCGGTGGCTTTCGTCACCACATGGATTGGTGCGGAATTGAGTTACATCCAAGACGGCATCAGCGCCATAGGACTTGAAGCCTCGGCCTATTCGGTGTTTTTCCATTCGCTTGCCTATAGTTTCTATCCCTTCCTGACCTTGTCTTTCGTGTTGATGCTCATCCTTTCCGGGCGCGACTATGGCCCCATGCTGAAGGCCGAACGCAAGGCACGCTTGCAGCAAGCCGCCGTGGCCGATGAGGCAATGGACAAGGCCCAATCCGCCCACATCATCGACGCGCTGCTGCCCTTGGTGGTCTTGGTTTTCGGCACCGTCATCGGCCTCATCTACACGGGCTATGAAGCAACGGTGTGGCGCGATTCCAGTGTGGGGTTTTTCTCGAAGGTGTCGGCCACCATCGGTGCGGCCAATTCCTACAAGGCCTTGCTGTGGGCTTCGGTCTTGTCGCTGCTCACTGCCATCGTGATGACACTTTGGCGCGGCAAGATGCCGTTCGCCAAGGTTATGGAAGAAACCGTGGAAGGCTTCAAGTCGATGTTCAATGCCGTGCTGATTCTGACCATGGCATGGTCTATCGCGTTGGTGACCAAAGATATGCGCACGGCGGAATTTGTCTCCAACTTGCTGTTGCAGTGGTCGCTGTCGCCAATGTGGGTGCCCGCGATGACCTTCCTTATGGCGGCTTTGATAGGCTTCTCTACGGGCACGTCTTGGGGCACGATGGCCATCCTTTATCCTTTGGTTTTGCCCGCATCGTGGCTGCTATGCCAGCAGCATGGAATGACCGTTGAAGCCACTATGCCGTTGTTCTACAATGTGATAGCATCAGTGATGGCTGGTGCCGTCATGGGCGACCATTGCTCCCCGATATCTGACACGACCATCATGAGTTCCTTGGCCTCGCGCTGCGACCATCTGAAGCACGTCGGTACGCAAATGCCCTATGCCTTGACAGTGGGCATGGTGGCGTTGCTTGTTGGCGTCGTGCCAACGGCGATGGGTTTGCCCTCGTGGGTCGCGTTCTTGGTGGCTTTGGTCGTGCTGGGACTCATTGTCAGGCTGGTAGGGAAGAAGGATATTTCGCCACTTGATTGAAGCAATTCTGTCGCTGCAAAACTTCCAAATCGGGGAAAAAAATAGGAGTTACTTTCTGTGTAACTCCTTGGTTTTCAAGTCGGGGCAAAAGGATTCGAACCTTCGACCCCCTGCTCCCAAAGCAGGTGCGCTAGCCGGACTGCGCCATACCCCGAAAAAAAAGACGATTCTCATCGTCTTCTTTCTTCGCGGAGAAGGGGGGATTCGAACCCCCGGTACCCTTTGCAGGATACGACAGTTTAGCAAACTGTTGGTTTCAGCCACTCACCCACCTCTCCTCGGCTGTGAATTGCGGTGCAAAAATAGGCATTTTTCCTTTACCAACAATCACTTTTTGCAAAAAATTTTCATTTTTGTTTTAATATCCTGAAATCCAGTATGTTATTTTTTTCTTTGGAATGACAATGGCCAATGCTAAAATTCCGTACCTTTGTGGCTATGAATACCACAGGTCGCTTCTTTAGACTCACTACGTTCGGAGAGTCGCACGGCACGGCCATCGGCGGTGTCGTCGACGGCTGCCCGTCTCAACTGAAACTCGACTTCGATTTTATTGAAAACGAGATACTTAGGCGTAAAACGGCTCAAACCCAAAGTGCTTCGCAACGCCATGAACCCGACAAGGTAGAATGGCTGTCAGGTCTCTTGGATGGCGTCACCTTGGGCACTCCGATTGCCTTCATGGTGCACAACGTGGACAGCAAGACCGAGGATTATGAAGCCTTGAAAGACATCTTTCGTCCCTCGCACGCCGACTTTGCCTACGAGCAGAAGTACGGTATCCGCGACTGGCGCGGCGGCGGTAGGAGTTCGGCAAGAACGACTTTGCCCATTGTGGTGGCGGGTGCCATCGCCAAACAGATCCTGAAAGGAAAAGGCATTGAGGTTGTTGCCGAGGTGGAATGCATGGGCAACGCGGAACAGGCTCGAAACGAGGGCGATACGGTGGGCGGCATCGTGAAAGGTCGCATCATCGGCGCACCAGCGGGCTTGGGCGAACCGATGTTCAACAAGTTCTCGGCTGAGTTGGCCCATGCCATGTTCAGCATTCCCGCCGTGAAAGGCTTCGAGATTGGCGGCGGCTTCTCTTTGGCGCAGATGAAAGGCTCCGAGGCCAACGACACCTTTATTAATATGATGGCCCCGGGACCAAGAGACGCGAGATGCGAGACAAGTCCCGTGTCCCGTGTCAATATTACGACTTTGACCAACCATTCCGGTGGCATTCAAGGAGGCATCACCAACGGGAATGACGTGGTTTTCCGCGTGGCTTTCAAGCCTATACCGAGCATTTCCAAGCCGCAGCAGACGGTAAATAAGGCAGGGGAGCCTTGCGAAATCATCATCGAAGGGCGACATGATGTGTGCGCCTTGCCACGAGCCGTGGTGCTTGTGGAGGCTTTGGCGGCGATGGTTAGTTTGGATGGTATGATGCTGGCTAATATGCTATAAACCCAACGATTCCCGACAATACGATCAGCAATATCGGGTTGGCCTTGAAGAAATACGAGGCCACGAACGACAGCACGCAGATGATAACGCTGATGTTGTATTGGCCGCGACCGAAGTCCACGAAGTTCTGTGTGTTCATCATCGCGAGGCCTGCGGCGAAGATGAGTCCGGCGACAGCTGGTTTTAAACCTTTCAACGTGTTGGCCATCAAGGCGTTGTTGTTGTTCATGAGGAATCTTAGGATGAGATACACCATGATGATGGAAGGCAGGCAGAGCGCGAACGAGGCGAGAATCGCCCCAAGAATGCCTGATTGGGAGTAGCCGACATAGGTCGCAAGGTTGATGGAGATGGGCCCTGGCGTCATTTGCGAAATGGCCACCATGTCGGTGAACTCCTCTATCGTCATCCAAGCGTAGTTGTCGACTACCTCGTGCTGTATGAGCGAGAGCATGGCATAGCCGCCTCCGAAACCCAACACGCCGATTTTGACGAACACCCAAAGCAGTTGCAGGTATATCATGACTTGGCCTCCTTTCTTTTTTGACGCGGGACACGGGACTTTATGACGCGGGACTTTGGGTTATTGTCGTCTCGCGTCTCGTGTCTCGCAGTCTCGCGTCTATTAATAACAATCGCATAAACCAAGCTTCCCGCGATGGCGGCGAGGATGACGTAGGCAGGCGGGATCTTGCACCACCAAATGAGAACCACCGTGGCGATGGGGATGATGGCGGTCTTCCAAGTCACCTTGGCGGACTTGATCATGCGCAGCGAAGGGGCGAGGATGAGGGCCACCACGCAGGGACGGATGCCCTTGAAAACGCGCTCCACCACGGGCTGGTCGCGGTATTCGCGGAAGACGGTGGCCAACAGCAGAATGATGGTGATGGATGGAATGATGGCACCGAGCATGGCAGCGATGGCGCCTTTCATGCCTGCAATACGATGCCCGACATACAAGGCTGTGTTGACGGCGAAGACACCAGGAAGCGACTGAATCACGGCAATCATGTCCCAAAACTCGTCGTTGGGAATCCATTTCTTCTTGTCAACGACGGCCTTCTCCACCATCGACAGCATGGAGTAGCCGCCTCCAAGGGTGAAGGCCCCGATCTTGAAGAAAGCGAGGAACAACTGCAGTGGTTTTTTCATGCCGCAAAATTAAGAATTTGTTTCGTATCAAAAAAATTAGTACGTTTGCGGACGATTTAAAACTGATGTTATGACACTCTTAGATGTTTCCGTAATGACATTCGACCGGCCTGAAGCATGGCAATGGCTGGTGCAATTCTGCATCCTTGCGACGGCCCTTTTGTTGGGTAACGTGCTGAGAACCAAAGTCCCGTTCCTGAACAAGAGCCTGCTGCCTTCGGCACTTTTGGGCGGCCTGCTGCTGCTCATCTTCAAGGCATTCCCCAACTGCCGCGACATCATCAACAAGCCGATGATGGAAATCGTGACCTATCACGCATTGGGTCTGGGTTTTGTTGCTTTGGCGTTGAAAAACAACAAGATAGAATCAAAATCCTCGCCGATGAAGGTGATTGAGACGGGCGCGCTGACGGCCTCCACCTATGTCATCCAAGGCATTGTGGGTCTCATCGTCTCCATCCTGTTCTTCTATTTCGGCAAGAAACTGTTCTATGCGGCGGGTCTGTTGCTGCCTATGGGCTTTGGCCAAGGGCCGGGGCAGGCCTTGAATTTCGGAAAGATTTTCACCGGCTTCGCGACGGAACATGGTGTCGACTTCCCGGGTGCCGATTTCGGTCTCTCCATCGCGGCCACGGGTTTCATCGTGGGTAGCGTGGTAGGCGTGATCTACATGAATATCTTACGTCGCAAAGGCCACCTTTCTAGGAAGAAAATCGCTGAATCACAAGTGAACACGCTTGATGACTACGAAGGCAAGGGCGAAATTCCCGATGCTGAGTCCATCGACAAACTGTCGGTGCAAATTTGCATGGTGCTGTTCGTCTATTTCCTTGTCTACCTGTTCACCAATTGGATCCAAGGCATGGAACTGGGCAACTTTGGCACCAACACGCTGAAACCCATGCTGTGGGGCTTCAACTTCCTGATTGGCACGCTGTTCGGCATCCTCTTCAAGACCGTCCTGAAACGCTTCAAGAAGGCGCATCTGATGGAACGCGAATACATCAACAACTACATGCTCAACCGCATCAGCGGCTTCTGCTTCGACATCATGATCGTAGCCGGAACGGCAGCCATCAGTTTTGATGAGTTCGGTAAGTTCGTGTTGCCTTTCGTCATCATTGTCACCATGGGCGCCATCGTCACCTTCCTGTATGTGCTTTGGATCTCGAAGCATCTCTATCCCAACTACAAGTACGAGGGCTTCTTCTCGATGTTCGGCATGTTGACGGGCACGGCGAGCAACGGCATGATTCTGCTCCGCGAAATCGACCCGAAGTTTGAGACGCCTGCCGCCAACAATCTCGTGCTGCAAACCCTTTCGGCCATCGTGCTCGGTTTCCCGGTGCTGCTGTTGGTGGGTTATGCCCCGCAGAGCCTTAACGCCACATGGATTACGTTGGGAGTCCTGTTTGTCTTCTGGAGCGTGCTTACGGTCTTCATGCTGAGGAAGAAGATATTCAGGCGAAAGAAAAAAGGATGAAAAAAAAACTCCGAGCATCGCTCGGAGTTTTTTGTTTTGAAGGGGAGGTCAGTCCTTGAGTTCCTTGATTTTGGCTTTCTTGCCTCGGAGGCCGCGCAGGTAGTAGATGCGCGACTTGCGGACGTCGCCTCTCTTGTTGATCTCGATGTTCTCAATCATGGGGGAAGCGATGGGGAAGCATCTTTCCACGCCAATGTTGTTCGAAATCTTGCGGATGGTGAAAGTTCCAACCTTGCCATGTCCGCTGCGTTTCAGGACGATGCCCTGGAATTTCTGCAAACGTTCTTTTTGTCCTTCAACAATCTTGTAGGTCACCGTGATGGTGTCACCTGTCTTGAATTTCGGAAAATCTTTTACAACGATTTGATCTTCAACGAATTGAATTAATGCGTTTTTGCTCATTTTATATGATTTTTATATATTTTTCTCCAAAAAGTGGGTGCAAAAATACAAATAATTTCAATACGGAGCGCCTAAATCTGACTTTTTTTGAATTTTTCGTACATTTCGGGGCGGCGTGTCATGGTGCGCTCGATGGCTTGCTCAAGTCGCCATTCGCTGATGAGTTTGTCGTTGCCCGACAAAAGCACCTCGGGCACTTCCCAGCCTTTGTAGTTGCGTGGACGTGTGTAGACAGGTGGCGACACCAACCCGTCCTGGAACGAGTCGGAGAGGGCGGAGGTCTCGTCACCCAAAGCGCCGGGAATGAGGCGTACAAGGCTGTCGACCAACACGGCTGCGCCCAGCTCGCCACCCGAAAGGACATAGTTTCCTATGCTTATCTCCTTGGTAACCAAATGCTCACGGATGCGTTCGTCGATGCCTTTGTAGTGTCCGCAAAGGATGATGAGGCTCTTTTTCATCGAGAGTTGGTTGCAACGGGGCTGGTCAAGCAACTCGCCGTCGGGACTCATGTAGATGACCTCGTCGTAGTCGCGCTGGCTTTTCAGGTGCGAGATGCAGTTGTCGACGGGCTCGATCATCATCACCATGCCCGCGCCGGCGGCAAACGAGTAGTCGTCCACTTTGCGGTGCTTGTCGGTGCTGTAGTCGCGGAGGTTGTGCAAACCAATCTCGACGATGCCTTTGTTGACGGCACGTTTGATGATGGATTCCGTGAATGGTCCCTCGAACATTTCGGGGAATACGGCGATGATGTCAATGCGCATGATGTTCGTATTTTTCGGCAAAAGTAGTGTTTTTTTGCAAAATCTTCTTATTTTTGCGCGTTTTAAAATTTACTGAAATGAAGAAACTTTCCTTTTTGTTGCTTTTTGTCGTCGCCTCGCTTTGTGCGCAGGCGCAAGTCGCGACCAATATCTATTGGGTTCAGTTCAAGGACAAGAACGATTCGCCTTACTCCATTGACAACCCCGAGGCTTACCTGAGCGCGAAGGCGTTGCAGCGTCGTGCCAATTTAGGCATCGCCATTGATGAATACGACCTCCCGGTCAATCCTCAATACCTTCAGGCTGTGGCTGGATGTGGCGCAGAACTGATTCACCCGTCGAAGTGGCTCAACGGTGTCTCGGTGCGTGTCACCGACCCAAGCGTGATTGATGCCATCAATAGCCTCGACTTCGTCGCGACGGTTCGCAACTGTCCCGACGACCTCAAGGCGCAAGAGCGCAAGGAGCGTTGGCTGGCCGACGAGATGAAACCTGCCGCTGCACAACGTGGCGGTTCGAGAGGCTTCTATGGCGGTGCCGAAGACCAAGTGAAACAGTTGAATGTCCATCTGTTGCACGAAATGGGCTATGATGGCACTGGTGTCGTGATAGCCGTTCTCGACGGTGGCTTCATAAACACCGAAAACTTTTCCTGTTTTGACAATATGCGCGAGGAAGGCCGTTTGTTGGGCACCCGAGATTTCGTGTATGGATCCACCTCGGTCTACACGCAGAGCACGCATGGTACGTCGTGCCTGAGCACCATGGCTGCTTACGACCCCAATAATATGGTGGGTACGGCATATAAGGCTTCATATTACCTCATCCATACCGAGGATGCGGGCAGCGAGAACATCATCGAGGAATACAATTGGGTGTCGGGCGCCGAATACGCCGACAGTCTGGGTGTCGACGTGTGCACCACCTCTTTGGGTTACATTGATTTCGACATGTCGCAATGGGACCATCCTTTCGAGCATTATGACGGCCTCACCGCCCCGATGTCGATAGGTGCCGAAATCGCTGCAAGCCGTGGCATGATTTGCTTGAATGCCGCCGGCAACGAAGGCGACGGCACTTGCACCTTGGGCATCCCGGCCGATGCCGAGCATATTCTGACCGTTGGTGCCGTCAATGCCAACGGCAACCGTGCCTCGTTCAGCTCAGTTGGCCCCACCTACGACGGTCGCATCAAGCCCGATGTGATGGCTATGGGTGAGGGTACCTACGTCGCTTCCGGCTATAACAATTGGGTGTCATATTACAACAGCAATGGCACTTCGTTTGCCACGCCTGTGCTTGCTGGAGCTGTGGCTTGCCTGCGCCAGGCCCGGCCCTATGCCTCGGTAGAGGAGATTTGCGAGACCATACGCGTTTGCAGCAATCGTGCCGCTAACCCCGACAACAAGTACGGATATGGCATCCCCGACTTCTTGAAGGCCATGGAAGCATTGGCGGTAGAGGAAAAGCCCGCCTCCGTCAAGGAAATCATCAATGTGTATCCCAACCCCTCGCAGGGCGCGGTGAACGTGACGTTAAAGGAAGGCGTCAAAGCCGATGTGACCGTATACGATTCCATGGGTCACAAGCTCTATGCTTACAGTTTCAATGGCCTGAACCACACTACTTTGGAGAACTACCTGAACACATTAGGATCGGGTGTGTATTTCATCAACGCGGTTTCGGAATTAGGAAACCAGACGTTGAAACTCGTCGTGACCAAGTGATTCTTGGTTCTTATCTCTTCACGAATCTCATGGCATGTCGATTGTCGATGCGGATGAGGTAGAGTCCTTCGGACAGTTCTCCGACATGGATTTCGCCGTCGCCGCTGATGATGGTCGACTTCACCAACATGCCCAAGGTGTTGTAGATGGTGATTTCGTGCTCGCCCTCCAGTCCTTCGATGTGGATCTTGTCGTTGGCTGGGTTGGGGTAGAGTAGGATGTTGGCGAAGCCGTTTTCGTCGACGCTGGTGCTCTCGAAGAAGGCGGCGAGGAAAATGTCATGGTTGACGACGACCGTTTTGGGGTTGTCAGTGGTGTCGTCGTTCCATTTCTTGAACACGAATCCGTCGGCGGCGATGGCGGCTACAGAGGCTGTGGAGCCAGCGCTGTAGGTGCCGGCACCAACGATAAATCCTTGGCTGTCATCATAATATACGGTGACCGTATAGGTCTGAACCGGGTTTTGCGAGAACGAGGCGACGTATTCGGCGTTTTCGGTCACGACGATGGTGCGCGGGTTGTTCATGTCGCCGTCTTGCCATCCCGAGAAATAGAACCCTGTGATAGGCGAGGCTCCGATGGTGATTGTAGTGTTGGCGGGATAGGTGCCGCCGCCGTAGGTCGAGCCTTGCAGCGGGAACTCGGGCCTCACGGTGATGGTGAAAGTCTCAACCTCGGTGAAGATGGCAGTAAAGGTCATGTTTTGTGTGACGGTGACACTGCGCGGGTTGTCGGTGTTGCCATCGTCCCAACCAGTGAAATAAGCCCCTGCGTTGGGTGTGGCACTGATGTCGATTGTGGCGCCTGCGGGGTAGGTTCCGCCGCCGGTCACGGTGCCTAATTCGGGATTGTTGGCTAACACGGTGACGGAGTATTGCTGCGTGCCGTTGAGGTAGAACAGGGCTTTGTAGTTGGCGTTGCCGGTGACGGTGACGTTACGCGGGTTGCTGGCGATGCCGTCGCTCCAGCAGATGAAAATATAATTCTCGTTGGCTGTGGCGGTCAGCACGGCGGTGCTGCCGTAGTCATATGTGCCAGCTCCGGTCACGGTGCCGCCTTCCACGGGGTCGCACTCGGTGGTGATTTCGTATTGCAGCGGGGTGAACACGGCGGTATAGGTGGCATCGCCTTCCACGAAGACATTGCGCGGGTTGGCCAACACGCCGTCGTCCCACATGCTGTAGACATAGCCGGTGTTGCCGTGGGCGGTCAGGCGGACGATGTCGCCATAGTTGTAAGTGCCGCCTCCGCTGACGGTGCCTGCGTTTTCTGGGGTGACCTGGGTAGTGATTATGCATTGCCTGATCTCGAAATGCGCGGTGAAAGTCTCGTCTTGCGTGACGGTGACGATGCGCGGGTTGCTCATGTCGCCGTCGGTCCAGCCTGCAAAGCCAAAGCCGAGGTTGGCCGTGGCCGAGAGTTCGATGATGGTGCCGTATGCGTATGAGCCGCCGCCAGTCACGCTGCCCCAAGCAGGATGGTCGCTCTCAACGGTGATGGTGTAGTGCCTAACGCCGAATTGGGCGACAAAAGAACTGTCTTGCGTGACAACGACAGTGCGCGGGTTGTCGGTGACACTGTCGGTCCAATGGGTAAACTCAAATCCGCCGTTGGCTATGGCTTCCAAGATGATGGTGTCGCCGTAATGGTAGGTGCCTTCGCCCGTCACCGTTCCGGCATCCATGGGAACGACAGCCGTCTCGATGGTGTATTCGAACCAGTTGAAATGGGCGATGAAAGCGGTGTCTTGCGTGATGACGATGTCGCGTGGGTTGTCGGTGATGCTGTCGTTCCAATAGAGGAACTCGGCGCCAATGTTGGGGATGGCCTCGATGGTGGCAGTGTCGCCGTAATGGTAGGTGCCGCCACCGATGACGATGCCGCCGCCGATGCTGTCAATCTCCACGGTCAGGGTGAAGACGGGCGGAAGTAGCACGTCAAGGGCGTTTACCATAGTGCAACCTTCAGGTTGGTATAGGATTTCGCCGTCTTTCCAAACCGTTCCCACATGGTCGGTTTGTCCGGCATAATAAACGCCAAACTCATTGACACACAAGGCGTAGATGTCGCCCGTTTCGGAGCAGGGATGTGCATGGAGCACCATGCCGTTTTTCCACACGAAAATCGAATCCTCGCCGAAGCCAGCGGTGTAGATGTCGCCGTCAAACACGGCAATGGCTTGAAAAGAGGAGAAGAGGCTGTCGCCAAAAGAGTATAGGGTTTCCCCGTTCACCCACAGCGTGGCCATCAGCAAGCCTTCCAAGTAATAGTAGCCGCCCGCATAGAGGTTGGTGCCGTCGTGGTGCAGGCAGCAAACGGTGGAGGTGAGTTCCGCGTTCCATAGCAACGATTCGTTTTTCCACACAGAGGCCATATCCAATGAATCGGTCGATCCGCCAGAATAAACGTCGCCGGTGACAGGGTCGGTGCACAGGGCGTAAACCCAATTGGGGCTGAGGCTGTCGCCATAGGCGTGGAGCGTGGCGCCGTTGTGCCACACAAGGCCTTGGGAGAGATGCCATTCGTTTTTGCCGTAACCCGCCGCCATCCAGTCGTTCCCGTCAAGGACTAGACTGTTGATGACGGTGCTGTCGCCTGCCGCAAAAACGAGACTGTCGTTAAGCCATACAAGGCCTTGCGTATAGGTCGAGTCGTGGACATAACCAGCGGTGTAAACCGTTCCTTCGGGCGTGGCTTGTAAGGCTTGAAGGCTGACGGACAAACTGTCTGAAAGACTGTAAACCAGAGAGTTGTTTTTCCAAATCTTGCCAGTGCCATTGTGGCATCCGGCGAAATATACGTCTTGCGCCGAGGCCCAGCTGAGGGCGATAAACAAGGCGATGAAAAGGGTTAGGGCTTTTTTCATAATGATAAAAGTGTTTTGTGATTCAAGGTGCAAAAATAGAAACTTTTCTTGATTTAGTATGCTTTGTTTCGGAAATTGCATTATCTTTGCCGCCGATATGCGGTGCCGAAAGGCTCAATAGGGAATCGGGTGAGACTCCCGGACAGTTCCCGCTGCTGTAAGCTCTTAATGCTGGCCAACATGCCACTGAAAACCTATGTTTTTCGGGAAGGCGGCCAGAAAAAGGGGCAAGTCAGAAGACCTGCCGCATTTCGCTGAAACGAAGCTTTCGGGACAAGAGCTGGCTTTCCCTTATTATAATAAGGTGCACCAATCGTATCCTTGAAGTTTTGAAGTAAGAAGTTAATTAACTAATTATCAAACCTTTAAAACTTAGTATTATGCGTTTTAAAAACTTTACCCTCTTTTTCCTCATGGGAATTTTCGGTCTGTTTACGACCAACCTGTTCGCTCAACAGGATGCCACTATCGACCCCGCCGACATCCGCTATTGGATTGGCGAAGGCGAAAACGAAGTGGTCTTCATCGTCAATTGGAACGAGCCTGACACCGCCTTGGCATGGGGCTACCGCTTCAACAGCGAAAACGTTACGGTGAAAGACATGATGCTCGACATCCAATCTGCCGACCATCGTTTCGGCTTTGATGGCGACAGCTTCGTCAACGACATCACTTTCAACGATGGCTTCCTCAATCTTCAACTCACCTCGGGCGGCTATTTCATGTATAATGTTGACGGTGTCATGGCCCAAGTCGGGTTCGACCAGCAAGTCGTGAGGAATGGCAATTATGTGAAATGGGGCGACACGAACTGCGGTACCGACCCCGAAGGCACTTGGAATTACGTGTGGGAAAAGGAAGTCGTCGCCGTCTATCCGATAGCCAACGAAGCCAAGATTGACTTTGCCGAAATCCTTTATTGGATCGGACAAGGCGAAAACGAAATGGTGTTCTGCGTCAATTGGAACAACCCCAACAAGGCTTTGGCCTGGGGCTATCGCTTTGACGGAGAGAGCATTGTCTTGAAAGACGTGATGGATGCCATTGCTGAGGCCGATGAGCGTTTTGCCTATGACGCCTCGGCAGGCTACGTGTCAGACCTCACCTTCGACGATGACGACTTGCACTTGTCACTCTATGGCATGTACTTCATGTACAACATCAACGGTGTTGCGGCTTGGTACGGCTACGACCAGCAGACCATCGTGAGCGGCGACTTCGTCAAATGGGGCGACGAGTCATGCGGCACTGAGATCGCACCTTGGACCTACGTCTGGACCCAGGAAGTGGAACCCGTCAGTGTCTATCTCGGCATGGGCGACAACTTGGTCTCCAACCTGTCCGTCTACCCGAACCCAGCCGTGAACGAGACCTTCGTGACCATCGGCAACGCTGGCGTGAACGAAATCTCGGTCTATGACATGCAAGGCCGCCTGGTCGGAACGCAAAGCGTCAACGCCGCGAGCGGAGAACAAGTCCGTCTCGGTGTAGAGTCGATGAATGCGGGCGTGTATTTTGTTCGTGTGAGAAGCGGGAACGCTACGCAGACGACCAAACTTGTCGTGAAATGAGAAAAACTTTAGTTGTTATTTTGATGGTGATAATGCCAGGCTTCGCTCTTGCGCAGTTCGCACCTGCCCAAGACAAGCCTGGCACCACTGCCATGCATGCCGACTCGTCGGCATTTGTGGCTTGGGCCACGGGTTGCACAGTTGAGCGTGGGCCGAAGCGCATTGACCAACCTGACTTGGGTTATGCCGACTATGGCAACGACACCCTGGCATTGGGTGTGCCGGGCGGCACCTTCGATGTGGTCAGCCTTGGCGACGGCGGCGTGGCCACTCTCACCTTCGCCTCGCCCATCTGCAACGGGGAAGGCCCTGATTTCGCCGTGTTCGAGAATGGTTTCGCCAATGCCCAAGATCCTGACACATGGGCACTTGAACTCGGTTTTGTGGAAGTCAGTTCCGACGGTGTGAATTTTTTCCGTTTTCCCGCCGTAACTCAGGTGCAGGCCGAAAACCAATTCGGCAATGCCGGTTCCATCAATCCGGCACAACTCCATAACTTCGCCAGCAAATACGGTGCTTTCTACGGCACACCGTTCGATTTGGACGAATTGGAGGACAACCCCTTGCTCAACAAGAACCATGTCACCCATGTCCGCATCGTTGACGTGGTGGGGTGTATCCAGCCCGAATATGCCTCCTACGACGCGGAAGGCCATGTCATCAACGACCCTTGGCCCACGCCATTCGGCTCCAGCGGCTTCGACTTGGATGCCGTCGGCGTAATCCATGACTTGGCGCATTATGATGTGCCGGAGAATGGTGAAGAGCAGGTTTCCTTGTATCCTAATCCCGTCAAAGATAGGCTGTTTGTCAAGACTGAAAACCTGCAATTGGTTGAGGTTTATAACGCTGTGGGACAATTGGTTATGATAACAAACGAAGAAATCGTTGACTTGACCGCACTGACCGATGGAATGTATCTTGTCCGCATCGTCTGCGAAAGCGGAATGGTTACGAAACGAATTGTGAAACAATAAATTGAAAAGAAAATGAAAAGGAAGCATCTGTTTCTTTTGGCTTTTGTTGCTGCATTGCTGTTTTCCTGCAGCCCCCAGGCCCCAGTCAATCCAGGTGATTATACCATCGGGTCGGGTGTATTTGTTCTTAACGAGGGCAATTTCCAGTTCTCAAATGCCTCGCTGACTTTTTACGACCCCGAGGCTGACACGGTGGCCAACAACCTGTTCTACAAGGTGAACAACGCCCTTTTGGGTGATGTGGCACAAAGCATGGCTTTGGCCGATGGCAAGCTCTACATCGTGGTCAATAACAGCAACTATATCTATAAGGTGGATGCCAACACGATGGTGTGCGACACCACCAAGCCTTTCAAACTCACCAACTTCTATTCGCCGCGCGAGATGATGTTTGTGGCACCTAACAAGGCCTACGTCAGCGACTTGTACGGCTCACAACTATGGATCGTCAATCCTATGGATATGAGCCATTCGGGTTCTATTGAGATGGGAAAGGCCACTGAAAAAATGCTGCTTATAGGCAATGAGTTGTATGTCAGTAATTGGTCGAATACTTTTGTCCATGGGGAGAAGAACAGCGTTCAGGTTGTGGACATCAACAACGACGTGAAGGTGGCCGAGATTACGGTAGGTAAGGAGCCGAACTGCTTGGCGGTTGACAACAACGGCCATGTGTGGGTGCTTTGCGAAGGTGCCACATGGGAGGCCGACGGCGAGAATCCAACCTTGTGGGAAATCGATCCGCTGTTGAAGACCGCCACAAAGCGTTATGAGTTTGACGGTACGGCCATGATTATGAAAGCCAATGCTTTTGGTGATGGATTGTATCTCTTTTTCAATAACGAGGTGCGCCGCTTCGACATTGCTGCTTCGGCCTTGTCGGAAACTTTCCGCATCGCCGCTCCCGAAGGGGGCATGTTCTACAATATGGCCGTCAATCCTCAGAATGGCGAGCTTTACGTGACCGACGCGAAGAACTACATGATGAACGGCACCGTCTATCGCTATTCCGACGACGGCGTGTTGCTCTCTTCCTTCGAGGCGGGCATCATTCCCAGTGCAATGTTGTTTAAATAATTGATATTCTTTTGAGGGGATGGCAAATCCCCAACTCAGTTCGGGCGGATTGTAAAATCCGCCTGAACTTTTTGTGTCAAATTCTCCATAAACCTTTTCGTATAGCGGAAAAAAGTGTAATTTTGCAGAAATGTTACCCAAATGGCAAAAAAGAATCAATCGGAACGATTAACGGCGCAGCATAAAGAGAGTCGTGGAGTTGTCGGCATATTTGGAGAAGAGGCCAAATTGCATGATATGACTGTGGGAGAAATATCCCATCATGTCATTAAGCAACTGGAAGAAGATTTCCCACAACTTGTTTTCCGATACAGATCGAGTATCGAGAAGAAAGAGATTAACGAGGCTCTCAAAAAGATTGATTCTGAATTGGGACAAACCCTTTTCGTTGAAAATGCAAGTATCATTCCCGATGGTGGAATAATTGAGGTAAAAGACGACAACGATAATTGGAGAGTTGTTCTAGTATCGGAGGCAAAACACCAAGGAAAAGACATTGAGAATATCAGAAAAGGCGAACTCGTTGGTAAAAACAAAAACCAAGATTTCATATTGGCTGGCAATGCCATTGAGCGCTCGCATAAGAACATTTCCGAAATAGCCAATTTCATGTTGGCGGAATCGCATTTTCCATACGTTCTTTTCCTTGAAGGCTCTAATTTTTTGACCGAAACCATCAAAGTCGAAAGACCTGATGGAAGAGTTGTTACACTTAAATACAACTCAAGTGTGCTCAATCGGTTGGACAGATTGACGGCGGCAAATTATGGAATGTCCATCAATACCAACTTGTGCAAGAACAAGTTCGTGCAGCACGGCGACAAGAGCATTATGCTTCAAGCGGCTTCAATTTATACACAAGGCAATGGCGAAAGTTGGGATGCGCAAAAGATGTTCGATATCATGCTGGAGATTTCCAAAACATCCCTTCAAGTGTTGGGCAGTGATTTGTTCAAACAATTGACAAAAAAGTAAGACTATGGCACGACAGGCGACAAATCAATTGCTTCAAAAAGCGAAAAAGTCAAAAAGTGATGAGTTTTACACCCAGCTTTGCGACATTGAACGCGAATTGCAATACTACCAAAATTGTTTTGCTGATAAAGTGGTTTACTGCAATTGCGATGACCCTCGTACAAGCAATTTTTTCAAATATTTTGCGATAAACTTTCACAAATTGGGATTGAGAAAACTGATTGCCTCGTGTTATAAAGAGGATACATGCGATTTGTTCAATAGTCAGAAACTGGAAAAGGGATTCTATTGTGAGTATTGTGGGGGAAGTGGCGGTCAATTCAATCCGAACGATGTGGAAGTCGTTTATTTCAAGGGAGATGGAGATTTTAGGAGCCGTGAGTGTATCGAACTGCTGAAACAGTCGGATATTGTGGTAACAAACCCTCCGTTTTCGTTGTTTAGGGAATTTGTGGCCCAAATCGTGAAATACGACAAGCAATTTTTAATCATTGGCAATGTGAATGCCATTACTTACAAGGAAATATTCGACTTGATTCAGAAAAACAAAGCGTGGTTGGGCGTTAATTTGGGTCGAGGAATTTCTGGCTTTATTGTACCCAATCATTACGATTTGTACGGTACTGAAATTAGTGTAAATAGCGAAGGTCAGACTATTATTGCAACAAATAATTGTCTATGGCTCACTAATTTGGAACTGAAGCAACGCAATGAGGAACTTGATTTGTCAAAAGAATACATTGGCAATGAAAACGATTACCCAAAGTATGACAACTGCGATGGCATCAATGTAAACAAGACCCAAGACATCCCAAAAGATTACAATGGCTTGATGGGAGTCCCAATTACGTTTCTTCACAAGTACAATCCTGCCCAGTTTGAAATCGTCAAATTCAGAAAAGGCGATGATGGAAAGGATTTGAGTGTCAATGGTAAATGCCCGTATTTTAGGATTTTGATAAAGAATCGGAGAATTAATGCTGTTGGATATTAGAAATGTTGTATTTTTGCATCCTTAATTATGGTTCCCTTTGAATTGAGGGGAGTTGAGAATTTAGTATAGTTTATATGACACAAGAAGAAATAGATCAGCCAAAGAAAATCACGAAGATTTCTTTCATTAATTATAAAGGATTTGAAAATGGTGAAATAGAAATGAAACCTATTACTATTTTGCTGGGGGCAAATAATTCTGGTAAGAGTAGCGTTGTTCATCTATTTTCATTGTTGCAACGAACTGCGCGTCGTGAAAAAAACCATTCTGCTCTGATTCTGAATGATGATGAAAGACCATATTTAGATATGGGTACGTGTGATGATGTTTTTCGCAAAGGGGAAAAAGAAATGACCATTTCTTTTGATTTTTTCAATTGCGAATTATCTGATGCTTTACGCTCATTGCCTCAAAGAATAAAAAGATTCTTGTTTTATATTGAAGCAGAAAGGATTGCAAGTAGTTCATCAGACTCCAGGAAAGATTTTCTTGGTATTAGGAGAGAGCCTTCAAGTGGTAAAAAAGTAAATAATAATGTTGAGCAACTTACTCAAGCTGCGAAATCAATGCTGGAGAGTAGTTTTGATAAAAACAAGTTATGCGAAGCCTACAATCAGAGAATTAAAGAAAAAATTCTTCAGACTCAATTTTCGGAAATGTGTGAAATTGGAGAATTTATATCAAATTTAGGCAGTGAATATAGATTTTCCATTACTTTTAAACAAGCAGAATTAAATTTGCAAGTCAAAACTTTGTGTTTTCAAGCAAGGCTTGTAAATGAAGAAAATTACCGTGATTTGTGTAAAGTCCGTATTGATGAGAAAAATAAGGTTTCCATCTTTAGTGATTTTCTATCAAATACTGAGAAAAAGTATACATTTGATGACAATCAAAATAAACTGTTTAATGACTTTGTACAAAGTAACAAAAATGTATTTGCTTATTATAACCTGTTTTCTCAATCAGGAGAAAATACATCTGTCACCCAAGAACTACTTTTCCCGATAATAAAAGATGTTATTGATTTTATTAGTGAAGAATTCAAAAAAACCATGGCTGTTTCTCCCTTGCGACCCTTCCCTCAACGAGAATGGAAAGGTACTGATCGTTGGGAATGGATTAATCATGGCGATAATAGAAAATGGTTAGAGAAGTGGCTGAATATAGATATTGAACTTAATGACGGTGTATTGCAGATAAAAAAGAAAAATAATTCAAAAGCATCATATCCATTGATTGATAGTGGCTTTGGTTTTTCTCAAGTAATCCCGATTGCTCAAGCAATTCTTACATCGGGAAAAGGAACTTTAATTACTATAGAACAACCAGAAATACACCTCCACCCTTCAATGCAGGCACAGTTAGCACATATGTTTGCGGATGCAATAAAACTAGGGAAAAGTATATTAATTGAAACACATAGTGAGTATTTGATTCAACGATTTGGGCGATTAATCTATGAAGATAGGGAAATCGGTATAGATGATGTAGCGGTATATTCTTTTTATAATACCCAAGATGAGGATAAAAATGTAATGACAAAAGATGAAACTTTTGGCGAAAAGGATTTTAGATGGCCCGAATCATTTATGGATGAAGAAATAGATAAAGATAGAGCCTGCTATTTGAGTCATTAAGATTGTATTGTATGAATATTACTACATATACCATTTCGAAATCAATTTTTGAGGCGATAAGAAATGAACAATGGGAAAAGAAAGATATTACGCACTGTTTTGATAGATTTAATGGAACCTATGCAAGACTTGCTATTGATTGGTATAATGGGAATAGTAAAATATTAGAACAATTTTCGCCGACACTATTCCCTCCAAATTCTCAAACAGGACAATGCATGGGTATGATAGGAAAAGAGTTAAAAGAAAGTTGTCGTAAACCTAAAACTAAAATGAAAAGAAATGTGACGAATATAGAGATGGGAATCCCTAATTATGGATTCCGTGATATTTGTGCTCGTACAGATAACAAGATATTGATTGTTAGCGATAGGAATAAATGGAATAATACATATAATAAAGGAGGAGGAGTTAAATGTGTGTATAAAAATAATTCTTTGAAGATAAAAGAGCCAGAAGAAATAGATGCTCATAGATTTTGGCAGAAAATGTTGAATTTGCCAAAAAATATTATTATCATTATCAAAAGAAAAATATACATAAACTACAATAAAAAAGGGTTTCAAATAGTCGGAAATAATAATGCTGGATTAAAATAATAATAACAAACTGTTATGTGTATAAATATAAATAAGAATAAAAAAGGGACACAAGTTGTTGGAGATGATAACGAAGTCTATCAAGAAAAGGAAAATCTATTAATTGAGGTAAAAAAGATTGTACGAAAAAGTTCGATGTTTTGGGGATTTGTGTCTGGTGTGGTTGCTAGTCTGATAGCAAATTGTGTTTTTGAGTGGTGGTTGAAGTGATAAAACACAAAACAACCGTATAGAAGAATAATTGGGCGGTTCCTGTTCCATTAACTTTGTTAATGGAACTATCAAAGTATCTATTCTATCTATCTCAAATTAAATCAGGACTGTAATTATCGAAATTCATGACAAAAACCTGTCCCCGATGCGGAAAAACATTCGAGTGCGTCCATTCCGTGGACTGCTGGTGCGTCAAGGTGAAGCTCACCGACGCCACAAAAGCCTATCTGAAAGCGAATTACGGCAATTGCCTGTGCAAAGATTGTTTGGAGGAAATCAATGGAAAGTAATCGCAATAGTTCATTCGGATTTGCAATCCGAATGTTCGGAAAAGGGGATTTGAAATCCCCCAATTCAAGGCAGGCGGATTGCAAATCCGCCCGAACCCTCGTTTGGGTTTTGATGTTGACGTTTGTTGTTGCCTGTGCCCCAAAAACAAAGGAAGATGTTGAGCGGACGCAAGGCGACAACCTCATGCGTCATGCCCGAAACATTGCGGTCTATGAAAAGGATTACGGCTATCGCATGGAAGTGATTTGTCCGTGGGACACCACGCTTTCCTTGGGCAGTTTCGCCATTGTCAAGGACACGGCGAAGGCGGTCGAGAAGGATATTACGGGCGTGTTGCGCGTTCCCGTCAAGTCGGTGATTTCGTTCTCGGCCACGCAATGGGCTGTCTTTCTGCGGCTTGGTGAAATCGACCGTGTGAAAGGCATCCTCGAAGGTCGTTTTGTGACGGACTCCACCATGCGTGAGCTATTGGCTCAACAAAAAGTTTACGACATTGGCACGGAGGCCGCCGCCGACATTGAGCGGATGATTCAGCTGCAGCCTGATGCCTTGCTTTATTCGCCCTATTTCGACGGCAACCAAGGCGGCTTGAATGTCACGGGAGCAGTGTTGTTCCCCTTCGCGGACTATATGGAAAACACGCCCTTGGGTCGCGCTGAGTGGATTCGCGTCATCGGAATTTTGGCGGGCTGCGAAGAAAAGGCCGACGCTTGGTTTGACGATATTGAGCGGCGTTACAATGCGCTTTCAGGACTTTGCGCCAACGTGAAGCACCGCCCCACGGTGTTCTCCGATTTGGCTTTCAACGGCCAATGGTATGTGGCGGGCGGAAAAAGTTATATCGCCAAACTTTTCGCCGATGCGGGTGCGGACTACATCTGGAAAGACAACCCCTCGACGGCCAGCGTCCCGATGGATGCCGAAAGCATCCTTGCAAAGGCACAAAAGGCTGACTATTGGCGGGTTATCAATTCCTTGCCTACGCCGATGACCTACGCGACCTTGGCCAAGGAAAACCCCGTCTATCCGCTTTTCGATGCCTTCAAAAAGCACCAAATCATTGTGTGCGACATCCTGAAAACGGGCTATTTCGAGCAGTCGCAGTGCGAGCCTGACCTGCTTTTGGCCGACTTCATCCATTTCTTCCATCCCGAATTGCTGACAGACGAATGGGCTGATTATCAGCCGCATTATTATCATTTGATGCTGGAATAAATAAACGGAGGCTCTAACACTGGTTGGAGCCTCCGTCTTGTATGGTAGAGAGGGTGTGCTCACCGTCTCTACTTCGTTTTATGATTACAGGGTTTTCACAAACCTCACTGAGGTGTTTCCGCAGCGCAAAGTGTAAACGCCCGCAGCCAGTTCGCTGATGCCGATTTCCTTGTTGGGCTTGGCATAGACAACCTTTACCAACTCGCCCATGACGTTATAAATCCTCACTTCGCTTGCGGTTTCAAAGCCATCTATGCGGATGCTCTCCGTGGCGGGGTTGGGATAGACGGCCATGGCCGCCAAAGCACCTTCTCCGACAGTGTCATACGAATTTATCCATACTCTGACCTCGTCGATAAACCATTTATGGGCATCTTTCCCCTCGTAGCTGAACACCAAGCGGATGGTCTTTCCTTTGTATTCCGACAGGTCTATTTCAACGCGATTCCATGAGTACGGATCTAATGTGCCTACTATACCATCCATGCTCCAGATTTCGGCTTTCGGGAAGTCGGTATAGTTGTCGGCGGTCATGGGCGTACCATCGTCCTCAATGATCCAAATAGAGGATCCTCCATCCTCGTAGTACTCTGGGTATTCAACTTGCATCATGAATCCCAACTTGGCGTACACGTCGCTCGGTATTCTGATGGCAGGCGAGCAGAGGTCGCCGCCTTGCATCGTTGCACCGTAGCCATGCATCACGGCATACTCTTCGTTTCCGCTGTAATCCACTCTGTGCCAATACGATTTGTAGCCGCTGTTGCTGTTGTCGTAGTCGTAGGTGAACCAATCCTCCCACCGGAATGCGGCCTCGTCAGAGTTTTCAAACGTTTCAATGAAAGGCAGTTCGCAAGCTGTGTTTTGCCTTGGGCAATGCACGGCAATCTTGTGGATGGGGGCTTCGATGGTGGTGGCAACTGCCTCGCCGTTGAGGAAGTACTTGGCCTCGTCGTCGGCAGTGGTGTAGATGCCGTGGCTGTTGGCGACGATGTTTCCGCAACTGGCACAAGAGGCGTTATATGTGAAATGTTTCGCGGGCGTATAGTTGCCCACATTGCATTTCCACACTCCGGATTCAATGCCGTTCACCTCATACGAGACATAGACATTGCCCCCGTCGAGGGTGAGACTTTTGCAGACGGACTCGCTGTCAGAAACGACGTCCATCAAGACAAGCGGATGCGCTCCGTCGGTAGTGGTGATCCACAATGCGCCTTTCCACACGCCGCCAATGAACACCTTGCCGCAAACGAAAATCTCTGGTCCGTATAGGGCAATGTCGTAGGCAATGCCGTTGTTGGCGTTGAACACGGCAAACGGGTTGCCGTTTTTCCACACTTGTGGGTAAAAACCGGTTTCGTCGGAAGCGCCTGCCGTGAAAGAACGACCGCCGCAGGTGAACACGTCGCCTTCATACACGGTGATGCCGTGCATGTCGCAATAGTAGCTGTTCTGTTCGCTTTGGTGGAATGTCCCGCCGTTTTTGGTGATGTAGGCGTAATTGAGGCCGTCGTTGCCGAGGAAGCTGCCACTGGCATAGATGTCGCCGTTTTCGTAAGCCAAGTCCTTGAGGCGGATGCCTTGGTCGGCGGGGCAGTTAAACACGGCATGGTTGTCGTCGCCGGATTGGACGCGCACGTCGGTCTTTTGTTGCATCAGGTCGTTGGTGGAGGGCATGAGATGGTTGAGGTAATACACGTCGCCGTTCTCAACGGCAATCATGTTGGTCATCTCATAGCTGATGTTTGCGCCTTGGTGGGTTTGCATCACGGTTCCGTTCTTGCTCAGGGTGTAGAAGCCCTTGCCGTTGCCGTCGGTCTCGCTGGTGCCCAACCAAATGTCTTGAGCCATGCCCATGTTTGTGAAAGCCAACACGGACAAGATAATAAGTAAAGGTCTTTTCATTGGATTTAAATTGGTTAGTACTCTTTTTTTATGATTGTATTGGGCGCAAAAATACAACAAAAAGCGTTTCTCGAAAAGTGCTCCACCAAAAAATATGCGAAAAATCAATCACCGCCTGAACGGACAATCCACCGCACAACCCGCGCAGTTGTTTTTCCCGCTTTCGCAACAGGAATGCTTGTCCTTCCGCAAGGCGCGGATGGCGACAACGACGAGCGCCGCAACCACCACCAACACTATGATTGTAGGGAGATTCATGCGACGATGGCGTTGGCGATGAGATAGGCCAGCCACGCGCAAACCCACGCGACGGCGCATTGGAATAGGATGACGAACAGCATCCACTTGATGCCCAACTCGCGTCGCACGGCGGCCATGGCGGCCACGCAAGGCGTGTAGAGCAGGCAAAATACCAACATGGAAATGCTTGTTATTGTGGTGAATAGCGGCATGGCGTTGAGTACTTCGAGGGTGGCTACTACGCTCTCTTTGGCCATGAAACCGCTCACCAAAGCCGTGACGATTTGCCACTCGCCCAAGCCGATGGGTCGGAAAATTGGGGCAATCCATCCGGCCACATTCGCTAACATGCTACCTTCGCCGTTTTCCACCATATTGAAGTGGAAATCAAAGGTTTGAAGAAGCCAAATCACCAACGAGGCTAAGAAAATCACCGTGAAGGCGCGTTGCAGGAAGTCTTTGGTCTTGTCCCACAGCAGGTGCGCCACGTTTTTGAGGCTGGGCAGGCGGTAGTTGGGCAGCTCCATCACGAAGGGAGCCACGTCGCCCTTGTTGCCGAACCATTTGGTAAACAGCGCGGTAACCACACCCACGAGGATGCCCAAGAGGTACAAGAAAATCAAAACCACGCCGCCGTGATGCGGGAAAAACATGCTGGTGAAGAAAGCGTAAATTGGGATTTTGGCCGAGCAGCTCATGAACGGCGTCAGCAAAACGGTGCGCCAGCGGTCGTGGGTGGAATGCAGGGTGCGTGTGGCCATCACCGCGGGCACTGTGCAGCCGAAGCCGATGAGCATGGGCACGATGCTGTGTCCCGTGAGGCCAAGTTTTCTCAGGAAACTGTCGCTGACGAAGGCCACGCGGGCCATGTAGCCGCTGTCCTCCAGCAAACTGAGGAAGAAAAACAGCAATATAATAATAGGTACGAAGCTGAGCACACTGCCCACGCCGCCGAAAATGCCGTCCACCACGAGCGACTGCACGGCGGGACTGACATCCCAACGGGCCAAGGCGCTGCCGCAAACGCCGGCGAGCCACGAGATGCCTTGGTCGAGCCAGTCTTGCAAAGGCGCGCCAAGCAGGTCGATGGAAACCCAGATGATGCCCATCATCACGAGGATGAAAATCGGGATGGCCGTCCATTTGCCGGTCAGGTACTTGTCGATGCGGCGGCTGCGCTGGTATTCCTTGCTTTCCTTGGGCTTCACCACGGTTTTGTCGCACAGTTTCTTGATGAAGGCGAAGCGCATCTCGGCCATGGCCGCGGTGCGGTCGAGGCCGCGTTCCTCTTCCATCTGCACGATGAGGTGTTCGAGCGTTTCTTTCTCATTTTGTGAGAGTTGCAATGCTTCCATGACGATGGGGTCGCCTTCCACGAGTTTGGAGGCCGCAAAGCGCACGGGGATGTCGGCGCGTTGGGCGTGGTCTTCGATGAGGTGCATGATGCTGTGCAGGCAACGGTGCACCGCGCCGCCGTGGTCGTCTTTGTCGCAAAAGTCCTGACGCACAGGTGCTTCCTGATACTTTGCGATGTGGATGGCATGGTCCACCAACTCGGAAATGCCTTCGTTTTTCGCTGCCGAGATGGGCACCACGGGCAAGCCTAAAATCTGTTCCATCTCGTTCATGAGGATGCTGCCGCCGTTGTTGCGCACCTCGTCCATCATATTGAGAGCCAACACCATAGGCATACCAAGCTCCATGAGTTGCATGGTGAGGTAGAGGTTGCGCTCGATGTTGTTGGCATCCAAGATGTTGATGATGGCCTTGGGTTTCTCGCCGATGATGAATTGTCGCGACACGATTTCCTCCGAGGTGTAGGGCGAGAGCGAGTAAATGCCCGGCAAATCAGTGACTTGCGTTTCAGGATGTCCCTTGATGACACCGTCTTTGCGGTCCACGGTAACACCCGGGAAGTTGCCCACATGCTGGTTGGCGCCCGTCAGTTGGTTGAAGAGCGTGGTCTTGCCGCAGTTTTGTTGTCCGGCGAGGGCGAAGGTCAGCTTTGTGCCTTTGGGCAGTGGCGTTTCGTGCGTCTTGTCGTGATAGATGCCTTCCTCACCCAAGCCCGGGTGGGCGTTGTGGTCGGGGAGGGAAGTGATATAGAGTTGCTCAATATTCTGGTTGTCAGCGTTTCCTGTTTCTTCTGAGGGATTGTAGGCTTCCACTTCAATCAGTCGGGCGTCGGCGATGCGCAGGGTGAGGGCATAGCCGTGTATCATCACCTCCATCGGGTCGCCGAGCGGCGCGTATTTCACCAATTTGATGACCGCGTCGGGGATGAGGCCCATGTCGAGGAAGTGCTGTCGGCGCGCACCTTCGCCGCCAACAGTCTGTATTCGAGCCGATTGACCGATTTGAAGCTTGTCGAGTGTAGTCATGATACTCCAATTTGATGTTGCAAAAATACGGACTTTACCCTCGCGCGCGAATCCTCATTAATGATGTTTTTTTTCAAGAAAAATCATCATTTGTGGTGAAAGGAACGGTTTTTGTAGTATTTTTGACCGTTATTAAAACCTAATCGACATGAAAAAAGTACTGATTATCCTCCTGTTTGCGCTGATGGCCTTGCCGATGACGGCGCAAAACAAAGAGAAGAAAGTAGGCATCGACAAGGAGAACTGCACGTTTACCAACAAGGACGGCAAGACCTTCAACCTTTACGGCAAGTGGCAGGTCGTCGAAAGCTTCCCCGACATCAAGGTTCAGATAGTGGAATCCTTTGAGGATGTGGCCGTTGAGGTGGTGGAGAGCTTCCCCGACAGATGCGGCAAGGTGAAGTTTGTGGAGAGTTTCCCCGACGTGAAAGTGCAATTCGTGAACTCGTTCCCCGACATCAAGATCAAGTATGTGAAGTCGTTTCCGGGGGTGAAGAAATAGTTCGTTTAAGGAAGGGAATGTGTATAGAATAGGGTTTTTGTTGTTCGTTTTGGCGTTGGCTGCTTGCCATCCAACAACGTCCTGTAATACGCAGCAAGCATTCCCAAAATATTACAGTTTTTCAACCTCAAAAAGTTTGGAATGCCCTTTTGACTGCTTGACAAAAGTGGTAATTTTGCATCATGTCACAAAAGATAAGATAGATTTACCATAAAACTGATGAAGGGTCTATGAGACCCTTTTCATTTCTACTATTGTATCAGCGTTTGTTGTGCTTGATGTAGATGCTGCCATAATCCCAGTCGCTTTCAGCAGAATGGAAGCCCCAAGTCCTGCTTCCTGATTCCACGGCAAGCAGGACTTTCATTTTGTTTTGTAGCTCAACCTCTTTCAAGTGGGAGAGAATGGTTTGGTGCATGTTGTTTTCGTTGTTCATAACGGTTAGACCTTTAACTACGGCAATGGGGTAGAGCGTTTCAATAGGCCGCACAAGGTCGACATGGTTTAGCATGACGATGTCGATGTCCTTGTAGGCGCTGGGGCTTCGTCAAGTTGACGTTGTTCCGTGATGGGATGAACGATGCCTTGACGGTTCATGAAATCGATTTCATCTTGAAGGCTGAGTTGCAGTATGAGGTGGCAGAAAAATAGACAAAACCTCAGTTTACAAGGCTTGCAAAAGGTGTTTTACAAAAGTTTTAGCGTGATATTGAAATGATTGTGTGTTTTTGCAATGTAAAAACTAATGGTTGTAAGGCGAAATAAACTAACAACCGAATCACAGGCTTGCCGTGATGATCTCGGCGATGTCTTTCTCGGTGAGCGGGGCGTAGGCTTGGTCGAGGCCTTCGTTCACGGCGATGTGGTGCGCCATCTCGCCGATGCGGCTCTCGTCGATGCCCACCTCGCGCAGGTGCATCGGGATGCCGATGGATTCAAAGAACCTGTAGGTCTCGTCGATGGCCATGTGGGCGATTTCCCACGGGTCGAGGGTGGGGTCGATGCCGAACACATTGGTGCCGTATTTCACGAAGCGCGGCAGTGTCCTTTCGCTGAGGATGTGCTTCATCCAGCGCGGCGTGATGATGGCCAAGCCCCAGCCGTGGGTGATGTCGTAGTAGGCGCTCAGGGCGTGTTCTATGCCGTGGCAGGGCCAGCCGCTTGGACTGTTGCCAAGGGAAAGAATGCCGTTGCAGCCGTAAGTGCAGGCCAACATCATCTCGGCGCGAGCGGTGTAGTCCTCGGGGTTTTCGAGGCACTTGCGGCCGTTCACCATCAGGCTGCGGAGCATACTCTCGCAGAAGCCGTCGTTGAGCAGGGTGGTGTCCTCGGTGAAGTATTGCTCCATCACATGGTTCATCGCGTCGGCGATGCCGGCGGCGGTTTGTTTCTTGTTCACCGTGAAGGTGTAAGTCGGGTCGAGGAAAGAGCAGACGGGGTAGAGCAGGCGGTCGCCGTAGCCGATTTTGTCGTTGGTCTCTGTGCGCGAAATGACGCCGTAAGTGTCGTATTCGCTGCCCGTGGCCGCCAAGGTGATGATGTCGACGATGGGCAAAGCGGCTTGGGCCTTCACTTTGTAGGAGATGAGGTCCCACGGGTCGCCGTCGTAGCAGGCACCCGCCGCGATGGCTTTTGAGCAGTCAAGCACGCTGCCGCCGCCCACGGCCAAAATCACATCGACTTTATGCTCCTTGCAGAGGCGCACGCCGTCAAGCACGCTGGGGTCGTATTTTGGATTAGGCTGGATGTCAGGAAGTTCCACGATGTCATAACCGTCCAACAGTTCCAGCACTTTCTGGTACAAGCCGATTTTCTTGATGCTGCCCCCGCCGTAGGTCAGGAGGACTTTCTTCCCGAATTGCGCCATCACGCTCGGGAGCTTCTTGATCACGCCTTTGCCAAAGATAAGACGAGTAGGGGTTTGATAATCAAAGTTTTGCATGTCTAAATTCAGTTTTGCTTTTGTCTTTGTGGTCTGTTTTGTCGCGTACCCGATTGAATATTGCGGATTGAATGCGATTTTGCCGCAAAAGTACGAATTTATTGTAGTTTTGCAAAATTTCCTATTTTTGCGACGCAATCAAACACAAGACATCATGCTACAAAAAGGCTCAAAAGCCCCTTATTTCGAGGGCAAGGACGAAAACGGCAACACCGTGAGACTCACCGACTTCGCCGGGAAGAAGCTGGTGCTTTACTTCTATCCCAAGGACAGCACGCCGGGCTGCACCGCCGAGGCCTGCGACCTGCGCGACAACTATAATCGTTTCCTCGCGTTAGGCTATAACGTGCTGGGAGTCAGTCGCGACAGCGCGGCCTCGCACCAACGCTTCATCGCGAAATACGAACTGCCTTTCCACCTCATCGCCGACACTGACCTCAGCATCCTGAAGGCTTACGAGGCTTGGGGCGAGAAAAAGATGTGCGGCAAGGTGTGCGAAGGTACGCTGCGCACTACCTATGTCATTGACGAACATGGCGTTATCATCGATGCTATCGGCAAGGTGGACACGAAGAACCACACGGCTCAGATACTATGATTCCGCCATCGCCTGCCTGACGGCCTTGGCCAACTGGTCGGGGTAAGAGGTGCCTTGGAAGCCGTAGCGGATGCTTTCCAACTTGGCGATGACATCCTCCGCCTTCAGGCCTTTCAAATTTCAAGATTTCAAATTAAAACTTTGACATAAACTTCTCGTTGTCAACCACAAACTTCGTTTTCGCTTGACGAACTACGCCATGTGTAAATAGGTGATTTTATAACCTATTACTTTTTTGAAAATACTGTTGCCTTTGGGCAACATTTTGTTTGTGGGAACGTGAAAACCTTCGGACTTTTCCTAGAAAAGTTTGGACTAAACAAATCTACAACCCGTTCATTCACAAAATATTACAACCTTCCAAACCCGAAAAAGTTTGGACTGCCCTTTCAATGGCTTGACAAATTCGATACCTTTGTCCCCATGAAACCACAACACTTGATACTGTTTCTCCTTTTTTCGGTTTTGGCCGCTTGCCATTCCTCATCCCACGATGTGAAGCAAGTCGCTTTCGATGCCTTGGAAAACGCTCGTATTCAGTTGGATTCAGGCAACAAGGCGGAGGCCATGAAGTTGTTCAAGGAAGCGGAATATTATGGCCTTATGGCGAATCATACGCCGACGGTGGCTCATGCACAATACCATATTGCCCAGTGTTTAGGCTACTATGCTGACAAAAATGAGGTCGTTTCGTTGCTGAAGGCTGCTGCCGAGGGCTTTGGCGAAGATTATGCCGACCGTGCCGAAGCGCTGAGAGAGTTGGGCGATTTCTATCAGTTCCACAAGCAATTTGATAGCGCAGCGTATTATTTGGACCAGGCTATGACCTATGCCGACAAAAGCGGATCAACAGAAGCAAAACGCAATGTCTTGTCTGCTTTTCATGCCTTGTATTTCAATGTTGGAGATTACGAAAAGTCGGCCGACTATCTCAACCAGTTTTGGCAAGCCTCGATTTCTGATGGTGACGACAACCTGCTCATGTACTACTATCACGATATGGGGAACATCTATTTTGAGTCGGGCTTCTTGGATTCTGCGGATTATTATTACAGCCGTTTGGAGGAGCTTGTGACCCAAACCGATCCTAACGAAGATACTTGGTTCTATTACGGTGTCCTGTCCGATTTTGCCGAAGAACGCGGTGACTATGAAACCGCTTGCAAATACGGCTGTCTGTATGAGGAAGGCAGCAAGCTAAGAGAAATAGAGCAACAGGGGAACAATCTTGCGCTCATCAGCCATAAATATGACAGTGAGGTGATGCGGAACGAGTTGAACCGGAAAATCATCATCAAGCAGCGCATCGTCGTCATTGTCAGTCTGATAGCGACTGCGGTTTTGGCCGCTTTGTTGGTTTCGCAAATCCGCTTGGCAAGACGGCGCAAACGCGAGGCTGAAATCAATGCCGAACTGTTCTACTTCAAGCAGCAGAACAAGGATTTGGCCCAAAAACACGTTGAGAACGAGCAAATACAGCAGGACTACGCCGACCGACTTTCGGATGCCCTGAAGAAGGAACAACGCATTATGCTATTATTAGACAACTATCTGAATAGCAACAAAAAAGCCGTTCTTCTCAAAGATTTGGAAACGTTCGTTTACGACGACAAGGACCATTGGGAGGCCATGCTTGAGGTGGTGGACCAGCTTTATCCCGACCTTGCGGCAACCCTCCAAAAGAAATATCCCGACTTGGACGAGGACGAGCGGAAGTCCTACATCCTTTCCTGGTTCAAACTCTCGCGCCAAGAGGAAGCCGACTATCTCGGCACCACCGTCAATATGATTGACAAACTGCGCGGAAGACGGAGAAAAAAGATGGAGGAAGGATAAAAAAGCCTTGGACTTTTTTCAAAAATTGTTTGGAATAGGTACTGTATTATCTTATTCGTTTTCAGCGTTTTTACACTTTTTATAACTCGGAATTGTTTGGAGTGCTTGTCCGACCGCTTGACAAAGGCGGTAGTTTTGCAGCATCATTTCAAAACGTAAGTAGATGAGCAAATTTAGTTTACAAAAATGACGCGAGACGCGGGACTACGAGACGCGAGTCCTTCGATGCTTCGGCTATGCTCAGCAACCGCAGGCTCAGGAATCTGTCTCGTGTCCCGAAGTCTCGTGTCCCGTGTCAAAAGAAATTGCAGTTTAATTTTGAAGAATTATTTAAGTGTAAAACAAAATATCAATCCAAAACACAAATCACCAATTATTCACAATTCTAAAATCAAAAGCAATGAAAAGAGTTATTTTTCTGCTTGGTATCATGCTCCTTATGGCAGGAGCGGCCAAGGCGCAAGACGCTAAGACCCAGAGCGGTCCTGAAATCGAATTTGAGAAAATCGTCCACGACTACGGCGATGTGCCTTACAACGGCAACGGCGAATGTGAGTTCCGATTCACGAACACGGGCGACTCACCCCTGCTGATCCAAAAGCCCAAATCAAGCTGCGGATGCACCATCCCTTCCTGGCCAGACAAGCCTATTCTTCCTGGTGAGTCGGAAGAGATCAAGGTAACTTATAGGACCAACCGTGCCGGCAACTTCAACAAGACCGTAACGGTTACCTCCAACGCCCTCAAGAACTCCACTGTGGTGCTGCGCATCACGGGTCGAGTGCTTTGTCAACCTACGGAATCCATTCCTGAGAAGACGGATGGTTTCGGCAACGGCTCTCCCGTCAACAACAACTGATCAGAGGTAATTGTTTTGTTGCGTAGATGGGCATATTTAGTACACATATTGGACACGAGACTGCGAGACACGAGACGCGAGACAATTGGTGTTTGTCCCGCGTCTCGAAGTCCCGTGTCCCGCGTCAAAAACATATAGTTTAGTTTTGAAACAGCTACTTATCATAAAGCCGTCTAATGTTACCGTTAGATGGCTTTATTTGCGCATTTTCATAGCTAATACAAAAACCCCAGCATCCAAAGAGGCAATTTGGCTCCTACAGGCGACTCAATATCATCTGCAAAGATGTATGAATCAGGCAAGTCGGCGATTTGGTTGAAGCCTTTGTCCTTGCCCCCGATTTCAAAATGATATTTGGCATCCACCTTGAAATCGCCTTTGTCCTTGCCGTATTCAACAAGATGATTTTCTGAAAGATGGGTAATGGCAAAGGTCTCGCGTGCCGTCCCAATCTCAACTGCCGATGGCGTTAAAGCGTAAAGCAAATTCGTGTTTTCGAGATAGACTTTGTCGGGCTTGGTGAGTTTGCCGATGCTTTTCTTGTCGGAATAGAGCAAGTTCAAGATATTGGCATCACTCAAGTTCTTCAGATAGCCGACAACGGTATCTCTGCCTATCTCGATGGCTGCGGCTAATCGATTGGCATTCACTTCGTAAGGCACACTTTCAGCAATGATGGAAATCAATGCCTTGATTTTTCGGATGTAGGCCACATCGACCTTGCAAAGCAAAGGCAATTCCGTCTCGACAACATAGTTGATAACCTGCTCGATTTTCGTGTAATAGTCGTTTTCGCCTTCCAAATAGAAAGGATAGTAGCCATAACGGAGATACTTTTTGAACTGCTCGACGGGCTTGCATTTTGCGGAAACAGCTTCCCACAAGGCATAAGGTTGGCCGAGAATGTCCTCCAACTTGTATTTGGAGAAGGTAAGGCCTTCATAGACACTCAACGCCTCGCGGAACGAAAGCCCCGACATCGTGTATTTGACGCAGCGGCGCGACAAGTCGGCATCGCCAGCCATCAGGCTGAGCAACGACGAGCCGCTGATGGCCACTTTCAGTTCAGGATAGAGGTCGTAAATTTCCTTGATTTCGCGGCTCCAGCCCTTGTATTTGTGAATCTCGTCGATGAAGAGCCGTTTTCCGCCGTTCATCACGAACTCTCCGGCAAGGTCGACGAGGGTGCGCCTTGAGAAATCGATGGTGTCTGCCGAGCAATAAAGCACTTTTCGGTCGCCGGGTTCATAATTCTGTTTGATGAATTGCTTGAGCAGTGTCGATTTCCCCACGCCTTTCGCGCCTTGGATAGACAGCAATTGGTTGCCCCAATGGATTTGTTTCATCATCTCCCTGACGAAATGGAGCGAGGTGTTGGCTATCAGCCTGTCGTGTTTTGAAAATAAGGTATCCATGACAAAGTCCGTTCTTTTCTGGCTGCAAAAATACAAAATTGTTGCCTATAACCAACACTTTTCAATAAAAAATGTTGCCTATAACCAACACTTTTTTGAAAATACTGTTGCCTTTGGGCAACACTTTGTTTTTAGGAACGTGAAAACCTTCAGACTTCTCCCTGAAAAAGTTTGGACTAAACCAAACTTCAACCCATTCATTACCAAAATATTACATTTTTTCGATCCAAAAATAGTTTGGGCTGCCCTTCCAACCGTTTGACAAAAACGATAATTTTGCATCATGTCACAAAACGAGGCTCTTATTCGTCATATCGAAAAAGGTATATTTGCACCGACAATTCTAAAACAACTCATTATGAACAAAAAACTGTATTTCGTTTTGCTGCTTCTTGCCAGCAACTTTGCTTTCGCCCAAGACAACTACCTTTGGCCCATTCAAGGAAAACAGGCTGGCGACGACATCCTTTACCGTCCGCAGGACTACATCGGCGTGGCCGATGGGGTGACCCAAGCCGAGTTGAATTTTGACCGTTTGATTATTGGAGCGCCTTGGGGAACGCCTGTGCTTTGCCCCGTGGATGGAACTATCACTCATGCCAGCATTGGCTATAGCAACAGTTTTAGTTGTTCCGTTGATGTATATAACCAACAAACGGGCAATTTCGAGCAAGATTCCCTGCTGTTCGTCGGGTGGGGAATGTCGCCGGAAAAGATTCGTTACCTGAACACATGGGTTTCCATTCGCGTTGCCGACGGACGAGAGGTGCACGTGAGCGGTATGCGCCCGCTGCGGCTGTTCAAGACGGGCGAGACTGTGCATCGGGGCGATGTGTTGGGCACCGTGGGCTATTATTACAAGCGCATCAAGAAGCCTTGCGTGGTGGTCAGCATCTCGAAAAAGTCGCAATCTGACGACCCGATGACGCCTTTCGGCCTGAAGACCACTTTCATCCCGCCCAAGGCGAACAACAAGACCCAACTGACGCACAATGAGGCCGTTGCCGACCTCGACGGACTGATGGAAGCCTTCGAGGATGCCTTTCCTGGATTGTACGACTATACCCCAAAGGAGGAGTTTGACGCTTTCCTCGCCCGAAAGAAGGCAACCATAGGCGAAACCATTCCTGTTGGCGACTTTGAAGTGATAGTGCACTCCGTGATTTCCAAAGTGCGCGACAGCCATACCTCCATCATTTCCGAATCGAAAATAAAGGGCGTAACTATGCCAACTTCTGTGTTGTTAGGCTGGTTCAACGATACGCTTCAGGTGTGGCGCGCTGTTCCGAAATACAAAGACTATCTTGGCAAAAAGGTGGTTTCGGTGAACGGCATCCCTGCCGACTCGCTGAAAACCATGTTGTTGGAGTTTGATGGATCTTCCGATGGTTATGTGAAGAGTTGCGGGGATTTTATATTGCTTTTTGGAATGGACAATTATTATTGTGATCAAATCGCAAAAGATTGCAATATCACCGTCACTTTTGCGGATGGCGAGACGAAGCGTTTTGAGCAGATGGGGCGCAAAGACCCTCCTCGCGAACCGCAGTGGATGAAATACGCATACCATCATTTCCATGTGGATGAAAAAGCACTGTTCCAGTATGAAAAACTCTCGGATTCAGTGGCTTATCTCGACATCCGCACTTTCGAACTGGACGAAATGCAGGAAGACAGCGTGAGGGCGATTTTTGCCCAAATCGTTGCCGACAGCGTCCCCAACCTCATCATCGACCTGCGCGACAACTACGGTGGCCCGCGTGAGGTGATGGAAACCGTTTATTCCTACCTCGCGCAGAAGCCGTTCTGCACCTCGCTCTATCGGTTCGTGAACAAAAAAGGTGGCTTCAAATGCTTCGGCGGAAGTTGTCCCGTGGACGAGGAGCCAATGACTGTTTTCGCTGATTATGAGCCGCTTGCCAACGGCGAAGGCTTCGTGAAGAACGGGCCGGAATGGGTCGAGCCTGACAGTTTGGTCAACTACAAGGGACGGCTGTACGTGCTGACGAACGAGGCTTCGTTTTCGGCCTCCACGTCCTTTGCGGGCTATGTGAAAAAGCAAAACCGAGGTGTTATCGTCGGGCGCGAGACGGGTTCGGCCTACCATCAGATGAAGGTCGAGCATTTCACGCAATACATGATGCCCGAGTCAGGAATCACCGTTCAGATTCCGATGATCAAGATTGTGGCCGACACGGTGGTGAATGAGCGTTTCCCCTACGGTCGCGGTGTGCTGCCCGACTATCCCGTCAAATTCACACCCGAGGAACTTTCTTTTGCCCACGGCGACTCCATCCTGAACTACACCCAGCAACTCATCCGCGAGGGAAAGTACATCTATTACGTTGAGCCTGAGCCTGAAACACTTGTCGCGGTTGAGGAAACGGAGAAGGGTTTTCCTTGGCATTGGGTTGTTGGCGGCGGAGTGGCCTTGGCTTTAATCTGTTCTGGCGGATTTGCAATTCGCCATCGGTTTAGTTCAAGGTAAAACAATGCTTTCCGCCTCACCGCGTGTCATGAAACGCACGGTCACTTCAGGCGTTTTCTTGTCTTCGGCGTTCACTTGGCAATGGAACGAAACCGCCGAAGAGCCTTCGGGAAGGCAAGAAACACCTTTCGGAAAGACTTCTTTCAAAGTGTTGTAATTCAGGTCGGTGATGTGTGCCGAGCCATCGAAATCGTAAATCAGGTATTGGCCTGTTTTTAGGGTGCAGGGGAACAGCAGAATGCCGTTTTCGGTGCAGAGTTCCAACTCGCTGACGCAGCCTTTGCCTTCCACGGCGATACGCAGGGCATAACGACCGCTGTAAGGACTGTTCCATTCCCAGTTGTCGTCCTTGAAATTGCAGAAATAGCGACGCGAAATGTGTTGAGGATAAAGCAGATATACGGAATCGGACTTTTCGATGTGCCAGTTGCCGTAAGGGTCTTTGAACTCCTCTTTTTGCGCTTCGGAGAAGGCGTTGTTGAGGCGCAATGTTTCCCAATGGTTTATGCAGTTCATAATACCATCGGTCAGGCCGTGCTTGCGCATGGTTTCCGCACTGAAAATGAGGCCGAAACCCGCGTCGAAGGCGGCGGTTTTGGAGAGCAACCATTCAAGTTCCTCAAGGGTGGTGGCCTTCTTTTTGTTGTCGGCGATGTGGATTTGGAAATTGCCTAACATCCACGGCATCAGGTGACTATTATAGAATTCATGCCTCTCGGTCAGCGTTTCCACGATTCCCGTCCGCATCGTTTCTTTCCAGAGTTGGTTTTCGTTGATGCGGCTGAGGTATCGCGCCGAAATCGGGGTGAGCAGGTCGGCTTGCAAAACCTTGTCGGGATTGTATTTGCGCATCGTGTCCAAGAAATGCCCGATGGCCAAGTCGCCGTCTTCGTTGTAGGCGTAGCTTTTCAAATCGTTGAAAATCAATAAGTCGTAGTCGGTTCTTGCGCATTCTTTGGCAACGGATTGTGCCATTTGGTCTTGCAGTTCGAGGTCGGGGAGGAGGGTGCGCTCGGGCGTGTCCCACAGCTTGTAAACCACGGCGTTTTTGCCATGAGGAGCAGGTTTTGTGCCGAAAGCACCGCGTGTGCAATGGTAGAACAGATGGATGTTGCCGGTTTTTTCCGTGGTGCGGTAGGTGACCAGTTCGTCGTCGATTTGCAGCACATTGATGTGAGCAGGCTGGTCGAACAGTTCGGAATGATAAACAGCGAACTCGATTTGACTCTCGTTAATGGGTAGTTGCAGTTGCAGAACGCCTTGTTTTAGAAGGTGTTTCGATGGCTTGGGCGAAACGTGTTTGCTGTTGGTGGGAACGCGGTTGGCGAGTACCGAAAAACCCAAGTCCAAGCCTGCCTGACGGCATTTTTCTTTCACGAAATCGGTGTCTTTGGGCGCGAAATCGGCTATAAGATAGGATTTTGTGCTCCTATCCTCCATTACTTGGGCGAATGCAGACATGCCCGAAAATATTGCGAATGCTATGGCTAGGATTTTGTGCATCAGTCGATTCCTCTTAGGTCTTTGTATAGTTTCACGGCGTAGAGGTCGGTCATGTTGGAGATGAAGTCGATGGCCGACTGGAGCTTGGAATAGGTGTCGTCTGTCGTCACCTTGAACTGTTCGGGGACGAGCGAGAGCAGTTTCTTGTTATAAGGTGTGTTTGGGTTCAAAACGGCATCGGTGAAGCTTTCCAGCAGCGTCCCGATGACGTTGAAGCCGGTGAGTTCGATCTTCACCACCGAGGGATGACGATAGATGTGCGCCACAGATTCAGTACGGCATTTCTCGAGCGCATTTTTCTCAAATTCAGGCAGATGAGAAATGAGACTCTTCTCGAAACAGCCTTCCATGATGGCCTCGTAGTTTTTTACGAAAATGTCGCTGGCGCAGTTCACCAACTTGTTGATGAGCATGGCGCGGAGGAAGGCCATGCGCTCGTTTATGTCACTCACCTCGGCGTAGGCTTTCTCCTTGTGCTTGAAAAACTCCTTGTCTTTTTCGGGGCTGAAGAACGACAGGAAACAGCCTTCGATGGCCTCCGTGCCGATGATGCCGCGCTTGTGGGCGTCTTCCATGTCGAGGACGAGGTAGCAGATGTCGTCGGCGGCTTCCATCATGTACGACAGCGGATGGCGGGCATAGACCAAATGTTCTGAATCAATCCGAGGGATGCCGCACTCTTTGACGACCTCCTCAAAAGCGGGAATTTCCGAGTAGAACACGTTGTATTTCTTGCGGTTACCCTTGTTGAAGGAAGGGTAGGGGTATTTCAATAAGGTGGCCAAAGTGGCGGCGGTGAGCGAGAATCCGCCCGCGCGCCGACCCGTGAACTGGTGCGTCAGTTGGCGGAAGGCGTTGGCGTTGCCCTCGAAGGCGATGAGGTCGCTCCACTGCTCGGGCAAGGCCTTGTCTTTCAGTTCCTTGCCCTTGCCGTCCTTGAAGAAGCTGCTGATGGTGTCTTCGCCCGAGTGACCGAAAGGCGGATTGCCCAGGTCGTGCGCGAGGCAAGCCGAGGCCACGATGGTCTCGATGTCGGACTGGCGTTCCTTCAGTTCGGGGTGTTTCTTGGCTAGTTTTTCTACCGTGCGGCAGGCGATGGAACGTCCGACGCTGGCCACTTCGAGGCTGTGGGTCAGTCGGTTGTGAACCATTTGTGCGCCAGGCAAGGGAAACACCTGTGTCTTGTTTTGCAGCCTGCGGAACGGGCTGCTGAAAATGATGCGGTCGTAGTCGCGTTGGAAACTGCTGCGGATGTCGGCGCTTTTGTGCGGCTGCGCATAGCGTTTGTTGCTGAGGAGGTCGGTCCAGTTCATGGGGGATGGTTTTATTGGTTCAAACTCTGCCTCGCGTATGGCACCAAGTCCTGAGAGGCAAATTCACCTTTAAGGTATTTGAAATAGCCCGCCACGGCAACCATGGCGGCATTGTCAGTCGAATAGGAGAGGCGCGGGATGAAGACCTTCCAATGGTGTTTTTCTCCGAGTGACAGCATGGCGTCGTGGAGGCCGCTGTTGGCGCTCACGCCACCGGCGATGGCCACCGTCTTGATGCCGGTCTGCTTGCTGGCCTTCACCAATTTGTTCATCAGGATTTCGATGATGGTCTTTTGCACAGAGGCGCAGAGGTCGGCCTTGTTCTCCTCGATGAAGTTCGGATTGAGTCTCAGGTTGTCGCGGACGGTGTATAAGATGCTGGTCTTCAGTCCGCTGAAACTATAGTCGAGGCCAGGGATTTGGGGCTTGGCGAAAACAAAGGCATCGGGGTTGCCGACTTTGGCCAGTTTGTCGATGACGGGGCCTCCGGGGTAGGGCAGGCCGAGGATTTTGGCGGTCTTGTCGAAGGCCTCGCCCGCCGCGTCGTCGATGGTCTTGCCGATGACTTCCATGTCGAAATAGTCTTTCACGACCACGATTTGGGTGTGACCGCCCGACACGGTGAGGCACAAAAACGGGAACTCAGGCACCTCGGTATGGGTGTCGTCGGTGGCGAAATGCACCAAAATGTGCGCGTTCATGTGGTCGATTTCCACCATGGGGATGTTCAAGGTCTGCGCGAAAGCCTTTGAGAATGAGGTGCCTACGAGCAGCGAGCCCAAAAGTCCGGGCCCGCGTGTGAAAGCGATGGCGGATAACTGATTTTTTTCTATTTTTGCAGTCTTCAAGGCCGTGTCGATGACGGGGATGATATTCTGCTGGTGGGCGCGCGACGCGAGTTCGGGGACGACGCCCCCATACTGCTCGTGAACCTTCTGCCCGGCAATGACGTTGGAGAGCACGCGCGTGCCTTGCAGCACTGCGGCGGAGGTGTCGTCGCACGACGATTCGATGCCTAAAATGTATTCGTTCATGGGTCTCAGTTTGGAGGGTCAAAAGTATTAAAAAAAAGATTATCCATAGCATCTTGATTTTTATTGTGGTGATACTATCCATCGTCACAAGTCTCTTTGTTGCCATACAAGACCCTATCATTCAGAAGTTTGCAGTGCGTTTTGCGGGAGGCTACCTTTCGGAAAAAACTGGTGCCGACATAAAGGTGGGACGTTTGGTGGTGGCTCCCGATTTTAGTGTATTGATAGAAGATGTTTCAGTCAAAGACTTGAAAGGCAACGATTTGGCTAAGGTTGAGAAGTTGCGGACTCGAATCGATGTGCCCGACCTGTTGGAAGGCAAGGTGCATCTCGCTTATGCGGAATTGTGCCATACCGAGGCCAACATCATCAAATACGAAGGTGAGGACCGCTTCAATTTTGCCTTCCTCGTCGATGTCTTCAACTCCGACACGCTGAAAGAGAAGGACAAGGAACCCAAACCGATTGCCATCGACAAGGTCTCGCTGAGCGATGTCGACTTTGTGTTATGGAACCAAAACAGAGACCATCCCGAGAAGACCGAACTTAACCTGATGGACTATTCGCATCTCGTGCTCACCGACATCAACCTGGAAGCCACCAACCTTTACATATTGGGCGACTCCATCAGTGCTCATGTCGCGAACCTCAGCGCCAACGAAGTCAGCGGATTGGAACTCAAGCGTTTGCAGGCCTATGCTGTGGTGACACAAAATGGCATCCACCTCGAAGGTCTGATGATGGAGACCAACTACAGCCGCTTCGACCTCGACCTCGACATGGCCTACAACGGATTCGACGACTTCGGCAACTTCGTCGACTCGGTGGTGTTTGACGCAACGATACGCCCTACCGACGTCATGCTTTCCGACATCGGCGTGTTCGCTAAGGTCATGTACAAAATGCCCGACCGCGTGAAGTTTGAAGGACGGTTCTCAGGCCCGATACGCAACTTCCGTGTCGACGACATCAAGGCCGATTTGGGCAAGACGACCCATTTCGAGGGCAGCATAACTATGCATCCCCTCGATTTCAATGATGGATACCACACGTTGAATGTCAGGAAGATGCACTTTACATACGACGACTTGGCTAATTTCCACATCCCGTCGAAAACGAAAACGATTCCCTTGCCGGAGTCGTTGCGGACTATGAGCCATGGCGATCTCTCGCTTGACTTCAAAGGCTCCTACAACAACTTCGAGTCCGACCTGAGCCTCAGGTCCGACATCGGCGATATCGATGCCTCTATCGACCGCGCCAAAGACGCAAAGGGCGACAACGTGTTCACCGGCTACGTCAATGCCACGAATGCGAAGGTGGGGGAGGTTGTCAACGCCACGAAGTATGTCGGCGACCTCAACATGGACGCCAACTTCACGGCCAAGTTCCCCAAGAACGGCGACCCCGAGTTCCTGGTCGACGGCATGATCACCGAGGCGCAACTGCTTGGCACAAAAATCGACGATGTCAAACTCGACGGCAGCCTCAAAGAGAACAGATTCAAGGGCAAACTTAAGGTTGACGACGACGACTTGGCACTCGACTTCAACGGCCTCATCGATTTCGCGGACAAGAAATACCCCAAGTCCGACTTCGAGGCCGTCGTCAGCCATGCCGACCTGAAAGCCCTCCATTTGGTGAAGAGCGACAGCGTTTGCAAAGTCAGCACCCATATCGTGGCCAACTTTACGGGCTTCAACATCGACGACATCGAAGGCTCGCTCCGCCTCGACAACACCGTCTATCGCGACAGCCGTGGCACATACGACATGGACGAATTTACGGCCTCTATCGTCAACGACAATATGCTGCAACGGCGCATCAACGTCGACTGCGACTTCCTCAAGCTAGAGATGGGCGGCATGGTGAATTTCACCCACCTGATGCCAGTGCTCAACGAATACGGCAACTCCTTCGTCGACTTCCCGATGTGGGCAGGCGAGCGTGAGGAGTTCAGGAAATACAGGGAAAAACACAAAGTGGAACAGGACTTCTACGTGCAACTGAACCTGAAGGACACAAAAACCCTAAGCCGCCTACTGATGCCCTCGTTGACCATCGCCAAAGGCACTAGCGTGATCGGCGCCTTCACCTCAACGTCGAACCAACTCGAACTGACCGCACGCTCAAGGAACATCAGAATCGGAGACCTGGCCATCAACGACGTGGAACTGAAAAACTTCAACAGCCCCACAACCTTGTTCGGCTCCCTCACCGTTGGCGAAATCGTGTGGACCAAGGTCGGCGAGAACGACACCACCACCTTGGGACTCGACAATATCGCCATGCAGGCCCGCATGACCAACGACACCATCCATGCGCGCATCCAATGGGACGATGACGAGATAGAAGACCACAACAAGGCACTGATACAAGGCTACTTCCATCCCCACGAACATGGCGGCATGGCAGCCATCAAAGCGGCTGATGTGACCATTAACGACTCGCTGTGGGTCGTTGACCCCAACAACTACGTCGACATCACCGACGGCAGGGTGACACTCTCCAACCTCATGTTCAGCCACAACCTCCAGTCTCTAAGGGTCGACGGCTTCGTGCCTATGCGTGAAACCGACACGCTCTCGATCTTGTTTCACCAATTCGACATCTCCAATTTCGACATCTTCTTCAAAAGGTTCGACCTCGACGGCTTCGTTTCGGGCAGTGCCTTGGTCAGCAGCCTGAAAGACACGCCTATGGTGCTGGCCGACCTCGATGTGAACGGCATTGCCGTCAATGGCGAGACGGTGGGCAATGCCGTAGTGGAAAGTTCGTGGGACAACAAAAACAAGGCGGTCAAATTGAATGTCGACATCTTCAACGACAAGAAGCAGATGCTTGATGTGACGGGCTCCTACTTCACCGCCAAGGAAACCGACAACCTCGATTTCGCCATGGAGATGGATTCGTTGCGGCTCACCGCCTTCAGTCCGCTGTTGACGGGCGTCGTGTCGCGGCTGCAAGGCTACGGCAACGGCTATGCCACCATCAAAGGCTCCATACAACAACCTGTCGTCGACGGGAAAATCCAAATCATCGATGGCGGCTGCAAGGTCGAATACCTGAAAACATATTATGACTTCAGTCCCACCGTGCTCATCGACAGCAAAAGCATCCGTTTCGAGAACATGGTGCTCAACGACACCTTGGGCAACAAAGCCCACGTTGACGGTCAAATCAGTCATAACAGTTTCAAAGACTTCAACTTAGACCTGAAAATCCGCCCGAGGGACTTCCTCGCCTTGGCCACGACGAGCGAGGACAACGACACTTTCTATGGCACTGCAGTGGCCAACGGCCAGATTACGGTGAAAGGACCGTTCAACGATATCATGCTCGATATTGCCGCACGAACCCGCAAAGGCACCAACCTCACCATTCCGCTCAACAAGTCGACCGTCGTCAAAGACAACGACTTTATCGTTTTCGTCGAGAAGGACGAGGAAAAGGAAGAAGCGGAGGAATCACCGACGAAAACGGAGAATCCTACCAACTTCACTCTCAAGCTTGACGTGGCCGCCACCGACGATGCCACGCTGAAGATCATTCTGCCGGGCAACATCGGAACCATCGAAGCTTCGGGCGACGGCAACATGAAAATGGGCACCTCTTCGAAGTCTCCCTTCACGATGCGCGGCGACTACACTATCAAGTCGGGAAAGTTCCATTTGACCTTGGTGAATTTCGTTTCCAAGCTCTTCAACCTGCGGCAGGGAGGCACCATCTCGTGGACAGGCGACCCCACTGACGGACGTATCAAAGCCACGGGTGTCTATTCAGTCAAGACCTCGCTCTCAGGCTTGGGCGTGCAGGTCGACTCCACGGCCACCAACAGCAGCATCAACGTCGAATGCCTCATCCATCTTAAAGGTGCCTTGCTCAACCCCGACATCACCTTCGGCATGAACCTGCCCAACGCTTCGGACGACATCACCCAGACGGTGTATTCGCTCGTCGACACGACCAACCAGGCGGTAATGACCCAGCAAGCCCTCTCGTTGCTCGTGTTGGGCAATTTCGCCTACGTCGGCGGATCGGGTGGTGCCGACGTCAATTTGGCCAACATCTTCGGCGGCGCACTCCAGTTCGATGTCACCGACAAACTGAATCTGGGCCTCAGCTACCATTCGGGCAATGACGATTCCTACGATGAATACCAGCTTGCCATGCGCACCAAACTCTTTGAAGACAAACTCTCCCTTGAGACCAACCTTGGCATGATGACAGCCAACAACCCCAATGCCAGCAACGCCTCCAGCATCGTCGGCGAGTTCGACATGTATTACAAACTGACTGACGATGGCCGCCTGCAAGCACGCTTCTACAACCACTCCAATTACAACTCAAACTTCAACAGCCTGGCCTTCGACCGACGTTCGCCCTACACCCAAGGCTTGGGTCTCTCGTATAGCCGCTCGTTCGACAGCTTCCGCAACATGTTCAAAAAGAGGACCATAATGAACACGCAACCCATGATCAGGCCCAAGAAGGAAGAAAAAAAACGATAATCATGCCAAATTACCCTCGTTTCAAGGTGTATCAAGCCTCGGCCGGCGCAGGCAAGACATTCACCCTCATCAAGGAATACCTGAAACTATGCCTCGCCGATGAGAACGCCATTGGCAACTACAAACGCATACTCGCCATCACCTTCACCAACGCCGCTGCCAACGAGATGAAGGACAAAATCGTGAAGGCTCTGCTGGCCATTATCGGCAGCGAAACCGTCGACCCCAAGTCGATGGAGGCCAAACTGCTTGAAGAGCTTGGCATCACCGACACGGCATTGAAACGCAATGCGCAAGCACTGATGAACAGCATCTTGCACGACTACAGCAGTTTCTGCGTCAGCACTATCGATGCCTTTGTGCAAAAACTGTCGCGCTCTTTCGCACACGAACTGGGCCTGCCCAACCAATACAACGTCAGCATCGATACGGAAGAACTGGCTGAGGCCATCACAGAGAAAATCGGAATGGAAATCAGCGATCAAGATGCGTATTTGACACAACTCCTGGTCGACTTCAGCAACAACCAATACAACAACGAACGCTCGACAGCCATCGAGAAGCAACTGGCTGATTTTGTCGTAAAACTGACTTCCGAGAAAGCTTACCGAAAAGACGGGAAAAACGGTGTCAAGGATGCGTTGCAATATAAGCAAACACTTGGTTTCCTGAATGATAGGATGCGCGATTTCGAGCAAAAGACAAAGACCTTCGTGGATGCTTTCAGGGCCATCGAACGCAGTTTCGGCCTTACCGTCGATGACTATTGGCAGAAGAAGTCGGGAGTGGGAGCGTTCGTTGGTAAGTTGGAAAAAAAAGATTACGGGCAGCCCAACAGCTATTTCCATACCGCCATTGCGAACAGGAAATGCCTTGGCGATACCTCGAAGGAAGAGGCCAACGATGCCTTGCTTGGGATCCTTGCCCCGTTCGAGGAGTCCTATGCGGATGAATACGGCAAGTTCATGTTCTACAAGTCGCAACGCAACCTGCTCTATCTCTATGCCCTTCGCACCCAAATCAGTGCGGCCTTCAATCAGTTGGCCGAGGAAGAGGAAATCGTTCACATCTCAGAATTCAACAAGCTACTCAACTCGGTGATGGGCGACTTCACGGTGCCCTTCGTGTATGAGCGAATCGGCGAGCAATACCAGCATGTATTCGTGGACGAGTTCCAAGACACTTCCATCCTCCAGTGGCAAAACCTCTTGCCCTTGGTCGACAACAGCTTGGCCAACGGAAAAATGAGCATGTTGGTGGGCGACGGCAAGCAGTCGATCTACCGCTTCCGTAGCGGCGAGGTGGAGCAAATCACGCATCTGCCTGAAATCTATGCCATGCCCCATGACGAGCGTAAGCCTGTTTTCATGCAGTATGAAAGGAACCTTAAAGACAATTTCCTCTTCCAGAACCTTGGCACCAATTATCGCTCCTTCGTTAACGTGGTCGGCTTCAACAATGCCTTTTTCGAGTTCGCACATCACGAGCTGTCGGCGAACCATAGGAAGGTGTATGTGTCGGAGAAACCATGCACCGACGAGGGTGTGAGCATCTTCCAAAAGACCGATAAAACCGAGGAAGGCATGGTGCAAATCGAACTCTATGATGCCGAAAACCAACCTGACTATTGCTGTGAGAGGGTGGCCGACATCGTCGGCGAACTCGTGAACAACTTTGGTTACCGGTATGAGGACATCGCCGTCTTGACCCGCAAGTCGGACTTGGGAGCCGTGATTGCCAATTGCTTGAACGACAGGAATGTACCCGTTATTTCACAAGTCTCGGTGTTGCTGAAATCCTCCGACAAGGTGCAACTGCTCGTCAACACGCTGCGTTATCTGCTTCACGACGACAACGAGGTCGATGTCGCCAATGTGCTGTATTATTGGAATGTATTGCAATGTCCAGCTTTCAAGGGCGATGTGAGCCGCTGGTTCGATGAGGCCCGGGCCGTTGCCAAAGGGGAAGTCTCCATAGAAATGCTGATGGGTCTTGGAGAGTCGGGGCTGCTCAAGGCGGCACTTTCCAAGGCAACTTGTGTCTACGACCTCTGCGCCGCCCTGATGCGCATCTATCGCATCGACACCGTCCGCGACGCCTTCCTCAACTATTTCATGGAAGAGGTCTTCAAGTCGCAATCGGGGATAAAAGATGGCATCGGCGACTTCCTTAGTCATTGGGACGCTAAGCAAGACAAACTGTCGGTGATGTCGGTGAGCGGCAATGCAGTGAAAATCATGACGATTCACAAATCGAAGGGCTTGGAGTTTCCAGTGGTCATCTATCCGGAGGCCATCATCGACTTGGATGAGAGGCTGAATCCGAGTAAGCCCGCCGAGGTGTGGCTGCGGCCCGAGGACCTGGGCTTCGAAGCCATCCCCAACATGGATACGGTGCTGTTTAGGTTGGACTCGACCGCAGAAAGCATGGGAGGCAAGGCTTTGGAAAAGGTAGTGGAAGAGAAGGAAAGCAACCGGCTGGACAATCTTAACTTGCTTTATGTGGCTTTCACCCGTGCCGTGCAGCGACTCTATGTTATCGCCAAGCAGGGCAAGCCCGAAAAGCCGAACCTGTTGAGGGATTTCCTCGCCGATAAGAGCGACCGCCAAGTGCAAGGCGACGGGGCATTGGTGTATCGGTTCGGCCATCCGGATTTCAGCAACCCAAAGGAAAACGCCACCAGACACGAACCTGCTGCCTTGACGGATTCGATTTCATCGGATTGGCTGCTGAATGTCAGTGTCAATCCAACTCCGACCTCGCTTTGGCATCGCGACAGCGAGCGTTTGTTGCCACGCGAATGGGGCGAACTGGTGCATCAGCTTTTGTCGGGAATACGCTTCGCCGACGAAATGGAGTCGATGTTGTCGCCGACGGTTTCTGATGGCACCATCGACGGCGCCACTGCCGCTTGGATCCGTGAAAAGTTCAACCTGATGGCTTCCCATCCATTGATCGCTCCCGCCTTTTCATCTTGCGCAAAAGTGAAAACGGAATGTGAAGTCCTGTATCAGGGCGATGTCCGCCGTTTAGACCGCTATGCCGAGCTTCAGGATGTGGTCTATTTGATTGACTATAAGACGGGAAAGAAAAACCCGAAGCACGAGAAACAACTGAACGATTACGTGGCTGCCATCAAAAGCATGACCGAAAAGGAGATCTGGGCGTTTTTGGTTTATCTTTCGGGTGCGGAGATTGAAGTTGAGGGGCCGATGGATGTCACCATACAATGAAATCTCCATAGGGAAAAGATTCCACCCTACTCATTTTCCCGCAATTTATTGCCCTCCCACGAAAAAAAAATCGCATTTTTTTCTTGCATTTTCCAAAAAAGCCGTATTTTTGCCCTGAAATTATTCACTAACCAATCCATAGGAGAGACGCTATCGAAAGATTTATACCCTTTATTAACAAGCACTTACGTTGAGTGCACAAAAAAAGGGGGACCTGATGTCCAACATAGTGAAAAGTGACAGAGAATTGATTGAACGCTACCAAGACGGCGACGTTCACAGTTTTGAATTATTGATTGGTAGATACCAGAAACAGGTTTATTCCTACATACTTACGCTCGTGAAAGACAAGCAGTTGGCTGACGATGTCTTTCAGGACACCTTCGTGAAGGTCATCCAGACCGTCAAGTCGAAGGCCTACAAGGACGACGGCCGTTTCGTGCAGTTCGCCATGCGCATCGCGCACAACCTCGTCATCGACCACTTCCGCAAGGAGAACCGCATCCCCACGGTGGAGTCGTCGAGCGAGGACTACAACTACATCGACAACGTGCCGATTACCGACCATTCCGTTGAGCAAGGCATGATCGTGGACCAAGTGCACTCCGACCTGCACCGCATGATCACCTTCCTGCCCGATGAGCAGCGTGAGGTGCTCCGCATGCGCATCTTCGACGATATGAGTTTCAAGGACATCGCCGACATCACCAACGTGAGCATCAACACAGCCTTGGGCCGTATGCGCTACGCCTTAATCAACTTGCGCAAGATGATGGTGGCCAACAATATGACGCTGACGTATTAACGGACGCGGGACTGTGGGACGCGGGACGCGAGACTTTTTTCAAAAAAAGTTTTCGCCCCAAATAATAAACTTGAGGAGGTTGCGTTTGTAAGGTAAAGTCTAACCTAACAAACGCCTATGACAAATAGTTACACCTCTTACCCCTCATCCGTTGAAGACGCAGTGTTGGTATCACAAATCAAGGAGGTTTTCCGTAGGGAGAGCGAGCAACAGCAACCCAGCCGCAACGTTTTGCGCTACCTGTTTGGCTACGCCGCAGCCTACGAGTCGATGAACACTGGGCTGATGGGTCAAGTTGCTTTCATGAACAACTGACTGGAACGGAACAGAAAAATCAAAAAAAGTCGCTTATGATTCGGCGACTTTTTTTGTGTGTTTGCGGATTTCCCGAAGAATATGTCCTTATTAGAAGTCAGAATGGTCCAGCTTGAATATTGCTGCAAAAGCAAATGGTTCGCGCCCTCTGACGACATTTGACATTGAAAAAACAGACCCAACAGCTTGAAATTCAGAGGCTGCCGGGAATCAAAGTGATGAGATGTCTTTACAAAATAACACCCGACAGCTTGAAAACCAGAGGCTGCCGGGAATTAACGCTGCAAAGATAAAGCATTTTTTCAAAGTCCGCAAGTGTTTTTTTCAAAACGATAGTAGATATGGAAAAAGTTCGTAATTTTGCGGCGACCAATCTCACCACGCGAGTTGAAAGGCAGCGTACCAGGGTGAGACTTTTTTTATACTTTTTTTGCCGAAACACTTGCCAGTATAGAAAAAGTTCGTATTTTTGCAGCGACCATTCTCACCACGCGAGCTGAAAGGCAGCGTACCAGGGTGAGACTTTTTTTTGTATATCGCCTATGGAACAATATAACAAGCTTGCTCTCGATACGCCTGATTTGCTTGCCATGTTGAAGCAACGGGGACTTGTGATTAACAATGAACAAGCGGCTCTCAAAACGTTGTCAGTCATCAGCTATTTTCGGTTAGCTTGCTATTTCCGACCTATGGAAGCCGACAAGCAGACTCATGAATTTCGCCAAGGTACTACATTGGAACAGGTGCTGGCTCTCTATGACTTCGATACGGCCCTGCGCGATATGGTGTTTGCGGCCACTCGACAGATTGAGATTGCGTTGCGAACCCGCATCAACCATCATTTCTCACGCAATCACTCGCCGTTTTGGTTTACGCAAGTGGATATGGCCACCGATGGTCATCTTTTCGCCGAGCATTTAAGCAGTGTTGACCGCGAATTGCGCCGAAGCAAAGAGGAGTTCATCAAAGAACATTTCGAACGCTACAATAAGCCGACTTTTCCACCGGCATGGAAGACATTGGAAACGGTATCGTTTGGAACACTATCGAAACTTTATGGGAATTTTGCCGAAAAAGCCGACAAGAAGGCCGTGGCCGAGGATTTCGGTTTGCCGCAGCATGAGTTTCTAATCAGTTGGATGGAGAGTTTGACATCGCTTCGCAACTTTTGCGCCCATCATTCTCGCATTTGGAACCGTCGCTATGCACTGAAACCGCAGATGCCGAAGACATTGGCTGGGCATAATTGGCTGACGGACTTTTCATTCCCACCCGACAAAATCTATCCTCAACTTTGCTGCATCGCCTACCTGATTAATGCCATCGACCCGCAGAGCACTTTTGTGGCCGACTTCAAGGCATTGTTGCAGAAATATCCAACTGTTGACGCCGCCGCCATGGGCTTCCCGAAAGGCTGGCGGCAGGAACCACTGTGGCAGTGCTAAAGCGCATTTATAATACAATTGTATCCATCATCAACAAATGCGTTTGGATTAATGTATTGCATTCGAGGGCGATGTCCGTTTTTGTCACGCTTACGAAGGATAAAGCGATTCTTGTATATTGGGTTTTGAAAGTTTATTCCTAAAAGTTCTTCCCAATCTGGTTCACTGCGCATTACGACAAATAATGGACCGTTAGGCTGTTTATGCAAGTAATGAATAAGTCGTTTGGTGTATTCTTGTGATGGTAGATTAGTGATTACTTTGTTACATGAGGTGGACGAATATGGCATTAATTGTATGAGAGCTACTTTGTGGAAGAAATCATTTTCTTGCATTTTAGCATCTTTGCAAAGCTGAATTAGTTTATTGTACCAATACCAATCGCCTAACAATTGAAAACCATGGTAAACGTTGAGGTTTTCTTGGCTAGGAAACAAAGAACTAACATCATGAATCCTATGCTTATTCCATTCTTCGGAAAGTTGAATTCGTAAATCTTTTACTTGTTCTAATAACAATGCCGCATCTTTATTGATATGTTCCACAAAGCCAGGATTTTGGCTTAAAAACACCACTTTTGAATGGAAAGGATTGCCTAGAAATGGAAATGGTGGCATGTGGAGTTCAAATCGATATTCTGAAGGTCTATCTTGATTGTAGTTTTCTACAATAGTTCTATCCAAAGGATGAATCATGTTTGTGCCTTCATCATATAGTCGAGCAACATAAGGATATTGCAGCCAAGGGTTTTGCTTTTTTATCTCTATTTCAGTCACGATCAATCTTTCTTTACTTTAACTTCAAGACTATAAGGCTGGTTGTCATAAAACCATGATCTCATATCAACCATTTCCTTGTGAATGAGATCTTTTAACTTATCATAGGAATCGTCTTTTGCGTCGCCAGCATCAAGTATGGTTTCTGTCATACGATTAATGCTTTCGATACCGTAAACTTTTAATACTTGATCAAAGGTTGCACCTGTCTTGGAAGCGACGGCATTTATCAGTTCAATACGATCAACCAATGATTCTGGTTGAAGCATATCATCGTGTCGATTTCTAAAAGGAGAGTTTGGATTGTGCTTCATAATAGTGTCTTTTTTGATTTTACACTGCAAAAGTAATGAAAATATTGCATACATATTGCGTTTGAAACAATCATATTTCTATGGTTTGGCAAACCACAAAACCCAATGACCTTTTTTATGCGCAAACCCCTGTAAACATTATCCTTACACACCTCTTTAAAAAATAAATAATTAATTATTTGGAAAGTGCGCGGAAACGCAGTAAATTTGCACGCTTTATAAGAATCATCAAATTCAAATTTTAAAACATAACACATTATGAACAAGCAGATTACATTAGAGCAGGCTGTCGAGAGAGTTCACGACGGCATGACGATTATGTTTGGCGGCTTCCTCGGCGTGGGAAGTGCCACTCAAATCATTGACGCCATCGTTGCGAAAGGCGTTAAGGACCTCACCATCATTGCCAACGACACGGCCTACGACGAAGTGGCCCACGGCAAGCTGGTCAGCAACCACCAGGTGAAGAAGGCCATCGTGTCGCACACCGGCACCAACAAGCAGACGGCCATCCAGAAGAACGAGGGCACCCTCATCGTGGAATACGTCCCGCAAGGCACTCTGGCAGAGCGCATCCGCGCCTACGGTGCGGGTCTCGGCGGCGTGCTGACTCCCACGGGCATGGGCACCATCATGGCCGACGGCAAGCAGATTGTCAATGTGGATGGCAAGGATTACCTCCTTGAGAAGCCCCTGAAGGCCGACATCGCCTTCCTGCGCGCCAACATCGTCGATGAGTTTGGCAACATGGTGTTCCTTGGCACGACCAACAACTTCAACCCGCTGATGGCCACCGCCGCCGACTATGTCGTCGTCGAAGCCGAAAAACTCGTCCCCGTTGGTGAGATTAAGCCTGAACAGGTTCATGCTTCGGGAATTTATGTTGATGGGATTTACGTCGAAAAATAATCTGGATTGCTTCGTTCCTCGCAATGACGCGAAGCGACGCAAGGCAAAGCCCGCCCGAAGGGCGAAACTGCAGTAACCGTGGGTCAGTGACCTACGGCAGCACCCCGGAAGGCAACAACTAAACAACTGAATAAATACAAACTGAACAATTGACAAATATGGAATACAGAACAAAGATCAGACTGCGCATGAGCGCAAAGGACGCCCACTACGGTGGCAATTTGGTTGACGGTGCCCACATGGTTCACCTCTTCGGTGACGTGGCGACCGAACTTTTGATTATGCGTGACGGCGACGAAGGCCTGTTCCGCGCTTACGACAACATCGATTTCCTCGCTCCCGTCTATGCTGGCGACTACATCGAGGCTGAAGGCTGGATCGACAAGGAAGGCAACACCTCGCGCCACATGCAGTTCGAGGCCCGCAAGGTGGCCATCGCCCGCCCCGATATTTCTCCCTCCGCTGCTGATGAACTCGATGAGCCTATTGTGGTTTGCCGTGCTTCCGGTACTTGCGTGACACCTAAAGACTGCCAGCGTAAATAACTGATGGTCTGGATTGCCACGCTTCGCTCGCAATGACGCAAAGCGCGTCTTCGTCATTGCGAGGAGGAACGACGAAGCAATCCAGAAAATCTTGAATTTTGAATTTTAAATCTTAAATCTGAAATCAACGAAATGGATAAACTGATCATCACTGCCGCCATCTGCGGCGCGGAAGTCACCAAGGAACAGAATCCCAACGTGCCTTATACCGTTGAGGAGATCGTGCGCGAGGCCAAGTCGGCCGTCGATGCCGGTGCCGCCATCGTGCACCTGCACGTCCGCTGGGACGACGGCACGCCCACCCAGGACCGTGGCCGTTTCCAAGAGTGCGAAGAGGCCATCTTGAAGGTGTGCCCCAATGTCATCCTCATCCCTTCGACCGGCGGTGCCGTGGGTATGACTCCCGACGAGCGTCTCCAATCGACTGACACCAACCCCTTGCCCGAGATGGCTACCCTCGACTGCGGTACCTGCAACTTCGGCGACGAGATTTTCGACAATTCGATGCCCACCATGCGCGCCTTCGGCAAACGCATGATGGAACGTGGCATTAAGCCCGAATACGAATGCTTCGAGATGGGTCACTTAGACACCATCCTCAACATGGCCAAGAAAGGTCAAGCCCCTGGCGCTCCCATGCAGTTCAACTTCGTGCTGGGCGTGCCCGGCTGCACTCCCGCCACCGTCGCCAACCTCTGCTGGCTCGTGAACGGCATCCCCGCTGGCTCCACTTGGACCGTCACCGGCGTAGGTCGTCATGCCTTCCCGATGGCTGCCGCTGCTATTGCCATGGGCGGTAACGTCCGCGTAGGCTTCGAGGACAATCTCTACCTCTCGAAGGGCGTGCTGGCTCAATCGAATGGTGAACTGGTCGCCAAGGTTGTGCGCATCGCCAACGAACTCGGTCGCCCGATTGCCACGTCTGATGAGGCCCGCGAGATTCTTGGATTGAAACCGCGTAAATGATAATATGATATAATAGGATAAGAAAGCATTTTTCTAAATCTATAATCTAAATGAAAACAATAAGACTGCTTGAACACAAAGCATTATTATGCATTATGTTGCTACTAAGCACAACCATGATTGCACAAGAAGGGACCAAAGTACCGACTCGTGGTAATGGTAATGTCAAAGTTAGTGGTGAGCTAATAGAATATGTTCGTGTTTATCGCGGAATTGTTTTCCATGAACAGAAGGGATATGTATATCATTATCAGTTGAAGTGTTGTAATAATGTAAATGTGGCGTTCTTTATTAATGGGATACCCATTTCAGAACAAAACTATGTTAGACTGATATTGAGTAAGAAGGAGATGGATTTAGAGAATTGTTATTATACCGAAAACTATTATCAAGATAGCATAAGTCAGATTAATATATTCGCTAATGCTAGAATACCGATTTGTATAGATGGAATTGAATACCGATATGGAGATGCTCTTCCATTAAAAGAATTGGAAGGCAAAGAGTTGATATTCAAAAAAGAAGAGCGGCTTTTACGAAAGAATCGGATTATCATTCAAACTAATTGAATAAGTGATTAGTGAATAGAGAAATTGTAAGAAAATAGTATAAATGGATAATATTCAACAAACTACAAAATCATTAAATCATTAAATTACAAAGCAATGCAAAAACATGGTAACAAGTACGGTACTCACCGTGTAATCGAACCCGTCGGCGTGCTGCCGCAACCCGCTAACAAACTGAACAACAACATGGATGAGATTTGGGACAACGAAATCCTCATCGATGTGCAGACCCTCAATGTGGATTCTGCTTCGTTCACCGACATCCACAACTACGCCAAGGAACAAGCTGGTCCCGGCGCAAGCGAGGAGAAAATCATGGAAGAAATCAAGAAGGAGATGTTCCTCAACGTGGAACTGCAAGGCAAGCACCGCAACCGTCGTACCGGCTCGGGCGGTATGCTCCTCGGCAAGGTCGAGAAAATCGGCGATGCCCTGAAAGGCAAGATCGACTTGAAGGAAGGCGACCGCATCGCCACCCTCGTCAGTCTCTCGCTGACCCCGCTCCGCATCGATGAGATTGTCGCCATCCGTCCCGATGTTGACCAAGTCGATATCAAGGGCAAGGCCATCCTTTTCGAAAGCGGCATCTACGCCAAGATTCCGAACGACATGCCTGAGAAACTCGCTTTGAGCGCCTTAGACGTGGCTGGTGCTCCCGCCCAGACCGCCAAGCTCTGCCAATATGGTCAGACTGTCCTCATCCTTGGTGCTGGTGGCAAGAGCGGTATGCTCTGCGCCTACGAAGCCAAGAAGCGCGTCGGTGTCACTGGTAAGGTTATCGGTATCGCCAACAGTCCCAAGTCCACCCAGCGCATCAAGGACCTCGGTTTCTGCGATGTCGTGGAAAGCGCCGCTGGCATGACTCCCGTTCAAGTTTACGAAATGGTTGAAAGACTGACCGACGGCAAGATGGCCGACGTGACCATCAACTGCGTGAACGTGCCGGATCAGGAAATGACCGCTGTGCTCTGCACGAAAGACGACGGTATCGTCTATTTCTTCAGCATGGCCACCAGCTTCACCAAGGCAGCCCTCGGAGCAGAAGGCATCGGCAGCGATGTGAACATGATTGTGGGCAACGGCTACACCAAGGGTCACGCCGAATTCACCTTGCAGGAACTCCGCGAAAGCCCTGAGCTCCGCAAGATCTTTGAGGAATTGTATGCATAATGAGCAGTCAGCTATCAGCTATCAGCAGTCAGCTTTGGTGCCGATTGCTGATAGCTGACGGCTGAAAGCTGAAAGCTGAAAAAACTATGGCAGAATCAAGAAGAAAACAATTGTTTCCCGATGTCACCGACGAGCAGTGGAACGACTGGAAATGGCAGGTGAAGAACCGCATCGAGACGCTTGAGGACTTGAAGAAATACGTGAAGCTGACCGCTGAAGAGGAAGAAGGCGTGAAAAAGACCCTCTCCACTCTCCGCATGGCTATCACTCCTTATTATCTGAGCCTCATCGACCCGAACGATCCCTGTGACCCCGTCCGCCGTCAGTGCATCCCCACCGGGCTGGAAACCCATCAAGTGGCCGCCGACCTGCTCGACCCGCTGCACGAGGACGAAGACTCGCCAACGCCTGGCTTGACGCACCGTTATCCGGACCGCGTGCTGTTCCTCATCACCGACATGTGCTCCATGTACTGCCGTCACTGCACGCGCCGTCGTTTTGCCGGCCAGACCGACGACGAATGCGGCCCCGACCGTATCGAGAAAGCCCTCGAATACATCGAGAAGACCGAGAGCGTGCGCGACGTGTTGCTGTCGGGTGGCGACGCCCTGATGGTGAGCGACAAGAAACTGGAATACATCATCTCGCGCTTGCGTCAGATCCCGCATGTGGAGATCGTCCGCTTGGGCACCCGCACCCCTGTGGTCTGCCCGCAGCGTATCACCCCCGAGTTGTGCGACATGCTGAAGAAGTACCACCCCGTGTGGATCAACACGCACTTCAACCACCCGAACGAGGTGACCGCCGAATCGCGTCGTGCTTGCGAGATGCTGGCTAACGCTGGTGTCCCGTTGGGTAACCAGAGCGTGCTGCTGCGTGGCGTCAACGACTGCGTCCATGTGATGAAGAACCTCGTCCATGAACTCGTCAAGATGCGCGTGCGCCCGTACTACATCTACCAGTGCGACCTCTCGATGGGTCTGGAGCATTTCCGCACGCCCGTCTCGAAGGGTATTGAGATCATAGAAGGCCTCCGTGGCCACACCAGTGGCTTCTGCATCCCGACCTTCGTGGTCGATGCTCCCGGTGGCGGCGGCAAGACCCCGGTAATGCCCCAATATGTTATCTCGCAGGCCCCCGGCAAGGTCGTGTTGCGCAACTTCGAAGGCGTCATCACCACCTACACCGAGCCGACCGAGTACCACAGCGAGTGCAACTGCCCCGAGTGCCAGGCTGCACGCGCCAAAGAACAAGTGGCTGCTGACAAGGCCGTGGACGGTGTGATTTCATTGCTGGAAGGCGAACGCATGAACATCGAGCCGAAGGCCCTGAAACGGCATGAGAGGAACGAAGCAAGATAAATATTAATAAGGTGAACAGTAGGGACGCGAGGAATCGCGTCTCTACTGGGAGCCGATAAATAGGAGACTGTCGATTCAAACGGTCATGGACAAAGGAGAAATCATACTCTATCAACCCGACAACAGCATTGAGTTGGAAGTGCGCATCGAAGCCGAAACAGTTTGGCTTACGCAGACGCAAATAGCACTGTTGTATGGCGTTGATAGAACCGTCATAGTAAGGCATATTGGTAATGTGTACAAAACCAATGAATTGGATGCTACCGCAACTTGTGCAAAAATTGCACAGGTTCAAAAGGAAGGCAAACGAACCGTATTACGCGATGTGAACTACTATAATTTGGATATGATTATTTCTGTGGGTTACCGTGTAAATTCTATCAATGCTACCAAGTTCCGCCAATGGGCAAACAGGGTATTAAAGGAGTATCTTTTGCATGGTTATGCCATCAATCAACGGTTTGAACAACTGGAGCAAAGGGTAAGTAGAACCGAGGAGAAGATAGAACTGTTTGTCCGCACTTCATTACCGCCAATGGAAGGCGTATTCTTTGAAGGTCAAATCTTTGATGCCCATGTGTTTGCTTCCAATCTGATAAAGTCTGCCAAAAGCAGTATCGTTCTGATTGACAACTATGTCGATGAGTCTGTCCTGACAACGCTCTCGAAACGGGAAAACAATGTATCGGCAAAGATTGTCACTAAAAGCATCTCCGACCAGTTCCGACTGGACTTGAACCGCCACAATAGCCAATACCCTCAAATTGATGTGGAAGAAAGAACCGACATCCACGACCGATTCCTGATTATCGACGATACGGTTTATCATATCGGTGCCTCATTGAAAGATTTGGGTAAGAAACTCTTTGCTTTCTCAAAACTTGGGATTTCACCTGAAGTTATTCAAAATGATAGTCAAAAGAAAATAGTATGACCTTCATCAATGACATATTGAAGTATAACAGCCTGTCCATCGTGGGCTTGCAGAAGAACACTGGTAAGACCGTGAGTCTGAACTATGTGCTCGACCGCCTGCCCATCGAGCGGAAGCGTATCGCCGTGACTTCAATTGGCATTGATGGAGAAACCACCGACCAAGTGACCCGGACGCAAAAGCCGGAAATCTACCTGCGCCAAGGGATGTATTTCGGCACGTCCGAGATGCACTACCGCCAAAAGCGCATCGTCTCGGAACTGATCGACGTCAGCGACGAGAACACCTCACTGGGTCGTGTGGTGACGGCCAAAGCCCTGACAGGAGGCAAGATCCTCCTGTCGGGACCTTCGTCGGCCAGCGGACTGAAACGCTGGATGAAAGACATGCACCGTGTGGGCCTCGACCTCGTGATTATCGACGGGGCTTTGTCACGGTTGAGCCTCGCTTCGCCCGCCGTGAGCCAGAGCATGATTTTGGCCACGGGTGCGGCCTATTCCACCAACATGACTACCTTGGTCAACCAGACGGCCTTCATCGTGGAGTTGATCAACATCCCGCTCACCGATGAGGAGCAACTGAAACTGCTCATGCCCATCGAGAAAGGTGTGTGGTTCGTGGACTCTGACGGCGCGCTGCACGAGATTAAGACCGTTTCGTCGCTGTCGCAAGAGATCCACTTCGAGGGCATGGACGACTGCAAAACACTCTATGTGGCGGGCGCGTTGGTGGATGGCTTCCTCGAAAAGGTGAGGAAGAACCCGAAACTGAAGACCACCGAACTGGTGGTGCGTGACTTCACGAAGATTTTCGTGTCGCCCCAGCAGTATCGGCTGTTTTTGAAATTAGGCGGAAAGATCCGCGTACTGCAAAAGAGCAAGTTGATTGCGGTGACCGTCAATCCGACCTCGCCCTTGGGCGTGGTGCTCGACTCCGACACGCTTTGTGCCAAGTTGACGGAAGCCATTCACTTGCCGGTGTATGATTTAATGAAAGAACGATGCAATTGAGAGACCACATAGAATCACCCTGCGGACTGCGTTACGTGTTCGAGCAGCTTGAACTTCAAGCGGGCTACACCCGCCGTTGGATGCTCGACATGCCGATGATGCGGACAGGGGAGGAGATTGCCCAGTCCTACGAAGTGCTGCATCAGTTCGTCGATTTCTTGGGTCGGGTGGACACACCTTATATTAATACGATACAGTTCCGCCTGCAGGGACTGAAGGACATCCGCACGACCATCAAGAATTTGGGCCATCAGGCAGTGCTCGACGACATCGAACTCTTTGAGGTGAAGCATTTGGCCATCTTGGCTGTGGATGTGGCCGAGCGCATGAAGACCCATGGCATGGACCAGGCCGTCGAGATTCCCGACCTGAACGAGGTCATCACCATCCTCGACCCCGACGGCTTGAAGATGGCGAGTTTCTATGTCTATGACTCCTATTGTCAGGAGTTGAAAGATCTGCGCATTCAGATGCGCCAGCACCCCGAGCAGCAGGAGGACTTGCTGGCAGCATGCGCCGAGATTGAGGAAGGCGTGCGCCGTGACTTGAGCAAGCAGTTGTATCGCTTTGCGAAGCCTTTGGAGGAGGCGCAGATGGCTTTGGCGAGGATTGACATGAATCTAGCCAAGGCCTTGCAGATGAAACAGTTGGGATTGTGCTTCCCGACCATTTCGAAGGATGACACCAGCCGTTACGAGGCGATGTTCCATCCGCAGGTGAAGGACGCTCTGGAGATGCGCAAACGCATGTTCCAGCCGGTGAGCCTCACCTTTGGGCAGAAGCCCACTTTGATCACGGGTGCCAACATGGGTGGCAAAACCGTGGTCCTGAAGACCTTGACCTTGTGTCAGTACCTGTTCCAATACGGATTTGGCATTCCGGCGGCGCAGGCCGACATTGCGGTCAAGGATGAGATTTACTTCTGCATCGGCGACGAGCAGTCCATCGAGAAGGGGCTGTCGTCGTTTGCCGCAGAGATGAAGAACATCGATGCCGTCATCAAGGCATCGCGTGAAAACAGAAAGATAGTGGCGTTGATTGACGAGCCGGCGCGCACCACCAATCCTACAGAGGGCACGGCGTTGGTGTCGGCACTGGTGAAGGTGTTGAGAGGGGAGACGGTGAGCCTCGTCATGACTACGCATTACGATATAGAGCCGACCGATGCCCATTGCCTCCGCGTGAAGGGCTTCGACAACGGCACGATGAACTACGAACTCGTCGAGGTGCAAGACGGCGAAGTGCCGCACGAGGCGCTGAATATCGCAGAGAGTTTAGGGATTGATTCGGAGTGGATTGAGACGGCAAGAGGGATTCTTAATGTACCGAATTCGGTACAATTAGAAACCCCCTCGAATTCGAGGGGGTTAGAAAAGTGGTCAAATTCGACCCCTTTGAATGTTAAAAATTAGTTTTATGGATGAAAAACGTATTAAATAATATTAATTTAGAAATAAGAAAAGAGTTGAATAATAACAAGTTGGAATTGCGTCCGCACTGCGGACGCAATTGGGAACGCACCGCGTTCCCAATCTTCTGACGAGAAAGAATTATATAAAAGATGGCTGACGACAAATCCATATTGAGCAAGGGCGAAGATTCGGTAATAATCAGTTCGCAATCCGAGGTTTTCATTTCTGAAGTGAGGAAAATCATTGAAGAAGCGCGCAACAATGCGGTGCGTAGCGTTGATTTTTGCCGTGTTCAGATGTATTGGAACATTGGAAGGCGAATTGTTGAAGAAGAACAGTTAGGCAATGAAAGAGCGGAATATGGAGCCTATCTCATCAAGAATCTTGCAAAGGATTTGGAGCCTGAATATGGTACGGGATTTAGCGTAAGACAATTGGAACGAGCAAGGCAGTTTTATAGGCTTTACCCAATTGCGTCCGCGGTGCGGACGCAATTGAATTGGTCTCAATATAAGCAACTTATCGCTATTGAGGACTCAGACAAACGCGAATACTACGAACTGGAATCGGTCAATAATTGTTGGACGGGCAGAGAGTTGGAACGTCAAATCAATTCGATGCTTTACGAGCGGCTTTTGTTGAGTAATGATAAGGAAAGTGTTTTGGCGGTGGCGCGCAAGCAGCGGATTCCGCAAAGCCCGAGAGAGATTATCAAAGACCCGATGGTGCTTGAGTTTTTGGGATTGGAGCGGAAACCAACCTATTACGAAAGCGATTTGGAAACGTCGCTGATAAGCCATCTGCAAAACTTCATGCTTGAAATGGGCAACGGTTTCGCTTTCATTGCTCGTCAAAAGCGGATTTTGATGGATGATGATGAGTTTTTTGTCGATTTGGTGTTCTACAATCGGATTTTGCGTTGTTTTGTGTTGTTTGAACTGAAAACCAGCAAATTGACGCATCAGGACATCGGGCAACTGCAAATGTATGTCAATTACTATGACCGAGTGGAGAAATTGCCGGAGGAGAACCCAACCATCGGTATTCTGCTTTGCACCAACAAAAACGACACGGTTGTCAAGATGTCGTTGCCTGAGAACAATTCGACGATACTCGCTTCGCAATATACCTTATATTTGCCGACCGAGGAGCAACTGAAAAAGGAAGTGGAGGAAGTGAGGAACTTAATTAAAGGAGGAAATGAGTAATGGCAAAGATATTTGTTAAAGATACTGAAATATCTGTTATTCAAGTAAATAGTAATGACTATATTTGCTTGACGGACATGATGAAGGCAAAAGATGGTGAGTTCTTTTTCTCAAATTGGTTAAGGAACCGAAATACGGTTGAGTTTTTGGGAATTTGGGAAAAAGTCAACAATCCGAATTTTAATTGTGTCGAATTCGACATAATTAAAAGTCAGGCAGGATTGAATAGTTATAGATTAAGCGCCAAAGAATGGATGACCAAAACCAATGCTATTGGTATTATTTCAAAGACAGGTCGTTACGGAGGCACATACGCTCATAAGGATATTGCTTTTGAGTTTGCCATGTGGATTAGTCCGGAGTTTAAGGTCTATTTGATTCAAGATTTCCAGCGCCTAAAAGAAGAAGAACAAAAGCAACTCGGTTGGTCGGTGAAGAGGGAATTGGCGAAGATTAACTACCATATCCATACGGATGCGATTAAGGAAAACCTTGTGCCGGAAGAAATCGACCGTTATCATGCGTCGTTGATTTACGCCAACGAGGCCGATGTGCTGAATGTGGCGCTTTTCGGGATGACCGCCAAGGAATGGCGCGATGCCAACCCCGACTTGAAGGGCAACCTCCGCGACTATGCGAATATCAACCAACTGATTTGCCTCTCGAATATGGAAAACCTGAATGCGGTCTTTATTAATAAAGGTATGCCGCAACGCGAAAGACTGATTGAATTGAATAAGATTGCCATTCAGCAGATGAAGGTGCTGGAAGGCGTTGAGGAAAGGAGGATGCTGAAATGAAGATCGTTTCTTTAATAAAACACACATTATTACTATTGTTTGTGTTATTGATAAGTACAGTCTTGTATGCACAGCAAGTCTCAAGTGCTCAAAACATCAGACCTGGCACATACATAGGCCCGTACGACAAGAATGTATTGATTATTTCTGAAGATAGCATTTGTTATCGCCTTCAAACTTCATGGGGATTAACTGTTCATACTATCGGTGTCGGTTCATATCAATATAAAGATGGAATTGTAGATGTGGACAACAATTGCAATCTCATTTACTCTGTATTGTCTTCTCTATCAGAGATTAAGAGACAAGATACATGCCTGTCATTTAGAATGGTAGATGCAGATGGTGAACCGATAAGTTTCGCTTGTGTTTGGATAACAGAAAATGATGCCTCGGAGAACAAGCAAATGAATTGGTTTAAGAGATGGCTGTCAAAGTTGAAAAAAACAGATGAAGTAACAGTTTGTTCGGATAAAGAAGGATGGTTGGATGCTAGTTTTCTTGCATCATTTGTAAATAAGAATATATCAATGCATCTTAGAGGTGTAGGCTTTGAGGCAAAGACTATTGTCAACCTTAATACTGGTTATGACTATGAATTAAAAGTCAATATGACTACTAAGATAGGATATGGCGTTTGTCAAAAAGGGCATGTCAAATGGAATATCGTTCCTTTGGAAGATGGCACAATCCAGTTTATTTGTGTAGACCCCGAAGGTTGCAAACAGGCATCAACAATGGAACGAATTAGCGACTATTCGGAAATGGATTGCGAATTGCTTCTAAAAGATGAACGACAAATCCGCGAGGCCATACGGTTGGCAAAACAGAACAATGGCAGTAGATAAGGCAGTCGCTAGAAGTAAAAAGAATAATAAATTAAATATCAATTATTTAAACAACATAGTAAAATATGGAAAGTAAATTAGGACTAGATTTCAAAAAAGTGGAGTATGCCAGAGGGCTGGCGAAGAACATCGCTGACGATGTGCAGGCCTTCTGCGAGCAATACACCACGGTGGCCGTTGAGCGCACCCTCGCCCGACTGATGGGCATCGACGGAGTGGACGAAAGCGATGTGCCGCTGCCCAATGTGGTCGTCGACGCCATCAAGGACAAAGGCGTGCTGGGCGAAGGCATCCTGTTCTTCATCGCCAACGCGATGATCCAGACGGGCCTCAACCCCCAGCAGATTGCCGAGAAGGTCGCCACGGGCGAACTGGACATCACCAAGGTGGTCACCCGCGACCAGAAACTGATTGCCGACACCCTGCAACCCGTCATCGACGAGAGCCTCAACCGCATCCGCACCCGCCGTGCTCGCCGTGAGCATTACCTCGAGACCATCGGCGAAGGCCCCAAGCCTTACCTTTACATCATCGTGGCCACGGGTAACATCTACGAGGACGTGGTGCAGGCCCAGGCCGGTGCCCGTCAGGGAGCCGACATCATTGCCGTGATCCGCACCACGGGTCAGAGCCTCTTGGACTATGTGCCATATGGCGCCACCACCGAGGGCTTCGGCGGCACCTTCGCCACGCAGGAGAACTTCCGCATCATGCGTAAGGCCCTTGATGAAGTGGGCGAGGAGGTAGGCCGTTACATCCGCCTCTGTAACTATTGCTCGGGTCTCTGCATGCCCGAAATCGCCATCATGGGCGCTTTCGAAGGCCTCGATGTCATGCTGAACGATGCCCTCTACGGCATCCTGTTCCGCGACATCAACATGCAGCGCACCCTCATCGACCAATACATGAGCCGTATCATCAACGGCTTCGCGGGCGTTATCATCAACACGGGTGAGGACAACTACCTGACCACCGCCGACGCTGTGGAAGCTGCACACACCGTGTTGGCCTCTGACCTCATCAACGAACAACTGGCCAAGATCGCCGGTCTGCCCGAAGAGCAGATGGGCTTGGGTCACGCTTTCGAGATGGACCCGATGCTCGAGAACGGCTTCCTCATGGAACTCGCCCAGGCACAGATGACCCGCGAGATTTTCCCCAACGCGCCGCTGAAATACATGCCGCCCACCAAGTTCATGACGGGCAACATCTTCCGTGGCCACATTCAGGATGCCTTGTTCAACATCATCGGCATCTGGACGCACCAAGGCTTGCAACTTTTAGGTATGCCCACCGAGGCCATCCACACGCCGTTCATGAGCGATCGTTACCTCTCCATCGAGAATGCCCGCTATATCTTCAACAACATGAAGGACATCGGCGCGGAGATGGAGTTCAAGGAAGGCGGCATCTGCCGTCAGCGCGCCCACCTGGTGCTCGACAATACCATCAAACTGCTTGAAGAACTCGTGAAGGAAGGCCTGTTCACCGCCTTGGAGAAAGGTATCTTCGGCGACGTGAAACGTCCGAAGAACGGCGGTAAGGGTCTGGCCGGCGTGACGCTGAAGAGCGAAAACTACCTTAACCCGTTCGTGGAGTTGATGAAGGGGAAGAGGTGAGTTGGTACCGCCCTCCGGGCGGAGCTTCGGTGAGCTGTGCTGCGTCCCGTAAGCTGCGCTGCGCTTGCATACGGATAAGCGTGTATCGCCCTCCGGGCGAGGTGGACGACACAGAAAGGACAACTAACATAAGTAAAGAACAACTAAAAGTGACAAGTAACTGGATGACATAAATAGGCTGCCGAGTGCCGCACGACCCGAAGGGTCAGACTATCGTAACCGTAAGTCGCGACTTACGGGGATGCGCCCCACGAGGACACCAGTAGAAAGACCCAACCAGACGACCCGAAGGGTCAAACATCGAGTAACCGTAGGTCGAGACCTAGGGGGCGAGACATCGGGGACGCGACCTACGGCAGGCAGCCACCAACAAGACAGAATATGAGCTACACACAATCCATATATCACATAGTGTTCCGGACCAAATACGGTCAGGATACCATCGTGGAAGAGCACGAGAAGGAACTCTATGCGTATCTGTATGGCATCGTGAAAAACAAGAAGTCGTTCCTGTACAGAATTGGCGGTATGCCCAACCACATCCACATGCTGGTCGACCTGCATCCCACCATTGCGCTGTCAGACTTCATGAAGGAACTCAAGGAAAAGTCAAGCAAGTGGCTGAAACTGCAACCCAACTTTCCAGACTTCATCGGCTGGGCTGAAGGCTACGCCGCGTTGTCGAAGAAAAGCAGTGATGTCGAAACGGTTACGGATTACATCAAAGGGCAGAAGGAGCATCACAAACAGTGTGAATTCCCTGCCGAATACAGAAAGTTGCTTGAGGATCATGGCGTTGAAATCGACGAACGCTATTTCCTCAAAGATGAATGAACAAAAGAATATCAAGAATAAAAACAACAAAAAATGAGCGAAGGATTATATTCAATGGAGGCCAAGGATTACGACAAAACCCTAGACCTCACCAAGATAAAGCCCTACGGCGACACCATGAACGACGGCAAGATGCAGCTGAGCTTCACCTTGCCCGTGCCTTGCGGCGCAGAAGCCATCGAAGCGGCCAAACTGCTGCTGAAGAAGATGGGGCTGGAAAACCCCAGCGTGGTGTATTACAGGGAACTGACGCCCGGTTTCACCTTTGTGAACTGCTACGGCAGTTGCACCCATACGGTGGACTATTCGACTATCTATGTGCCCAAGGTGGAATCGAACACGATGGATATGTATGAGACCGACAAATACATCAAGGAGAACATCGGCCGCAAGATTGTCATCGTCGGCGCCTCGACGGGTACCGACGCCCACACCGTGGGTATCGACGCCATCATGAACATGAAGGGTTATGCCGGCCACTACGGACTGGAGCGCTACGAGATGATCGAGGCCTACAACCTCGGCTCGCAGGTGCCCAACGAGGAGTTCATCGCCAAGGGCATCGAACTCCACGCCGACGCCTTGCTGGTGTCGCAGACCGTGACCCAGAAGGACGTCCACATCCACAACATGACCAATTTCATCGAGTTGATGGAGGCCGAGGGTCTGCGCGACAAGATGATCTGCTGCTGTGGCGGCGCCCGTATCACGCACGAACTGGCCAAGGAACTCGGTTTCGACGCTGGTTTCGGCATGAATACCTACGCCGACGATGTGGCTTCGTTTGTCGTTCAAGAAATGGTTAAGAGAGGAATGAAATAATAGTTGCAGTTTGAGAAAAAATGTGTAGTTTTGCAAAGTTAAACTTTATAAATCAACGCAAAATATAAAGTACAACTTTTGAAATCAACACATGATAATAGGTTTAAGAATATGTATAACAGGGTTTTACAGTTCGATGTCATAGAAGAGGATAGTATCTTCTTGTTTGGCGCACGTCAAACGGGAAAGAGTACGCTTCTGAAGCATCATTTTACGGATGCTTTGTATATCGATTTGCTGAAATCCGAAGTATATGAGCGCTATCGCCGTGCGCCACAACTGTTGCGGTCGGATGTGGGATTGCTGCCCAAAGAGCGCGTCATTATCATAGATGAGGTGCAAAAAATCCCAAGCCTTTTAGACGAGGTGCATTGGCTCATGGTCAATGAGGAAAGGCGATTCGTCTTGAGCGGTTCGAGCGCAAGGAAGCTGAAACGAGGCGGAGCCAACATGCTCGGCGGTCGTGCCGTCAGTATGCGATTGTTCCCCTTGGTCAGTGCAGAAATTCCTGATTTTGACCTCATTAAGGCTTGCAATTATGGCTTGTTGCCCCGACATTACGAAGTGAAAGACCCAAGCAGGCGTTTGAAGTCGTATGTGGGTGACTATCTTCGTGAGGAAATCTCGGCAGAAGCCTTGGTGCGAAGCCTTTCCGTTTTCAACCGTTTCTTGGAAATCGCGGCGTTTTGTGACGGAGAAATGTTGAATTACAACAACATAGCTTCGGACTGCGGAGTCAGTGCCCCGACAATTAAGGAGTATTTCTCCATTCTGGAGGAAACTTACGTTGGATACATGATTCCGCCTTTCACAAAGACCAAAAAACGGACGGCACTTCAAGCGCAGAAGTTCTATCTGTTCGATGTCGGCATCGCGAACTACCTGCAAAAACGGACATACATGTTGCCGGGCAGCGATGACTTTGGAAAGGCTTTCGAACATCTGATTTTCCAAGAAGTCATAGCCTATCTTTCTTATTTTGAGAAGGATAAGGAACTTTGTTACTGGCGCACAACGCGCGGATATGAAGTGGATATGGTTTTGGGAGAAGGGGAGGTGGCCATCGAAATCAAGTCTGTACAAGAAATCGTTTCACGTCACACAAAAGGTTTGAAGGCGTTCAAGGAAGATTTTCCCGAGGCGCGGCTGATAGCAGTATCGCTCGACGAACAGCCTCGTTTGGTCAACGAAGTTGAGGTTTACCCTGCCATGCAATTCTTAAAAATGCTGTGGAATGGAGAGATAATCTAATGTAATAAATTATAAATCAACAATTAAACAATAATCAATCAACAATTAAACATCAAGTTATGGACAAAAATGAAATGAGAGAAGTGATCGCCAAGCGCGCAGCCAAAGAGTTGCACGACGGCGATGTTGTCAATCTTGGCATTGGCATTCCGACTTTGATCCCCAACTACCTTCCTGAAGGTGTCACCGTGACCCTCC
>JBGUHI010000033.1:0-31081 GCA_045111995.1 Candidatus Limimorpha sp. | reverse complement strand
TCAATTTCGACTCACCTAAAAACAGGTTCTTCGCCCAATGCTCGTAACTTTTCCCTATTTTTGCACTTGCTATTTGAACCTGCGAATGGTAAAGAAACGTTGGATTTTTGGCATCAACACGAAAATTGTGACTATCTTTGCAGCACAATTGAAAAAACAGTAGAAAACTATGGCAACAGCAATCAAGGCGATACCGACGCTTTACGGGGAGGCTGCCCGTCGTTTCCGCGACATGGCGGATGAGGCCGAAATACGATATGAGCGTAGCGAAAAAAAGGACAGGGATAAAGATCCGTTTGTCATCGCTATGCGAGAAATGTTGAAGCGTTCGGGGTTGGAATAATAACACTTGTCGAATGAAAGAATCTTTTCTTTTGACGCGGTGCAATCTGTCCCTACTCACACAGGAAATCATAGATTATTGTTATCCTTTCACTTGTGGGAAGGATGACGACATGGATGAGTTTTTCAGGAAAGACGCATTGGATTATACCCGTTTCCTGATGGGAAAAACATATTGCTTCCGCCTGAACGAAGACCCTCGGCGTATTGTATGTTGCTTTACCTTGTCTAACGACAGCATTCGCATTTATGATTTGCCGAGTGTTTGCCGTCAAGCTATGTGGAAAATCACCTATCGGGAAAACTTACAGTAACTCGCCCAACTTTTCCTCCAACTTTCCCTTGCCTTCAAACAAAATCCCAGTTATCCCCACGCCATTCGCCGCAGCGACATTCTTCGGATTGTCATCAATAAACACCGTCTCCTCGGCCTTGATGCCAAAGCGCTGCAAAGCCAGTTCAAAAATCTTTGGGTCAGGCTTCATCACGTGCTCAATGCCCGAAATCACCATGTCTTCCATGAGGTTGAGGATGGGATAGACAGGCCGCACCAAGGAGAAGGTCTCCACCGACCAATTCGACAACCCAAAGATGCGGAAACCCTTTTCTTTCAGTTGCTTGACATAGTCCTCCATGCCGGGAATCTGTCCGCCCATCATCTTCATGAACTCGCCGTAATACATTTCGATTTCCTTCTTCCATTCAGGGTGCTCTGCAATCAGTTCCGCCGTGCCTTCTGCAATCAGTTTGCCATTATCATGCTGGGCGTTCCATTCGTATGTGCAGATGTTTGTGAGGAACCATTCGGCCTTCTCTGCATCGCCGAAATAAGGGTCATAGAGGTAATGCGGGTTCCAGTCGAGGAGCACGCCTCCGTAGTCGAAGATTAGGTTTTTAATCATTGTTCGTTCCTTTCTTTAGTTTGTTTTTGCTGCTTGTTTTCTTCAGCCGCTTTCAGTCTCAAGGCCTCTTTCGCATTCAACGAGGTCACCACGGCCTTTCCTGTCTTGGCTTCCAACTCCATTCGGGCATTTCGGGCAATCTCACCGCCCTGCCGCGCCACATCCATGTGCTCGCCAAAAGTCTCTGGATTCTGGCTTTCCGATATGTCTTTGGTTGAAAGTTCGGCCAGCATGTTCAGCACCAATTCGCGGTTGGTCATGTTGTCGCGCAGGTTTTCTTTCTTCAAGCCTTTGAATTGCTTGTATTCCTTGGCCGTCATGCCTGACCAAGTGCTATAGATGATGTCCGTCAACGTAGCAAACTGCACGCCTTCCTGCAAACCGCGTCGCTTCCATTCATCCGTCAAGTCCTTTCGGATTTCTATTGACTTCAGCCGCTGGTTAATCCACGCATCGGAATAGCCCAAACGCTTGTAGTCCATCATGGCCTGCTCGATGCTCAATTCGGGGTCTTGCATTTGGTCGAGGCGCTGTGCCGCCACTTGAGCCATCCATTGCTTGAAAGGCTCGGCCTTGGGCGACGGAATAGACTGGATAAGACGGAAAAGTTGCTCTGTATCAGCAACATCCGTCTTTCTCATCTTTCCATCAGAGGCAGGCATTTTCAAACCGTGACAATTTGTCACGGTTTCATTTCCCTCTTCTTTTAACCTTTGTTTTAGTTTTCTCCAATAGGCAGTCGGATCAACACTTTCCGTTAATACCGCCACCACATCAACGACGGAAAAATACCATTTCTCGGCCTCGTCGTCCCAAATGGCGCGGACCTTCTTCTCTTCAAAAAGCTGTATTTTGTTGTGCTGGGTCATAAATCTTATTTTGCCGCAAAGTTAGCAAATTTTCTCAAAGAAAACCGTATTTTTGTGGCATTAATTTTTGGGGAAAAATGAAAAAAACGAGGCCACAAAAACAATAATTACTATTTTTGCCACGAAATTTAATGATTTGTAATTTACAAATTTGTAAAGAATGAAATTCTACGATAGAGAAAAGGAAATCAATGAATTGCAGAGGATTGATGACTTGGCAGACCAAGCATCACAGTTTACCGTTTTGATAGGTCGAAGGCGCACTGGAAAGACGACTTTGATGGTGGAAGCACTGAAAGACCGAGCTTATCTGTACTTTTTCATCGGGAAAAAAGCAGAACAAATCCAATGTGCAGAGTTCCAGAGACAAACCGAGTCTGTTTTGGGGCTGCATATCCACGGTCAAACCACATCTCTCGCCTCGCTTTTGGAGGAAATCCTTGTGTTCAGCAAAACAAGAAAGGTAACGGTCATCATCGATGAATTCCAGCGTTTGACCGACATTGGAGAAGGCATTATCAGCGACATCCAAAGGGTTTGGGACAAACACCATGCCGAGGCACACATCCATCTCATCGCATGCGGCAGCATATATAACATGATGAAACGGATTTTCGAAGACAGAAAAGAGCCGCTTTTTGGACGCAAAACAGCCCGAATCGACCTCAAACCGTTTTCGACCTCCGTACTGAAGCAGATTCTTCGCGACCACAACCCAGACTACACGTCCGAGGACTTGCTCATGTTGTACGCCATAACGGGAGGCGTGGCCAAATATGTGGCGCAACTGATGGATGACGGTTGCAAGACATGGGAGGACATGATTCGTGATGTCTGTCGTCCATCAAGCATCTTTTTGGAGGAAGGCACAGAGTTGTTGGTAGGTGAATTCGGGCGCAAGTTCCAAATCTACTACAGCATTTTGCAACTCATTGCCTCGGGAATGACGAGCCAGTCGGAAATCGACAGCATCATCGAGAAAAACACAGGCCGCTATCTTGACACCTTGGAAACTGAATATTCGCTCGTCAAGAAACGCCGCCCGATGTGGGCCAAGCCCAACAGCCAAGGCGTGAAATACTACATTGACGACTGTTTCCTGATGTTTTGGTTCAGGTTCATCGAAAGCAACCGGACGCTCGTCGAACTGGAAAAATTCGACCTCCTTGAAGAAGCCATCCGCAATGACTACACGCAATTCAGCGGCCTTGTGCTGGAAAAGTATTTCAGGCAGCTTTATGGCGAAAAAGAAAGGGTAACAGAGGTATCGCATTGGTGGGACAACCAAGGCAAAAACGAAATCGACCTTATCGCATTGGAACGCATTGATCGTCACGCTGTTGTGGCCGAGGTCAAGCGGAACCCCGAGAGATTCAAGCCGAAAGAACTCGAAGAAAAGTATCAAAACATAAAAAAGCACTTGAATGGCTACAAAGTTGATTTGATTGGCCTTTCGATGAAAGACATGAGCTAAAAAGGCTTCCCCTAACTGCCCTAACAAGAAAGGAAAGCTGAACACTTTCCTAATACAAAAACCCAAACAGCCACAGCGGGATCTTGTTCCCACGGCCAAACTCCACCCCGTCGATGGCCAAAAAACTGTCCGGCAAGTCCTTGATTTGCTCAAAAGACTTATCGGCACCGCCAACCTCGAAAGTGTATTTACCGTCAACGAGGAAATCGCCTTGCTTCGGTGCGTTGAGTTCGCAATTGTGACAAGTCTGGTTATAAAAATAAGTCTCTCGCACCGTCCCAATTTCGGGATGCGGATTGAAGGCGTACATCAGATTGGAATTGTCCAAAAACAACTTTTCCGGCGACGACATCTGCTTGAAGGCCTTGATGCGGGTCTTCAGTTGACCTAATAACGCCCCTCGCTCCAACAAGTCCAGCAACTTGAGGCCTTGCTCACGACTGGTTTCAAGTTGGCGATACAATTCTTCCATCTTCGGCGTGAACGGCACTTGCAAAGCAATGATACCCAGCAACTTCTTCAACTTCTGAATCGTAATGTATTCCACTTTCTCCACGGCGGGCATGTCCAATTCGATGGTCTGCTGTGCCACTTCCATCAGTTTGGCGTGGAAGCCATCCAAGTCCTCTTTGTAAAACGGATAGTAGCCGTGGCGAGAATAACGCTCAAAATGCGGCAAAATGCGCACCTTGTCGGCAATGTCGGAGGCAATCTGCACATGGCGCGTGAGGATGTCGTCCAACGACAGTTTTTCGTGGTGCAGAATGTTCTCAAACATCAGGTATTCGCGGAACGAAAGGCCATTCATCGTGTGCATGGCCACGCGGCGCGAAAGGTCGCCTTCGCCCTTGGTCAGTTTCAGCATCGAACTGCCCGTAAACACCACATTCATCGTCGGATAGTCGTCGTAAATGTTCTTGATGTAGGTCTGCCAATGCTCGTATTTGTGTACTTCGTCAAGGAAAAGGTGAGTGCCGCCGTGCGTGTAGTGGTGTTCCACCAAGTCGGCGAGGGTGTTGTTGGCAAACCACATGTTGTCCAACGACACATACAACACCTTGCTGTCATCGGCACCAAAAGCCTCTTTGATGCGCTGCTTGAGAAGCGTTGATTTTCCCACGCCTTTCGGTCCTTTGATGCCAATGATGCGGGCGTTCCAATTGATGCTGTGCAGCAGCTCCCTTTGGAATTTCATGTTCACCTGCCTGATGCTTCTTTGCGAGTTCCTATAGAGTATGTCTGGACTTTCATTCATGGTTTCCTCCTTTGTTTACTGCCGCAAAGATACAAAACAATATTTGAATATGGATAATTTTGAAGAAAAAAATATCCAAATATTGAAATATTGAACAATAATCGCTATTAAAATATGGAATTATCTAATAAAATCAATATTCAAATATGGAAATTTATTGTAAAGACAATATTCAAATATTGAAACTCAAAAATTAGCCTTATTTTACAAAGAAAACCGTATTTTTGTGGCTTCAATTTTTTGAGCATTATGGAAAAAATGGATTTCGCCCCACAAATAGCACAAGAACTCAACCTCGCCGCGCATCATGTGGCCAATGTCATACGCCTTTTCGAGGAAGGCGCCACCATCCCCTTCATCGCACGCTACCGCAAGGAAATGACCGGAACGATGGACGAGGAGAACGTGGCCGCCGTGCAGCGTCGCCTCGAACAACTCACCGAACTGCAAAAACGCAAGGAAAGCGTCATTGCCTCCATCCGCGAGCAGGAGAAACTCACGCCTGAGCTGGAGCAAAAGATACTGAACGCCAAAACCTTGCAAGAAGTTGAGGACTTGTATTTGCCTTATAAACCCAAGCGCCGCACCCGCGCCGCCATCGCCCGCGAGAAAGGCCTCGAGCCCCTCGCCGCACAAATCATGGCGCAGAATGTGGACTTTGTCGATCGACTTGCAGCGCGTTATGTCAATGCGGGCAAGGGTGTGAACGATGTGGAGGAAGCCCTGCAAGGCGCGAAGGACATTATGGCCGAGTGGGTCTCGGAAAACATCAACGGGCGCAACCGCATCCGCAAAATTTTCCATGTTCAGGGCGACATCAGCTCCACCCTCGTCAAGGGCAAGGAAGAAGAAGGCAAGACCTACCAACAGTATTTTGACTTCCGCGAGCCGATTTCGCAGGCGCCCTCGCATCGACTTTTAGCCTTGTTCCGCGCCGAGGACGAAGGCATGGTGAAACTGAAAATCAAAGTCGATGACGATTTCGTGCTTAACTCGTTGGAAAGCATCTTCCTGAAGAACGACAACGCCTCGTCGGAACTCGTGCGGGAGGCCATCGCCGACTCATGGAAACGACTCCTGGAGCCGAGCATCGAGACCGAAATCCGCAATTATTATAAAGAGAAGGCCGACGAGACCGCCATCCGAGTATTTGCCGAGAACCTGAAACAGTTGCTTTTAGCCGCCCCCATGGGACAGAAGCGCGTCCTTGCCATCGACCCGGGCTTCCGCACGGGCTGCAAAGTGGTGGTGCTGAGCGAAACAGGTGCATTATTGCACAATGAAACCATCTACCCCCATCCGCCCAAGTCGGACACGGTAGGTGCCACACGCAAAATCAAGAGCCTCGTGGATGCCTATCGCATCAAGGTCATCGCCATCGGAAACGGCACGGCGGGACGCAAGACCGAGGACTTTATCAGGAGCATCAAGTTCGACCGCGACTTGATGGCCGTGATGGTGAGCGAGAGCGGCGCCTCTGTGTATTCCGCCTCGAAAATCGCCCGCGACGAGTTCCCCGACTACGACATCACCGTGCGCGGCGCAGTCAGCATCGGTCGCCGACTAATGGACCCTTTGGCTGAGCTGGTGAAAATCGACCCGAAAAGCATCGGCGTGGGCCAGTACCAACACGACGTGGACCAAAAGAAACTCGGCGAGAGCCTCGACCAGACCGTGGTGAGCTGCGTGAACGCCGTCGGCGTGGAACTGAACACGGCCAGCCAACAACTCCTTTCATACGTGAGCGGTGTCGGCCCGACCTTGGCTAACAACATCATCCAATACCGCGAGGAACAAGGCGGTTTCAAGAGTCGCAAGCAACTCAAGGAAGTGCCGCGCCTCGGCGACAAAGCCTTCGAGCAGTGCGCCGGCTTCCTGCGCATCCACAACGGCGACAATCCGCTTGACCAAAGCGCCGTCCACCCAGAGAGTTACCACATCGTGGAGAAAATGGCCAAGTCGCTGAACGTGAAAGTGAAAGACCTCATCGGCAACAAGGAATTGATTGCGAAAATTAAGCCTGAAAATTTTGTGGAAACGGACTTCGGTTTGGAAACCATCAACGACATTCTGACCGAACTTGACAAGCCCGGTCGCGACCCGCGCAAGAGTTTTGAGGCTTTCGAGTTCGACAAGAACATCCGCGAAGTCAAGGACTTGCGCGTTGGGATGACCCTCAATGGCATCGTGACTAACATCACCGCCTTCGGTGCTTTCGTTGATATTGGAGTGCATCAGGATGGCCTCGTCCATATCAGCCAAATGGCCGACCGTTATATCAAGGACCCGAATGAGGAGGTGCATATCTATCAAAAGGTTCGTGTGAAGGTTTTGGAAGTCGATACGAATCGAAATAGGATTAGTTTGACAATGAAATTGTAATTTTGCAACGCTTCTGCAATAATTCAAGGCAAATTCAGTTAATCTTAAAAACCGAAACAAGAATGAAGAGATTCAGAATACTTACCTTGTCATTGGCTTTATTGTTGGCAGCCCCTGCCCTGCTCCATGCCCAAATCGTCAAAGGAGAATTGTTCGTCGGCGGCAACGGCACCCAGGTCGACGGCGACGAATGCTACGCTTTCAGGCGTTTTGGCATCCATGCCGGAGCCGGAGCGTTGGTGCCTATCACGAACTGGATGGACATCGGCCTTGAGGTGCTTTTCAACCAGAAAGGCGCTTACAAGGGCGACTCCATCAACCAGCATCTCGGCCTTTACACCGGCACTTACGACCTGCGTCTCAACTACGCCGAGGTGCCCCTTATGGTCTACCTCACCGACAAAGACCGCTTCAGCGTCGGCCTTGGCGTTTCCTACGGCCGTCTCGTCGGCCTCAAGGAGTCCATCAACGGCATCCCCACAGCCATCGCCATTGGCGACGGCAACCTGCATTGGAGAGACGACAACCCCAACTTCCCAGACATCAGCGAGGCACAAAACATCGACGAACTGTGCAGCCTCATCTGGGCAGCGGGCTATCCCCAGAACGAAGACATCGAGACTCAGGTGCCTTCCGTGGTCAAGAACTCGGTCAGTTACCGCCCTCGCGATTTCAACATCTGCGCCGACCTTCGCGTGCGCATCTGGGAAGGCATACACGCCGAACTGCGCTACCAGTATTCATTAGTGCCCATCCGCACGCGCCTTTTCTACAAAGACCAAGCCGAAACCCACCTGAAAATCGACGACAGACGCGTCCAACCCCTCCAGCACCAGTACAACGAGACCCTGACGTTGAGAGTAGTCTATCTTTTCAACGAACGCCGCAGCAAGGCGAACAAGGAAGGGATGAAGAAGTAGTTGAAAACCGTAGGGCAGCCATAATGTGACGCTTTTCCCGTCACAACCCCAAATAATAATCTTTTAAGAATGCATTGTATTGCGGTGTGAAACGCTTGTTTCGGTCGCGAATCGTGAAGTCCTCGACTCGGATTTCAGCGACTTTTCCGAAGCCCAATTCCAGATTCACGCGGTTGGGTTTATTTCCTTCTATCGGGATGATATTCAGTCGTTTGCAAAGAAACAATCTCGATTTCTCGGCCACTTTCATGAACTCCTCAGACACGCTGAGAGGCAGCACTACGGCGAAACGCCCGTCGGGCTTTAGCAGTCGGCTTACCTCCGCACAAAGCGTCTCGTAGGAAAGCCCCACATCGTTGTGCCGCGCCCGGCTCCTGCGCTCCGAGTCGCATTTGGAAAAACGGTTGAAAAACGGTGGGTTGGAGACAATCAAATCGTATTTCCTATCCGTTTGGAAATCAACGATGTCCGTGCAATAGGCATTCAAATGGTCGCGCCATTGCGAGGCCTCGAAATTGGTTTTCGCTTCCTCGATGGAAGTCGCGTCAATATCCACCGCATCCACTTGACTTACACCTTTTTGCGAGAGCATCAAAGGCAAAAGTCCGCAGCCAGTGCCGATGTCCAAAACCACATCCGTCGGTCTCGTTTCCACCCAGCGACCGAGCAAGATGGCATCGGTGCCTACTTTCATCGTCGAGCGATGGTGAAAGAGGCTGAAATGCTTGAAGTGGAAAGGGCGCGCATCTGTCATTGCAAATACATGTCTATCAACCCTTCTGGAGCGGTTATCTCAAGTGTTTTCTTATCCCTATCGACCTTCTGGATGACTTGGTCGAGGATGGGGATGAGGATTTCTTTTTTGCCGTTCATCACCTGTAAAATGGCTTGAGTGGGGTATTCCAACACCTCACTGATGGGGCCAAGTTCGCCTTTCTCGCTGTCGATGACCGTAAATCCAACAATTTCATGGAAATAGAACTGTTTGCCACTCAGTTTGGGCAACATTTCCAAAGGCAGATACACCGGCTTCCCAACCAAATTTTGCGCCTGCTCGATAGTCTTCAAATCCTGAACGGCCACAAAGAATTTATCGCCATTCGGCGTGATTTTCTCCACGAAGAACGGTGTCAGTACCTTATTGATTTCCAGAAAGAAATGCTTCATTTCAAGATATGCCGAAGGGTCGTCGGCCTCCAATTTGATGGTCACTTCACCTTTCAGGCCGTGGGTTTTGGCCACGCGGCCCAAGTAAAAACAGTCTTCTTTTTTCATTATTTCTCTCAAATTTGCCTGCAAATTTATAAAAAATCCTTCATATTATCATATTTATCGAAAAAACAGTAAAATTTTATTGTATTGATTACAAATCAATTATATAGATTCTCGATAAATATTTCAAAAAACACTTGACAAGCACAATTATTTTGTATATCTTTGCCATCGGAAAAACAAAATGCTTTGACCCTTGAATTGAAAACGATTGTTTAACCCTGCGCGAACACCATAAAACGATGCGACACAGAGCTGGCATAACAAAAGCACCATTTATGATTCAAGAGACTTTTTATGGGATTTTGTTCAATAAGATTGTATAGCAACTAGTAGAAATAATGCTTTTATAGAAACCCTTTAAACACCCCTGTTATGAAAACAACGTTCCGAATATTAGCGTTTCTTTTTGCAATACTATTTAGTATATCATCATGCAGGAAAAAAGAAACCGATGTATTTTCAATGAATGCTAAACTAAATGGGAAAGATATCAACTTCCAGATGCATTCTTTGGCAATAAAAGGCATCCTCAAAGATAGTGATGGAAATGACATTTGCCAAACATACCAAATCTCCGGCTTGGGAGAAATCAGTTTCATCATGAGGGCTGTTGATAGTACCATGACAAAATATGATTTCGACCTCACAGACATGGAAGAATGCCGTCTTGGTCACAATAACATCGTTCTTCGTTGCATTGATGCACATTTAAGAATAACCCAAGAGGAGGATCGATTGCTTGCAGGAGAATTTAGTTTTGTTGGTGTTAAAGATTCCAAGAACCCCGATACATTATATGTCAGCGATGGTAGTTTTCAAATGACCAAAGATGTGAGTGTCGGGCATAGCGCAAACTAATGAGATTAAGAAAGCTCCAATCATCAATGGTTGGGGCTTTTGTTTTTGGAAAACAAAAAACCGTATCTTTGCCGCTCAAAATTTGAGCCATGCACGAGTTTTCGCATTTGTTCTTGGACGTGCTGAGAAACAGCGTCTTAATCACTGGTTTGGTGATGATTATGATGCTGATGATTGAGTATGTCAACATCCATTCACACGGGAAATGGTTCACGTGGCTGCGGCAGAACCGTTTCGGTCAGGTCGTTTTGGGTGCGGGTTTGGGCATCATCCCTGGCTGCATGGGCGGTTTCGCCGCCGTGTCGATGTTTTCGCACAAACTATTGAGTTTCGGTGCCTTGGTCGCGATGATGATCGCCTCGTCGGGCGACGAAGCCTTCATCATGCTCGCCATGATTCCCAAGGAAGCCTTGCTGCTGATGGCGGTTTTGTTTGTTGTGGCCGTCGCAGCAGGCTTGTTAGTGGACAGGTTCGCCAAGCCTCAGTCCCATTTCCATGCGCACGAAGGCTGCGAAGACGGCTACCAAATCCATGAGGAAGAAAGCAAAACTGTGGAGAAAGCCTCGTTCCGCAACATGCGCCACGCCAGCGCGGAACGCATCGCGCTTTTATTGGGCGTAATTATGTTCATTGTGGCCTTGGCCTTCGGCATGTTGGAGCACGAGCATGAGCACGAGGAAGCGGTGGAAGCCGTCCACACGCACCTTAATATATTCGATGAGTACTGGCTAAACCTAGTTTTTGCTGTCGTCAGTCTATTCGTAGTGTGGTTCGTTGCCACCGCGCCAGAGCATATCGTCAAAGAACACCTATGGGAGCACATCATCCGCAAGCATTTCCTGAGCATTTTCCTCTGGACTTTCGGTGCTTTGCTCGTCATCCAAGTCGGGCTGCATTACTTTGACATTGAAACACTTATCAGCAACAACATCCCATGGATGATACTGTTGGCTGTGCTCATCGGCATCATCCCTGAGTCGGGGCCGCATCTGCTGTTCGTCACCTTGTTTGCCTCGGGCGTTGTGCCCTTCTCGGTGCTGTTGGCGAGTTCCATTTCACAGGACGGTCACGCCTCGTTGCCGTTGTTGGCCGAGAGCAAACGAAGTTTCGTCAAGGCAAAGATTGTCAACGCTTTGGTGGCAGCATTTATTGGGTATCTGTGTTATTTTGTCGGTTTTTGATTGGCGTATCGGAAAAAGTTCTATTTTTGCCGCCGAAAAACAAAGGGGTGCCGTTGGAAAAACGGCTGAGATCATACCCTATAACCTGATCCAGGTAATGCTGGCGTAGGGATTGGATATTTTCAAGCTTTCCCCTTCACATTGTATAACTAAAAGTCAATCAAAGAGATGAAACGAATTTCTTTTGGTATTGCCGCATTGTTTGTTGCGGCAAGTTTGAATGCCCAAAACAACGACGTGGTGAACGACACCTCACGGTTTGAAAAACTCAACGAAGTGGTAGTCAGCGGAGTGCGCGTACAGAAAGACGCTCCGTTTGCCGTCACCAACATCAAGAAGGTGGAACTGAGCGAGTTCTCGAAAACGGGACAAGAACTGCCTTTCCTTTTCGCCAAGACACCCGGCATCATCGCCTGGAGCGAGAACGGTGTGGGCACAGGAACGAGTTACATGCGCATCCGTGGCGCCGGCGACTCGCGCATCAACGTCACCTTGGACGGCGTCGCCCTCAACTCGCCCGAAGACCAATGCGTGTTTTGGGCCAACATGAACAGCTACAGCTCATTGCTCGGCTCGGTGCAAATCCAGCGCGGCGTGGGCAGCTCCACCAACGGCGACGGCGCCTTTGGCGGCACGATAGCTCTCTCAACAGAAACCCCGTCGTTTGTGCCAACTTCCGAAATCACAAGCTCTTACGGTTCTTTCAACACACTCAACTTCGGTGCAAAGGCTTCAACAGGCCTGCTGTGGAACCACGTCATCTTCGATGGTGCTGGCTACCAAACCTTCACCAATGGCTTCATCCACGGCACCAAGGGGCGCAGCGGAAGCTACTACGGTGGCATCACCTATATTAATGACAACTTCCAACTGCGCTACAAGAACATCGGCAACTTCGAGACGACCGGTCAAGCCTGGAACGGCGTGACGGCTGGCGACAACGACATGAGCCTTATGGACGGCACTTACGGAATGCATACGGGCATCAAGACTTATGCCGACATGTACAACGTCGGCCTTGGACGCTATAACTCGCTTTACGAGCACCTCGTTTATGACGAAGACGGCAACTTCCTGAAAGACGAAAACGGCCACTATGTCACCGAACGCTACCAACTCAACGATGGCACCTATTGGGACCGCACCACCGACAACTTCTGGCAGAACCATAGCATCCTGACCGCCGCGTGGGACATCAACGAGCATTGGAGCACTTCGGCCACCTTGCACTACACCTACGGCTACGGTTATTATGAGGAATTCCGCCCCAACAACAAGCTCTCGAAATTCGGCATGACCTACACTTATCCTGACGGCACTATCGTGAAAAAAACCGATTTCATCCGTCAGAAAGGCCTGACGCAACACACTTACGGCCTCATTTGGAACGCCAACTACAAGGGTGAGAGATGGGATGTCATTGGCGGCCTGTCGCTGCAAAACTTCCGCGGCAACCACTTCGGCTATGTCACCTACATCGCCAACCCCGACGTGGCCGAAAAATACCTCAGCAACGACAAAGACAAATACAAATACTACGACTCCGACGCCGGCAAGTTGGACGGCAGCGCTTTCGTCAAAGCCACTTTCAACATCACAAAGCAATGGATCGTTTTCGGCGACCTTCAATTCCGCTATGTGGACTACATGACCAACGGCATCAACGACAAGTTCTATGACGACGAGAGCGGCTACTACAACCAACCCTTGGACATCCACGAGAAATACCCGTTTTTCAACCCGAAAGGCGGCATTTCGTGGAACAAGAACAATCATCACGCCTACGCTTCCGTGGCTATGAGTCACCGCGAGCCTGAGCGCAACAACTTCACCGACAACGGCTCCTACCCTCCCCCCGTTCCAGAGCAACTCATTGACTATGAGTTAGGCTACAACTACAGCGGAAAAATCTGGCAAACCGGCACCAACCTCTATTACATGGACTACACCGACCAATTTGTGCAGACGGGTGAAGTGAGCGACATCGGTGAGGCCTTGACCACCAACATCAAGAAATCCTACCGCATGGGCGTGGAGTTGCAAGCCGGCGTGAAAGCCACCCGATGGCTGACCATCGAGGCCAACGCCGCATTGAGCCGCAACAAAATCTTGGACTTCGACGAGGTGGTTGAGGACTGGGACAACGGCTCCACCACCATCCACTACGACAACTCGACCTTGGCCTTCTCGCCTTCGGCCATCCTGAACGGTTTCGTCACCTTCCACCACAAGGGTTTTTCGGCCACTTGGCACACCAACTACGTTTCGCGAATGTATCTTGACAACACCGAGAACCTCGACCGCTCGCTGCCAGCCTACAGCCTCTCGAACATAAGCCTCGGCTACACGCTGAAGCCCAAGATTGTCGTCAAAGAAGCCGCCTTCAAGGTGAATTTCAACAACATCTTCAACAAGCGCTACGCCGCCAGCGGCTGGGTATATTCAGCCATTTACGAAAGCGGCGGCCACACGAACGACAACCGCTACTACCAAATCGGCTTCATGCCAATGGCCGGATTTACCGTCATGGGAAATCTGACGGTAAAGTTCTAAAACAAGAGAAACAAATTTTCAACTTCCCGCTCAATGGAACGGGAAGTTTTTTTATTTTTGCCCAACCTATGACCCTATATCGACCAAGATGAGAGAACACAGATTATCAATACTTTGCATTGCCATTTCAGTTATGATGGCAGCATTGTGCGTCGTTTCGTGCGGCAACAAAACCAATGAAACGGAAACAACTGACAATCAACAGATTCGCGTGGGCGTGTTCAACGGATACGGCGGAGCGCAGACCTGCATTTGGGAGGCGCTGGCGGCCTGCTCGCTCGACAAAGACATTAAGGCACAGTACATCACCACTTCCGACATCGCCGCAGGCGTGTTGGATTCGCTTGATGCCATCGTCGTGCCGGGTGGTGGCGGAACGCGCCAATATCAGAACATCGGCCACGAGAACATCCAAAGAATCAAGGAGTTTGTGAAAAACGGTGGCGGTGCCGTGGGCATTTGCGCAGGCGCGTACTTGTTCTCGAACACGCCGGAATATTCCTGCCTCGCCCTCAACGGTGCACAGGCCATCGACCTTGAGCATGACAATCGCGGCCACGGTGTTGCGGCGTTTGCGCTCACTGAGGAAGGCAAGAGAATCTTCGGCGAATATGCCGATGCCGATACGCTCTATTGCATGTATTACGAAGGACCCGTGTTCGTGCCCGCACCCGACGACACCATACAATTCGTGGAGTTTGCCACGATGCTGAGCGACGTGCATGAGGAAGGTGGTGCGCCGTCGGACATGACCAACAACCGCCCGTTCTTCATCGGCAACCGCTACGGCAAGGGCAAGGTGTTTTCATGCATCGCCCACCCCGAGGCCACGCCCGGAAAGATGTGGATGATTGCGCGCATGGTGCGTTGGACGCAAGTCGAAGACGATGAGGAATCAATAAAACAACTCGTTGAAAACCAACGTTTCGGACAAAGCGCGGAAGTGAAAGCCCATGTGACCGACAAGGAAATCCTGATGAGCATGGACGACCTGAAATTTGAGTCCAGTTGCCTCAAGAAACTCGTTTACGGCGAGGAAGCGGAAAAGCTGGAAATCCTCGCGTGGCTGGAAGCCCATTATTCTTGGGACGCCAAACGCTGGATTCAGGGGATGCTCTTTGACGAAAGCCCCGAAGTGCGCGCCACGGCAGCAGAATACATCGCTGACATCCAATACCTGACCTATCTCCCCGATGTGCGCGCTGCCTACAATGCCGAAACCGACGAGGCCGCCAAAAGCCGCATCGGAGCCAGCCTTGACAGGTTGGTGAAGCTGAGAGAATAACTTTCCCAAAATACCGACCCTCCATGACCACCGAAAACGCCATCCGCCGCCAAACCGCCCCTATCCTACTGATTTCCATTGGAATCGTTGCGGTTGGGCTGTTGCTTTTCGTGATGAACCTCTGCTTCGGCTCTGTGTCCATCCCGATGAAGGAGATTTGGGCGGCGGTTTTCGATGGTGAAGGCTCCACCTATCGCGCCATTGTATTGGATTACCGTCTGCCTCAGGCCATCACGGCACTTTTGGCGGGTATAGGACTCTCTGTTTCAGGCCTTTTGATGCAGACTTTGTTCCGAAATCCTTTGGCCGACCCTTCCCTGTTAGGCATCAGCAGTGGCTCAAGCCTTGGCGTGGCTTTGGTCATTTTGTTGGGTACGGCTACAGGGCTGTCGGTCAATACGTTGGCGTTGTGGTCCACTTTTGGTGTCACTGTGGCGGCTTTTTTGGGTGCTTTTGCGGTGCTTTTGCTCATCCTTGCGCTGAGTTCGAGGCTCCGAAGCATGGTCAGCCTCGTGTTGGTGGGCATTATGATTGCCTACATCGCCAGCTCGGTCACCGATATTTTGAAATTCTTCAGCCAAAAGGAAGGGCTTCACTCCTTTGTTATTTGGGGCATGGGCAGTTTTTCCAACGTGAGCAAGGCCCAGTTACCGTTTTTTGCCATCGCTGTTGTGGGTGGTGCAGTTGCCTCTTTTCTGTTATTCAAAACATTGAACCTCTTGCTGTTGGGCGAGCGTTACGCTGAAAACCTCGGCGTGAACATCAGGCGGAGCAGTATGCTCATCATCTTGGCTTCTGGCTTCCTCACGGCACTCATCACGGCATTTTGCGGCCCCATCGCCTTCTTGGGCTTGGCCGTACCGCATATCGCTCGGTTCCTCTTCAAGAGCAGCGACCACAAACTGCTCATCCCCGCTACGGCCTTCATCGGCATGGACTTGGCCTTGTTCTGCAACCTTATTGCCCGCCTGCCCTCCTTCGAAGGCAACTTGCCCATCAACTCGGTCACGGCGCTTATTGGTGCGCCCATTGTGCTTTGGGTCATCTTCCACCGTCAACGGTTTAGTCAATCACAATAAAATGATAAAAGGAACTACGAATTACACGAATAAAACGAATAATTTTGCGGCTTTCGCCGCGAATGGGACGAATTTGTGTCGCTTTGCGCCACTGGGCTTCGCGTCTCCATTCCAATTCGTACCCATTCGGACGCTTGCGTCCCAAATTCTTTATCAAATTCGTATAATTCGTGTAATTCGTAGTTAAATAGACCATTATGAGCGAAGTCTTACAAACATATCATCTGTTAATCGGCTACAAAGGCCAACCGCTGATTCCTGAGGTCAACGTCAGCCTCTGCGAGGGCGACATTGTGGCCTTGGCGGGTCCAAACGGCTCAGGCAAGACGACGCTGTTCAAGACGCTTTCGGCCAGCATCAAGCCTATCGGTGGCGAGGTCAAACTGTTCGGGAAGGATTTGCGCGACTACTCGCCCACTGAGCGCAGTTCGCTGTTCAGTCTTGTACTAACTGAGAAGCCCGATGACCTATTTTTGAAAGTCTTTGACATCGTGGCGGCAGGTCGTTATCCTCATTTGGGTTTGCTTGCCAAACTGAAAGCCGAAGACGAACAAATCATCTACGAGAGCCTTGAAACCGTCGGCATTGGTCACCTCACTAACAGGAACTTCGTTTCATTGAGCGACGGCGAGCAGCAGAAAGTAATGATAGCCAAAGCTTTAGTGCAAGACACGCCCATCATCTTCATGGACGAGCCCGCTGCATTCCTCGACTATCCGAGCAAAATCGAACTGGTGAACATCATGCACAAACTCTCACGCGAAAAACACAAGACCATCCTTTTCAGCAGCCACGACTTGGATTTGTTGCTCCGCCACGCCGACCAGATGTGGGTGATGGCACCGCAGCAGCCTTTGTGCCAAGGCACACCGAAAGAGCTTGTTGAGCAAGGGATTATTGACGATTATTTTAGGCCGATTGTGGCTAAGGAAGAGTTTTATTGGATGAAATAATCCAATTGTCATTGCTTTTTTCGTATTTTTGCGCCTTGATTTTTAAGAAATTTTCTACTAAAATGCAGAATATCAGAAATATAGCAATTATCGCCCACGTTGACCACGGCAAGACCACCCTCGTGGACCGTATCCTTTACCAATCCCAACTGTTCAAGGAATCGGACGAGGCTCCCGGCCAACTCATTTTGGACAACAACGACCTCGAACGCGAACGCGGCATCACCATCCTTTCAAAGAATGTGTCTGTGCGTTACAAAGACGTGAAAATCAACATCATCGACACTCCCGGCCACGCCGACTTTGGCGGTGAGGTAGAGCGCGTTTTGAACATGGCCGATGGCGTTTTGCTGTTGGTCGATGCCTTTGAAGGCCCTATGCCGCAGACCCGTTTTGTGCTGCAAAAGGCCATCGAACTGGGTCTGAAACCCATCGTGGTCATCAATAAGGTCGATAAGCCTAACTGCCGTCCCGACGAGGTGCAAGAAGCCGTCTTCGACTTGATGTTCAACCTTGGTGCGACCGAAGACCAACTGGACTTCCCCACCGTTTACGGCTCCTCGAAGCAAGGCTGGATGTCGGACGACTGGAACAATGTCACCGACAATGTTTCCTACCTTTTGGACGTCATCATCGACACGATTCCGCCCGCGAAGTTCGAGGAAGGCACACCGCAGATGCTGATTACCTCGTTGGACTACAGTTCCTACGTGGGTCGTATCGCCGTGGGCCGACTGAAACGCGGCACTTTGCAGGCCGGACAGAACGTCTCGTTGGTGAAACGCGACGGCTCCGTCACACGCTCCACCATCAAGGAACTTTATACATTTGAAGGCTTGGGCAAGGAACGCACCAAGAAGCCCGTCGAAGCTGGCGACATCATCGCCTTGATGGGCATCGACGACTTCGAGATTGGCGACACCGTGGCCGATTATGAAAACCCCGAGCCGCTACCGCCCATTCATGTGGATGAGCCGACGATGAGCATGTTGTTCACCATCAACAATTCGCCGTTCTTTGGCAAGGAAGGCAAATATGTGACTTCGCGCCATCTGCGCGAGCGCTTATATAAGGAGACAGAGAAGAACCTTGCCCTGAAGGTGGAAGACACCGATTCGCCTGATGCCCTGATGGTTTACGGTCGCGGCATCCTGCACCTCAGCATCCTCATCGAAACCATGCGCCGCGAGGGCTACGAGCTTCAGTTGGGGCAACCCAAAGTGCTCATCAAATACATTGACGATGTGAAGTGCGAACCTATTGAGGCCCTGACCGTGCTGGTTCCTGAGGACTTCTCTGGCCGCGTCATCGAGCAAGTCAGCGCGCGCAAGGGCGAAATGACCTCGATGCAGCCCAAGGGCGACCGCATGTGCCTCGATTTCGACATCCCCGCTCGCGGACTTATCGGCCTGAGAAACACGCTCTTGACCGTCACTGAGGGCGAGGCTATCGTCTCACACCGATTCAAGGACTACGAGCCTTGGAAGGGCGAAATGCCAGGCCGCAACGTGGGCGCACTGATTTCGATGGAGACGGGACAGGCCATCCCTTACGCCATTTGGAAGTTGCAAGACCGCGGCGTTTTCTTCATCAACCCGAATGAGGACGTGTATGCCGGCGAGGTCATCGGCGAGAACACGAGAAGCAACGACATCGTTGTCAACGTAAACAAAACCAAGCACTTGACCAATGTTCGCGCCTCGGGTAGCGACGAGGCCATCCGTCTTGTGCCGCCCGTGCGTTTCTCGTTGGAGGAATACATGGAATACATCCGCGACGACGAGTATCTTGAGGTCACGCCCAAGAGCCTGCGCCTGCGCAAGATCATCCTCGACGAGACAGAACGCAAACGCGCCTCGCGCCGTGGAGAGGAATGACAAAGTTTTTTTTCCGAAAGTCGGGCTGTATGTCCGACTTTTTTTGTATTATTGCACTCTTGTAGAGCCTTTAACGAGCAGGCTCTACAAATCATTCATAACTATTTACCAATTTATTGTAAATCAAAATTTTAAGTAATATGCCAAAGATTAAGAAAACCCTTATTGTCCTGTTCGTCACGATGGGACTTGCCTCATGTGACGTGCTCACCCAAATGGCCCAGATGGTCAATTTCGCCAACTGCACATTCAATTTCAACAGCGTTGACCACATCCAGATGCTCGGTGTCAACCTGAGCAAAGGCATGTCGATAGAGAGCCTCAACATCACCCAAGGCTTGGCTTTGGTCAACGCGATTAGCAACCGTTCCTTGCCCGTGACTTTCAACGTCAATGTCGACGTGAAGAATCCCAACACCATCGCTGCCTCAATGACCAAGATGGACTACATCGTGAGCCTCAACGGAAAGCAGGTAATCAGTACCACAATGAACAACGCCGTCAACGTGCCGGCGAACTCGAACAGCACGGTCACCATCCCCATCACCACCGACCTGTTCCAACTGTTCAGTGGCGAGTCGGCAGACGCCATCGTCAACCTGGCTTTCAAATTGGCTGGAGCCAGCAGCGACCCCGTCAACGTGGGACTCAAGGTGAAGCCTTATATCAACATCAACAACCAACAGCTTGCCTACCCCGACTACATCACGATGAACAAGGTGCTGAACTAACCTCTTGAAAGTAAAAAAAATGGATTTTTTTAAGGAAAGACATTTCAGCATCGACCCTGGAAAAGGCAAGAAAATGGATGGTTGCCCCTACTCCATCTTTGAGGATGGGCGCGACGTGAAAGAATATATCATCCCTCCTAAAGGATACGTCTTCAAAAGCTTCCGCTTCGACCCCGATGCCAGCAACCAGATCTACGACGGCAGACTCATCGCGGAGTACGAGAAGGAATCTTTCAACGAAGTGCTCAAGTCGAACTTGTGGAAATTCCTGTTGGCGATTGCCATCATTGCCGTCATCGCCATCGTGGCGTTCCTCGCTCTTGGCGTGTTCAAAGACCCCAAGCCGAAACCCGTCAAAGACCCGAAACCCATTGTGACCGTCACCGACACTTCCAAGACCGATAGCAACTCCAGCACTGTTGCCGCGACACAAGACGACACCGCATCAATGCCAAAGGATGCCGCAGTAGAAAGACAAGATGCGGAAACAACTGCTACGACCGTCGAAGAAACACCCTCGTTAGACGACTCTCAGCCAGCCGACGACCCCAACGTGCAATTCAGGAAAGACTTCTGGAACCTTATCCACCAACGTACCATCATGATGGATCCTTACCACAATCTTTGCCAGGAAAACAAGAACAAGGTGGAAGGCGAAGAATACGACTATCTGTATCACACCATCTTGAGAGGAACGCCTCAATTCAAGGAATGGTCGGCCAAGATGCGCAAGGTACCGACTTCGGAACTGGAAGACATCAACACCATTACAGACCTGAAGAAAAAGCTCAATGAGATACAACCATGACCATTCAAGGACATAACAACAATTAAAACCATCTTATATGATCAGAAACAACTTCATCAAACGCCATAACGGCCCCACCGCATCCGACGCTGAAAAGATGCTCAAGGTCATCGGCGTGAAATCGCAAGAACAACTTGTCGATGAAATCATCGCTCCCGAAATCCGCCTGAAGGAAGACCTCAAGTTAGGCGAAGGCATGAGCGAATACGAAGTCATCAACCACCTCAAGGCCATCGGCACCAAGAACAAGCAGTTCCGCTCCTACATCGGTTTGGGCTACTACAACACCATCACCCCAGGCGTCATCATGCGCAACATCCTTGAGAATCCGGGCTGGTACACCTCTTATACTCCTTACCAAGCTGAGATCTCACAAGGCCGTCTCGAAGCCCTTTTGAACTTCCAGACCGTGGTCAGCGAACTCACCGCCATGCCTTTGGCCAACGCCAGCTTGCTCGACGAAGCCACCGCCGCCTCCGAGGCCATGCTGATGTTCTGGCACAGCCGCAGCCGCGCCCAAGTGAAGGCCAGCGTGAAGAAGTTCTTCGTCGCCAACGATGTGTTCCCGCAGAGCATCGAGGTCATCAAGACCCGCGCCCATTTCCTTGGCATTGAGGTCGTTGTCGATGACATCAACAAGTTTGAATGTAACGAGGAATACTTTGGCGTACTGCTCCAGTGCCCCAACCAATTCGGTGAGATTGTGGACAACCGCACCAAGGTCGCCGCATGGAAAGAAAAAGGAATGCAAGTGGCCGTGGCCGCCGACCTTTTGAGCCTCACCCTCATCACGCCTCCCGGCGAATGGGGTGCCGATGTGGTCTTAGGTTCCAACCAGCGTTTCGGTCTGCCGATGGGATTTGGCGGTCCTCATGCCGGTTACTTCGCCACCACCGAGGCCTACAAGCGCGAGATGCCCGGCCGTATCATCGGCATCAGCATCGATGCTCTCGGCAATCCGGCTTACCGTCTGGCATTGCAAACCCGTGAGCAGCACATCAAGCGCGAAAAAGCCACCTCTAATATATGCACGGCTCAGGCTCTGTTGGCCATCATGTCGGGCTTCTACGCCCTCTATCATGGCCCGGACGGCTTGACCGAGATTGCACACCATATTAATTGTCTTGCTGGAAAACTCACTTCCGAGTTGGCCAAGCTCGGCGTGAAGCAACTCAACAAGCACTTCTTCGACACGCTGCTGTTTGAACTGCCCGAAGGCGCTTGCACCTGCAAGGTGAAGGAAGCCGCCGAGAAACACGGCATGAACTTCCGCATCATCGACAAGCAGCACTTCGGCATCAGCATCGACGAAACCACTGGCCGCGATGACATCAACGAAATCGGACAAGTCGTTGCCGAAGCCCTCGGCAAACAGCACGAAGAACTCGTTTGCGACGGCAAGTGCAAGCAGTTCAGCGGCATCCCGACTGAGATGCAACGCACCTCCAAATTCATGCAAGCCCCGATGTTCTTCAAGTATCGCAGCGAGACCGACATGATGCGTTACATGAAGAAGCTTGAAAACCGTGACCTCAGCCTCAACCGCTGCATGATTCCGTTGGGTTCTTGCACGATGAAACTGAACCCCGCTACTTCGATGTATGCACTCAGTTGGCCTGAGTTCGGCAACATCCACCCCTTCGTCCCCGCCGACCAAGTGGAAGGCTACCTTGAACTCATCAACGAGATGGAGAAAGACCTCTGCGAAATCACGGGCTTCAAGGGCATGAGCTTCATGCCTAACTCGGGCGCTAGTGGCGAATATGCCGGTCTGCTCACCATCCGCCGTTACCAAGAGGCCAACGGTCAGGGTCACCGCAACATCTGCCTGATTCCAGCTTCGGCCCACGGCACCAACCCCGCTTCTGCTGCTATGGCTGGAATGCAGGTCGTTGTGGTCGCCTGCGACGAGCACGGCAACATCAACCTCGAAGACGCCAAGGCCAAGGCCGAGCAATACAAGGACAGCTTGTCGGCCTTCATGGTCACCTATCCTTCGACCCACGGCATCTATGAGGACGGCATCCGCACCCTCGTTCAGCTTGTCCACGACAACGGCGGCCAAGTCTATATGGACGGTGCCAACATGAACGCTCAGGTCGGTTTGACCAGCCCCGGTTTCATCGGAGCCGACGTCTGCCACCTCAACCTGCACAAGACCTTCGCTATCCCGCACGGTGGTGGCGGTCCTGGCGTGGGTCCCATCGGCGTGGCCGAGCACCTGAAGCCCTATCTGCCTTCGCACATCCTGTTCCAATGCGGTGGCGACAAGCAGGAAGGCGCAGTTTCGGCTGCTCCGTTCGGTAGCGCACAAATCCTCACCATCACCTACTGCTACATTAAGATGCTGGGCGGTGAAGGATTGAAGAAAGCCACTTTGGGTGCCATCATGAACGCCAACTACTTGAAGGAACGTCTGCAAGACTACTTCCCGATTCTCTATACTGGCAACCACGGTCACGTGGCCCACGAGATGATCCTCGACATCAACGGCATCAACAAGGCAACGGGTGTGGCCGCCATCGACATCGCCAAACGTCTGATGGACTTCGGCTTCCACGCTCCCACCGTGGCCTTCCCTGTCCACGAGACCCTAATGGTGGAACCCACCGAGAGCGAGCCTATCGCCGAGCTTGACCGATTCGTTGAAGCCATGATCCAGATCCGCAAGGAAATCAAGGACATCGAGGACGGCAAGGCCGAGAAGGGCAACAACATCATCTCACACGCGCCTTACACCGCCGAGATGCTGATAGCCAACGAGTGGAACTTCCCCTTCACCCGCGAAGAGGCCGGTTTCCCGATGAAGAGCGATGTTCAGGACAAGTACTTCCCGCACGTCACCCGCATCGACGATGCCTACGGTGATAGGAATTTGGTTTGCAAGTTCTCTGCTGAATAATTTGGTTCACGCAGAAATCGCAGAACACGCAGAATGAAAAAACGCGGCCGATTGATTGGTCGCGTTTTTTCTTCTTAATTGGCTTCAGGCCATTCGTCATCACAACACAATTCCAGATTCCCGAAATACAAGGCATTCAATGGGAAACTCAAGTCGGCATGTTTGCCCCAAATAAGATTGCCATTGCGCAGCCAGAATTTCTTGAACTCTGTCTTTTTTTTGTACTTATTGTATTGAGGATGAGGATGTTTTTCAAAAAAACCGCTAAAATCGATAGTTTGAGTGCTGCCGTCATTGAACAATATTGATAACATCAAACCATCCACATACTCTACATTATCAATACTAATCTGTCTCATTTCAACTTGGTTTTAATATCAGTGCATCTAACACGTTTTTTATAAACGAAGAAAGAAACCCATTTGTCCACGATTTCTTTCCAATACTTCTCAATGAACTCAATGGCAGTTTTCTCATCTTTTCCTGTCAAGGGTTTTCCTTTATGTCGTTTCTTGATTTCAACCAAATCGCCATCCACAATAATCAAATCGAAGATAGTCATTCGGTCTTGGTGCTCAACATGAACATGAATAGGCTCATGTTCTTGAGAATAGAACGAGAAAATGAATCCGAAATATGTATAAATATCAGGCATGATTTTATCTTTTTCTGCTGCAAAGGTAAACAATATTTTTTTACCGCAACCCAAAGTTTCCTATCTTTGCACCCAACAAAAACCCATATCATGTAAGAAAAACAACACATTGACATAGCATAATTAGCGATTTGAGGCTAATTCTTGATGCTCAATTACCACAAAAATTATTCAGCCACGAACAATGGTTTTTAGATCTTCGCGGCTGAATAATTTTGTTCGAAATGAGCAATATTTTGAAAATTATTCAGCCGTGAATGATATTTTTTGTATCTTCGCGGCTGAATAATTTTTAATTCCATGAAGAATCGTATCATTGCCAGAGAAAAAGAACAAGCGATTTTTGAAGGTTTGCTGAACGAGCCGACAGCACAGTTTCTTGCCGTTTATGGTCGTCGAAGAATAGGTAAGACATTCTTAATCAGAGAGTTCTTTGAATGCAATTTTGCTTTTATGCATACAGCCGTCTCGCCCATGGAACTGATGGAGAAGCATTCGGAGCTTCTCTATCGGGTGCAATTGGATGAATTTGCGGCCTCGTTGCGGAAATTCGGCAGCAAGGACGAGTCGCCCATCAAGGATTGGTTTGACGCTTTCCATCGATTGGAGAACCTTCTCACTGCCATAAAGACAAAGAAAAAAATGGTGGTCTTTATCGACGAGATGCCTTGGCTCGACACGCCTCGCGCTGGTTTCCTTTCCGCATTTGAGCACTTTTGGAACGGCTGGGGGGCCGGGAAGCACAATCTGTTGCTTATTGTTTGCGGGAGTGCCACCACTTGGATGCTCGACAACCTCATCAACAACAAAGGCGGGCTTTATGGACGCACTACACGGGAGATGCACCTCCACCCCTTCTCGTTGGCGGAAACGGAGACTTATTTCAAGCGGCGCGGCATCACTATGGACCGCTACGACCTTGTCCAGACCTATATGATTATGGGCGGCGTGGCTTATTACATGTCGTACTTCCAACCAGGCAAATCGCTGGCACAAAACATCGACGAACTGTTTTTTGCGAAAAACGGATTCCTCCAAACGGAATACGACCGCCTTTTCACTTCGCTGTTTGCCGACAACGACAATTACAAAAAAATTGTCGAGGCATTAAGCCAGCATCGATACGGCATCACCCGCGAAACGATTGCCAAAGAAACGGGCATCGCCCAAGGCGGGTCTTTCAGCAACATGCTAAAAGCACTCGTAAACAGCGACTTGGTGACGACCTATCACAACTTTGACGAAACGAAGCGCAAACTCTATTATAAACTCACCGACATGTTCTGCCTGTTTTATTTGGGTTTTGTGCAAAAGCATCCCACCCATAACCCCACTTATTGGTACGACAACCAGAACTCGCCCAAACTCAACACATGGCGGGGCTTGGCCTTTGAGGACGTCTGTTTTAGGCACAGCACGCAAATCAAGGCTGCATTAGGCATCAGTGGGGTTCAGGCGGAGGTGTTTCCTTGGCACATTGCCACCGATGGCAAGACATCAGGTGCCCAAGTGGATATGCTCATCGACCGCGCCGACCGTGTGCTCAACCTCTGCGAAATGAAATTCTCACAGGGCAACTTCGGCATCGACAAGGACTACGACGAGAAGCTCCGCAACCGCATCGTCACCCTGACAGAAAAGACCAACAACAAAAAGAACATCCAACCGACTTTGGTGACAACATACGGTCTCAAGATGAACCTTTACAGCAACAGATTCCAACGAGTCGTAACAATGGACGAACTTTTTAGATAATCGTGTTTTGAAACCCAAACTTTCCTATCTTTGCACCCAACAAAAACCCATATCATGTAAGAAAAACAACACATTGACATAGTATAATTAGCGATTTGAAGCTAATTCTTGATGCTCATTTTCCACAAAAGTCCTTTCGAGGACACACTATCAAGAATAAGTTTCCAAAACGCCATGTTTCATTGGCGTGGAAAACTTGTAGATAGTGTGGGAGTGGAAACCCGAGCATCATACAAGAAATATCTTCCACGCTTTTTTCATGTCATAACGATAACACAACATGGCCAAGCAAAACCTCCATATCGGACAACTCATCAAAGCCGTTTTCGACGAGAGCGGAATGACCGTATCGGAGTTTGCGAGGCAAATCCATCTTGAACGAAGCACCGTTTACAGCATCTTTGAACGTCAAAGTATTGATGCCTTACTGTTAGCAAGAATCTCATTAGTATTGAAACACAATTTCTTGTCCGATGTTGAGCAGCATTACGGATTGGTTTCGCAGATGCCATCGTTTACACTTCATTTGAACAACATAAGCCCAGAAATAGCGATTCAGTTAGCCAATTTGTTAAATGTGGCTTCCGCTTTATGAGCGTGGAAAATTTCCACGAAAATGGGGATTGTTTCGACGGATTTGATTGGGATGATGTAGAAAGGTGTATGTAACTTTGCATCCTTGAATTAAAACCAAAAAGAAAAACTATGAACGAGTTTTTGAATAGACTGTTTGAAAAGTTCGAGTCGCAAATCACAGATAGCATCTTTTGTTTCATCCAAAATGACAAAGAACTCATGAAAGCCTACTTGGATTTGGTTGCTGAAAACGGCAATCTGCAGTACATCAACAGCCATATTGCGCAAGAGATTGCTAAACGATATGGTTTGGAGAATATCGGTCCTTCCGATGAAGAGCCGAAAAGCAATTTAATACAAACATATTCTGAATTGCGTTTACAATAATCAACACTTAAACATATAATTATTATGGGCGGCTATTGGAAAAACAACACGTTTATTCACACCTGTGATTGGTGTGGTAAAGAATGTGGTTCTGGTGATCGTTACTGTAGTGAAAAATGCAAAAGAGAGGCATACGAGGCAAAACATCCGAAACAGGAATCAAAAATCACATCCTACGATGATGACGACCACAGCACTGGTTTGTTGGGAACCATTTGGAAAGTCGTAAAATGGGTAATCATCTTCACCGTTGTTTGGTTCGTTTACGACAACTATATTAAATAGGCAAATTATAGGTTTATCAATACTTTGCTTGTTGATCCGCTTGGACTCAACAAGAAGATTATTGCAGAAAAATCGCTCAACAAAATTTTTCTGGCGGGGGATTTTTCTGTTTTTACACTGCCATCACAATTCCTTTGACAACAAGAATTAGAAAAATTTGTGGAGTACAAGAAACAAAATTCCATTTTTTATAGGATTTGTTTCCTATACTCCACAAAACAAAGGCCTTTCTGTTGCGTTTTTCTGTTTTCACGCAGAACATGCAAAATTTGTTAAACCTGTTTACAGATTCTCCAATAATGCAAGAAATTCGTCCCTACTTATACCTATGACACGCAAATTGTTGCGAAGAACATACTCAGGAATAGGATCGACATGGGTTTGGACAATGGCTGGTCTTGTCATCCCAGCTTTCATCCATGCTTCATGGCCGCCTTTTGTCCTCACTTTGACCAGTCCAAGCAGAACCATTATGGCTCTAAACTCGGCAATCGTAACATTGGACAGGTTTCTCATACAACCATCGGGATTCTTGCGGGAGCAACCACTTTTTCATAACCGATTTTCCCACCCATTAGTTTCTTCATTTCAGGCTTCTTCATCAAAACCGAAAAAGTCGGTGGCAACATTTGTTTCTTCTGCAACTTCCATCCATGTGCAAGCAAATCGTCATGCAATGTGTTGTTTTCAACGCAACATTCAATGTACAATTGGAACATCTCATAAAAGTTGCCGACTGCCTCGTTGAAAGTCGTTCCCGAAGTGGAAATGTCAAGAGAAGGACAATAGGCAATCTGCAACCCATTCTCCTGAAAGACAAAAAATTCCAATGAAAACCTATAGTCTTTCTGCAAACCATTGTCGGGATCTGAGAATACCGTAATACTATTTTTGGCACCTTTTTTCATTGCTTAGTATTTTCGGCAAAAGTACATATTTTTATTTGTTTTTCTTACAATGAAGGCAAAATTTCCCTACTGCAACCCAAAGTTTTATATCTTCGCCACCAACTCCCGCCAACTTCAAGAATCGAAACGAATAAACCTACATCGATTCCAGCAACCGCTCCAAATTCCCTGTCAAAAAATCCTCAACGGGAATGCCGCCGCTGCCAACGACAAACGACAGCTTAGGCTGGAACTTCTCTTTGAACAATGACAGGCCTTTGTTGCTCGTTCTGTGTCCGCTCTTGACTTCGATGGCCATGCACTTCCGGTCGTATTCCAAGATGAAATCCACTTCGTCGTCACGCTCGCGCCAATAATACATCTTGAAGCCCAACTCGTCCGCTTGGTTGAGGAGGAACATTCCGATGGCTGATTCCACCCAACGCCCCCACTCCTTTGGATTTGTGAAAGCCGCCTCGAACTTCATTCCCGATTGCACCGAGAGCAACGCCGTGTTGTAAACCATTAATTTGGGAACGGAATTATACTTCCTTGCCGTGTCCATGGCATACTTTTGCATTCCGCACAGCAGCATGGCCTCGTCCAAGGTGTTCAGATAATTGGCGAGCGTGGTCACATTGCCCGCATCCTGCAATTGTCCCAACATTTTGTTGAGCGAAAGTTCCTTGCCCGAATAGGCACATCCAAGGTCGAAAAGCTGCCGCATCAGCACGGGCTTATATACCGTCTTGGTCGAAAGCACATCTCGCTCGATGGCTGGCGCGACGATGCTGTCCAAGATGTAGTGTCTCCATCTCCGATGGTCTTTAATCAAAGCCGCTCCGCCGGGATAACCACCATAGTAAATATACTGGTTGAGACCAAAGCCAAAGGCATCGCGCATCTCGGAAAAGCTCCAATGCGCCATGCGTATCAGCTCGAAGCGGCCTGCAAGGGTTTCTGTCAGTCCGTCTTTCAGCAACAGTCGCGAAGAACCAAGCAGCACCACTTTCAACGGAACATCGTTAAACGTATCCGCATCCCATTCTTTTTTGACGGCTTCGCTCCATTGGTCAATCTTGTGCACTTCGTCGATGACCAACAGGAATTCCGAAACTTGCAGCATTTCCATACGGGCACGAGCGGCTGCCCATGACTCGCTAATCCAAGCAGTGTTTTCAGGCGGTACATTGTCTGCGGTGAAAAACAAATATGGTATGGAACTATTCTGCAACACTTGTTTGACCACGGTGGACTTGCCCACCTGTCGTGGTCCCGCCAGCACTTGGATAAAGCGGCGTGGCTCTTCGATGCGCGATTGCAGTGTTGAGAATTGAGGTCGTTTGAACATAATCCTTTGATAATTTGGCTGCAAAGATATACAAAATTCTCAAATCTCTGTTACAAAATTCTCAAAAGTTCGTTACAAAATTCTCAAATCTCTGTTACAAAATTCTCAAAAGTTCATCAATCCCAGCCTTCAACGAGTATCTCAAAACCCTCAAAAACAATCACTTCGCCAGCGGTAATCTTCGCTCGCTTGCGGTATTCGACTTCGCCGTTGCGGAGCACCATGCCCGCCGTGACAACTTCTTGCGCCTCGCTGCCAGAATACACCACGTCGCAGGCTTTGAGCAACGAGATTAAAGGGATAAAGTCCTCGCCTTCGCGGAGGGTGAAAATGATTCTATTCAGTTTTCTTGCCATGTCTCTTTTTGGGTTTAGGATTCTGCAATCTTTCGGCTTGTCTCTTCGCCGTATGGCGCGCCATCAGTTCCAGCACATACACCGACAGTGTTCCCAAGGCAATCATCACTACGGACATCAGCAACTCTATGTTCCAACCTGGCAAGTGGAAAACATAGTCCATCATGTCGGCGGTGGGTTCCTTCCACGGATACACCACTGGCAGGCTGCCCAGCATGAATCCCGCCAAGGCCGAAAGCGTTTCGTTGCGGAAGTCGCGCATCAGCCACGAGAGCAGGTGGGAGAAAGTGACGATGCTCAGCAACGCGCCCAGCGCGAACGGGAAAAGGATTCTCGCGCCGTGCATGAAGGAGGATGCCTTTGTCAAGGCTGGGATGGCCTCCGTAACAATCAGTTCGTAGTTGCCCATCAGCAGCATGAGGTGCGAACCCGAAACGCCGGGCACCACCATGCCCGTGGCACCCACGATACCGCAAATAAATAGGTAGAGGAAGTTATCGTTGGAATACGGATTCGACTTGATGGAGAGAAAGAACGACAGGGCGAACCCCAACAGGAGCAAGGCTATGGCCTTGAAGCTCACCTTCTCGATGCGCTTCATTACATACACCACCGAGGCAATGATGAGTCCGATGAAGAACGACCATGTGTAGACCTCGTATGACTTCAGTGTTTGCCTCAGGAAGAGCGCGGTCAGCACCATGCCAACGATGATACCTATCACAATCGTCAATAGGAACTTGAAGTCGGTGCGGCGGGCAAACGTACTGACCTCTCCTTTGAAAAGCAGTCTTAGGTTCTTTATCCTCAACGAATTGATAGCATTGATAAAGCGTTCGTACACATCAAGAACCAATGAGATGGTGCCACTGGAAACGGGAAACACATTCACCGCGCCCATGATCATGCCTTTGATGAAGTTCTTAATCGTCAGCCACAATTTCAGCATCATTGTCGTGATTTGGTTTGAAAACACAAAAATACGACAAAAATTGTACCCGAGCTGAAAAATTCTTTGATTGTTTTGATTGGCAGATGTCGGCAGTCGGCAGGGGTTTACACCGCCAGCCTAATATCCTGTCGCCCCTATGGGGCTGGCCTGCCGGACAATATGGTGGGGTATCCCCAGACTGTAGGGCTGTCATACCACGGCAGCCGCCATGAACCCATGACGGCTGCCGTA
>JBGUHI010000032.1:0-55133 GCA_045111995.1 Candidatus Limimorpha sp. | reverse complement strand
AGTAGATGATCTCGTGCCCTTGCGGGTCCCAGAAGTACTCGTCGCAGTTCTCGTCGTCGCCGACGGTGAACACGTGTTCGTCGTGGTTGTTGATGGTGAGATAAAGCGTGGCCTCGCTGTCGCAGCCGTGTTGGTTGAGGTATTGGTGCGTGTACACGGTGCTTTCGTTGAAGGTCGTGTCCACGTTGTAGGCGTTGTTCTGCCAACGATAGCTGTCGCAACTGGTCTCGTGCATTTCGAGGTTGTAGCTTGGCCTGAGTTCCAAGTTGAGGACGATGGTGCTGTCGCACGAGTTTGGGTAGGAGAGCGTGTCGTAGTAAAACCCCGACTCATGATAAGTCATGCCGTTCGACGACCATGTGTATTCCGTGGCGCAGAGCGATACGTTGTAGGTCTTGGAGTTGTATTCGGCCTCTGCGACATGGAGGATGATGGTGCTGTCGCAGCCCATGGAAGTCTCATAGACATAGGTGTATGGGAATGGGCTGGGTTGCAGATAGTCGCCGTCGAAGTAGTAGCCTGGGCCGCCTGCACAGGTGGATTCCACGAGTTCTATCTCGTAACTCGGGTCTTGGATGAGGTTGAGCCTGATGACACTGTCGCAGCCGAGTACCGATTCGAGGGTGTGGTAATAGACTCCGGAGAAATGAAGCGACTGGTTGAAAAACGTGTAGTGTTCGCCTTGGCAGAAGTGGTCGCTGACGGGGGTCTCGTAGATGTCCCAGTTCGACAGGTGCAGGTGGACGACGCTGTCGCAGCCATACTGGGTCTGGATGGTGTGGTCATACACGCCTGGTGCGTTCAGGTCTTGTCCGAAGAAGTTGTAGGTGTCGTTCTCGCAAATGGTATGGTAGATGTCGGACTCTTCGTTGGGATGCACGATGATGGTCACGCTGGCAGTTTGTTCGATGATGCCGTCGCTGACGGTGCAGGTGTATACGGTGGTGCCGACGGGTGGTGTGGCCACGGGGTTCTGTATGCTGGCATTGTTTAAGGTTAGGGTGGGTGTCCAAGTGTATGTGTAGTTGCCTGTGCCTCCCGAGGGTTGTGCGTGCAGGGTGGTCGTCTCGCCTTCGCAAAGTTCGTAGTGGTCGGCAGAGGCCATTGTGGTCATGTTGGAGCCTTCCATGCTGACGGTGACTTGTGCGGTGCTACTGCATCCTCCTTGTGGGTTGCTCACGGTGACGGTGTAGGTCTGTGTGGCTTGCAACGGCGCGGTCGAGGTGGTTTGCGAATTGGGGTTGACGACCATGTTCTCGGGTTCCCAGTGGAAGTTGAACGTCCCTGTGGTGCCTGCATTGGCGGAGAGGGTGGAAGTGGCACCGTAAATGACCGTGTTGGGCTGTGCCGAGGCCGAAGCGATGGGAGCGGCATATACGGGCACACTATAGGTCTTCGAATGGGTGCAGTGGCCGTCGCCGCACGAGACGGTGAGGGTCACGTTGTAGTTGCCAGCGTTGGCGTAGGTGTGTGTCACGTTTTGTCCCGTGCCGGTCTGCCCGTCACCGAAATTCCATTGGTGACTTTGTATTTGCTGTCCGCTGGGGTTGGTGGTGGAGGTGCTGGTGAATTGGGTGGGGGTGCCTTTGCAAACCGAGGTGTAGTTGAAGTTGGCCGTGGGTTGGGGATAGACGACCACTTCGGTGGTGGCACTGTTGGAGGCACCGCTCAGGGAGATGGTGCAGGTGTAGGTGCCGGACATGCCCATCGTGCAGTTCGGACGGGTGGGGTTTTGCTGGTTGGAAGTGAAACCTCCAGGACCGCTCCAACTGTAGGTCGAACCAGTCTGCCCGTTGGCGGTCAGGTTGATGGTCTCGCCTACGCAATAAGGGCCGTTGTTGTTGACCAAGGGGGGCAGGATGCCGCAGTTGGTGGTGCCGGTGCCGATGTTCGAGAACGAGATGTTGCACGTCTGGTTCGAGTAGTTGGTGATGAGCAGAATGTAGTATTGCCCCGACTGGGCGTTGTTGATCACGCAGTTTTCCGTGGCGTTGGCGCTATAACTGCAGTCCACCATGTTGCTGCACGACAGTTGGCTGCAAGCCGTGTTGATGTCGCTGAAAGGCCCCCAACAGTCGAAGTCAATGTCAACGGAGGGCGTGCTGTACATGTAGATGTTCAGGTTGCCAGGTTGGTCGATTTGCATGTAGTAGAATGCGGGATTGGGCGTAGTGTAAAGGCAATTTGTGGAATTGCCGTTGGGACGGACGAAGTTGGAGCAATAGTAAGGTGCAGCCGAGGATCCGAGGTTTCCTGCGTCCACGCCTGCCGGGAATTGGTACAAACCGTTGTCGGTGCAGAAAGGATCGGCGCCTTCGCAAGTGCTGTTGTCGCGCAACTGTCTGTGGAAGTCTTCGTTGACCGAAAGGAAGACAGGGTCGTCCATCTGGTAGCGCCATTCAACGAACAGCCGGCCCCGCTCGTTTTTGTCGAGGTTGCAATGTGCCATCCACAATGCCTCCAAGTCGTCCATGAAGGCGTCGAAATCGGCGTTGGCGTTTGACTCTTGGCAGGCGTAATCGTCTGAGACGAAGATGTCGATCTTGCCTTCTTCGTTGCCGAGCCGATAGGTGAATAAGTCGCTTTCCTGAATGGAATGCAGAATGAAAACTCTTTCTTCTATGGTGTTCATGTTGTGGATGTTCATTTCCGTCACCTTGGTATGGATGGGCTGTTGGGCCATGCTCCATAAAGGTAAAAAGAATGCCACTATAGAGGTCAATAACAGTTTGCGGTTGCTCATTGTTGTTGCTTTTGTCGTTACGCTTTGTTTTGTCTGTCGCGTCACGTTTGCGAGCACCCTTGAGGGGTTGTGGCGCGGGGCACACATAACAAAAAGTGCGTAAAGATACGCACTTTTTTTGGATTTAAAAGCATTTTTCTTGAGAAATGCTTTTTTTTTGGTTGCAACAGACAAATCCGGTCGTGGGTTCCTATAGTTTTATGAGTTTGCTGTACGATCGGACGCCGTTCTGCTCTACGATGATGTGATAAAGCCCTGGCGGCTGTTGCTCAAGCGACATCTCGGCGCAGTTGCGCTCCACCATGACGAGTTTCCCGGCAGCATTGAGCACGAGGGCCACGAAGTCGCCGCTTGGCTCCACGTCAATGCGCACCTTGCCCGTTGTCGGGTTGGGATGTACCTTTATTGGGGTGCTGTCTTGCTCCGTCAAGGCATCGAGCCGCGGTGGAAACGTGATGAGGTCGATCCAGGCGCAGTCTTCGCCATACGAAACGGAATTGTCCTTGTTGTACGACCAGGTGTATTGGTGCAAGCCTGCCTGCACGAGATAAGAGTGCTCTTCCCATTCTGTCATGCCGCTCCAACGGCCCATCACCACACTGTCGATGGAGAAAACGAGGAAATCGTAGTTGTCTTCGGACGAAACCTTGGAGTGGAAGGTGATGGTTCCTTGGTTGGTCGACTCGAAGGTGAGCGTCAGCACCGATGACTCGTCGTGGGCGAGGGTGGTGTCTGATTGGACACAGTAGGTGCCTTCGTAAGCCCCGATGTCCACCACTTGCCATGGATGATTCGGGTCGTTTGTCCAATATCCAGGCTCAAAGGTGCCATGCTCGAAGTCTTCTGCGGTGAAACCTATAGGGATGGAGAAGTCGTGGTCGAACCTCAGTCCGCCTATGGCGGTGCCGAGGTTGACGGCAACATGGTTCGTCTCGCCAGCAAGGAATTCCACGAAGATGTCAAACGTCACATCGGTCGTTTCCCATATCGCGAGGTCTGCGATGGTGGTGGAAGGGTTGATGATTCTGATGTAGCCTTGGTCGTGGCTCAGCGAGAATGCTGGGTGTTGTGCCACATGGTGCCCTGTGTTGGTGACGCTGAAATGGAGTGTCGCGAACTCGCCCGGGTCAAGGCGCCCGTCATGATTGCCCGAACTGTCGTCGATTCTGGACAACCGAACCGATATGTCAGGTGAAAGGATGTTCAGGATGTATGTGCGTTCCGTGGTCTCTTGCCCGAACTGTGTGGTGAGGGTGATGGGCACTTGTGTCCCGTCGGGTATGGTGTCGCAAAGCCTGAAGCGGACGGCGTCTTCAAGCAGGCGGCTCTCGCGGGGTTGTAGGGAGGCGAACGTGGCCTCTCCCTGGGTGATGTCCAAATGTTCCGAACCCGATGTCAGGCTCACGGTGCCGTTGGGGCTGGCAACGGGGCCGAGGTTGGTCAATACGATGTCGGTGGCCACGTCTTGGTTGTAGTGCAAGTTCATCGCCTCTCCGTTAAGCGCGATGCTGTCGACAATGACGAACGGATCGACGAAAAGGGTGACGGGAATGTCGTCTTCCATCCGCTTCAGGTTGGCCCCCGAAATGGTGAGATGGACATGTGGCGATTCGATTTCGTGGTACAAGTCGATCACTTGTTCCTGTCCGGTGCCGGTGGCGGTGGCCAGAATGTTGTAGTGCACTCCGTCAAAAGAGGTGAGCGCGATTTGCGAGCCTCGGGGCGCCGTGATGCGGAACGGCCTATAGCTGGTGATGGAAGGGTCGTATGTGGCCTCGATGGTCTGTGGAACGTCGGTGAACAGCCGTATGAAAGCGTCGTTGTAGTTGTGGAAACTGTTGAAGGTGGTGAGGCGCATACTCTCGTCGGTGCTGGGGAAGACGTGCTCGTAAAGGAAGTATTTGCCAGCCACGCAGGCAAACGAGGGCATCCACATGTCGGAATGTTCCTCGTATGGACCATAGTCGGGGAGAAACTCGGGGTCGAACATGTCCCAAAGGCCCCATAGGAAGATGTCGTTGGCAAACGAATAGGTCTGTCCCGTCGGGCCTACGGCGCCAACGATGCCCGCACTTTGCCCGTCGCGGGTCATGCGAAGGAGACCTTCGATGAAGCAGGTGGCGGGGTCGTCGTACATGCCGGTGCGGCAGTTGACGGAGATGAGGTAAGTCAGCTTGTTCACGTTGTTGATGCCGGTGAAGTCGCTGGTGTATATCTCTGGCTGATACCATTTGGTGTTCCACCCGTGGTCGCGGTGCTGCACGAGGTAGGAGCCGAAGTTGAGCGAGAGGATCACTTGATCGGCGTTGCCTCCCGTCCATCCTCCAAGGTCGTGGGGCGAGGCGGGTATGCGCCCGATGCCATCAGGGCCGAAATACCCTACCACGCTGCTTGTGCCGCTGGCCGTCGACCAGTTTGGGCCTAGGTCGCCGTCATACAACTCGTTGATGCGGACGGGTATCTTCCCTTGCTGTTCAAGATAGCAACTTATGGTGGCAATGGTGATTTGGAACCATTTGTTGTTCTGCCATCCCATTGCGGTCAAAGGGTGTTTGTAGTAATATGGGGCTTCAACGACGTTGGTGTATTCGTATTCATACAGCTTGTTAAAGAAGATGGGCAGTTCCGACTCGTTCTGTGCCAAGATGCGGGAGAAACACATGTCGGGCAGGCCGTCGTGGTCGACGTCGGCGTAAGGGTTGTCGGAAGTGATGAAACCGTCTTTGGGATGTGGGGTGATATGGCCAGGCACGTATTGTTGCAGGTCGTTGCCGCTCTCGCCGATGAGGCAGACGGCAACGGGAGGAATGTCCCAACTGTGGTATATGTCATGGAACCATTGTTGGAGTTCGGAACTGTTGGTGGCATGGGTGTCGGTGACACGCATCGTCTGGGTAAGGATGCCTTGGCGACGGCGGTAGTTGGCAAGTTGTTGGGCGGCGGCCTCGTAGGCATTGTTGTCAGGCGTGATGATGAGGTATTCGCAGCCTGTAGGGTGGGTGCGCGACCACTGCTGCATCCGAGCGTCATAGTCGATAGGCTCCAAACACTCGTGGTTGATAATGGTGTTCCTCAAGATGGGGTCCCAATAGCGCGACCGCAAGCGGTCGTCGCCAAAATGCCCGTTGCCGCCCTCAAAGCGGATGTCAATGTCAATCGTGCGGCTGACGGCCAGTTCATGCGTTACGGGGTTGAACTGGAATGGACTGAGACCTAGGTGGATGGCATCCACACCGCGCAAGCTCTGCGGCTCAGCCACAAGGTGGTTCTTGGCAGGGTAGAACGCGTTGTTCGCATACACTTTGGGGTTCTTGTAGAAAGGCGGTTCAGGGTCGTTCTCAGCATAGCTGCCTTCCGATGGCGCGATGTTGATGCCTGTGAGGCGTTCGCTGCGCCCCGACCGCACCTCTACGAGGGCTTTCGCTCCTTGAGGAATGGCAATGAAACGGTTGAAGGTGGGAAGGGCGGGCATACCATAGTCGTTGGGGGCTATGATGCCTTTGACCGTGATCGTATGCATCAACTCTCCTTCACAGCGGACAGTGTCGATGCTAAAGTCGCCCAAGTCGAAACATAGGCTGAGGTGATCGTGGCCAGATGCTGTGATAGTGAAGCCTTGCCCAATGGAGAGCAGAGGGAATGAGATGAGTAGGAGGAATGAGAATAGTCTATGTTTCATATAGTTACAGTTTGTTGCCTGCAAATATATGAATAAAAGTCAAATACAAACAAAAAAGTTTTTCAAAGGATGACATTTTTTGTCATGGTTTTTTTAAAAAAAAGTTCACCGAAATTGTCATTGTGAGTGATGAAAACAGTTTATGCCGAAGTCTTGGTGGAAGGAATGGCTTATCTTTTCACCACTGCCTTTATCGGGTTCAGCAGGCGTTCCAGAACGCTCATGTCGTCAGTGATGATTTCGGCTGTGCCAGTCATTTCGGGGCGATATGGGATGTGTGTGCCGTATTGGGTTACGAGGCTGTCGGGCAGTTGCACTTCAAGGATATAGACGTTGCCCAAGTCGGCATCGTTGTAGGGAAGCAACGATATGCCGGATAAGGAAACCTGGATGAAACCGAACTCCATATAAGGGTAGTCGTCGAGCTTGATGTTCACCTTTTGCCCTTGCTTCACCTTGCCCGCTCCGCGTTGCGAAAGATAGAGTTTGCCAGAATACGACGAAGCCCCGTCGGGAACCACGGTCATCATGGTTTCGCCCGCCGTGATGTTTTGGTTCTTCTGCCAATATTTTGTGATGGCCACCACGCCGCTTGTCGGGCTGACAAGAAGGAAGCTTTTCTCCCATTGTGTGATTTGTTCCTCCATTTGGTCGCGGGCGATGCTAAGTCGCGTCCGATGGTTGTGGCCTTGTTCGGAACGGCTTTGTTCCAGCTCCGTTATGGCCTGTTTCGCCTGTAATAGGCTGAGCCTCAAATTGTCGGCTTCTCCCAAAAGGTTTTGGTGCGCCATCTGCTGCTGCATGTAGGCCTTTTTGCTTTCCTGATAAGTCATTTTGGCAATGGCTTTCTCGGAATACATCGTTGAATCCGCTATGAGCCTGTCATAAACGATGGCGAGTTGCTCGGTGCTGATGTGCAGCCTTTCCTGTTGGTTGCGCAGGTTTTGCTCCATGACTTTGACCTGTTCCTTCTTGGAGGCAATCAGAACGCTGGCGTAGTCGTTTTCGAGAAAGAACCGGAAGTCGTTTGCCGCTTGTGCATAACCCAAGAAACTTTCCTGTATGCTGCCAAGCCTCAGATTCTGGTCGAAGCGCCCGACCGAATCCCGTTTCATGGCCGCCAACCAGTTTTTCAGCAAAGCCACGTCATGATAGTCTGCGGCATTCTCGATCAAGGCCAAAGGGCTTCCCTCGCCGACAATCATCCCGTCTTTTACGAAAACGGTGTCTATTCTTCCCGAGCTTCGGGCTTTCACCTGCGCCGGAAGGTTGTGGGCGTTGATGGTGATGGTGGCTTGGAGGATTTCGGGGTATTTGATGAATCGGCAGCCTATCAGGATGACGACGACGGCGGCGGTGATGATGCCGATGCCGCTGCGCACCAACCATCCCGGCGGACGGCCTAAGATGTCGCGCACTGGCTCGCTGTGCAATTCGAGCCTATTCGTGTGTCTCTTCGTCTTGGCCATGCCTATCCTCCTAATTCCAATTGGTTTTTGACTAATTCGTAGTACTCTCCCCGTTTTGCGGTCAAGGTTTCGTGGTTGCCGGTTTCGGTGATTCTGCCGTGGTTGATGACCACGATTTGGTCGGCGTTTTTCACGGTGCTGAGGCGGTGTGCCACCACCACGACGGTGCGCCCCTTGAAGAAGTTTTGCAGGTTGTCCATGATGACGCGCTCGTTGTTGGCGTCGAGGGCGTTGGTGGCCTCGTCTAAGAAGATGTAGTCAGGGTTCTTGTAAACGGCCCTTGCTATCAGGATGCGTTGCCGCTGGCCTTGCGAGATGCCGTTGCCTTCCTGGCCTATCTTGGTGTTGTAGCCCAAAGGCAGGTTTTCTATCATTTCCTGAATGTTGGCCACTTTTGCTGCATGGAGCAGCCGTTCCTCGTCGATGCGCTCTTCTCCCACGGCAATGTTTTTGGCGATGCTGTCCGAAAAGATGAAGCCGTCTTGCATCACCGTGCCGCAACGGGCGCGCCACGATTTAGGCTCGACATTCTTCAAGTTGACCCCGCCCACGCGGATGCATCCCTTGTTGGGCGGGTAGAAGCCGAGCAGCAGCTTCACCAAGGTCGTCTTGCCGCTGCCGCTCATGCCCACGATGGCGGTCACCTTGCCTTCGGGGATGGCGAGGTTGAGGTCTTTGAGCACGGCCTCTTGCAGCGGGTCGTAGTGGAAGGTGAGTTCGCTGATTTCTATGCTTTTGTCGTCGGGAAGCAGGCCGACCTTGTTGTCGTCTTGTGTCTCGTCGGGCTTGTTGTGGATTTCGCCGAGGCGTTCGAGGCTGATCTTGGCGTCTTGTGCGCTTTGGATGAAGCCGATGATCTGGCCGATGGGCGAGTTGAGCTGTCCCACGATGGTTTGCACGGCCATCATCATGCCGAGGGTCATGTCGCCTTGGATGACGGCCCGCGCCGAGAGGTAGGAAATCAGGATGTTCTTCGTCTCGTTGATGAAGAACGCGCCGCTTTGCTGCCACTGGCTGAGGCTCAGGCCCTTGATGCTCACCTTGAACAGCTTGGCCTGTATGTTCTCCCATTCCCAGCGTTTCTGCTTCTCGCAGTTGTTGAGCTTGATTTCCTGCATTCCCGTGATGAGTTGGATGAGGTTGCTCTGTTCGGCGGAGGCCTGGGCGAAACGCTTGTAGTCTAACTCGCGGCGGTATTTGAGGAAAACCAACACCCAAAGGACATAGAGCAGGCTGCCGACGAGGAACACCGCGAGCAGCCTGACGCTGTAGAACGCCAGCACGACGGCAAACACGACGAAGGTGACGATGGAAAACAGGGTGTTGAGCGTTGAAGAGGTGAGGAAGGCCTCGATGCGGCGGTGGTCGCCGATGCGCTGCATGAGGTCGCCGATCATCTTGGTGTCGAAGAAGCCGATGGGCAGCTTCATCAGCTTGATGAGGAAGTCGGAGATGATGCTGATGTTGATGCGTGTGCTGATGTGGAGCAGTATCCACGAGCGGATGAACTCGACGGCGGTCTGCGCCGCGTAGAGCGTGAGCTGCGCGATGAGGATGAGCGTGACGAAGCCGAGGTTTCCCGTGCCGATGCCGTAGTCCACGATGCTCTGGCTGAAGAAGGGGAAGATGAGTTGCAGCAGGGTGCCGAGCAGCATGCCCATGAACAGTTGAAGGATGAGCTTCTTGTAGGGTTTCAGGTATTGCAGTATGAAGGAGAACTTGGCCTTGTCGGGTGTTTCGCCCTCGGCGGCGTAGAAGTCGGGTTGGGGTTCGAGGAGGAGGGCGATGCCTTCGTTGGTGCCCTCGTTGCGGGTGCTGGCCCAGCCGTTGAGAAACTCTTGCGCGGTGAGTTTCACCAAGCCATGCGCCGGGTCGGCCACAAACACGGTGTCTTTCCTGATTTTGTGGACCACCACGAAATGCCTTTGCTTCCAGTGCACGATGCAGGGCAAGGGTGCTTCGTTTTTCAGTTGCTCGAACGGTAGGTGAACGCCAACGGTCTTGAATCCGATGCTCTCTGCCGCCTCGCTGATGCCGAGAAGGCTCACCCCTTCGCGGCTGATGTGGCTTCTTTGCCGCAACGTTTCCAAGGTGTAGTGCCGCCCGTAGTGCCGCGCCACCATCTGCACACAGGCCGGCCCGCAGTCCATGGCGTCGTGCTGGTGGGTGAAGGGGAACTTTTTTGTCATTTGTCGCCGTAATTGTCAAGCACCCATTTCCAGCATGGGTCAATGCCGTTGCGGTAATCCGCCCAAGTATCGGGCAGGGGAATATCGGGGATGATGGCATCCTCGTAGGGTTTGGTTGCATCGGGACGCATGAAGATTTTGTGGCTCACAAAGCCTCGGGTATGAGTGTTGGGCAATTCCCAATAAAGCAAATCGCCGTAGCCTTGTGGCGCATAAACACCATTGTCCCCAATAACGATGCCAATCCCATTGTCGATGGCTGTTGTGATGAGTTCGCCTGCGCTGCTGAAGGTGTCTTTTCCTTGCATGAAAATGATGTTGCCGGTAAAAAAAATGTCGCGGTTGTGATTCATCACAAACAAGTCGGACATCATATTGCCGAATTCATTATCTACCAAGTCGGCATCATACATTTCGCCCATAAGATAAGAGATTCCTTGGCTTTTAAGAGTCTCCTTGAAAGTTTCCATCAGGTTCGGGTATTGGGACTCCCATAGTCTTGAAACGCGCATAAGGCTTGATGTCCGTCGGGTTTCTTCAATAGGTTTCAGCCACGACAACAGCTGGTCACACAACATACTGTTGCCGCCGCCGTTGTCGCGCACATCAATTACTAATGTATTAACACCCTGTCGGTTCATTTCCGAGAACATCTCGCGCAGAAACAACCCGAAATCAGGGACTTGAGCAATCTGTTCTTCAGTCATGCCAACAGACATTCCGTACATTTCATACATTCGCAGCGTGTTTTGGTCAATGCAGGTTGAGAAGCGCAAATAACTAAGACGTTTCTCCGGCAAGATGTGGTAACTGAACGGCATACAATTGTTTGTGAATGGCACGTTGTGTTTTTTGGGGCAGTACCAATCCATGTCAAGCTCGCTTTTCTCGACTGCTGGCAGCAAAACCGTATTACCGTCGTCGAACAGAAACTGAAGCATGTCGTCGGGGCGTTTATGAGGATTGAGAATCCATGAGTTTTTAAACTGCATCATGTTGTTCACGTTGGCCTTGAAATAATGGTTGTTGTCGCAACTCATAAAGGCTCGGAAACTTTCTACGACTTCACCAACGGGTTTCCCATTGATGGAAAGAATGCGATGTCCAAGCTCGTTGGAGAAATCCCGTGTGATACCAATTAAGTAGAAAGCTGTGTCGTTATCAGCAAAATACTTGAAAGGGAAGATTTTTCCATGGAAATCCATCATCACGCCCGAGTGACCATCGTTGAGCGGCGACAGGATGGATTGCAGATACTGTTTCAACTGGTCATCTCTCTCACAACTAACGAGATACTGATAGCCCGCACGGGTCAGGCTGTCCATATCGTAATGCCTACTGCCGGTTTCGGCAAAAAGCGGGTGCGTGCTTTTAAACATGTCTGCAAAGAGCAGGAAGTCACGCTGATACGAATTCCCGTTGCGGTAGGCATCGCTGTTTTCCACCTCGGGATTAGTTACAATGTTGTAGGATGTGTTTTGCCCAAATAGAATCAAACTGCTCAGCATGGCAAATATGAAAATAGGAGTTTTCATTTTTCAAAAGTGTTGATGGAACAAATTTTTTTCATACTGCAAAAATAATGTTTTCTCCCATTACTTTGATTTTTGATTTTTTTTCCATTGCAAATACCTTATGTCGAGGAAATCTTTCAACATGGCTTTTGCTGGAATGCACACATCAATGCCTTTGTCTCTAATGTCGCTGCATCCACCGTCACAAGAAGGGAATAAGACACATTTTTTGCAACGTTCAATAAAGAGAACATCATTGCCTACCATCATATTAGATAGAAGAGAATAATCGATTTCAGAGCCAAAAATGTTACCTACAACTTTATCCTTATTGCCCAAATGATGCCAACATTTGTACAATTCCCCAGACGGCCCGATGACGAATGAGTTTAAAGACTGTCTCAGACAACCTTTTCCTGTTCTTTTGGGAAATAATGGATTGGTGAAAATCCCTTTTTGGTAGTACAATTCTTTCAAAAACGCTGCTTTCTCTTTCTTGTTCTCAAAGCAGTTGCCTAATTGACAGCCAGAATAATCTTCGACAAATGCGGGATATAAAAACACTCTTTCTTTTCCGAACCGATGTTCTAATAAATTGCTCAAAGGCTCATATTCTTCTAAATTGTCGTGTGAGATGTTCATTCGTATAGAAATAGTGATTTTATCATTCTTGGATAATACAATTCCAATATTATCCATAATCTTATTGAAAGTACCCTTGTTATTTAGAAGTTTTCTGGTTTTGTCATGGGTGCTTTCTGTGCCATCTATGGTGATTTGCAGTCTGCCAATTCCAAAATCATTTAACTCGTCGGCGATTTTGTCTATTCTGTAGCCATTGGTCACCATAAAGGCATCGTAATGTTCAACGGATTCTTGCAACTTCATGGAAAGGTATCTAATCGTTGGAATATCCATGGTTGGTTCTCCGCCGTACCACGTCACTCCAAGATGCTTTATTTTGCCGCTCTTTTTTACGAAATCAACAATCCCATTCAGAACTTTCGCATCCATCTTTTTGTTGTGCCTATGGTTTTCATAGCAGTATGGACAATTGAAATTACACAACAATGTAGGAGCTATTGTCAATGACATTGTGTCCGAACGGAATCGGTTTGTCAAAGCGGTCAAAACCAATTTGTTTTTTTCTTCTTGGTTGGAATTTACAATGAATCTTTTTTCTGTCAGGAATTTGTATTCTTCTGATTTCGTTTCCTCACAGTTTGGATTACTTTTGATTTTTTTGATGGTTTGATACCCTTCTTCGTCTAACTCGACGAACATATTGGATAATGCACTATACAAAAGACGATTCTTCGCTTTCCTTGAGTAATACAAGTAGTTGTAATTGCTCCATTCCATAGGGATTAGTTTTATTATTTGAAAGAAGAGCGAAGATGGACACAACATATCCATCTTCGCTTCGAAAGTTAAACTGTCATTTTTCAGTAAGTAGTATATCCACGCCACATGCGTCAAGAATGCATATGTCGATAGGACAAACATCTACACCACATACATCTCCTCCACAGAGTTGTATAATGCATCCTGCTTCAGCTGCACCACCAGAAACAGATTTTTGCTCAAAAACAGACAATTGCTCTTTAGTCCAGCCTTCAGTGATTACAGTAATTGATTTGTTGTTTTTCATGATTTAGCGATTTATATACATAAACTACAACAAACATCAGCGATTAGCTATCGGATTTCCCAGCACAGGCTCCTTTCCCAGCGCATGGATTATCTGCACCGCAGACTTTTCCGCCGCAAATTAGAACCACGCAGGGAGGCACTTGTGCACCTCCGTAGAGGGAAGAAAGTTCAATCGTTGATAACTCTTTTGAAGTATAACCTTCGTTGATTACATTGAATTTAGTCATGATTTTAGTTCATTTTGATTTTATTACTATTTTATTACACCCAATTTTGCCCATCTCTTTCATAAAGGATTCCTTGTCGTAGGGTTTGACGACTTCAGACCGTTGATTTAATAGTCAACGGGGGCTATAATTGCTCAAATTGTTCTTCCCCAACTTCCAAATACTTGCCGCCACGCGGAGCCGCATTTTCCGGAAAATTTTCTTTCCGAAGCTTGTTTGGGTTGCTATGTGGCGTTTCGCTTGCATGGTTGCAGTTGGGTTACGGCGGCAAAGATACGGCGGCATAAAACGCGCTCCGCAGCGTGCGCACCTATTTCTCGTAAGTGTGTACTTTTTGGCGGCAAGTGTGTACTTTTTGGCGGTAAGTGTGTACTTTTGTTTTCGGCTTTGGCGGGTCATTTCCCGTGGTAGCGTTCCTTGAAGGCCTTCCAACGGCGGCTTGCGATGGGGAACACGCTGCCGTCGTTCATCACGGCGCTGTGCAAACGCCGGCCCAAAGTAACCACTTCCTTGGTGTGCCTAAAAGCCACAATGACACCATGGCTGATTCTGAAAAAGTCCGCTTTGGGCAGCGTTTCCTCGAAGAAAGCCAAGGACTTCGTGAAGGTGTGCATCGTGCCGTCGGCGAAATGGAGGTTGCAAACGTATCCGTCGCAGCAGACGTGGCTGAGTTCGCTATGCGCGATGCGTTTCGTCGTCTTCCCCGATTTCAGGATTAGTATGTTGTGATTCTTCTCCATAAAAGGCGTTCACCATTTCGTCTGAATGCTTATTCCTATTGAGGGCGTCTGGAAATGCCGTTGGGTAAATAAGCACAAAATGACTCACGCCTAAAAACGCGAGACCATTGCTGACTTATTCTTACCCTTTGATTGTTTTCCAGACTTCTCAATAGTAGAACAAGAGCGCAAAAGCTCGGTGGTTTGTTATGTTATATGGTTTGTGTTTCTATTGGGTTGCTGAGGTTGATTAATAAATTCAATAGGTGTCAATTGCCGACAAAAGTAGGGAAAATTTGCTTATCGGCAAGGGAAAAAAGAGTCTTGTTTGCGAAAAAGGTTGCAAATTTTTTCATCTGCCGCTGGTTTCGGCTTTGGCGCACACAAAGGCAGGCACATGAGGCAGCGCAATAATAAATGTTGTTTTTTCCCTTTGGGCTTATTGTAAAAGTCATCCGATACTGTTGTTGTCTATTCGTTATCTGCTGAAAGTAGTTCTTTGAGAGTTTCCACATCGGGCAAGGCTTTCCGTAGTTTCTCCGGCATGTCGGCAGTGGTTTTGTAAGTGGCCACGCCCATGGGACTGTCGTATCTTTGAATTACATATTCAACGTATGACTTGTCGGCATCTTGGCAGAGGATGATGCCTATCGAAGGGTTCTCGTTGGGCTTGCGTACTTCATCGTCAAGAAGTTGAAGATAGGTTTGGAGTTGTCCCAAATAGATGGGTTTGAACTCTCCAAGTTTCAGTTCCACGGCCACCAGACATGCCAACTCACGATTGTAGAAAAGCAAATCGACGAAATGATGCTTGTCGAATTTCTCGAGATGATATTGGTTGCCCAAGAAAGCGAAATCCTTGCCGAACATCATAATGAAATTCTTGATGTTTTGGATGATGGCTTGTTCGACGACTTTTTCATCCACCTCGGCATGGTCTCTTGCCCCAAGTTCCTCGACATTGATGTAGTCCAAAAAGTATTCGTCCTTGAACATTTCAATGGCTTTGAGAGCCTGAACCTTTTGAGGCAGTGCCAACAGGAAATTGTTTGGCATTGCCGATTGGTGATGGAAGAGATCTTGCTTCAGCAATTCACGGAGCTTGTATTTGTCCCACTTGTAGGAGGCTGTCTGATGGATGTAAAACAATCGTTCTTCCAAGGTTTCCGTTTTGTTCAGTATTTCCATGTGATGTGTGAAACTGATGGAAAGGAAATCGAGAGCGGTGCCGATGTCGATGATTGTAGGCTTGAAATCCAAGTGGGTGACGGAAACCATCTTCATTTCGTCAGCCCTCGGCTGACGATTTTTATCTTCTTGTAAATCTGGTTGTTGTAATTCGTCAGCCATTGGCTGACGAATAATGTATTCACGCCATTGCTCGTAGAAGATTCTCATGTTTTTGATACTGGTTTCCCCAAAGCCTTTCAGTCCAGGCAATTCCTTTTGGAGTTGGTCGCTGATGGCATGGATGGCGCCGCTCCCCCATTGTTGCCTGCGGGATTCGTTGGAGATGTATCCGCCAATGGAGAAATAGAGTGCCAACAAGTCGGCATTTACATTTTTCGCGGTTTTCTCCTGACTTTGTAGGATAGCCGTTTTGATGATTTGAACGGCTTGAGAAAAAGATGTGAAAGTGTTGTCCATTGCCGACAAAGGTAGGGAAAATTTGCTTATCGGCAAGGAAAAAGATGATTTTAGTTTTTTGGGTTGGTGTTTAGCTAAGTAACAGGCACTCGTCCCAAGTGGGGTCTTAGTCGGAAAGGAAAGACAACAAGGCGAGTCCGATGCCAGCGATGCCTTCAAGTAATCCAACTTCATTAACGAAGCCGTCTTTCGCGTGCCAGACCTTGTATCCTGCCAATCCATCTTCAAACTTTGACATTTTCAAGGTCTCGTTAAACCAATAATCCGCTGCATCCTTGAACTCAGGCATTTTAGTGTTCCACAACATTCGATAAAAGACGAGTGCAATGCCTGAAGTGCCATGGCATAAACAGGCATCGACAACGCTGTTTTGAGTCAAATCTCTGCGTTTTTCTGCTGCATAAACCAATACGTTTACGGCCTTGTCAATCCAGTCTTGACGATTTAGTGCATTCCCTGCTTGATAAAGAGCCATGCTTATGCCGAGGTCGCCATAGCACCAAGCCAAGCGGCTGCCATGTGTTTCGTGGCTGCTTTCAAGTGCAACAGACGGGAAAAAGGAACCGTGTTTTTGTACATCAATCTCTTGGGCAAGGATATAGTTGACCGAATCGGAAATCATGTTTTCCAGTTGGGGACTTCCCAAATCGTCAACAGTGTATAGTTTGCTTAACATCGCCACTATGCTTGCCATGCCATGCGAGAGGCTGATGTTGTACCCTTTTTCGTTTTTCTTGTGGTCGATTATCGTTTCCCATTTTATGGAATTGCCGTTTTTCTCGGCAAGTTGATGCATTTGTGCCGCGTAATAATTCAACACTTGGCTTGCTGCCTGATTGTCGCGATGGCGTGCAAAGAAATAATAGGCAATTCCTGTGGCCTCGTGAAGGAAATCGATTTGACCATTGGAAAGATGGTGCAGCATGATTGTTGGCAAAAGCTTGTCGAAGTCTTCCAGAAGGATGTTGGTGTCGGTTTGCAACCAGCCTTTGTCGCAAAGATGTTGGAACATCCAACCCGGCAGAGCCGGAAAGTAGGCCCGGGGCGCATTCTTGCGCATCAAGGCATAGCAAAGACTCGTATATGTCGATTATTTTGTTGTTGGGCATGTTGAAATAGTGCTTCGGTTATCCGAACGAAGCTGTTAGTGAATCAATTAATGTCCCTACGCATACAAAGATGGTGTTTATCAGGAAATGGATTAGTGAAACGGAAAGGATGGGCAACTGCTTCTTACGATGCAAAATGTAAAAGGAAACGGACAACACCACACCAGCTAATGCCGTGTCCAGCACCCTGATGATAGCGAAAGGCATCATCCATCGGGTGGTAATGATGTGGAATAGGCCGAACAAAGCCGAGCTAAACAAGATATATCGTGTCGGTTTGCATACTCTCTTTGAAGGAGCATTCTTTGTTCGATGGGACATTATGATAAAAGGGAGGTATTGAAACAGCAGGGTCTCTGCAACGGCACCGACAATCAATATAAGAAGAAAAGAAATGAATGTGAAACCGAATTCTGTTTGAGGGGTACTGACCTTAAAGATGGTAATTATCGCAAGTGTAAACACCGTTGTCAGCAATCCTATCGCGGTTTGCAAACCTATGAATTTGATGTAGCCGAGGTTAGTTAGCCATTTCCTGATTTCCGTTATTTTTCTCATGTTGTCTGTTGTATTTGCTTGTCATTTGTCGCCGTAATTGTCCAGAACCCATTTCCAGCATGGGTCAATGCCGTTGTGTGCATCATCCCAAGTTTCAGGCAAAGTAATGTCAGGAATGATGGCATCCTCGTTGTGTTTGGTTGCATCGGGACGCATGAAGATTTTGTGGCTCACAAAGCCTTGTGTATGAGTGTTAGGCAATTCCCAAAAAAGCAAATCGCCATAGCCTTGTGGTGAGTAAACGCCATTGTCCCCAATAACGATGCCAATTCCATTATCGATGGCTGTCGTGATGAGTTCGCCTGCGCTGCTGAAAGTGTCTTTTCCTTGCATGAAGATGACGTTGCCAGCGAAAAGGCTGTCGCGGCAATGATTCATCAAAAACAAGTCGGACACCAAATCTCCAAGTTCAGTCTCCACCAAGTCCGCTTCATACATCTCGCCCAAAAGATATGGTTTTCCTTGGCTTGTGAGAGTTCCTTTGAAGGTTTCCATGAGATCCGGATATTGGGACTCCCATAGTCTTGAAACGCGCATCAGGCTTGATATCCGACTGGTTTCTTCAATAGGCTTCAGCCACGAAAGCAATTGGTCACACAACCAACTGTTGCCGCCGCTGTTGTCTCGCACATCGATTACTAATGTATTAACCCCTTGTCGATTCATTTCCGAGAACATTTCGCGCAGAAACAACCCGAAATCAGGGACTTGAGCAATCTGTTCTTCAGTCATGCCAACAGACATCCCGAGCATTTCATACATTCGCAGCGTGTTTCGGTCAATGCAGGTCGAGAAGTGCAAACAACAGAGTTGTTTTTCCTGCAAGATGTGGTAACTGAATGGCATACCGTTGTTTGTGAAAGGCACGTTGTGTTTTTTGGGGCGATGCCAAACCATATCAAGTTCGCTTTTCTTGACTGGCGGCAGCATGACCGAATTCCCGTCGTCGAACAGGAATTGAAGCATATCGTCGGGGCGTTTATGGGGGTGGAAGACCCAAGCGTTTTTAAACTGCATTCGGTTGTTCACGTTGGCTTTGAAGTAATTGTTGTTGTCGCAACTCATGGAGGGGCGGAAGCTCTCCATGATTTCGCCGACGGGTTTCCCATTGATGGAAAAAATGCGATGTCCAAGCTCGTTGGAGAAATCCCGCGTGATACCTGTTAAGTAGAAGGCCGTGTCGCTGTCGGCAAAATACTTGAAAGGGAAAACTTCCCCATGTAAATCCATTGCCACGCCCGAATGGCCATCGTTGAGCGGCGACAAAAGAGATTGCAGGTAGTTTTGCAACATGTTTCCGTTCTTGCAACTGTCAAGGTACCTGTACCCCACATAGATTAGACTATCCATGTCGTAGTGAAGCTTGCTGGCTTGTTTAAAAATCGGATGTGTGTTTTCTAACATGTCGGCAAAAAGCAGGAAATCACGCTGATATGGATTCCCGTTGCGGTAGGCGTCGCTGCTTTCCACATCGGGATTAGTCACAATGTTGTAGGATGCGTTTTGCCCATATAGAATCAAACTGCTCAGCATGGCAAGTATGAAGAAACAAGCTTTCATTTTCAAAAGTATTGAGGAAACAAAATCTTTCACACTGCAAAGATATTGTTTTTCCATTGCAAATGCGTTAATTATTATGGAAAGTGTGTTGTTTGAGTGTAAATCATAAAAACGGCGGACGACGAATCGCCCGCCGATGAGAGCAGTTAATACCAGTCCCGTAGGGACGGCACATCGGTAAGCAGGCGACGTGAGTCCCTGCTCTTACCCATGCGTAACACTCAAACCACCCCAGTAAATCCCATGAATGCCATGGCCAAGATGCCAGCGACAATCAGGGCTATCGGAGTGCCTTTCATGCCCTTCGGGGCTTCCATCAGCTCCACATGCTCGCGGATGCCCGCAAACAGCACCAAAGCCAAGGCAAAACCGAGCGCGATGCCGACGGCATACACCATAGACTCGCCAAGGCTCAGCAAATGGGGCACGCCGCCATAGTTGAACGGCTTGGAAACCACGGTCAAAGCCACGCCCAAAACGGCGCAGTTGGTCGTAATCAGCGGCAGGAACACGCCCAAGGCGGTGTAGAGCGACGGGCTGATTTTCTTCAAGATAATCTCCACCATCTGCACCAAGGCGGCGATGATGAGGATGAAAGCGATGGTCTGCATGAACTTGTCCAAACCCAAGGGAATCAGAATGTACTGGTTCACAAGCCATGTAACCAAGGTGGCCAAAGTCATCACGAAAACGACGGCGGCGCTCATGCCCATGGCGGTAGAGGTCTTCTTCGAGGTGCCCAAGAAAGGACAGATGCCAAGGAACTGGCTGAAGATCACGTTATTGACCAAGATGGTCGAAAGTATGATGATAAGGTATTTCATGGCTTAGTGGTTTTCTTTTCTGAATTGGTTGACGATAGCGATAAGCAGGCCGAGGCAGATGAACGCGCCGGGAGGCAGGATGAAGAGCAACATGTTGGCCGTCTCAGGCAGGATGCGCAGCGAGAAGATGGTGCCGTTACCCAACAGCTCGCGGATGCAGCCCAAAATGGTCAGGGCGAAGGTGAAGCCCAAGCCCATGCCCGCGCCGTCGAGAATCGAGGGCCAAACGGAGTTCTTCGAGGCGAAGGCCTCGGCGCGACCCAAAACGATGCAGTTCACCACGATAAGCGGGATGAAAAGGCCGAGGGTTTCGTAGATGTCGGGCACGTAGGCCTGCATCACCAACTGCACGATGGTCACGAACGAAGCGATGACCACGATGAAGCAGGGGATGCGCACCTTGTCGGGGATGAAGCCCTTCAGCAGCGAAATCACCAAGTTCGACATGATGAGGACGAAGGTGGTGGCCAAGCCCATCGACATGCCATTGACGGCGCTGGTGGTGGTGGCCAAGGTCGGGCAGCAGCCCAACAGCAGCACTAAAATCGGGTTTTCCTTGATGAAGCCCCTTGTGAAGGTTTGCAGGTTGTTACTCATTTTTGTCCTCCTTTCATGAATTGTTTTTTGTTGGCCTCGAAGCCGTCGCAGGCCAATTGCACGGCCTCGCTGAAGGCGCGTGAGCTGATGGTGGCCGCGGTGATGGCATCCACGTCGCCGCCGTCTTTCTTGACGCTCAGCCTGAACGAGGCGGGGTTCTTGCCGTCAAATTGGTCCTTGAACTTGCCGGTCATATTGGCGCCCAAGCCTGGGGTCTCGCTCTGCTGAAGCACCGAAATCTTGTTGATGGTGCCGTTGGCCAGCAAGCCCACCATCAGTTCGATGCGGCCGCTGAAGCCTGCGTCGGAGTAGGTTTTCACGGCTGCGCCAAGCAGGTTGCCTTGTGCGTCGTAGGCCAAGTTGTATAGCAGCCCGTCGATGCTGACGGTGTCCAGTTTCGTGTTTTCGTCGGTGCCAAGCACTTCCGCGATGGCAGCCGCGTTCTTCTTGGCCTTCTCTTCCTCGATCTTGGGCTCGGTCAGGCTAAAAATCAAGCCGAGCAGTCCGCCCGAAACCGCCGTGATAACGAGCAGGGCGACGACCATATTAATTAAGGTGGATGGTTTCTTTGCCATGGCATTTACTTTTTAGAGGGTTTGACGACTCCGAAAACTTTGGGCTTGAAGGCCTTGTTGATGAGCGGCGTGAAGGCGTTCATGATGAGGATGGCGAAAGAAACGCCTTCGGGGTACGCGCCCCACAGACGAATCACCACCGTAATCAAGCCCACGCCGAAACCAAAGAGCAGCTTGCCTCGAAGGGTCATGGGCGTGGTCACCATGTCGGTAGCCATGAAGAAGGCGCCGAGGATGAGACCGCCATACACGATGTGATACCACGGCGCGATGAAGTTGGCCGGGTTGATGAGCCAGCAAATGCCCGTGAACACGAACACGGTGAGCAGGATGCTCAACGGCGTGGCGATGTCGATGACCTTGCGGGCGATGAGGTAAATCGCTCCGAGCACCAAGGCGATGGCGCACACTTCGCCGAAGGCACCGCCGCGGTTGCCGAGAACCATGTCAAGGAACTGCATATTGCCGGCTTCGGCCAACGTGCCAACGCCGGATTCCTTCAAGATGCCGAGCGGGGTGGGACCCGTGACGGCGTCGGCGAAGAAGCCTTTCTCGAAGATGGGCGCGGCCTGCGGCCAGGTGGTCATGGCGGTCGGGAACGATACGAGCATGAACACACGGCCTACCAAGGCGGGGTTGAACGGGTTCTTGCCCAAGCCGCCAAAGGCCATCTTGCCAACGCCAATGGCGACGATGCTGCCCACGATAGCCATCCAAATGGGAAGGTTGGCGGGTACGTTGAAGGCCAAGAGCAGACCCGTCAGCGCGGCCGAGCCGTCGTTGATGGTCAAAGGCCCCTTAATAAGGAATTTCTGAATGAGCCATTCGGTCAGCATACAGGCCGCCACCGAGATAACGGTCAGGCGCAGGGCATACCAGCCGAAATAATAAATCGCCACAAGCAAGGCGGGAATCAAGGCGAGAAGCACACGGTACATGATCTTTCGCGTGTTTTCCGTCGAGTGCACGTGCGGCGAACCGGATATTGTGTATTTGTTCATTGTTGAATTGTTGATTGTTTAATCGTTTAATTGTTGGGTTGTAGGGCTGTCGTATTACGGCAGCCGTTGTGATGCGGCTGCCACAATGTGACAGCCCTACAAACGTTATTTCTGATTACGAGCGCGGATGATAGCACCAGTCTTGGCCTTGCCGTAGCGGATGTAGTCGAGTAGCGGGATGTTGGCGGGACAGGTGAACTCGCAGGAGCCGCATTCGATGCAGTCCATGATGTGGTTCGCTTCGGTCTCGTCAAAGTTGTTCTGCTTGGCCACCTTGTGGAGCAGGAAAGGCTGCAAGCCCATCGGGCAGGCTATGGCGCAACGACCGCAACGGATGCAGTTGGTCTGGCGACGGTCTTGAGCCTCGTTGAGGGTCATCAAGAGGATGCCCGAGGTGCCTTTCATGCACGGGAAGTTGGTGACCGACACCGACTTGCCCATCATCGGGCCGCCGTTGATGACGTCGGTGATGCCTTCGGGCAGACCGCCGGCAGCCTCGATGAGGAGGTCAGCAGGCGTGCCGAAACGCACCCGGAAGTTGCCTGGGTTCTTGACCGACTTGCCCGTGACGGTGACGATGCGGTCAATCAAGGGCTTGTTCTTCTGGACGGCCTCATAAATGGCGTAGGTCGAAGCCACATTGACCACGACGCAGCCCGTCTCAATGGGCAACTTGCCCGATGGCACCTCGCGACCCGTGACGGCTTTAATCAGCTGTTTTTCACCGCCTTGCGGGTACTTGGTCTTCAAAGGTTGCACTTCGATGCCTTTGTAAAGCTCGCGGTGCTCGTTGATGGTCTTGTCGAGCAACTCGATGGCTTCCATCTTGTTTTCCTCGATGCCGATGATGCCCTTGTCGGTATTGACGGCCTTCATCAGGATTTTCACGCCCATCAGGAACTCTTGCGTTTTCTCCAACAGGAGGCGGAAGTCGCAGGTGAGGTAAGGTTCGCACTCGGCGGCATTAATAATAATGTATTCGGCTTTCTTGCCTTCGGGAACCATCAGTTTGACGTGGGTGGGGAAGGTGGCGCCGCCCATGCCGACGATGCCGCAGTCCTTCACGCGGTCGATGATTTGCTTGGAATCCAGTTTGATGTCGGTGAGCAGTTCGTCGGTGACGAGGATGCCCTCAGCCCATTCGTCTTGGTCTTCGCGGTCGATGAAGACGGCGGGCTTGTAGTAGCCCGTGTGGTCCATCACGACATCGACTTTGGCGACGGTGCCCGTGGCGGGCGAGTGGACGTTGGCCGAGACGAAGCCCTTGGCCGTGCCGATGAGCTGGCCCGTCAGCACGCGGTCGCCTTTATTGACGATGCAGTCAGCCGGTGCGCCAAGGCATTGTCCGAGCGGGACGATGATTTGCTTGGGCATCGGGAAGTCTTGTATGGGCAGGTGTGCCGAGAGTTTGTTCTCTTCGGGATGCACGCCGCCTCTTGGGAAAGTCTTTAACGGGTTCATGCTGTGACGGTGTTTTCGGGTTTGACTTCAGTTTTCACTTCCACAGGCTGCGCCTCGGGTTTCGGCTGAGGCTTCACGGCGGGTTCTGCGCCTTGCAGGGCAGGGGTCTCCGGCTTGGGGGCGGGGAAGTTGATGGCGTGGATGCTGCCTCTCGGACACACTTTCACGCACTTGCCGCAGGTCTTGCACTTGGTCGGGTCGATGTAAGCCAGGTTGCCGCGCATCTCGATGGCCTCAAACGGGCATTCCTTCAGGCACTTCTGGCAGCCGATGCAGCCCACCGAGCAGTTTTTCATGACCAATGCGCCCTTGTCGGTATTGACGCAGCACACAAACACGCGACGGTCTTTCTTGCCGCGCGGGCGCACTTCGATGATGCCACGCGGGCAGTTTTTGGCGCACACGCCGCAGCCCACGCACTTGTCGGGATCGACGACGGGCAAGCCCGTTTCCTTGTCGATGTGCAAGGCATCGAAGTTGCACTTCTTCACGCAGTCGCCGAGGCCGAGACAGCCTTTCGAGCAGCCGCCTTCGCCGGCGTAGAGCGTGTTAGCAAAAGCGCAGATGTCGGCGCCTTCATAATGCACCTTGGAAGGTGAGTTCTGGCAACTGCCGTTGCAGCGCACCACCGCAATCTTAGGCTCGAAGGCGGCGGCGGTCAGGCCGAGAACGGCGGCCACCTTGCCCATGTCGCAGCCAGGGCAGGCGATGCCGTCGATGTTGCCTTTTTCGGCGGCCTGCTTCACGCAAGCCTCGGCCAAGGCACGGCAGCCCGCGAAGCCGCAACCGCCGCAGTTGGCGCCGGGCAAACAGGCCTCCGCTTCGTCAATCAATGGGTTCTCCTCGACCTTGAACTTCTGCGCCACGAAGAACAGAACCACGGCGAGCAAGCCGCCCAAGATTCCGAGAACCGCAAGGGAAATAAGTAAGGTATTACTCATTAGAATAGGATTTTGAGTTTGTTTTCAATTTTTAGAAACTGCAAAGGTACGGAATTTCCTTTTTTGGACAAAGGAAAAATTTTGGTTTTTGAAAGAGAATGTTTCAATTGGACTATAGCCAGTCGAAATTGTCTGAAATCAACAATTCTTCTTTGGTGACCAAATGAGTGGTTTGCATGGGGATAGTTTGATAAGGCAAGCCGAAGGAATCAGCAAGACTTCTGATTTCCTCGGTATCATCATAAGTCAGCAAAAAATGCCCTTTCATCAGACTTGCCAATTCGAAAATACGTTGATGATCAACTTGATAATGGTTGTATAATCTTTTGCCTGCCACTGTGTAGGGAGGGTCGATGAAAAAGAAAACACTATCATCGTCTTTTCTTTGTTCCATGGATTCAAAGGCATCTCCGTGGATGAAAGAGATTCGGTCGCTGAGTCGGTTGATTTCGATGATGCGTCTGATCAACGTCGTTGGATACCATCGGGAAGAAAGCCCTTTTCCGCCTTCTCCAGTCTTGATCATTCCCGAACCTTTGGCAAGAATGCCTCCATGATTGGTGCGATTGCGAACTATGGTAGAGAAGCCTCTTTCCTTGACGCCCAAAGAAGCCCTCAGGCACGATTCGTTGATGTCCTCTGCGGAAACAACGAAATTGCCGATTTTGTCAATGAGCCAAGGAAAGTCTTTTTCAGAAAGCATGGTTTGCCATGCGGCTGCCATGTCCTCGTCAATTTCGACCATAGTGGCATGGTTGAAATAGTGTTCGGCGACGGCTGTCAGTGTGATGATGCCTCCTCCCGCAAAAGGCTCAATCAGTTCGGATTGTTTGTTTGCTTGTGAGAACCATTTTCGAGCCGTAGGAACAAGCCATGTTTTTCCTCCAGGGTAGCGGAAAGGACTTCTTTTGGGAACAGAGGCCACGTTGATTACACGATTGCTTGTGTTGACAGGCGGCAACGTTTTTTCATCGAAAAGACTCAATTGTGACAGTTCGGCTCTCATAATAGTTCAAAAACTGAATGGGTTTCGGGTGCATTGGTAATTCTTTCATCCAATTTTCCTTGTAATACGGAAAGAAAATCGGTCATGTTGCCGGGTTTAGTGTAAATGACTTGCTGCAAAGCCGATTGGAATTCTGTGTATACGGTATCTACCAGAACAAGATGGTATTGGTTGTCGGTTTTGTCGAATTTCAAATCGTACAAGAACCAAGCAATGTCGGCTTTCGTTTTCGTGGTGGTCGGAAGCGTGGGCAATGTCTCAAAGAATGACTTTTGGATGACCACGCATTGTTTCTTGTTCCATGCTTTGAAAATGCCACCTTTGTATAGCATTTGTGGAATCAGTCTTTTGCGTGACGAGGAAAGGTAGTCAGGGTGGGGGTAGTTGCGGCTTTCCCAATGGAAATCTGCGGACGGATGCTCCATGTAGTTTTGAAATGGATTGCGCAAGTTGCCGCTGATGTAAACTCCTTGCACTTCAATAGAAGCGAAGTCAATAATCTGTCCGGATGCATCATATTTGACAATCACATAATCAATGTTGCCAGCCGATTGCCCTTCGGCATCAATGAGCTTTATTTCGGGTAGCGAAGTCCATCTTGTGCCTTTCGTCCAAACAAATTCTGCCGCTTTTCGCAATATCATCCAATCCTCTCTAAATCGGGTAGGGCAGGTGATAACTTGGTTGCCACCATGATTTATGCTACAAACTCCTAATGGATTTTCTGCTTTGTCTTTTGTGCAGTTGGGGAAGCGGTTGTGGAAAGGGCAGAGGCAGTTCTCACGGTAATGTGTGGCTCGTTCTGAATTGTTGCAGATTGGGAAGCCGAATACTTCTGCTATGGGGTTGTTGGTCTGCATCGAGGTTTGTGTGTTGATTGATTTGGTGCAAAAATACAAATCAATTATTCAAATCACATAATAAAATTATGTATTTTGTATTATGCTAATTGAATAATTTTTTTAAAATTTATATAAATAATTATTAATCAATTATATATAAAAACTGCTTCTTTAATTTGTCGCGCTGGAAATAGAGTATAATATAATAAGGTATCAGCGCGACGATAGCGACAAGGGCCGAAGGCCCGTCATCCATGCCGAGGCCGAGGCAGACGAAAAGCACGGCCAAAAGCAGGATGATGGGGATGAGATAGGCCAAAACCGCCGCCTTGTTGCCCTGCCCGATGGCCATTTTCACGTTCACCCTTTGGTTAAGTGCGAACTCGCGGCCTTGTGGTCGTGGCACGGTGAGGGTTTTCTCGGCCTGTTCGCCCATGCCGCAGGCGCTCTTGGCGTGGCAGGCCGCGCAGGCGCTTTGTGCCAATATCTTGATTTCCAGCTCGTCGTCGGTGATTTTCGTGACGATGCCCTCGTGGGAAATGGTATCCGTGTTTTTCATGCCGCAAAATTACTTTTTTTTCTCCATTCAACCAAAAACCATTACTTTTGCAAGCGATTAAGGCTGTTCTATGGCAAAAAAGGATCGGAAAAACGGTAAGTCCCACACATGGCTGCAGGTTAAGGCGAAGGCGGTGACGGACTGGTACAATAAGGAAGACAACTTTCTGCGCAGGGTGCGTTTCCCTGGCACTAACTTGCCCCTGCTGACGGTGCTGGTTAATTTCGTCAAGTTTTTTACCAAAGGTCGCACCATCGACCGTGCCGCAGGTGTGGCATTCAACTTTTTCGTGGCCTTGTTCCCCTTGGTGCTGTTTTTCTTCACGCTCATTCCCTACATCCCCATCCCGCACCTTTATGAGCGGGTGCTGATGCTGCTCAACGACTTTTTCATCCCGTCGGGGACACTCGACTATGTGACGGAGACCATCGACGGCATCATGAACCAACCCCACGACGGCCTGCTCTCCATAAGCATCGTCTTGTGCCTGGTCTTCGGGTCGGGCGGCATCGTGGCCTTCTTCAACGGCTTCCGCAACGTGTATGCCGACTACATCACCTCCAAAGGCTTGGGAGTGAAAGGCTGGGTCATCCAACGCCTGTTCGCCCTCATCATGCTTGTCATCATCGGCCTTCTTATCGTGATTTCGGTGCTGCTGATCTCGTTGGGTGGCACGGCCATCAGGTATCTGGTGGAGAACAACATCATCGAAAAGGGGTCGATCTCCTTCTTCCTGTTCGTCGTGTTGCGTTGGGTGGTCGGCATTTTCGCCTTGGGTTTCGGCATCTCCTTGCTGTATTATTTCGGCAACGTCAGGTTCAAGGAGCATTACCGCAAGGAATTGAAGCGACCAAGGGCAAGCGGCAAGAAATACCGGGAGTTCATCGTGTTCAGCCCGGGAACGATTCTCGCCACCACGCTTTTCGTGCTTGGAACGGTGGCGTTCAATGCCTACATCTCCAACTTCTCGCGCTACAATGTGCTGTATGGCTCCATCGGCACGCTCATCATCCTTTTGCTTTGGATCTGGGTTATCGCCATCCTGATTCTGGCCGGCAACGACCTGAACTCAGGCATCCGACGCGAGGCCATGAAACTAAGTTCGGTCGAGGATGTCACGCGCAGAAAGAAAATCGTCATCGATGACTTGAAGAAGCACATCCAGGCCTACCAGTCCGCCAACGAGAGCCGTTCCGAAAGGATAGACGAACTGAAAAAGGACATCAAGGAGAAAGAGTCACTGGTTCGGGATATGGAGGAGAAGAAAAAGGATTACGAGTTGATTATCAGGGCCTACCAGGATTACGCTGAACAGGAACGTAAAAGTTCCGATGAACAATACGGTCTGGTCCTTGACGAAGAGGTAGAGGCCAAAAAACCAGAACGCCAAGAATAGACTGTTGACATGGGTATCGTAGCACGACAGAGCATCAAGGGCACCATCGCCACCTATATCGGGGTGGCCGTAGGTATCGTCACGACTTTCTTCATCCAGACGAAAGCCCTTCAGCCTGAGCAGATTGGCCTCATCGACATCCTGCTGCAATGCTCGCTGCTGTTTGGCGGTTTGGCGCAGTTGGGCACCAACTCGTCGGCCATGCGCTATTATCCTTTCTTCAAGGACGAAGCGCATCGCGACCACGGATTTTTCGGCTGGACTTTGCTCGTGCCGCTGATTGGATTTGCGCTCTTTTTGCTGGCGTTTTTCGTCTTCAAGGGCGCGATTGTCGATTTCTTCACTAAGGATTCCGAAGTGGGCGCGGATTTGTTCGCCAAATACGTGAATTTCGTCGTACCGCTGGCGTTTTTCATGCTTTATATCTCTGTCTTTGAGACGAATAGCAATCTGCTGCTGCGCATTGTGTTGCCCAAATTCGTCCGTGAGGTCGGGTTGCGCATTGGGACTTTGGCGATTTATCTGCTCTATTACTACAAAGTCGTTGATTTTGACGGTGTTATCATTGCGTTCTGCATCCTTTATGGTGTTTCCACCGTAATCAATATTGGCTATCTGCTGTCGCTCCAGCGGGTGTCGTTCAAGATTGAGCCAAAGTTCATTTCGGCACAGTTGAGGCGCGATTTCATGTTCTACACCTTGTTCATGATTACGGCGGCCTTGGCGGGCAATGTGATTCCCATGCTGAGCAAGTTCTTTGTGGCGGCCAAGACGAGTTTCCATTTGGCCGGCGTGTTCACCATTGCTTTCAATATTGCGGCACTTGTGGAGATGCCTTACCGCTCGTTGGGAGCCATTTCGAGGCCGCATATCTCCGAGGCCATGGCCAAACAGGACATAAAGACCGCTGATGCCCTGTGCAAGAATGTCGCTTTGCATCAGTTCATTGCGGGGTGTTTCGTGTTCTTCCTGATATGGACCAACATCGATTTTCTCTTTGACTTGCTGCCTAAAGGCGACATCTACCGCTTGGGGAAATGGGCGGTGCTTGTTTTGTCGTTGAGCCGCCTCGTCTATTCCACGCTTGGCGTGATAACCACAGCGTTAAGTTATTCCAAATACTATTATTATTCCTTGATTTTCACCGTTTTGCTCGCCGCAATGTCCATCGTTTTGAACAGATGGCTCGTGCCACGGTGGGACATCACCGGCGGCGCTTTGGCCAGTTTAGGCTCCTATTTGGTATATTTCGTGTTGCTGTTGGCCTTCGTCAAATGGAAAGTCGGGGTGAATCCGCTCTCTATGAAGTTGCTTCCCGTGGTGGCAATCCTACTTTCCCTATTCGTTTTCAATTGGTTATGGACGATGGCTTTAACGCCTTGGTTCGCCCATCTCTTTGGAAAGCCCATTTTCGGTTTGGGCATCGATGCCGTTTTGAAATCCGTCTTGTTTCTTGCGTTGGGAATGACAGCGCTTTATAAGCTGAAGGTGTCCCAATCGGTGAATGACTTGGTGGAGATGGTGCTGGGATGGGTGAGAAAGAGTCGGTAAATCGCAACTTTCAAAAACAAAAAATCCGTAATGGATAAATAAGAGAAGAACTATTAATTGTGACGAAGAAAGAGAACTTCTCATTGGTAAGACAAGACTCAGATTTTTTTGTATCTGGATGTTTGCTATTTTAGTATTTTTGCAGGCAAATGGTAATACAAACGGATGGAAAAGAAACTGTATGTTTTAACTGATAATTTCCCTTATGGGATAGGTGAAGCGTTTTTGAATAGTGAAGCTGTTTTTTTGCCTAAGTATTTCAAAGAAGTTCATTATATTCCACTTTGGAAAAATGGTGAGTTGCGAGATATGCCTAATGGTTCAATTGTTGAATGCCCATTGTTGGATTTTAATCCGAAAGGAAGCATTAAGTTGGTTGTCAAAGGTTTATTCTGTTTTTCGCCATGTTTTTTCGCCATTTCCGTTTTTTTCAAGGAAAAGGTATGGAAAGGCAAAAAACGTTTTTGGGATTTTATGACGGCTCTGTTGATTATACGTGCGGCCTATTCCTCGTTGAAAATTAACTTCAGAGAAAAGACATTAGTGTACTCATACTGGGGTGATAAGTTGGGACTATTGCTCCCGCTATTAAAGAAGAAATTTGGAATAGTGGCCGTTTCACGTTTTCATCGAACTGATTTGTACGAAGAAGCATGTGGAGGCTATAAGCCTTTTAGGAAATGGCTGTTTGATTCGCTCGATGTTGCCGTTCCTATTGCGGAAGACGGGAAAAGGTATCTGAAGGAACGTTATGGTATAGATGCTCCTCGAAACATAGTAGTTCATCGTTTGGGCGTTTTTGACCATGGCTTAAACCCTGAAGTTGAGGGACTTGCTTTTCAAATCGTCAGCTGTTCGCATGTTGTTCCAGTGAAAAGGGTGGCATTTCTAGCCGAAGTGATTGGCAGCCTTGGGTTCAAAGTGAGATGGACGCATATTGGTGACGGGCCGCTTCGTGCTGAAGTAGAGGCTGTTATCGCCAAGTTTCCGAAAAACGTTATGGGAGTGTTGTTGGGGGCGATGCCCAATGCTGAAGTGCTGAGGTATTACTCTGAGCATCATGTAGATTTGTTTGTGAACGTGAGCGAGTCTGAGGGAGTGCCAGTTTCCATCATGGAGGCGTTTTCGTTTGGTATACCTGTCTTTGCAACTAATACGGGTGGTGTATCGGAGATTGTCGACGAAACGGTGGGCAAGTTGCTGCATGTTGATATTTCGGCTAATCAACTCAAGGAGGACATCACTGAGTTCTATAATAATCCCCATCGCAGTTTAATGCGCTCCAATGCCAGAAACAGATGGGCAGATCGTTGCGATGCGCAAAAAAAATATATGGCGTTTTGCGATTTTTTGTTGAAATACGCCTCTGTTACGCGTAAGGACTGAGAAACTCGGGAAGTTCGTTCTCGATGACTTTGACAGCCTCGGCGTATTGCGGGTATCGCTCCCATGTGCGGGTACCGTTGATGGAGACGGCAGGGTCGAAATAGCGTTTTGGCTCGATATGATGCTTTCTGTCAATACCAACAAACTCGCATACTTTTGGAACAATGTTGTCGTAATTGTATATCATTTCTTCAATGGAAAGATACATTACATTCGGATTGGGCTTGCCGAAACGTTTTCGTATATCTCTGAAATGTATGCAATACTGATGAGGATCAACAGGTAGCATGTGGTCTTCCATGTTGCGTTGATTGATGTATAAATCTCGAGGATCTCGGTCAACAACGAAAGCCTTGACATCGTTGACATAACGTAGATAGCGGTCAGGGTTGTTGGCGGCAAACATCTGGTCAATCATCACGTATTCGGCTTTCTTGTTTGTAATCATGCTCTCTGCCAAACGCTCAGTAAAGGTCCGTGTTTTTTCAAGAAATTCTTCTTTCGATGGCATGGCGTGGTACATCGTCTCTTTCGGAAAATAGTTGTGTCTGCTGGGACGCCTGAATCTCTTTGGTTTGTAGTCCTGCAAATGAATCATAATTTTTTCATAGAAGGGAAAGAAAGAGCTTCTTTCTTCCAAGTTTCTGATGAAATACCCTTGATACCTGAATTTTACCAGGCTGTCAATATAGTCTTCGCACATGGCATACCAGTTGGGTCCATAGACACATTCGAATCTGCGGGCATTTATTTTGCAATATCTGAGAAAGCGGTCAATGGCCCAGCTGATATTCAGTCTATTTGGATTTTCGACGAGATGATACTCCAAATCGGAGACTCCATCGGTGTCCTGCAAATATCGGCTTTCCTTTTCAGATTGTGGCTGGGCAACATTGTCGAATTCGCGGAACAAGTCGTCAATAACTCCGCATCCTGAATAATGGTATCCTGCTATTGCGATTTTTTTCATGGTTTGGTTTTGATGTGGGTTGAATATATGTAGTTGTTTATTTCAGAATTTTGTTATACAGCCGATATGCTATGTCTTCGGAAATACTCACAGGGTTGTTTTTTAATCTGACGGGATTAATGGAATGTGTCAGTATTTCCAAATCTTCGTCGCGATTTCTTGAAATTGGATAATGCAAGTCGAGTGCAGCAAGTAGTGAATGGAGGAAGTCGCAAGCTTGGATGATGCTTGAAAAACCTAAGGCTTCGGCTATTTGCTGGAAAATGCCAGTAAGATATTCCTCACCTCTTGTGTCAATGCATAGATTTATGTTCTTCATCATGAATAGCCATATTTCGGGAAGGCAAACAGCAACGGCATGGCCATGAGGTAATCCATACAATGAGGTGATTTTGTAACTCATGGCATGGGCGGCAGTGGTTTGGGCTATGTTGATGGCTTTACCGCTGTAGTTGGCAGCAAGCATGATCTGCTCTGCGGCTTCTTTGTCGTTCTCCAAGATATAACGTTTCCAATGAGTTATGATGAGTTCTACCGCCGTTTTCGAATATGTCTTGCTTTCGTTTGTGGAGTTTACCGACCACCACGATTCGATGCCTTGGCAGAGAGCGTCCATCATGGTGCATTTCTTTTGGTAGAGAGGCAAGGTTTTAAGTAAGGCTGGTTCAAGGATGGCGTATTCGGGAATGATACTTTCGTGGGTTATTGATTGTTTCTTGCCTTCGAAATAGATGACGGCATATTGGGTGCTCTCGCTGCCAGTGCCCGCAGTGGTAGGAATGGCAATGAGTGGTACACCACTGTCTTTCGTCCCTTGTTGCAGGTAGTTTAATGAGGAATCCATTTTGCAGAACAACTTGATGCACTTCGCTACGTCGATGGTGGAGCCGCCACCGATAGCTACTATGGCATCGCATTGATTGGTGTTGAATAGTTCCACTCCTTTGCACACTTGTTCGTAAAGCGGGTTTGGGGTGAATTGGTCAAATAAAATGTCGGTATCGAAGACATCCTTTATGGGTAAGAAAGGGAACGACGAATCGCAAACCAGCATATAATGCTTGCTTTCGACCTCTTTCAAGGCGGACTCAATATGCTGATATCCATTCAAAACCTTCTGCATGGCGGTCATTTGGATAGAAAATCCATCAATGCTTCTTTGTTTTGAATTGGAGTGGTTGTCGGACGTCCTAAGTCTTTACGGTTGCCTTTCTTTACTCTGACTTCGAGAAAGAGAGGACCTTCCTGGTTCTCCAAATTGTTTAGGACAGCTCTCAAATCAGCCCTGTTGTCCACACGATAAGTTGCTTTGTAACCAACGGCTATTGCCACACTAGGTAAGTCTATCTTCAAACCCACAGAGGGCTGGCCACCCACGCTATCGTGAGCCCCATTGTTAAACACTACATGAATGTAATTTTTTGGCTTTTTGTTTGCCACAATCGCCATCGAACCCATGTGCATAATGACGGCACCGTCGCCATCAAAACACCAAATTCTTCTTTGCGTTTGCTCCAAAGCAATGCCAAGGGCAATCTGCGAAGCGTGTCCCATGCTGCCTACGGTGAGGAAGTCGCGTTCATGGCCTTGTCCCATGGCTGAGCGGTATTCGAAAAGCTCCCGACTGATCATGCCCGTTGTGCTTACGATGCAATCTTTCTCACCAAGGGTAGCGGCTACGGTCTGGATGGCCTCTTCGCGGCTCATGGTGAGGCCGTTGGACTCCACGTTTTGGAGTTTGTAGTCCTCAAAGGTCTCTTTTTCGATGACCAAAGCGTAAATCTCCTTGCGTTTTAAGGCTTCAATGGCTTGGACGATTTGTTTTCTGGCCATATCTTCTTCCTTGCTGAGCACATCATAGTGGATGCCCATCGTGTCAAGCAAACTGGTGGTTATCTTGCCTTGTTTCACGTGTTGAGGCTCGTCGTGGACACCGGGTTTTCCACGCCATCCGATGAGTAGCAGCACGGGGAAGTTGTAAACATCTGGATCCATTAGGGAAGCAATGGGGTTGATAATGTTGCCCTCACCGCTGTTCTGCATGTAAACGCAAGCAGGTTTTCCGGTGGCCAAATAATGCCCGGCAGCGAGCCCTATGGCGGCACCTTCGTTGGCAGCTATGATATTGTGTGTCGCATCGAAATGGTCGGTGATGTAAGCACACATGTTTTTGAGTAAACTGTCAGGCACACCTGCAAAGAAGTCAACGCCTCCGGCACGGAGACTTTCTATGAAGAACATGGGGGTAATCATTGTTTTGTTCCGGGAATAAGAGTGAGTATTTCCTTGATGGGCATACAGTAATCCTCGCAAGCCTCGAGGCTGCGCTGGTGCTTGAGAATGCTTTGCGCACAATTAAGCATGGCAGGATAAGCGGCACGAAGCAGGTGGTTTGCATAAATGACCACGTTGATGCCCCACGAGGACAATTCGTCCTCGGTGAATTGGTTGTATGTGGTCGGAACGGCCACGATGGACGTTTCGGTATTCTTTTCGCGGAAGCGTTGGCAGAAGTCCTTGATGTCCATACCGTCCTTGTTTTTGGAGTGTATCATGATGCCGTCGGCACCTGCTGCAATGTATGCGAAGGCGCGCTCCAATGCGTCTTCGACGGGTTTGCCTGCAATGAGGCTCTCAATACGGGCGATGATCATGAAATCTTCCGTGATTTGGGCGTTTTTTCCAGCTTTGATTTTGGCGCAGAAATCTTCAATGGTGTCTTGGGTCTGTTTGGCTTCGGTGCCGAACAATGAGTTCTGTTTCAAGCCGACCTTATCCTCAATGATGACGGCTGATATGCCAAGTCGCTCCAAAGTGCGCACGGTAAAAACAAAATGCTCTAGCTTACCACCAGTGTCACCATCAAAAATGACAGGTTTGGTCGTGACTTCTAGTGCATCATTCAAGTCGTGCAAGCGTGTGGTGATGTCTACAGCCTCAATGTCAGGTTTGCCTTTGCTCGTACTGTCGGTAAGTGAGGAAGCCCACATGCCGTCGAATTCCTCTTTCTTGCCGTTCACTTCGATAGTTGTGTTTTCAATGATGAGGCCCGTCAATCCGCTGTGGCTCTCCAAGATGCGCACAATCTTTTTGGCACCTATGAGACGGCGTAAACGTTTCATGCGGACTTCAGGCGTAGTGCCAATCTCTTTTAGTCGTTGATTCATGGCAGTGCTACTGATACCTTTTGTATAAGGAACGTCGATCACCTTGCCGCCCCATTCAGCCATGGCTTCGATGATGCGTTGACGTGTTTTCTGCTGAACTCCTTCTTTCCAGTCGTCGCCATGAACGACATAGTCTGGTTTCAGTTCGCGTAGGTTGGGCACATAATCCAGTGTTGTCTGTGGCACCACCCTGTCGACGCCTTTTATGTTGCTTACAATTTCAGCTCTTTGCTCGTATGTGAGATATGGCAGCCGCTTGTAACTTGCAATTGCTGCATCAGTCAATACGCCTACTGTGACGCTGCCCAATTTGCACGCTTCGTGTATGATGTTTAAATGACCAGGATGAATCATGTCAGCGCTCATCCCGACGTAAACTGTTTTTTGGGATTCCATTGTCGCTTAAATATTTATCTGTGAGTATTCCGTTTTGTTCAATAGCCTTGAGTATTCTTCCGCCAAAGCCTTCCGAGAGAACTTCTCAATGCCCTTGCTTCCGTTAGACGGTAGACCGCCCTCAAGATACTGGTTGTAATGGTCCAGGATGACGGCTTTCATCTTCTCTTTGTCCTCAAAACTAACAGTAATTCCAGCATGAGTTTCATTGAGAATTTGTGCCGCGTCGCCGTCTTCGGGGCCGATGCAGAGGATGGGACGGCCCGAGGCCAAATATTCGAACAGTTTGGCAGGCACCAATCCCTTGGCCAAAGGCTTGCTGTCTGGGTTGAGAGTGAGTAGCAACAGGGAGGAATCCCTGTTGATGGCAGCCACTTGGTTGTGAGGAACGTATGCACTGATTGACACATGATTGTCCAATCCATTGTCGGCGATACTCTTTTTGACCGAAAGGTCGATTTGGCCTATTAAGTTGATTCTAAGTGAAATGCCAAAGGATTCGTTTTCTTTGGCAAGTTCGCCGAATGCTTGCCATAGTGTGTCAGGATTTCTGACTTCCGTCAGCACACCAATATAGGTAACGATGAAAGTGTTGCCATCTGTTTTGCTTTTGGCGGTTTGCGTAATAGCATCGTCTTGGTCAAAGCCATTGTATATCACCCTAACATTTTTATTCCCCAATATTCCAAGCCTTCTCGCCCAATTGGGAGTCACGGTGACCACCTTGTCGGCTTGTGTTAGCACTTTGCGCTCCAATTCGTGTTGCTTGCGGTCGGCCCATCGGGTGAGGCGCAAATCGTCATAGTATTCGATTTCAGTCCAGGGATCACGGAAGTCGGCAATCCAAGGAATGCCAAGTTTTTCCTTCAACTTCATGGCAATCAGGTGCATGGAGTGGGGTGGTCCTGTGCTGATGACGGCATCCACCGGATGCTCTTTTAAATATTCTTTCAAATAACGCACCGAAGGTTTCACCCACCAGCAGCGGGCATCTGGGATGAAAAGATTGCCGCGAATCCATACGGAAAGGTTCTCTTTCCAGCCTTTCTGCTTGCCTGTCTCGTCTATGAAACCGGCTTTCACTTTTTGCTCCTTTTTGATGCCGAGGAACTTCTTGTAAAGATTGTATGGCTCGACGATGGGACGGCGTATCACTTCCGCTTCTGGGCAAACATCTTTTTCCAACGATGGGTCTTCCACTGGATATTCGGCATTTTCGGCAGTGTAAATCACTGGCTGCCATCCGTATTCGGGCAGGTATTTCGACATCTTCAGCCATCGCTGCACGCCGCTACCTCCCGAGGGAGGCCAGTAATAGGTGATGATGAGGACTCGCTTCATGCCTTTTTGGGGGTCTTTTTCAAACTAAGAAGGACGGCGGCGGCGAGTCCTAAAAGTAGCACCAACGAACTGACCAATTGGATGGTGTTGCCCACTTTCCATATCTTGGGCACATATTCCATCACTATTTCGTGCTTTCCGGACGGGATGAGGGCGCATCGCAACAGGTAGTTGGCTCGCATGATGGGATGGCTTTCTCCGTCCAGATACATCTTCCATCCCATATCACTCCAAATCTCAGAGAAAACGACGAGGTAGTTGCTGTTTCCTTTGGTTGAACCTCCATCGAATATGTAAGTCAATCTGTCAGGGCTATAGTCTTTTAATGTAATCTCAGGCACGATGCTGTCAGAGAGTTGGTAGTCGCCGACGGGTTGCTTGAACTCTTTATGGAGAATGGCGGTGTGGCTGAGGTCGGTGGTGCCAAGGGCATCAATCTCTTCGTTTGGGGAATCAACCCACCGGATGTCGCTGGCAATCCATGCGTTGCCGAAAGCGTAGGGGTTTTGGAAAGGTTGGGAGTCGGGGTTGAATATGATGTATTTGGCGTTCAACATATTGAGCACGTTCTGTTGACTCAGTGTCTGCATCATGGCCTCGCTCGAATTAACGCTGCGAAGTTGGTTCACAGCGTCACCAAGATAACGGCCGATGACATCTTGGTATCGGCGCATCTTAGCCCCATGATAGCCGCCTATAGACTTGTGGAAGTAGGAGGTGCTGGCATCGTTGAAGACGTCTTTGGTGAGGTTGAGCACCCTGAAGTCGGGTGTCTTGTCGGCAAGAATGTAGTTGTCGGCTGCCTTGGCATTGAAAGGCTTGTCGAATTGTTGCTTGGGGATGAAGTTGTCCTTGTTGAGGTAGCGCTTGTCGATGGGATACATGTCGATGACGACGAGCACGGCAAGGAGGGGAAATGCAAGTTGGGCTTTAAGCTTGCCTTTTCCGAAGAGGAACAACGGTACGGCAGCAAGCATGATGAAGAGCAGGCTGCGCAGGGCGTCCTTGCGGAAGATGGCTATGCGAACGGCTTCAAGTTGGGAAGCGAAGGAAGCATAAAGGGCTCCGTCCTTGCCTGAACTCAACGAGGCAAACTGCTCGGCCTCGCTTTGGCTGAGGAAGTTGAAAAACACTTTGGGTAACAAGCTGAACAACACGCATAATCCCGCTGTGATGCCCAAGGCAATGAAGAATTTCTTTTGGTTTTTCTTGAACCCGTCTGGCTCTTTCGCAATCTCGGCCAAGCCAAGAAAACCCAGCAACGGCATCGTGACTTCCGCGATGACCAGGGTCATGGAGACGGCTCGGAACTTGTTGTAACCAGGGATGTAATCGATGAAGAAGTTGGTGAAGCCCATGAAGTTCTTGCCCCAACTGAGCAGGATGGACAAGAGCGTCGCTACGAGCAAGGCCCATTTCAAGCTGCCTTTCACGGTGAGGGCACCTAGGACGAAGAGGAACACGACGATGGCACCCACGTATACGGGGCCGCTCGTGCCTGGTTGGTCGCCCCAGTAGGCATTGCTCTGCGCGATATTGGAACGGAAGCGGCTGTCAGCCTTTTTGAGGGCAGGGTTCTGGCTGCCGATGTAGGCCGAGGCACCGCCTTTGGCGTTGGGGATCAGCAGGCTCCAAGTCTCGCCCTTGCCGTAGCTCCAATGTGTGATGTAGTCGCGGTCGAGGCCCTTGGTCTGGTTGTCGGCATTGCCCATGAGGATGGGCTTTCCACGGGTGGTCTCCTTGCCGAATTCATAATTGGCATAGATCGTCGTGACATTGGTCATGATGCCTATGAGGGCAGCGGCCAGCAAGAATAAGGAGGCCTTGGCGAACTGTCCAATTTGCTTGTCCTTGATGCTTTTGAAAAGTGTCCCAACAATGATGCAAACGATGATGATCAATAGGTAATAAGTGATTTGCAAGTGATTGGCGCGGACTTCCAAAGCTAAAGCGATGGCGGTTAGGAGGCTGCCCCATAAGTATTTGCCTTTGTAGGTTAGGACGATTCCCGCGATAACAGGTGCCATGTAGGCAATGGCCATGGCTTTGGTGTTGTGACCGGCTCCAATGATGATGAAAAGATAGGAGGTGAAGCCATAGGCCAAGGCACCGATAAAACTAATCCAAACGCTACACTCCAGCACCAAGAGTAAGATAAAGAACCCTAGCATACTGATGAACACTGCACCAATGGGGTGGGGGAAACCTGCGCTTAACACCCGTTGGACGGGTTTCATCAGGTTGCTGTTGTTGGCCACTGAAATGTTCCATGCCGGCATGCCGCCAAACATTGAGTTGGTCCATAAAGATTGGTGCCCAGTGCTTTCGCGGTAGTCCACAATCTCCTTCGCCATGCCTTTGTTCATCTCAATGTCGTGCTGCTTGAGGCGTTTCCCATCGAGGATGGGGCTGAAATACACCAAGGTGATTATGGCAAAACCCAAGATGCAAAGAATAATGCCTATGGCTTTTTTGTTGTTTTGGAAAAAGGTGTTCTTCATTTTTTTTGAGGTGTTTTTTTTAAGCCGCGAAAATACGATAATTTTTTCTAATTTTGCATGTCATTTGGAAGAACGATGAAGAAAATTGCCATTGTGGGACCTGCGTATCCGTACAGGGGCGGCATCGCCGCTTTCAACGAGCGGCTGGCTCGCCAGTTTCAGGACGAAGGCTGCGAAGTGGTGGTCTACACTTTCACTTTGCAATATCCTGGTTTCTTGTTCCCTGGCAAGACACAGTATTCAACCGCGCCAACTCCTGTTGGCCTGACCGTAAGGCGTTGCGTCAATTCCATCAATCCGTACAATTGGGTGAAGGTGGGCAAGGAAATCAACCGTCAGCACTATGACTTGGTGGTGTTTGCCTATTGGATGTCGTTTTTTGCCCCTTGTTACGCTGCCATCGCCCGAAAATTGAAAGATGTGAAGCGTGTCGCCTTGGTGCACAATATGGTGCCTCACGAGAAAACGATCCTTGACCGTTGCCTTCCGCCTTGTTTCGTCAAGTCCATGGATGGTTTCGTGGCGCTGTCGGAGTCAGTGCTGAAGGATATCTCCGCTTTTGACAGGAAGGGGAAGCCCAAGGCCTGGTCGCCTCACCCGATCTATGACACTTATGGGGCAAGAGAGAGTAGGGAGGCTGCCCTTCGCAACCTGAACCTGGATGATGGTTGCCGCTATCTCCTGTTTTTTGGTTTGGTGCGCGCCTACAAAGGCCTTGACTGGCTTCTTGAAGCATTCGCCGACGAAAGGGTGCGGCGGCTTCCCGTCAAGTTGCTGGTCGCCGGCGAGTTCTATGAGGGAAAAACGCCTTACATGGAGCAGGTCAAGGCATCTGGCTTGGTGAATAAGGTTCTTGTCTATGATGGGTTTGTCCCCGACGACAAAGTGAAAGACTATTTCAATGCCGCCGACCTTGTCGTTCAACCTTACAAGTCGGCCACCCAAAGTGGCGTGACACAAGTCGCTTACCATTTCGAGAAACCGGTGCTGGTGACGAATGTCGGAGGCTTGGGTGAGATGGTTCCTAACGGCAAGGTAGGCTATGTGGTTGAACCACAACCGAGTAGTATCGCCGACGCCATTGTGGATTTCTTTGGGAATGCCCGTTTCGATGACTTCAAGGAAACAATCGTGGAAGAGAAAGGGAAATACTCATGGCCGAAGATGTCGGCGACCATTATGTCATTTTTATAATTGAGGAGATGAAAAAGATTATTGCACTGTTTACCAAGATATTCCCCCGCCAGTGGCTCATCAGGATGAGTTATGCGTTCAGTTTCTTGATACAGCCTTTCTATTGGGGCAACAAGGTGGAATGCCCCGTTTGTGGCCGGCATTTCCGCAAGTTTTTGCCTTATGGCTATGGCAATGCCATGGATAACCGGTTGTGTCCCAGTTGTTTGTCGCTGGAAAGGCATCGCTTGCTATGGCTCTATCTGAAAGAAAAAACGGATTTCTTCTCCGCGCCGCTGAAAGTTCTGCATTTTGCGCCTGAGCAGCCTTTCCTGAAGCGTTTTCGTGCCTTGAAGAACCTCGACTATACCACTGCCGACCTCGACTCGCCCATCGCCGACCTGCGTCTCGACGTCACCGCCATCGACCAGCCCAGCGACACCTACAACGTTGTCATCTGTAACCATGTGCTTGAGCATGTGAACGACGTGAACAAGGCTTTTTCGGAGATAAGGAGAATCCTGAAACCCGGCGGCTGGGCCATTTTGCTGGTGCCCATCAACCCCGACGTGGACACTTTCGAAGACCCGAACGTCACCGACCCGAAAGAACGCCAGCGACTTTTCGGACAATATGACCACGTGCGCCAGTTTGGCCGCGACTATGGCGAGGTGTTGCGCAAGGCGGGCTTTACCGTGACAGAGGACAGGCTCTATTATGAGATATCCGACGGCCAGCGCGAGCGAATGCGTCTGGCGCGCAGGGGAGAGGAAATCATTTATCGTTGCGGGAAATAAGTAGAGACGTTTCCTGAAACGTCTCTACAGACCTAAAACAACAAAAGGCGATACCCAACAGGGTCGCCTTCGTTACCTTAAATGAGAAATATAACGGCTACCGAATATTAATACTCGTCAGAGACGGTAAGTTTCTTTCTGCCTTTGGCTCTTCTGCGAGCCAAAACCTTACGGCCGTTAGCCGTCGACATTCTCTCTCTGAAACCGTGTTTGTTTCTACGTTTTCTGTTCGAAGGTTGATAAGTGCGCTTCATTTCTCTATTCTATTTATTTGTTGTTTTTTCGCTAAAACCCTTTGAATCGGGCTGCAAAAGTACGAAGAAATTCCTTTGCTGCAACATTTTTCTCGAAAAAAATGCAAAAGGCAAAAGCGAAACCGCTTTTGCCTTTTGCAAGTTGTTGGAAATTATATGTTTATGCAGTCGCTTCCTTTTCGGGAATATTTTTCAACGTCTCAACGAGGAAGTCCCAGAAGGGCTGCACGCTCTCGATGAGCAGGGCTTCGTCGGGCGAGTGCGGGTGCACCAGAGTGGGTCCGAAACTCACCATGTCCCAGTTCGGGTACTTCGAGCCGAGGATGCCGCATTCCAGTCCGGCGTGGATGACCATGATCTTGGCTTCCTTGCCGAATTTGGCCTTGTAGTTGTTCTTCATCAGGTTGAGGATGGTCGAGTTGATGTTAGGCTTCCAGCCTGGATAGTCGCCGGTGGAGTAGGCTTCTGCGCCGTTGTCGGTGAGGTTCTTGCGAATCTGTTCGGCGAGTTTCTCCTTGGCCGCGTCGACGAGGCTGCGGGTCAGCGAGGCGGTCGTGATTTTGCCGTCTTCCATCTTGATGGTGGCGAGGTTGCTGGAGGTCTCGGTGGTGCCTTCAAAGTCTTCCGACATGGCAATGACGCCGTTAGGATAGCGGGCGATGGCGCAGAACAGGTTGTCTTGTGTCTTCACGTCAATGACCTTGTCGGGCATGGTGGCGGGCTCGCATAGGATGGCCAGGTCGGGTTCCGTTTCGGTGAACTCTTCCTTGCAGATGTCCTCATATTCAGTCGCATACTTTTCAAATTCTTCTTTCTTGTCGGTGGGAACCACAACAATGGCTTCGGCTTCTCTCGGGATGGCGTTGCGCAGGCTGCCGCCGTCGATGGTGGCGAGGCGCAGGCCGTATTTCTCGGCTGCCATCAGCAGCATGGCGTTCAGCACTTTGTTGGCGTTGGCGCGACCTAGGTTGATGTCCATGCCCGAGTGTCCGCCTTTCAGTCCTTTCACGAAGAGGCGGTAGGCGGTCATGCCAGCGGGGACGGCCTCGAAGGCGGGTGTCCACGTGCCGATGTTGTCGACGCCGCCGGCGCAACCCACGTAGAGTTCGCCTTCGGTCTCGGAGTCCATGTTCATTAGGATGTCGCCTTGCAGCAGGCCGGATTGCAGTTTGTTGGCTCCCGTCATGCCGGTTTCCTCGTCGATGGTGAACAGGGCCTCGATGGGACCGTGCTGTAAGTCAGTGGCTTCGAGTATGGCCATGGCAGCGGCGGCTCCGATGCCGTTGTCGGCACCGAGGGTGGTGCCGTTGGCTTTCACCCAGCCGTCCTCGACGTGGGTCTCAATCGGGTCGTTCTCGAAATCGTGCACCTTGTCGGCGTTCTTTTGAGGGACCATGTCCAAGTGGGCTTGCAGGATGACACCTTGTCGGTTTTCCATGCCTGCCGTGGCAGGCTTGCGCATGATGACGTTGCCGCATTCCTCAATGATGGTTTCCAAGCCGTGTTCCTCGCCCCATTGCTTCATGAAGGCAATCACTTTGGCTTCTTTCTTCGAAGGGCGCGGAATCTGGGTGAGACTGTAGAAGTTCCTCCATACGCCATTCGGTTCTAAATCTTTGATGCTCATTTTGTTGATTGTTTATTGTTGAAGTGTTTAATTGTTGAGATGACTATTGTTGGTTGGTGAATGGTCGGCTAAAATACGGATTTTTTCTCACATTGAAGCAAAAAGTCTTATTTTTGCGGCCAAAATTCTGTCACAATGAAAAAAACATTGCCTTTTATGTTATTCGCCCTGCTTGCTTTCGCAGGATGCCAAAGTGGGCCGGCCACCTATGAGATGACTCAGAACCCTCGGGAATTTGTCCCCAATGTCGAGAAGTTCGTGGACAAGGTCGAAAAGAAGTCAAAGCATTACAACACAGAGGATTGGGATGCGGCCATCAACGAGTTTGGCATGATGAACAAGAATTACGTTGCGGTCAGAAACAATCTCACCTTGGATGAGCAGATGAAGTACGACAACGCCCGTGTGAAGTTCATGCGTGCCATTGGTGCCAACGGTACAGAGGAAATGGCGATGAGAGTGAAGGAAGAATATGCCAAGGTGTTAGGCAACTGAACCTAAGACACCTTATTTATCTTCTGCTTCCCAAACTGATGTAATAGACCAGCGAGGCCAACGACGACAGAGCCGCCACCACGTAGGTGCTTGCGGCCCAACGTAATGCCTCTTTGGCTTGTGACAGTTCCGTTTCGCCAAGCGAATTGGACGACTGTAGCCACGCCAAGGCACGCCTCGAAGCGTTGAGTTCGACAGGCAAGGTGATGACACTGAAAAGGAACACCGTCGCGAACATGGCAATGCCTACCCAAAACAGGGCAGGAAAGGTGTTGATAATCAGCAAGCCAATGATGATGACAATCATTGACAGCTTCGACGAGATGTTGACTGCGGGAACCAAGGCCGTGCGAAGTTTCAAAGGTCCGTAACCCTTTGCATGTTGCACGGCATGTCCACACTCGTGTGCAGCCACGGCAGCGGCGGAAACACTGTTGAGCCGATAGACTTCTTCGCTAAGGTTGACGGTCTTCGCCTTCGGGTTGTAATGGTCGGTGAGTTGCCCCTTGACGCTTGTCACCGTGACGTCATGGATGCCGTTGTCGTGGAGCATCTTCTCTGCGATTTGGGCTCCCGTAAGGCCGCCAGGCGAGAGCACCTTGGAATATCTGGCGAATACGCTTTTCAGTTTCCATTGCACCAACATGCCGATGATGCCGATGGCGATGATGAAAACCCAACTCATTCCTGTTGACATGGTTTTGTGTTTTTGTAGGTTGATGGCGCAAAGATAATGGTTTTTTTTGATTGTTTGTTGAAAATATAACCAACTTCAATGCTTTTTTCCCTATTTTTGAGACCTACTTATTTAACTCATGATGTCGATACAGTCTTTTCATGTCTTTCTGATTGTCATGGCCGTGGTGGCCATGGTGGTTTTCGTGAGCCTCTTCTTCGTCAATGCGGGCTATGGCAAGTTCTATGACCGCAAATGGGGGCCGGCGGTGAACAACAAACTGGGCTGGGTGCTCATGGAGTCGCCCGTGTTTCTCTCCATGATGCTGCTGTGGATGTTCTCCGACCATCGCGGCGACTTGGTGCGCCTGGCTTTCCTGTTCTTGTTTGAGTTGCACTATTTCCAGCGCTCTTTCGTGTTCCCCTTTCGGATGCGAGGCCGTGGCATGATGCCGCTTTCCATTGTCATGATGGGTGTCGTCTTCAACGTGCTCAACGCCATGATGCAGGGCGGCTGGATTTTCTACGTCTCGCCTGACGACTACTATGGCCGCGATTGGCTGACCGACCCGCGTTTCATCGCCGGCTTTCTGGTTTTCCTTATCGGAATGTACATCAACATCTCATCCGACGACATCATCCGCAACCTGCGCAAGGAGGGCGACACGCGGCACTACCTGCCCAAGGGCGGTATGTTCAACTACGTCACTTCGGCCAACTATTTCGGCGAACTGCTGGAATGGATCGGTTTTGCGGTGCTCACCTGGTCGTGGGCCGGTGCAGTGTTCGCCTTGTGGACTTTCGCCAATCTTTGCCCAAGGGCGGCGCGTATCTACGACCACTACAAGACCGAATTTTGCGACGAGTTGGACACGAAGAAAGTCAAGAGAATGATACCTTTTATCTATTGAGCCATGGAAAATTCACTTGTATTCACGCCATGCGAGATCGGTCCCATCACCTTGCGCAACAGAGTGATACGGTCTGCCGCTTTTGAGAACATGGCATACGGCAACCGTCCCTCCGAAGACCTCTTCGATTACCATACGGACGTGGCCCGGGGCGGCGTCGGCATGACAACGGTGGCATACGCCGCCGTCAACCAGTCGGGACTGTCGTTCGACGGCCAACTGTGGATGCGCGAGGAGATCGTGCCCGAGTTGAAACGCCTCACAGACTCTGTCCATTCCTATGGCGCCAGGGCATCCATACAGTTGGGGCATTGCGGCAACATGACACACCGCGCCACCTGCGGCTGTATGCCTGTGGGCGCGTCAGGTGGGTTCAACCTATACTCGCCTACATTCCATAGAAAACTGAAAAAAGAAGAGATATACGCACTCGTGAAAGACTTCGGCAAGGCCGTCAACCTTGCCCGCGAGGCAGGCTTCGACTGCGTCGAGATACACGCGGGGCACGGCTACCTCATCAGCCAGTTCCTGTCGCCCTACACCAACCGTCGCCACGACGAGTTCGGCGGCTCGTTGGACAACCGAATGCGCTTCATGCGCCTCGTTATGGAGGAGGTGATGCGTGCCGCTGGCACCGACATCGCCGTGGTGGTCAAGGTGAACATGCACGACGGTTTCCGTCGCGGTATGCAGCGCGAAGAGTGCATCAAGGTGGCGCAAGAGTTGGAACGCCTTGGCATTCACGCGCTGGTGCTCACGGCAGGCTTCGTCAGCAAGGCTCCGATGGAGGTGATGCGTGGCGCGATGCCGCTCAAGACTCTGCGCTATTACATGGACGTGAAGAAGTTCTGGTGGCTCAAGGCAGGCCTGGCGTTGGGCGGTCGTCTGGTGATTCCTACGAGACCGTTCTACGAAGGCTATTTCCTCGAAGATGCCAAGGAGTTCCGTGAAAATCTGAAGATGCCCCTCATCTATGTGGGTGGCATGGTGTCGAAATCGAAAATGGAGGAAGTGCTCAACTCGGGTTTCGTGGCCTTGCAGATGGCTCGTGCGCTAATCAACGACACGGACTTTGTCAACAAGTTGCAAAGCGGTAAAGTGACCCGCAGCGGCTGCAAGCACTCCAACTATTGCATCGGGCGTATGTATACCTTGGAGATGAAGTGCCACCATTGCGTGGAGAATATGCCCAAACGGCTGCAGGAAGAGGTCGATGAGGCAGAACGGACGTTATGAACGGCAAAAAATGGTTCAATCGGTATGTGGAGGCTCGTGGGCGGCAGCCTTGGGCTTTGGTGACGGGCGGCAGTTCGGGCATGGGCTTGGAGTATGCGCGGCAGTTGGCGGAATGGGGATGCAATTTGCTGTTGGTCAGTAATCAAAAGGAAGAATTGGAGAAGTCTGCCGAAACTCTGTGCCAGGGGCGCGACATTCAAGTGGTAGGCCGTTATCAGGATTTGGCCACTGAAACCGCCGCCGATGAGTTGTTTGCCTATTGCCAAGCCGAAAAATTGCAAATAGACATTCTCATCAACAACGCGGGCATGTTCTTTTTCGAGGAGTTGACTCTTGAGAATGAGCGTAAAGCGTTGGATATGATGCGTTTGCATATTTATACGCCCTCACGCCTTTGCCTCTTGTTTGGCGAGGAAATGAAAAAGCGCGGTTGCGGATACCTTATTAATATGTCGTCGATGGCGGCCAAGTTGCCTTGTCCAGGCATCACGATTTATTCCGCGACGAAAGCTTATCTGAAAAGTTTCGGCAAGTCGCTTTATTTCGAGATGCGGCCTTACGGCGTGAGCGTTACGACGGTGTGTCCTGCCGCCATTGCAACACCGCTTTACAAACTGAAACCCAGTCTGTTAAAGTTTGGCGTGAAAATTGGAGTAATCGGGACTCCGAAATGGTTGGTGCGAAGGGCATTGAAAGGCATGATGAAAAAGAAAAAGGTGGTGAAGCCGGGTTTCATGAACTTTTACCTGCCTCCGCTGATAGCTGCTTTACCTAAAGGATTGGTGAATAGACTATGGCAAAAGTACAAGTGACGATACTGTTTTTGTTGGCTTGCCTGACGGCCTCGGCCCAACGCTACGAGAAGGTGCCTTTCGGCGACTTCGAGCATTGGACGGTGCGTTATGTAAAAGAGTCTCAAGTTATTGGTGGACAGGAGAGAACGCTCTATGTGATTGGGCCTGACGATACCATCAGGAGCAATGACCCGTACAAATACAAGAACACGGTTTGGGCTTCATCGAATGCCTTGGCCAAGGTGATGGGCGTAGTGAAAACCAGCAATAATGTGATGCCTGACAAGGGCTCTACAGGGAGATGCGCCAAGTTGTCCACGGAGTTTGCTGCGTGCAAGGTGGCTGGACTTTTTGGTATCAAGGTACTGGCGGGAGGCTCGATTTATTGGGGAAAGATGCTGGAACCCGTGACGGGTGTCAGCAATCCATACGCCTTCATGGATTGGGGAATCCCGTTCACTAAGCGTCCAAAAGCACTTGTAATCAACTATAAAGCCACAATTCCCAACACGGGAAAACTGGTAAAAGGCACCACTTTCCGCACCACGGAGTTTGATGGCTACGACCCCGCCGAGATTCTCTTCGTCCTGCAATACCGTTGGGAAGACGAGAAAGGCAATATCCACGCGAAGCGGGTGGGTACGGCAGTATATCATATCGAGAAAACGACCGATGGCTGGCAGCGGGATTTCAAGATTCCAGTCGTTTATGGAGATGCCAGAAAATCAAAATGTTACAAGCCGTTCATGGACTTGATTTCAGGAAACAAGGCCATGTATGCCCTCAATAAGAAAGGAAAGAAAAAAGTCATCCAGGAAGAGGAATGGGCTGAGGCGGACTGCCCTGTCACCCATGCCATTATGATGATCACCTCCAGTAGCCACGGGGCTTTCGTGGGTGCCGTGGGCAATGTGCTTTGGGTGGATGAGATTAGGCTGGAGTATTGAGGTTTTTTTGCGTTTTGCGCGTTGCAATAAAACTTTTTCCTATTTTTGCAGCCGTTTTTGAAAAATGAATTGACTATGGATCTTACTAAAATTGTTTCGATATCCGGCAAGCCGGGACTGTATCAGGTTAAGTCTCAAGCCGTTGGAAGACTTATTGTTGAATCGGTTGTGGATGGCAAGTGCAGCCCCGCCTTTGCCCGCGACCGCATGAGTTCACTTGAGGAAATCTCCATTTTCTCCACCGACGAGGACCGTCCGCTGAAGGAAGTCTTCATGATGATCCACGAGAAGATGGGCGACAAGGTCGATTTCGACTTCAAGAAAGCAAGCAACGACGAACTGCGCGAGAAGTTCGCCTTCGTCATGCCCGACTACGACGAGGATGCCGTCTATCCTTCCGACATGAAGAAGGTGTTCGCATGGTATCAGATGTTGAACGACAAGGGCTTGCTCGATTTCACAGTGGAACCCGAGGCCAATGAGGAAGCTCCGGAAGAACCCGCCGAGAAAGCGGAATGATTTCCGTAAATGTTTAAAAAGAAGCTGCTACGGCAGCTTTTTTTTGTATATTTGTGCGTTCAAATCCTGAAACATGACAAAACAAATTGCAGACTTCAAACTGGTCGAAAAGCGCGACTTTGGCCGTTCGGTGCTGTTGAGATTGCGCTCCGAACAGGCCTTGCCCGACATCGCGCCCGGGCAGTTCGTGCAGGTGCGTGTTGATGGCTCGCCGAGCACTTATCTCCGCCGCCCGATTTCCATCCATAATGTTGATTTCCAACAGAATGAAATCACGCTGTTGGTGCAGCAAGTGGGCGAGGGGACACGACATCTCGCCGCCGCCAACTTGGGCGACCTTATTAATATGGTGTTCCCCCTGGGAAATGGTTTCACACTTCCCGAAAAAGGAGAAAACGTTTTGCTCGTTGGGGGCGGCATCGGCATCGCACCGCTGTTTTACTTCGCCAAGGTGCTGAACGACAAAGGCATCAAACCGACCTTGCTTTTGGGCGGAAAAACGGAATCAGACTTGCTTCGTTTGGCGGATTACCAGCAACTTGGAGAAACTTTCGTGACCACGGAAGACGGCTCCATCGGCGAGAAAGGCTTCGTGACGATGCACTCTGTTTGGCAAAAACAAAATTTCGACAAAATCTACGTCTGCGGTCCCAAGCCGATGATGAAGGCTGTGGCAAAACTGGCCGCCGAAAAGGGCGTTTGGTGCGAGGTTTCGCTCGAGAATCTGATGGCCTGTGGCCTTGGCGCCTGCCTCTGCTGCGTGGAGGACACGAAGGAGGGTAATGTTTGCGTCTGCAAGGAAGGACCTGTATTTAACACAAGGAGGTTGAAATGGTGAACATGACGATAGACTTAGGTCGCGGCTTGGTGCTGCGCAACCCTGTGATGACGGCTTCGGGCACGTTTGGCTACGGCGAGGAATACACCGATTTCGTGGATTTGTCGCAACTTGGCGGCATCATCGTGAAAGGCACAACGCTCAGTCCACGCGAGGGCAATCCCTATCCGCGCATGGCGGAGACGCCTTCAGGGATGCTGAACTGCGTCGGACTGCAAAACAAAGGCGTACAGTACTTTATCGACACGATTTATCCGCGTATCAAGGATTTTGACACGAATGTTTTGCTCAACCTTTCCGGCTCCACTTTGGAAGATTACGTGAAAGGTGCCGAGATGATTGACGCTTTGGAAAAGATTCCCGCCATAGAGTTGAATGTCTCTTGCCCCAACGTGAAGCAAGGCGGCATGGCTTTCGGCGTGACTTGTGCGGGCATCTCGCAAGTGGTTTCCGAGGTGCGCAAAGTCTATCATAAGCATTTGATGGTGAAGTTGTCGCCGAATGTGACCAACATTGCCGAAATCGCCTTGGCAGCCGAGGCCGCCGGTGCCGATTCGGTTTCCTTGATTAACACGTTGATGGGCATGGCCATCGATGCGGAGAAACGCAAACCGAAATTGTCTGTCATAACGGGCGGTTTGTCAGGGGCATGCGTGAAGCCTGTGGCCTTGCGCATGGTGTGGCAGGTGGCCAAGGCGGTGAAGATTCCCGTAGTGGGCTTGGGCGGCATCTCCAACGCCAACGATGCCGTTGAGTTCATGCTGGCTGGTGCGTCCGCCATCGAGATTGGCACGGCCAATTTCATTGATCCGGCCATTTCGGCGAAAGTCGCTTGGGGAATTAACGAGTATTGCGAACGGCATGGTTTTGAGAAGGTTACGGATTTGATTGGAGCGTTGGAATACTAAAGCAATTCCTCCGACTTGAGCGACGCATGAAACTGCTCCGCTTTTTTGTGTGTTTGTAAAAACAGCACAGAAAACAAAGAAAAACTTGGATTAGTGTGCAAAAATATACAAAAACGGCATTTTTATTTCCAAAAATCACTATTTTTGCAGAGTTTTAGAAACAAAACGAAGCAATGGATTATCTGACATTTAGGGAACGGATGCTTCCGATGGGGTGTTTCCACATCAATCAGGTGTTGCTATGGGAGAAGGATTTCGACCGTAACAACCTCACGCGTTGGTGCCGGAAAGGTCTGCTCGTGAAGCTGCGCAACCAGTATTACGCCTTTCCTGAATGCCGCCAGATGCCCGACTTTTCACGTTATGTGGCTAACCGCATCTATGCGCCGTCGTACATCAGTCTGCACAGTGCACTATCATTCTACGGGATGATTCCTGAAGAGGTGGTGCAAGTCACCAGCGTCACCACGCTCAAAACGGCCAAGTTTGAGAACGGCTTCGGCACCTTCCATTACCAGAACGTGAAAACGCCGCTTTATTTCGGCTACGAGATCAAGACCATGCAAAACGGACGAGGCCTGCTGTTTGCCACTCCCGAGAAGGCCTTGCTCGACCTGCTCTATCTGAATCCTTTCTACAAGACGGAACAAGACATGGAGGAGCTTCGATTGGACGAGGACTTCATGCAAAGCGAATTCAACAGGGAACGTTTCTCCGACTATCTCACACAAATCGGGAGCAAGGCGCTGGAGCAGCGAGTATGCAGATTATTAAAGGTTTACGAATTATGATTGACATTGAATACATACGAAGTTTCTTTCCGCCCACCATCGCCCGCGAGAGCCGTTTCGACCGCTACATGCTGAAGGAGTACCTGCAGCTGCTGATTCTCGACCATCTGACAACCACACCTTATATAGGCAAGATGGCGTTTATCGGTGGTACCAACCTCAGACTTATCCAAGGCATCGATCGCTTTTCCGAAGACTTGGATTTCGACTGCAAGGATTTGAGCGAAGCGGAGTTTATGACGATGACGGACAGTGTGGTGCAATACCTTCGTCAGAACAACGTGGAGGTGGAAACCCGCGACAAGTCCAATCCGAAATTGACGGCTTTCAGAAGAAACCTCTATTTCCCCCAGATGCTCTTCAACCTTGGGCTGACAGGCCATCGTGACGAGCGATTGTTATTAAAGATAGAGGCTCAGGACCAAGGCGTGTCGTACCAGCCTGTTGTGGCCAACATCAACAGGATGGGATTCTTCTTCGGCGTTCAAGTGCCGCCGTTGGATGTGCTGTGCGCCATGAAGTTCGCTGCCATACTTACCCGCCAGAAGGGTCGTGATTTTTACGATGCCATTTTCCTGCTCTCGAAAACAAAACCCAATCTGAACTTCCTTCAGGAGAGGGCAGGCATTTCGTCTGTGAAAGAATTGAAAGCAGCCATTACAAACCGCCTAGAGGAAGTCGATTTGAACCAAAAGAAACGCGACTTCGAGCATTTGCTTTTCAACGAAGCGAATGCGGAGAGGATTCTGCAATTCAAGGAAGTGGTGGCAACAATTGAAAAATAAAAGCGTTACTTTCTGAAATCCCCGCCAAAAGTTACTTTATTTGCAACGTTTGACAAATTCCCATCATTCCCATCTTCAAACGTTGAAAAAATCAATATAAAACATTGTTTATCAGTGTTTTATTTTCAATTATTAAAAATAGTAATAGCTATTACCGTAATGAAAATTACTATTTTTTTGAAAAAAATGAGGAAAAAAGATTGCAGACCAAGGAAAAATGTGTACTTTTGCGGAATGGTAATGAGAATTACCGTAATGATGATTACTATTTTTTGTAAAGCAGAAAAAACAGGACAGACATGAAATTCTACGACAGGGAAAACGAACAAAAGCAACTCCGTAAAGTGTTGCTGCAGAGCAGGAAAGAAGCCCAAATGACCGTTCTGATGGGGCGCAGGCGCATCGGGAAGACCGAACTCTCGCTGATGTGCGGCGACGAAAAAGTGCTGTATTTTTTTGTCGGGAAAAAGTCGGAGCCGCTGCTCTGCCATGACTTTCTGCGCGAAATTGGCGACAAGCTCGGAAGCCCGATCATTGGGCAACTTAACTCGTTTTCAGAAGTGTTCAGGCTCGTGCTGGAACTGGCCAAAAGACAGCCTTTTACGTTGGTCATCGACGAGTTCCAGAACTTCCTGAAAGTGAACCCCGACGTGTTCAGCGACATGCAGCGCGACTGGGACCTCTACAAGCGCGAAAGCCGCCTGAACCTCATCATCAGCGGCTCGGTGTTCACGCTGATGAAACGCATCTTCGAAGACTATGAGGAGCCGCTTTTCGGGCGCGCCAACGAGCGGCTGACCCTGAAACCTTTCGCAACCGACGTGCTGAAAGAAATCCTTGCCGACTTCAACCCCAACTATACGAAAGAAGACTTGCTCGCGCTGTTCAGCATCACGGGCGGCGTGCCGTGGTATGTTTCGCTGCTCTTGGATAAAGGCTATGTCACTAAAGATCAGATGCTTTCGGCCTTGACGGAGGAAAACTCGCCGTTCATCAACGAGGGCAGAAACATCCTCATCGAGGAGTTTGGCACCGACTATGTCACCTATTTCTCCATCCTGACCTGCATCGCCAGCGGCATGAAGACCCGAGCCGAAATCGAAAGCGAGTTGGGTTTGGACAACATCGGAAGCTATTTGGCACGATTGGAAAACTATTACCGCCTCATTACCAAGGCGTTGCCCATCTTTTCCAAGCCCAACAGCAAGAAAATGCGCTATCAGCTTGACGACTGCTTCCTCATTTTCTGGTTCCGCTTCTTCTACAAGTACCAGTCGCTGGTGGAAAACAAGGCACTGAAGACCCTTGATGCCATCATCCAGCGCGATTACAGCACCGTTTCCGGCTTTATGTTGGAGCGTTATTTTGCAAGGAAGTTCGAGGAGGAAGGCAAATACATCATCGGGAAGTGGTGGGACAGGAAAGGCGAGAACGAAATCGACCTGATTGTGGCCGACCCACTGAAAAAAGAAGCGTGGATATATGAGCTGAAGAAGCAAGGCGAGCGCTATGACGCGAAAGCGCTGAAGGAGAAAGTGAAGGTTGTGGTGGCCCAAACGCCCGAGCTTGCCAAAATGAAGCTGCATTTTGGAGCTTTGTCGCTTGAAGACATGTGATCATGCGCGAACCCTGAAAACGCATGGGAATTTTGAATGCGCTTGCACTTCCAAAAATAATATGTATCTTTGCAGCCGAAAAACACGACAACAATAGAGCATGACAACAGAAGAAAAAGTGAAATATTGGCTTGACATCGCAGCCGAAGACCTCGATTTGGCCGAGTTCCTTTTTGCGAGCAGGCGTTGGCTTTACTCTGCTTTCATGTGCCATCAAGTCATTGAAAAAATGCTAAAGGCATACTGGACTGCAACTTGTGAAGAAGTGCCTCCATATATCCACGAGCACAAGCGGTTGGCTGAGCTTTGCGGATTATACCTGAAGATGAGTGAAGAGCAACGCTATTTTTTGGAAGTGATACGACCAATGAACATTGAGGCTCGCTATCCAGACTACAAGCGCAGCATGGCAAACAGCCTCAACGAAGAAAAAACCAAAACAATTGTTGAACAGACCAAACAAATGCAGCAATGGATACTCCAAAAGTGCTTACTCGAGATGAAGCCATCCAACTTGTCAGGCAATACAAACGAGTGATTTCGCCTCGTTTCAATGGACAAGCCAAAGTCGTGATGTTCGGCTCCTATTCAAAGGGCAACCCCAACAAATGGAGCGACATCGATGTGGCTGTCATTGTGCCCACCTTACCTGATGACCAGTGGCTCGACACTTCCATTGCCCTCGGCATGGATGTGAACGAGGTAAGCATGCTCATAGAACCCGTTCTCATGGCCGAAGACCATTGGTCGCCGCTTTACGATGATGTGATGCGGACTGGAATTGCAGTTTAAACCTAAAGCACCGCACATTTTTTCCCCCACTCCGCAAGCACTTCGACGAATAAAAAGAAATAAGGAAAGGAAACCGAATATGGGAGCTTACATCATGCTATCAGTTATTGGAATACCCTGCCTATTGTTCCTTATCTACTGCCTTACCCCAAGAGGGAAACAGTGGTTGCGCCAGAACAACTTGCTCTAAAAGGCAGGTTCTCCAAGCCTTTATTTGCCAAGACAACTTTTGTTGCGCTTGGCATTTTTTTTTTGACTTTCCCGAAAAATTCCCTATCTTTGCAGCCGCAAAATGTTCTATCATCAATATTTAACGTGAGTTCGATATAAGCAATCAAAAGAGAACCAGTTGGTTATCGGAGTAATGCTCAAGAGATATTGTGGGTTTCTTTGG
>JBGUHI010000031.1:0-19992 GCA_045111995.1 Candidatus Limimorpha sp. | reverse complement strand
ATTGAAGCCACAAAGGTATCAAAATAATCCTTATTTTTGCGGCAAATTGCAAAATCAAATAAAAATGAAGAAGATCCTGACCCTTTTATCGCTGGTGTTTGTCATCGCTTTTGTCATGCCAGCCCAAGAAAAGAAGCTGTTCACCCCTGCTGACGCTTCCTACAACAACCGCAGCATCTATGCCCAACGCCCCAACCAACTGAAATGGGTGGGCGACACCGACATCCTCATGAAGGTGAACGGCAACGAAATCATTACGATGAACCCCGGCTCAAAGAAAGAGACCTCCTTCCTGACCCTCGACGAACTGAACGGCTTCACGATGGGCACAGGCGTCAACGAGTTGAAGCGCATCCCCCAACTGACTTGGCTCAACGACTACCAAGCCTATTTCTTTGGCATGGGCGACAACGGCATCAACCTCAACAAGATGGACATCAAGAAGAGACGCATCGAAGCCATCACCTCTCTTCCGCAAGATGCTGAAAACCAAACCGTTTGCAGCCCCACTTTGAATGTAGCCTACACCATCGGCAACAACCTCTATGTGGCCAAAGGCGACAAGCAAATCCAAATCACCAAAAACCCTGAAGGCGTGGTGGCAGGTCAGAGCGTACACCGCAACGAGTTCGCCATCGACGGCGGCATCTTTTGGTCGCCCGACGGCAAGATCCTCGCCTACTACAGCATGGACGAGCGCATGGTGACCGACTACCCCATGGTCGATATCCAAGAGCGCATCGCCACCGCCAAGCCCATCAAATACCCCATGGCCGGCATGACAAGCCACGTGGTGACACTGCACATTTACAACATCGCCACGGGCAAGGAAATCGTCGTCAAAACGGGCGAACCTGCCGAGCAATACCTCACCGCCATCACCTGGAACCCCGACAACAAACGCATCTATATCGGCATACTGAATCGCGGACAGAACCATCTGAAATTCAACGAGTACGATGCCTCGACAGGCGACTTCATCAAAACCATTTTCGAAGACCACGACGAGCAATATGTGGAGCCGCAAGGTCCCGCCTACTTCCTGCCCAACAACACCGACCAGTTCATCTGGAAGGCCCAACGCGACGGCTACTATCACCTGTATCTGTACACCATCAGCAAAGGCACATGCAAGCAACTCACCAAGGGCGATTTCGTCATCACCGACTTCAACGGCTTCTCGAAAGACGGCAGCAAGATTTACTACCGCAGCACCGAGGTCAGCCCGCTCGAACGCCACTGCTACATGATGGACATCAAGAGCGGCACCGTCACCAAGCTCACCAAGGAACACGGCACGCATGATGTGACCCCTTCCGCCAGCGGAAAGTATTTCCTCGACTTCTACAACAGCACCGATGTGCCTTACAACGTGGACGTTATGGATGCCAAAGGCAAGTTCGTGAACCGTCTGCACGAGGCCGAGAACCCACTGAAAGACTACAACATCGGCGTGACCGAACTCGGCACCCTGAAGGCTGAAGACGGCCAAACCCTCTACACGCGCCTCATCAAGCCCTACAATTTCGACGCCTCGAAGAAATATCCTGTCGTGGTTTATGTGTATGGCGGCCCCCATGCCCAACTCATCACCGACACATGGACGGCGGGCGCGGGCATCTACTTGAACTACCTCGCCCAAGAAGGCTTCCTCGTCTTCACCCTCGACAACCGTGGTTCCGCCGACCGTGGCGAGGCCTTCGAGCAGTGCATCCACCGCCAATGCGGACAACTCGAGATGCAAGACCAAATGACAGGCGTCAATTGGCTGAAAACCTTGCCCTACGTTGATGCCAACCGCATCGGCAGCGACGGCTGGAGCTATGGCGGTTTCATGTCCACTTCGCTGAAAATCAACTATCCTGAAACGTTCAAGGTGAGCGTGGCGGGCGGTCCGGTGTTGGATTGGAAATACTATGAAATCATGTACGGCGAGCGTTACATGGACACGCCCGAGGAAAACCCCGAAGGCTACGAGCTGACCAGCCTCGAAAACAAGACCGACAAGCTGGAAGGCAAGCTCCTGATGATCCACTGCACCACCGACCCCGTCGTGATGTGGCAGCACAGCCTCGTCTTCGTCGAGAACTGCATCCACAGCGGCAAGCAACTGGATTATTTCGTCTATCCCGGCCACGACCACAACGTCTACGGCATGGACAGGGCGCATCTGATCACGAAAATCACACAGTATTTCAAGGATAACCTGTAATGAACACGCTTCGCGTCATTGCGAGCGCAGCGAAGCAATCCAGAAAGACAGTCTATCATAGCAGTTTGCTTCGTCGTTCCTCCTCGCAATGACGCAAAGCGACGACAAGAAAAAAAAGCCTCAGCGTGCTGAGGCTTTTTCATTTAGAGTTTTATTTCTACTCCGATACTCCTGAATTTGTCCGTTGTGACACTCGGCCTATATTCGGGCAAGAGGTTGGTGAAGACGCGTACTCCGTGGATGATGCCAAGATGCTGTGTGTTGAAACTCAATCCCAGTTCCATCTTCCATGGGTTGAACAGGGAACGAGCAGGATCTCCTACCCAACCTTTATAATCAGGTGCCGACTTAGTCAACAATTGTCCGCCAAGCAGATAGCCGCAATAATAATCCAACGAAACGCTTTCTGTGCCTTGCCTGCCGAGATACCAGTTCAACTCGACCGGGATGCCAAGATAGTTGCTGAAGAGTCTATTCTGCTGGATAGGCACCTGCCCGTCAATCACTTCCAGGTTTCCGTCCACAAATTTCAACTGATGCACCATTTCCTGCAAGTTTAAATTGTATGACAGGCCCGTGGTCAGTCCCCAATGTTTGCTAAACTTGAAAAAGGTGGTCAAACCAATATTGATTGAACGGTTATGGGAGTACTTGTAAGGACTATTGAAATCCACGGCATCGGCTCCTCTTCTGAAACCAACCGAAGCGCCAAAGGCGAGGTATTCACCCCATATCTTGTAACGTTCCGTGGTGACCGGCTCGCCCTCGACCATCTGGGTCTTGATGATTTTTGCACACTTCGAATGATAATTGCAATTCTGCTTTTCATATTCTATCAGGATAATTTTGCCTTCCAGAAGGTCTTGGCCATACTCGAAGTTGCCATCATAAAGTTCAAGAGCAGGCTCTCCTTTTCCCGTTATGGTGTCGATACGCAAGGTGCTTTTATCGTTGACGCTGAGTATCGGGGCGTCGCAAAACTGCAGGCGGTTGATGTGGAAAGCAGCGTTTTTACCTATATAAATGTAATAGGTATCAGTGATTTCCGGTGCCATGATATGGTCGGCGGAAACTATGGCATTGTCGTAAACGTTGATTTTCCTGAATCCCAAGTTGCCTTCCAACTCTATAATGGTTCCCCTTGGCAATAAAGTGTTTTCGTTGATGGTCATTGTATCGCCAATGATGTTGCACACATGGGCTTCGACAAGAGCGATTTCCTCATATTGTTTCGGGACGACGACGGCAATACGATAGCCTTCTGTATCGCGATGCATGAGGCGTACATCCCAGCCCGCGTTGATGTTCAAGCAGCCGATGGATGTGTTGATGTTTTGCTCGAGGGCCACTTCCTCTTGGGCTAAAGCAATCTGTGCTGCCAAAAGAATGATGAATGATAAGATGATGCGTTTCATTTTTCCAAGTTTTAATTGAGTTTGAGTTCAAAGGCCAGCGATCCGTTTTTCATGTTCGGGTCTTGCGGCTGACCGAAAAGGGTTTTGTCTTCCAAGACAGGTTTGGTGTAGATTTCGGGGTCCTTTTGACATTCGTAGCACACCAGGTTGAGGCTCCGGATGACTCTCCGCTGGGGCTTTTGAACGGCAGAAGGCGTTTCGTTTTCGGTGGATATAGGGTTGGATCCAATATTCTTGGTGGTGTCTACGGGTTCAGTGGAGATAACTTCGGCAAGGGCAGGCTGTTCCGCCACTTGTTCAATGACGTCTTCCTTCGGTTTTTCTTTCATTGTTTGCGTCTTTTGAGGGACAATTTGTGTCTCTTCCGCCAAAGGTTCCTCAAGGATGACCGGCTCTTCAAAAATGGTTTCTTTCACCTTGGTCTCAATGGAATCCACTGTGTTCGTCTTTTCCACAAGGATTTCCTCATTCGTCTCGGGGGTCTGCTTCGTGGTCGGCTTGACCAGCAGCCAAAGCAAGAGGCATGCTGCTGCCACACCCATGACCCACCAAAGTGGTATGAGCCTACGCCGCTTCGCGCCATCGCTTGGAACGAAGCGATCCAGAGATGAGGTTTCATCAGAAGTTGACGTATCACTATGATGTGCTGTGGCTTCATGCCTCGATTGCTTCCACCACACTTCTTTCGTGGCAGGCTTCGTGCCTCCTCGCAATAACGTATCCGATGCCAAACCATCAATCAGATTGCCGAGTTCCTTTTGTCGACGAGCGTTCTTCCCGTGTTCTTCCAAGGTGTCGAGCAACTGCTTGAGCTCTCCGTTGAGTTCGTTTTCTTCTTTCATCATTCCTTGTTTTTCTGTTGTTCAATGGCGTTTCTGAGTGCTTTGTAGGCCCGTGAGAGCGTGGCGTAGAGGTGGGTGCTGCTCATCCCTGTGGCCTGTTCAATCTCCTCGTTGCTCATGCCTTCTTCGTATTTCATCAGGATGGCGTCGCGTTGGCGTTTCGGCAGGCGGTCGACGAGTTGCCGCGCCAATCGGTAGCGGTCATCTCCATCGTCTTGTTCGACTTCTGTCAGCATAAGGCTTTCCGTGTCAATATCGACCGTGGGCTTCTGTTTTCTGAGCAAGTCTATGCTCCTCCGCTTGACGATGGTCAGGCTGAGCCGTTCCATGTCCTGACTTTTGATCCTCTCCCGTTGTTCCCATAGTGTGATGACGGCTTCTTGGACGGCGTCTGCCGCGTTGTCGGCGTCGCCAAGGATGCTCTCGGCGGTCCGTTGCAAGCTGGGTTGCAGGCGCAGGATGTCGCGTTTGAAGTCCTCTGTCGTCATTACATTCATTCGTTTGATAGTATATCGTGGAAACTCGCGAAATCTTACACTTTTGGGGTAAAACTTTTGTAATGGGCTTGTAAAACTGTCACACCGTGGCAGTCGCATACGGCAATCGCAACATGCAACTGCCCTGATAAGGCAGCCCTACAAAACCACAAAAAAAAGCCTTCCGCCATACCAGCGAAAGGCTTTTCACTATCTAACAATCTTAATTGGAATCTTTTAGAAATAAAGGTCTCTTTCTCCGTTCTTGATGCGCTCAATGCGCGCCTTCAACTCGTCCAAGAACTTCGGGTCAACGTTCTTGAAGTTGTTCTCGATGCACTTCCAGCCTTTGGCGGCCACTTCGGGCGTGGCGTAGTCCACCAAATACTCGGTCAAGGTGAGGATAGCGTTAGGCGTGCAGTAACGCTTGATAAAGCCCGGCACGCTGAATTCCATGAAATGCTCACCTGTTCTGCCAAGGCGGTAACAAGCCGTGCAGAAACTTGGGATGAAGTCGTGGTCTAAGAGTTCGTCGATGGTCTCGCCCAAAGTGCGGTCGTCGCCAATCTTGAACTGCTCGCGGTGCAGGTTCTGGTTCTCCTGCTTGTCGCTGTTTTTCTCCTCTTCCTCGTGGTGGTATTTGTAGTCGCCGATTTGCAGGTTGGTGCCGCCGTCGATTTGCGAGATGCCGTATTCGATGGCTTTCACGCGGAAAGCGGCATCCTCGCGGGCGGTGAGAATCATTCCCGTATAAGGCACAGCCAAACGGAAAATGGCGATGATTTTCTCGAAAGTGTCATCGTCCACGAAATACTTCTTGTCGATGCTCAAGCCCGAGGCGTCCTTGATACGCGGGAACGAAATGGTGTGCGGCCCCACGTTGAAACAGGCCTCAAGGTGGTTAGTGTGACGAATCATAGCCAGCACCTCGTAACGCCAGTCGTACAAGCCGAAAAGGATGCCAAGGCCGTTGTCGTCAATGCCGGCCTGCTGGGCGCGATCCATGGCGGTGAGGCGCCATTCGTAGTTGCCCTTCAGGGTGTTCTTTGGATGGTACTCGTTGTAAATCTCGGGGCAGTAGGTCTCTTGGAAAATCTGGTATGTGCCGATGCCCGCCTCTTTCACGATGCGGAAACCCTCGACATCCAAAGGCGCGGCGTTGATGTTCACGCGGCGGATGCTTCCCTTGCCTTTCGTGGTGGCGTAGGTCACCTTCACGGTATGAGCGATATACTCGGGCGAGTATTTCGGCGACTCGCCATAGACGAGGATGAGGCGCTTCTGGCCGTCTTCTTCCAAAGCCTCCACGTTGCGGACGAGTTCCTCGTCGGTCAAAGTGGTGCGGATTTGCTCCTTGTTCGAGGAACGGAAACCGCAATAGGAGCAGTTATTGACGCAGTAGTTGCCCACATACAGCGGCGCAAACAACACGATACGGTTGCCATAGATGCGGCGTTTCAGTTCTCTCGCGCCTTCCTTGATTTCCTCCACCAATTTCGGGTCGGTGGTGTTGATGAGGACGGCGGTTTCCTCCATCGTCAAACGGTTCTTATCCAACGACTTTTGGATGATTTCGTGCACACGCTCAGGAGTGCTTTTCGTGTTGTTGATGTAGTCCCAAATCTCTTCGGAGGAGATAAACGGGCGGTTAGGCTCGTCAGGGATGCGGCATTTTTCCGGATGAAATTGCATATCAGTCTAATTTTCAAGTTAATATTCAGAATTCTTTTGACTCGGGACGCGGGATTTCGAGACGCGGGACCGTCTCGCGTCTAAAAGTCTCGTGTCTCGCGTCCTTTCAACAACGCCGACTTCACCTCGATGCCTTCGATGCGACCCAACTGGCCTGTGAGGGAACCAATTTCGTCCGTAGTGCCTTCAAAGATGACGGAAATGATGCTGTAACTTTCTCTTGGAAAACCTTGGCGGCAGATGATGATGCCCGCATGACGGGAAAGCACCGCGTTCACTTGCGGCGCGGCTTCACGGTTTTCCACATAAATAAGGACTGTGCCTATTCTCCTTTCCATTTGAATGTCCTCCGGATCAGATTGTTATGATTCCCGCACCGGCCTCGATGTCAACGCATGGTCTTCATCTCAGTGATGTGCGGCTTGTTTTGCGGGTGCAAAGATATTGAAAAATTCAATTATTCGTAGAAAAAGCGTGTTTTTTCCACCTTGCTGAACAATTTGGATTCACGAACCATACCTAAAATGCTGTTGCTTCAAACGACCAACAACACTTGTCCTTCCTTCATTAATACTTTCAGAGAGTTCCTTACGACTTCGTGTGATGATATTCGTAGCACTCAAAAACGAGTCGTAATGGAGAAAATCATAATCCTCCGACTTCAACAGATACTGCATAGCCAATTGTTCCTCTTTTTTCCAGATGGCTCTGTTAATGTTGGAATTGATGAAAAAGAAACCCGCGACAAAATCCTTGTCAACGCCAATGATGGCAAAAAACTTGCCGTGGTCAATGTCAGCAAAAAAGTCCGAATGCAGAATCGCGCCTCGTTCAATTAAGCTTTCGGTGAGAGCAATGGGCAGTTCCATTAGAAAGCAGCGTTTTCCATTTCCAGTTTTTGGGCAATGAAATCGGCATATTCCTCGTCATCGCCCATTTCGCGAAGGATATCTTTCACCGAAATTGGCCTATCGCGATGGGTGTTGTTCCAAGCCAAGTCGTGCGAAAGGTCGGTAAGTTGCTGAAATGAAAGGTCTTTACATTTATTAATGGCAAAATCCAAGCATTCCAAATCGCTCTCCGACAAATAATCCAAGTCGGCATTACGCTTGGGTCGAATGATAAACTTATTGATGAAGTCAAATTCGTCTTTTCTAATGTTTTCCACATACGGCGAAAAAAAGCTGTCACCACGGACTGCCTTAAAAATGTCTTCCACATTTGAAGGAACGGGGCCATACGCCATGGCAACATAAGTATCACCCGTGATGCTTCTTCCATATTTCGACAAATGCCTTTGGTCAGCATAATACAGAATCTTGCAAATCTTATGAATGTCTTTACGCTCGACTCGATTTGCAATGTAAAGTATAGCTTCAATCGCTATTTCTTCTCGAAAGTTGCTCATTTGTCCCTTTTTACGGCTGCAAAAATACAATTTTTTCTACAAATCCGCCTACTCTTCCAAAAAAGTGCTATATTTGCAACGGTTCTTTGGCGGTTTCGTGCCGCTGTACATTTCGAACTAAGAAGCGTTATGCTTGACTTGTGAATGAAAACGTAGGAAATTTTCATTAAAAGTACAAGGATGGTATAATGGTTCGCGCCTTTTGGCGTGGGCTTTTATCCTTTCTTTACTTTTGGGTTTCCTACGACCTTCATTCAGAGAAATGGCATATCAGTACCACGCTTTTTTTGTGCAACAATCATCCTTTTAAGGTGCTGGAAAGGAAATAATTAAAAGTTGCGCCCGACACGAATTTAGGGAAAAGAAGATGGGCTTTTTTAAATCTTGTCCTACTTGTGGTTACTCCGGTCCCAATCGTCAGTATGTTAGGAGATGCACGGAATGTGGAACTATTTATTGTGACAACTGCATACATTCTAATAGCTGTCCACGTTGTGGTGCTGGAATGTTTAACCATAGTGAAACGATAGGCACCATTGAATAAGTGCCAACCCCGTAGGAAGTTTTTCTTGCGGGGATATTTTTTCATCTCATCATATGCGCCCGGCAGGTTTTGTCGGGTGCAAAGATATGGATTTAGACGATAATCGTTTTTGACAGTAACTTTTGGCTACTATTTCCCGAAATTTTTCAACCTCCCACGCATATTCTCCACCACATTCCCGCCAAAAAGCCACGAATCAGCGAAATGCAAATTGCCCTTTGGGAACATCTTTTCATAGGCGGGGACGAAGACCATCTCGGGGTCGAGGTCGGGGCAGACGGTGTTATGCTTGTAGAGATAAGTCCTTGTCTGACAAGGAACGATGATGACGCTGTCGCGGGCTTCGTTATATTTGGCCATGCCTAATTGGAACTCAGCAGGAACAGTATCGGTCGCCATCGTCCATGTCGTGGGATTGACGCCCACCACATCGTCGCGCGACACCCTGCCGATGGCGGTTGTGTCGGTCACTGAATTGAAGACGATTAGGCCTTGCATGAGGCTGTCGGTGGCAGGTTTCAAGGCCTCGGGATAATCGGCCAGTTCCTCCGCAGTAACGTGATAGCCAATGCAATAGGCCGCCACCATCAGTTTGCGTTGCTCCTCGGTCATGCCGTGTTTCAACAGCTTGATGAGCATCTGCGAGCCTTGGCTGTGGCCCATCAGGAAAAAAGGCCGCCCGTGGTTGTGATGCGCCATGTAATATTGGAAAGCATCATTGACGTCCTTTGCCGCCATTTGGGCCAAAGAATCCAAAACAGGTGCTGGCTGGTTGTAGGCCTCGAAAATCATCTGGCGATAGTAGGGCGCGTAGAAGTTGTACTCACCGTAAAGCATCTTGTTAAACCTTTGATTACCATTGGCTTCCTCGCGCACTTTAGGCAAGGTGATGTCGGCAAACCACGACGAGCCGTTGTGGGCAAAGGAAATGGTCGAAACGGTCGGATAGACATAGAACACGTCGGCGGCATGGCTCTCGTCGCCGATGCTGTACCAATAAGTGGTATCGGAATAATCAATAGCTGGCTCAACGGCTTTCGGTTGGCGTTTGCAAGCGAGTGTTGTAACCATTAAGAAGGCTGTCAAAAAGGCGAAAATGGACTTGTTTTTCATAGGAATGACGTATTTTAGCCAACAAAAATACTAAAAATCAGATTTTTTGTCGAAAACTCAGTTTATTTTCGCAATTTTGCAGCGGAAACGCGGACACTATGCGGTCTGAGCGGACTGCTGTTTCGCGTCATTGCGAGCGAAGCGAAGCAGTCCAGAAAACGAATAGGGTTAGTGGATTGCTTCGTCGTTCCTCCTCGCAATGACGCAAAGCGCATCAAAAGAACAACAATTAAACAATTCAACAATAAACAATTCAACAACCAATGAAAAGAGACGAAAAAATCTTTGATCTGATTCGCCAAGAAAAAGAGCGTCAGATGCACGGAATCGAACTCATCGCTTCGGAAAACTTTGTCAGTGAGCAAGTTCTGGAGGCCATGGGTTCTGTCATGACCAACAAATATGCCGAGGGCTATCCCGGCAAGCGTTACTACGGCGGCTGCCAAATCGTGGACCAAAGCGAGCAAATCGCCATCGACCGCGCCTGCCAGCTGTTCAACGCCACCTTCGCCAACGTACAACCCCACTCGGGCGCACAGGCCAATATGGCTGTGATGCAAGCCCTGCTTGAACCCGGCGACACCTTCATGGGTCTCGACCTCTCGCACGGTGGTCACCTTTCGCACGGCAGCCCGGTCAATGCCTCGGGTATGCTCTATAAGCCCGTTGCTTATCATGTGGCCAAGGAAACCGGTCGCGTCGATTACGACGAGATGGAGAAGATCGCCCTTGAGTGCAAGCCACGCCTCATCGTCGCTGGTGCCTCGGCTTATAGCCGCGACTGGGATTACAAGCGTATGCGTGAAATCGCCGACAAGGTGGGCGCCGTCCTCATGGCCGACATCAGCCACCCCGCCGGCCTCATCGCCAAGGGTTTGCTCAATGACCCGTTGGAGTACTGCCACATCATCACCACCACGACCCACAAGACCCTCCGCGGTCCCCGTGGCGGCCTGATCCTCATGCGTCATGACTTCGAAGACCCGCGCGGCCGCAAGACCCCGAAGGGCGAAGTGAAGATGATGTCAGCCCTCATCAACAGTGCCGTGTTCCCGGGCATCCAAGGCGGTCCGCTGGAGCATGTCATCGCCTCCAAGGCCGTGGCTTTCGGCGAAGCCCTCAGCGACGAGTACATGGAGTACATCCAGCAGGTGAGAAAGAACGCCGCCTTCATGGCCAGAGCCTTCATGGACAAGGGTTACGATGTCATCAGCGGTGGCACCGACAACCACTCGATGCTCATCGACCTCCGCGGCAAGTTCCCGGAAATCACCGGTAAGATGGTGGAGAACACCCTCGTCCTTGCCGACATCACCGTCAACAAGAACATGGTGCCCTTCGACACCCGCTCGCCGTTCCTGACCTCGGGTCTGCGCGTCGGCACGCCCGCCATCACCACCCGTGGCCTGAAGCAAGACAAGATGGCTGTCATCGTCGACATGATCGACGACGTCATCAGCGACATCAATCCTGAGACCAAGACCGCTTCGGAGGCCAAGATTGCCGCCGTCCGCGCCGAGGTGAACAAGCTGATGAAGGACTACCCGCTGTTCGCTTGGTAATCACGATTGACACCTATTTGTTTAATGGTCGCTCCTTGGGGCGACCATTATTTTTGTCCCAAAATCAAAAAAACAGTTTCGATTCCCAAAAAACCTTTATCTTTGCATCCCGTATTTTAATTTCAAAGCACTATGAAAACCACTGCAAAATACGGGTTCGACAACGAGAAATACCTCAAAATCCAGTCAGAACATATCAAGGAACGCATCGCGCAATTCGGCGACAAACTGTATCTCGAATTTGGCGGCAAGCTTTTCGACGACTTCCACGCCAGCCGCGTGTTGCCAGGTTTCCAGCCCGACAGCAAGCTGAGGATGTTGTCGCAACTCATCGACGAGGCTGAGATCATCATCGTCATCAGTGCCGTCGACATCGAGAAGAACAAGGTGCGCGGCGACCTGGGCATCACCTACGACATGGATGTGCTGCGCCTTCGCGAGGAGTTCATGAACCGTGGTTTCATGGTGAGTTCGGTGGTGGTCACGCACTACAACGGCCAAGCCAGCACCGATGCCTACCGCCAACGCCTCGAACGCATGGGCATCAAGGTGTATTACCACCGCATCATCGAAGGCTATCCTAACAACGTCGCCCTCATCGACTCGGAGGAAGGCTTCGGGCGCAACGACTATGTGGAGACCACGCGCCCGCTGGTGGTGGTCACCGCCCCGGGTCCCGGTAGCGGCAAGATGGCCGTCTGCCTCAGCCAGCTCTATCACGAGAACAAGCGCGATATCAAGGCGGGTTATGCCAAGTTTGAGACTTTCCCCGTGTGGAACCTGCCGTTGAAGCATCCTGTCAACATCGCCTATGAGGCGGCCACCGCCGACCTCAGCGATGTCAACATGATCGACCCGTTCCATCTGGAGGCCTACGGCAAGACCGCCGTCAACTACAACCGCGACATCGAGATCTTTCCCGTGCTGAACGCCATTTTCGAGAGCATCTATGGCGAGAACCCTTACAAGTCGCCGACCGACATGGGCGTTAACATGGTGGGTTACTGCCTGAGCGACGACTCAATTTGCAGCGAAGCCTCAAAACAGGAAATCATCCGCCGTTATTATACCGCACTCTGCGATTTGGCAAAAGGCAAAGGCTCTGAAAACGAAGTCAACAAGATTGCCTTGCTGATGAAGCAGGCCAAGATTACCACGGCCCACCGCAAGACCACCATCGCCGCCAAGGAACGGAAGGAGAAGGAAGGCGTGGCCTCGGCTGCCATTGAGTTGGAAAACGGAACCATCATCACGGCACACACCAGCGACCTGCTCGGCCCCAGTGCCGCCTTGATCCTCAACGCCACCAAACACATCGCTGGCATCCCTCACGAGGTGAAACTCATCCCGCAGGCCATGATTGAGCCCATACAAACCACCAAAGTCAACTTCCTGCACGGCAACAATCCGCGCCTGCACACCGATGAGGTCTTAGTGGCCCTTTCCATGCTCAGCCTTTGGGACGAGAATTGCAAAAAAGCTTTGGAATGTTTGCCTCAACTGCATGGTTGTCAAGTGCATAGTACGGTGATGCTCAGCGAAGTTGATCGGAAAATCTTCAAGAAATTGGGTATTGGCCTCACTTGCGACCCCGTGGCGAAGAAGTGATTTTTTCTCACGCAGAAATCGCAGAATCATTATGAAGCGCAAGGCGACGTTGAGTTAGCGTCCGGTAGGCTCTTCGGTTTCTGCGTGAAACTCAATAGTTTCTTACTGCCCTAACATAAAAGGCTTGGTTTTTCACCGAGTCGCTGATGACGATTTGCCCGTCCTGCATATGCACCGCCGCCGCGCCGCGTGTGCCCGTCTCGGTGCTCGACCAATAGGTTTTGTCTTCAAGTGTCGGATAGCCCATAGAAGCCAAAGTGGCGTTCACCGTCGCTTGGTTTTGCAACAGTTTGGTCATTTCGGTACTTGAGGGCACATACCATTGCTTCCTGGTAATCAGCAGGTAGTTGTAGTACACCAGATGCCAGGTGTTACGTTGGTGGCTCCATTGTATGGCGGGAAAGTGGTTGAGGTCGTAGTTCGACATGACGATGTTGGTGTTGTTCCAGCCGTCGTAAGGATTGGTAGCACCCGTCTCGCTGTTGACGTAGTTGGGCGCACACCACGGCAATCGGGTCTCTTCGAGGCTGACCATCAGCCCATTATGTGCGCCATAGGTGAGAAAAACTATGCCTTCCAAGGTGTCGTTGTGGTAATAGTCGCCGATGTTGTATACTGGGTCGATGTGATGGGGCAAGGGCGAGCTGCCGGTAGGCGACGGATTGTCGGGTTTCTTGCAGGCAACGAGCAGCATGGCGGCCAAAGCGAGAAAGAGAAGGTTTGTTTTCATTGCGGTGGTTTTGAGTGCAAAAGTAATAAAATGCCAGAAAACCAAGAGAAAACGGATTGAAAACTGTTGTATCTGAAATGGACGATAAAAATGGGTTGGTTTTATCGATTGTAAACGATAAAGTTGTATTTTCGCAGTCAAGCTTCAAATTGTTTATTATGGTAACAGAACAAGATAAAACATTCATGCGCGAGGCCATCCGCCTCGCCGACGAGAGCGTGAAATGCGGTGGCGGTCCCTTCGGGGCTGTCATCGTGAAAGACGGCGAAATCGTGGCCGGCAGCGCCAACAGCGTGACCCTCGACAACGACCCCACCGCCCATGCGGAAGTCAACACCATCCGAAAAGCCTGCAACAAATTAGGCACTTTCGACCTCTCGGATTGTGTCATCTACACCTCGTGCGAGCCTTGCCCGATGTGTCTCGGCGCCATCTATTGGGCGCATATCAAGAAGGTGTTCTACGGCAACACGAAGAAGGATGCCGCCGCCATTGACTTCGCCGACGACTTCATTTACAAAGAGTTAGAGCAACACATAACCGAGCGTTCTGTGCCGTTCATCCCCTTGTTGCGCGACGAGGCCATTGAGACCTTCCGCGCTTGGGAAGCGAAGCAGGACAAGGTGGAGTATTAAAAAGGAAGTTGCTATACCGAGTTTACAGCGGCATCCAGATCGAACATGCCTTGGCGCATGTTTCTGCGACGGCTTTCCTAAATCCAACACGTGCAAGTCATCCAAACTCTTAATTTCTCCAGAAATTCCTCGAAAGCAATGTGATTAGCGAGAAAAGTTCGACCCTGCCCAAAATCATCATGAACATGAGAATCCATTTGGTGAAAAAGGGAAAGGCGATATAAGAACCGCCTGGTCCCACCAGACCTATGCCCGTTCCAAGGTTGCTCAGCGTGGCCACCGAGGCACCGATGGCAGTGTTGAAGTCGACACCCGTGAAGAGCAAGACGATGGCACCAACGAGGAAGACGAGGAAATAGATGAAGATGAACGAGACGTTCTTGTAGACGCCGCTGGTCGAGATGGACTTGCCGTTTACCTTCACGGGCAGCACGGCGTTGGGATGGATGATGCGCTTGAGTTCGAGCACCGAGTTCTTCACAAAAATGAGATGACGGAAGATCTTCACGCCGCCCGAGGTGGAACCCGAGCAACCGCCGACGAACATGAGCAGAAAAAGGACGACCCATAGGAACGAAGGCCAAACCGTGTAGTTGCCGACGAAGAAGCCCGTGGTAGTGATGGCCGAGATGACGCTGAAGAACGACTGGCGGAAGGCGCTGCCGAAACTCAGATGGCAGGCGAACGCCAGCACTAGGCCGATGCCAACACCGACAACCAGAATGTAGAGCAAGAAGGTCTTGAATTCCTGGTTTTTGGCAATGGCAAACGAACGCCAACTCAACGAGAGCAGAAGCAGCGAGAAGTTGCAGCCCGACAGCACCATGAAGACGGTGACCACGACTTGCGAGTAGTTAGAAAAGGCATCGAGGCTCTCCGTTCGGGTGGAGAAGCCGCCCGAACTGATGGTGCTCATCGAGTGGCAAAGGGCATCGAAGAAGTCCATGTCGCCCAGATAAAGGAGGAGCGTCTCCAACAAGGTAAAGAACAAATACAGCCCCCAGATACGCCTGACGGTGTGCATGATGCGGGGGTGTAGTTTGTCGTAGTTGAGGCCGTTGATCTCGGCCACGAAGAGTTGCATTCCGCTCATCCCGAGATAAGGCAAAATGGCAACGGTGAACACGATGATGGCCAAGCCGCCAAGCCATTGCGTCATGCTACGCCAGAGGAGGATGTCTTTCGGGATGTCTTCGATATGCGTGAAAATGGTGGCACCCGTGGTGGTGAAGCCCGACAGGGCCTCGAAAAAGCCGTCAGTGAAGTTGGGCACGCTCTTGCTCAGCAGATAGGGCATGGCACCAAACAGCGAGAGCACGAGCCATGAGATGCAGACGATATACACGCCGTCGCGCGAACTGGTCTTGTCGTCTTTGTGCCCGCGTGTGGCAATGAGCAGAATGAAGCCTGTAAGCAGGGTGATGAGGGCGGAGAACGGCATACTGAAGGTGTACAACCCGTGTTGGAGATAGGTCACGGGAAGCACCGTCAGCATCATGAGGCCTTCGATGAGCAAGAGTTGGCCTTCGATGCGGAGCACTAACGGGTGGTTTATTTTAGTTTTCCATTTCATTTTTTTTGACGCGGAACTACGGGACACGTGACGCGGGACTAGAACCATTTCGTGTCTCGCGTCTCGAAGTCTCGTGTCTTATTTGGCTTTCTATGTTCATCACGATTATCAATGGAACAGTCGTTCAACAGCAGGGATGCCATTCGGCAGGGCAAGCACCACCACCTGGTCGTCGGTCTCTATCTGGAAATCGTCGTGGGCGATGAAACTCTCGCCGTCGCGGGTGATGCCGCAGATGATGGCGTCGACAGGCATGGGCAGTTGTCCTATGGGCTTGCGGGTGACCGCCGAGCCGGCCCTCACCTGGAACTCCACGATGTCGGCATCGATGCCGCTGAGGCTCTTCAGCGAGGAGACCTTGGCACCCAAGGTGTATTTCACCATGTAACTCGCCGCGATGAGCTTCTTGTTGATGATGGAGTCGATGCCGATGTTCTGCGAGATGTCGATATAGTCGATGTTCTCGACGAGGGCGATGGTCTTCTTCACGCCGAACGACTTGGCCTGGAGGCAAGTCAGGATGTTGGTCTCGGTGTTGTTGCTCACGGCGATGAAAGCGTCCATGTCCTTGATGCCCTCGTCCTCAAGTATGTCAAGGTTGCGGGCGTCGGCGTTGACCACCAAGGTGTCTTGGAGGTAGTTGGTCAGGTCCATGCAACGTTCCTTGTCGATTTCCAAGATCTTGATGTTCAGGTCTTTCTCCAGCCGTTTGGCGGTGATGCGTCCTACGCGCCCGCCGCCCACAATCATCACGTTGTGGACGTTAATCTGTTTCTTGCCGCTCAGTTTGATGATGTCCTTGATGGCATGGGGTTTGGTGACCACATACACCATGTCGGCCACTTGGAACACTTCGTCACCTTGTGGGACGAAGGTGCTTTGGCGGCGGTGGATGGCGGCCACCCGAAACTCGATGTGCTCGTATTGGTCGACCACCTCATCGACGGTCTTGCCGAGGATTTCGGCCTCCGACTCCAGTTTCACCATGAAAAGTTGCAGGTTGCCGCCAGCGAAGTCGTAGGTCTCCGACGAGGCGTTTTTCTTCAGCAGCGAGATGATTTCCTGCGCGGCGATGTCTTCGGGCGACAGCAGTCCGTCGATGCCGAGATCTTGGTACATGCGCCACACCTCGGGACTCAGGTTCTCCATCGTGTTGACGCGGGCGATGACTTTCTTGGCGCCCAGTTTCTTGGCGATGATGCCTGTCAGCAGGTTGATATGCTCGTCGTGGAGCACGGCAATCATGAGGTCGGCCTTTTTCACGTTGGCGCGTTGCAGCACGGCGGTCGAGGTGGAGTCGCCCGTGACCGTCATCAGGTCGCTATGCGATTCCATCATCTTCAATAGTTCCTCGTGCGGGTCCACGATGGTGATGTTGTGGTTGCTGCGCACCAAGGCCTCCGCCAGGTGCATACCCACTTCTCCGTCTCCGGCTATTACGATGTTCATGGTTTCTATTGTTTCAAAACTGCAAATGTAGCGTTTTTTCCAAAACAATCACCAAATATCCGACCAAGTGACCGAAATCACGTGGTTGGTGGATTTCTCGCCTTCCTTGAAGACATTGGCCATGCCGTAAGTGTAGCGCACCTCAACGAACCAATAACTCAGTGCGGCGGTGACACCATAGTCGATACGGTTAAAACCACCTGGCTCCCAAGGTGTTACGTACTGCTTCTGTGTTTTCTTCTGTTTCACGTCCATCACGTCGTTGCCGCCGATGCAGAAACCTACCTGCGGCCCGATGCGCAACCTCGGGATCATCGACTCGTCTTCGTCGTCCTCGTGCCACTTCCGGAAATAGATGTTGAGCAGCAGCGGCACGTTGATGTAATGCGACTTCTCCATATAGCGGACAGTGTTGTTGTTGGCATGCAAGCCTTTCTTCGAGCTTGTCCCTTGACGCGAATAGAGCACGTCGATTTCGGCACCGATGACGGAACGTTTGGGGATGAGCGCGAGACGCACGCCTCCGATGAAGTCGGGGCGGAAGCGCGTGCTGTCGTTGCCGCTGATGCTCATGGTGCTGAAAGTCGGGCCGAACATCAGGCCGCCGCCGAGACGCTGGGCAAACAGCGGACCGGCACCCACAAACAGGAGTAGGAAAACGATGAATGATCTTTTGTTTTTCATTGCCTATGCGTTGATGCGGCAAAAATACACTAATTCCGCAAAAGGAAACAATTTGTCGGGATTTTGGCGTAACTTTGCGCCACAAAACCAGAACAACCGGTTTTGGTCCACAAGATTTTCACCAAAGAAGACAACCAAGCGAAGAATTTCATATTTTTGCAACCTTAAAACCCCGAATGTTGAATCTTAAATCAGAAATACAATGGAAAAGAAAGACCTTCTGAAAGACGTTGTCGAACATATCGACATCAAGAAGTACGACTCGACTGAACTCATCAACGCCATGCGCAAGATGTCGTTCACCTCGCGTGATACGGCCCGTGCCGCCGACATCCTCTGCCAGATGATTGCGGAGAAGGACTGCACCAACATCCTCACCATCGCCGGCTCCACCTCGGCTGCCGGCTGTATGCAAGTGTATGTGGAGATGGTCAAGAACAAGATGGTTGATGCCGTCGTCAGCACCGGTGCCAGCATCATCGACATGGACCTCTTCGAAGCCCTCGGCTACAAGCACTACATCGGCACGAAGGAGAACGTCGTTCCCGACACCAAGCTGCGCGAACTCTACATCGACCGCATCTACGACACCTTCATCGACGAGGAAGAGCTGCAAGCCTGCGACCAGACCACTTGCGACATCGCCGACCTGCTTGAACCGCGTCCCTACAGCAGCCGCGAGTTCCTCTACGAAGTGGGCAAATGGCTCGCCGACGGCCACGCCGTGAAGAAAGAGAGCCTTATCCAGACCTGCTACGAGTGTGGCGTTCCGATTTTCTGCCCAGCCTTCAGCGACAGCAGCGCCGGCTTCGGCATCGGCAAGCACCAGTGGCTCCGCAAGAAAGCCGGCAAGCCCTACGTCAGCATCGACTCGGTGGCCGACTTCCTCGAACTCACCGAAATCAAGATGAACAGCCCCGAAAGCGGCCTCTTCATGATTGGCGGCGGTGTTCCGAAGAACTTTGCACAAGACACCGTGGTTTGCGCCGAAATCCTCGGCGTCGAGGTGCCCATGCACAAATATGCCATCCAAATCACCGTGGCCGACGTGCGCGACGGCGCCTGCTCGTCATCGACGCTGCTTGAGGCCGGATCGTGGGGCAAGGTGAGCGAGGAACTCCAACAGATGGTCTATGCCGAAGGCACCACCGTCATCCCCGCCATCGTCAGCTACGCCTACCACAACGCACCATGGAAAGACCGCGAGTATAAGAACTGGCAGAAGTTATATCATTAAATTGACGCGAGACTTCGAGACGCGGGACTTCGAGATTTTAAGCCCGTCCCGCGTCCCGTAGTCCCGTAGTCCCGTGTCAAAACCATTATGGACATCAACCTGTTTCTCGACCCTGTTCCCGAAAAGTGTTTCAGCGAGCCGTTCCGTCCGGGCAAACAGACCTTGGGCGAAACCATTGCCATCTATCGTTCCGACGAAACATTTCCCGACCTCGAAGGCGCGGATTTGGCCATCTTCGGCGTCAAGGAAGAACGCGGTGCCATCGACAACAAAGGCTGCGCCGACGGTGTGGACTACATCCGCAAGGCACTCTTCCAACTATTCAACCATTGGCCCAAGTTGAAGATTATCGACATCGGAAACGTGAAACTTGGCAAAGAACTCAACGACACCTATTATGCCGTCAATCAGGTGCTTACCGAATTGATGAAGAACAAGACCGTGCCTATCATCATCGGGGCGGGACAAGACCTTACCTACACGATGTATCAGGTGTATGAACCCATGGGAAAGCTCATCAACATCGCTGCCATCGACCCCATGTTTGACATCGGAAACGACAAGGAAGAACTGAACTCCCACTCCTACTTGAGCCATATCATCCTGCATCAACCCAATTACCTGTTCAACTTCGCCAATATCGGCTACCAGTCGTATTATGTTGACATAGAGAATGTTGAACTGATGAAACAGTTGCTTTTCGATGCCTATCGCTTGGGCAGTGTCAAGCAAAACATCGAACTGACCGAGCCACTTATCCGCAACGCCAACCTTTTGAGTTTCGACATCGCAGCCGTCCGCGCCGCCGATGC
>JBGUHI010000030.1:0-5722 GCA_045111995.1 Candidatus Limimorpha sp. | reverse complement strand
GAGACCGTGGGAAAGTAGTTCGCCGCCCACCCACAACGGACAACCCCGACAGCGAAAGCTGCCGGGGTTCTCTGTTTTTTTCGGAAGACCAATGAAAAGCAATTGTATACAAAAAAAATACAAAAAAAAGAAAAACAAAAACCGTTTTCCAATTTTTTTTCGTAAATTTGCCCCTTCAAAAAAACTTAAAAAGCAAATGAACCTAATATTATTCACTAAAACACTGAAAAACATGTATTTAAACAAACCAAAAACACTTCTCCTGCTGCTCATCGCACTGGTCACCCTTGCGCCAAACGCACTGAGGGCGCAAACTGTATCAAACTTTACAAACCTCAAAAACGCTTTGGAAGACCCACAAGATGCTACGGTAACGCTTGGTAGCGACATCGTGGTTACTGGCACCATTAAAGTAAATGGCACCAAAACCCTCATTGCTGGCAATGGTACCACAATCTACCGCGATGGTGTCATGGCTTGCATCAGGTTGATGGGGAACAACACCAATCTCACCGTGAAAAACATCACTTTCGACGGCAGGACAAGTTCTGCTGCTACTGATCCCTTCAAGTCGCAAGTGTCCTTCATCTATGTAGATGGCACCGACGCGATTCTCAATATGGAGAATTGCAACGTTAATAATTGCCATTTGGAGTCCAAACCGCAAATTTCGTCAGAAAGTGACTATGTCTATAATAACTTCGGCGCTGCTGTGGCCTTCTCCCCGACTTCGGGTTCAGATAATGCCGAACTTAAACTTACCAACTGCACTTTCACCAATAACAAGGTGACCAACAATGGCGCTCACCCAGATTATGGTTCAGCCGGTGCCGTGTATATCGTGCATACCGGTGGCACCATCAGCGAAAACACGGCCACCAACGGCGGCGGCGTGTATGTCAACACCGACGGCACGGCGGAAGTCACCGGTGGCACCATCAGCGAAAACGCGGCCACCAACGGCGGCGGCATGTATGTCCACACCACCGGCACGGCGAATGTCACCGGTGGCACCTTCACCCTCAACACGGCCAGCAACCATGGCGGCGGGGTGTATATCAGCACCAACGCGGTGATGAACCTCAACGGCACTGGCACCGACGGCGTGCTCATCAAGCACAACCATGCCGACAAGGTCGGCGGCGGCGTGTACAAGATGGGCAGCCTCAGGGTTGGCGACAAGGTGGTCATCACCGACAACACGTCGAGCGGACAATGATACAAAGGACAAGTAGAAACGGTTGGTGTATCTATGGCATTCACTCCTACCAAATACCATTTGCAGACTGTTGCAACAGGTCGCGTTTTCGCCGATGAAGGCTGGACCTTGGACGACAAGCAATGCGACAAGCCGAGTCTGGTGCGTCCCATCTATGAGAAGAAACAACTTGAGTTGAGGGAAGGCCAGGACTTGGGACTATACCGCTATGCCGACTGGCTGCCCATCAAGTCGCTGCTGGGCAGCCCGTCGGAACCCGTCACCTACAAGAGCGAGGGTTTTGCGAAACGCTTGGGCTTGGATAACCTCTTCATTACTTTCAACGGTTGGTGGCCCGAACGCGATGCCCGGATGACGACCTGCTCATTCAAGGAGATGGAAGCCTATTCGGTGTGTGCCCGCTTGGGCGGCGACCAGAAAGACAAGGTACTGGTGGTGGCCTCGGCAGGCAACACGGCCCGCGCGTTCGCCAAGGTGTGTTCCGACAACGGCATCAAGTTGCTGCTTTGTGTGCCTCAGGACAACATCAACGCCTTGTGGTTCGACAAGCCTTTGAGCCCTTGCGTGAAACTCATCACCACCGAGAGCGGCAGCGACTATTTTGATGCCATCAACCTCTCGAATGTGGTCTGTGAGATGGATGGCTATCTTGCCGAGGGCGGCGCGAAGAACGTCGCCCGTCGCGATGGCATGGGCACCACGATGATGTCGGCCACGACTTTCATTGGCCGCACGCCCGACTTCTATTTCCAGGCCGTGGGCAGCGGCACCGGTGCCATTGCAGCGTGGGAAGCCAACTTGCGTTTTATCGGAGATGGTCGCTTCGGCACAAACAAAGCCCGCCTTATGGTGTCGCAGAACAAGCCTTTTGTGCCGATGTTCGACGCTTGGCGATCCGATTCGCGCCCCATGTTGCCATACGACCCCGAGCAGGCCCGACGCGATGCCGCCGAGATATGCGCCCCTGTGCTCTCCAACCGCAAGCCGCCTTACAGTCTCGCCGGAGGACTCTACGACGCGCTGAAGGACACCAACGGCGACATTTTCGCCATCGGCAACGAAGAAGCCCGCGCTGCCAAGGCCCTCTTTGAGGAGACCGAAGGCATCGACATCTACTATGCCGCAGCGGTGGCTGCCGCCTCATTGCAACAAGCGGTGGGAAGAGGTGTGGTGAAAGCCGACGACGTGGTGATGCTCAACATCACGGGCGGAGGAGAGGGACGTTTCCAATCGGAACACGAGATTCATCACCTGCAACCCGATCACGTCTTCAGGATCGGCTTCACGAAGGAAGAGGTGGAGCGGGTTTTGGCAGAAATGAGATAAGTACCTGCCTTTAGGCCGGATAAGTCAAGTTGAAGAGCGTTTCCAATAGCGGGGACGCTCTTTATCGTTCTTCCCGTCGCGTCAAGAACGTCGACCTGCTGCAAGCCTTCCATTTCGATGGTGACGAAGTCGGTGGTGGGATTGGGGAAGATGCTTATAGCCGGTTCGTTGTTTTCTGCAACGCCCGTTGGGTCTAAGGGTGTCACCCAGAAAGTGACAAGTGCCGTGTTGCAGTTGCAGGGGATGGTCATTTGGATGTCGAGCCAGGCTACGGAGCCAGGTTCGACCTCGGGACGTAGCGTGGCGTAGACGGTCACCACGATGGTTTCGTCGGGTTGGGTGGCAAAGGTTGTCGCCATGATGCCGTTTGAGTAGAAACTGAAGTTGCTGAAATACTCGTTGGAAGGGTGCACCGTGATGTTGAGAGGGTCGTAGCCCGTGTTGTGGATGCGGAAATGGAAGACGGCTTCCGTGCCGGGATACAAGGTGGTGTCGCCTGAAATCTCGTGAGCTTCAAAGGTGTATTGTTCGACCATGTCGATTTCTATGTCGTCGATGGTGAGGTGTGTGGCGCCAGTGCCTGCCAGCGCGTGAATGGCGATATATTGGCATCCCGCAGGTATGGTATCGACGTAGGAGTTGCATTTCTCGTAGAGTCCGCCGCCTACCATGACGGAAAGCAGTTGGGTGTGCATACTCTCGGGGTTGGGGCTTGAACCTGCCCAAAACTCCAACTGGAAGTCGCCGTCGGAGACAGCCCAGCATTTGACACGGTATTGCATCCTGGTGAACAGCGCGAACGGCATGAACATCCATGCGTCGTCGGCATTGCTGAAGGCGTACCAGTCGCCCGAGTGCGGAAGGAGGTTGTGGTCTTTTTCCATATAGCCGCATAGCCATGAACCGTCGTTGCTGGTCCAGCCGACAGGCGCCTCAAGGTCGTGGTTGGCATATTCGAAGCCCTCGATGAGGACGGTGTCGGCGTAGGTGCATATCGTCGCGAGACAAACGATTAAGGTGAAGATCAGTTTTTTCATCTGTTTCAATTTTGGGGCAAAAATATGAAAAATCCCGTCAAACCCGCTTGCATTACCCAAAAATTCCCTATCTTTGAACCGTTTTTGAAAGCACCTTATTATGGATATGCCCCACATCTATAGTAATATGGTTTACCTGAACATCAAGGAACGCGACCGTTTCTGAGAGAATCTGGTCTTGAAATCCCATGCATCCTTGGCAAGGGGAGACGCGCAAAGCGGCGCGGGAATTAAATCTCGAATCTTTAAATCTTAAATTTTAAATCTTTAAATCACACAATACCATGGAATTACCATTTGCAGAAGCGTGGAAGATCAAGATGGTTGAACCCATCCGCAAATCCACCCGCGAACAACGCGAAAAGTGGCTCGAAGAGGCCCACAACAACATCTTCATGCTGAAATCCGACTATGTCTATATCGACCTGCTCACCGACAGCGGCACCGGCGCCATGAGCGACCGCCAATGGAGTGCGATGATGATGGGCGACGAGAGCTACGGCGGGGCCCGCTCGTTCTTCCACATGAAAGACACCATCACCGAACTGACGGGCTTTGAGTACGTCATCCCGACGCACCAAGGCCGCGCCGCCGAAAACGTGCTGTTCTCCTACCTCGTGAAGCCCGGCATGGTCATCCCTGGCAACGCCCACTTCGACACCACCAAGGGCCACATCGAGAGCCGCAAGGCCTTCGCCATCGACGTGACGGTGCCCGAGGCCTACGACACCCAACTGGAAGTGCCTTTCAAGGGCAACGTCAGCCTCGAGAAATTGGAAAAGGTGCTGCAAGAGAACAAGGGCAACGTGCCCTTTATGGTGCTCACCGTGACGAACAACACCGTCGGCGGACAGCCCGTCAGCATGAAAAACATCCGCGAGACTTGCGAGCTGTGCCACAAGTACGGCGTGCCGGTCAATATCGACAGCGCGCGTTTCATCGAGAACGCCTATTTCATCAAGACCCGCGAGGAAGGCTACGCCGACAAGACCCTGCGCGAAATCTGCCTCGAAATGTTCGGCTACGCCGACTCGATGACGATGAGCGCGAAGAAGGACGGCCTCGTCAATATGGGCGGCTTCATCGCCACCAACAAGAAAGACTGGTACGAAGGCGCCAAGCTGTTCTGCATCCCCTTTGAGGGCTTCCTGACCTACGGCGGCATGAACGGTCGCGATATGGACGCTCTGGCAGTCGGCCTGAAGGAAAACATCGAGTTCGAGATGGTCGAAACCCGCATCAAGCAAGTGCATTACCTTGCTGCCAAGTTGGATGAGTACGGCATTCCTTACCAGCGTCCCGCCGGCGGCCACGCCATCTTCGTCGATGCCGACAAGGTGCTGACCAACATCCCGAAGGAGGAGTTCCCCGCCCAAACCTTGACCTGCGAACTCTATCTCGAAGCCGGCATCCGCGCCTGCGAAATCGGCTATGTGCTTGCCGACCGCGACCCGGTCACGCGCGAGAACCGCTTCGGCGGCAACGACTTCGTGCGCCTCTGCATCCCGCGCCGTGTTTACACCAACAACCACATGGACGTGATTGCCGCGGCCCTGAAGAATGTCTATGACCGTCGCGACAGCATCAAGCGCGGCCTCGAAATCACTTGGGAAGCCGAGCTGATGCGCCACTTCACCTGCCAGTTCAAGCGGTTGGGATGACAATAATAAGACAATGAGCATTTCGGGGATGCCTGTTCAAGGTGTCCCCGAAATTTTTGTAAATCATGATGTTTTTTACTTGTCGATTCGAATAATCCTTATATTTGCACCCGTAAAACAAAAGGAAAACCATGTAAAACTGACTAAGTAACAAAGACATAGTAACAATAGCGTTTGCTAATTATTCGGCACAGCTTCGAAACCTGAGAAATTTTGGAGTGCATTATTACGAATAAGCCTGTAAACGTCCATGCGTATGCGTGGATGTTGGCTTGTCAATAATGCGGGCATTTCTCAGGGCCTCGAAGCGTGGATGAGACAACATCCACGCTTTTTTGTTGTGTCGTTCGCAAAAACGGAGAATGACAACTTAAACACATAAGCCCTATGAAGACATTTTTTCCCAAGGCAATCCTGACTTTACTGCTGGCTGCAGCCGCTGTGCCCTGCCTTGCACAGCAAGACGGCACGGTCAGCTT
>JBGUHI010000029.1:0-17242 GCA_045111995.1 Candidatus Limimorpha sp. | reverse complement strand
TACGGCAGCCGTCATGGGTTCATGGCGGCTGCCGTGGTATGACAGCCCTACAGTCTGGGGATACCCCACCATATTGTCCGGCAGGCCCAGCCCCGTAGGGGCGACAGGATATTAGGCAGGCGGTGTAAACCCCTGCCGACTATCGTCATCGGGTACGCCAAACCCCGGCAGACCCCGCCCCGAAGGGGCGAGACTCTCATAACCGTAGGTCGCGACCTACGGCAGCACCCCACTAGGCAGCACCCCACTAGGCAGCACCCCAGTAGGCAGCACTCCAGTAGGCAGCATCCCAGTAGGCAGCACCCCAGTAGGTAGCATCCCAGTAGGCAGCACCCCAGTAGGCCAGTATAATCAAATCCTCTCCCTCAGCATCTCCATAGCCTTAGCCAACCCATCCGCATTACGCCCGCCGGCCACACAGAGCGTCTTCTGTCCGCCGCCGCCGCCTTGGATTTCCTTGGCCACCTCGCGGATGAGCTTGGTGGCGTCGAGGTCTTTGGCATCGGCGAAGGCCTCGGGAAGCATCAGGCAGAGTGAAGGCTTGCCCTCCACAACGGAGCCTAAAATGGCAACGACATTGCTGTCCATCTGCTTGAGCAGCAGGGCGATGTTGCGGAGCTGGTCGCCGGGGCAGCAGAGCGTGTCGGTGATGAACTTGCAGCCGTCTTGCTCGGTGGCGTTGGCGAGGAGGTTCTTGGCCATGTCTTGCGCCTTTTCTTGCATCAGGTGTTCCACTTCCTTTTTCAGGGCGGAGTTTTGCTCGCTGAGCGAAGTCACGCCTTTCACCAAGTCGGGTGACTTGACGATTTCCTTGAGTTGGCCGATGAGGTCGAGTTGCTCGTCAAGGTATTGCTCCACGGCCTCGCCCGTGATGGCCTCGATGCGGCGGATGCCCGCTGCAATGGCGCCTTCAGAAATAATTTTGAACGAGCCGATGTTGCCCGTAGCGGAGGTATGGCAGCCGCCGCAAAGTTCCATCGAATAGTCCTTGTCGAAGACTACCACGCGCACCGTGTCGCCGTATTTCTCGCCGAACAAAGCGGTGGCACCCATGGCCTTGGCCTCGTCAATCGGGAGCTCGGCGTAGGTCACGTTGGGGATGTTCTCGCGAATCTTCTGGTTCACAAGCTTTTCCACTTGTCGGATTTCCTCGTTCGTCATCTTGGCGAAATGGCTGAAGTCGAAGCGCAGGCGCTGGTCATCGACCAAAGAGCCTTTTTGCTCGACGTGCGAGCCAAGGACTTGCTTCAAGGCACTGTGCATCAGGTGGGTCGCGCTGTGGTTGTTGGCAATGCGCTGACGGCGTGCCACGTCGATGGCAGCAGTGAAAACCGACTCGGGATTCTGTGGCAGTTGCTCGGTGATGTGGATAACGAGGTTGTTCTCCTTCACCGTATTAATAATAGGTATCACTTCGTTTTCGGAGGTCATGGTGCCGGTGTCGCCCACCTCGCCGCCCATTTCGGCGTAGAACGGGGTCTTGTCGAGGACGATTTCGAAGTGCTTCTGCTTCTTGGCCGTCACCTCGCGGAAACGCAAAATGTGGCTCTCGCAAGCGAAATCGGTATAACCCACAAACTCGGTCGGTTCCTCGCTCTCGTTCACGACAACCCAGTCGCCATTGGCCTTCTCGGCGGCCTTGCGCGAGCGGTTCTTCTGCTCTTCGAGGTTGGCCTTGAAGCCCTCCATATCCACATTGATGCCCTTTTCGGCGGCCATTAATTGCGTGAGGTCGATGGGGAAGCCGAAGGTGTCGAACAATTCAAAGGCGAAATTGCCGTCAATGTCCTGATTCTGATGCTGTTCCACATAGCCCTCGAAACGCTTGATGCCTTGCGCCAAGGTGCGCAGGAACGAGGCTTCCTCCTCGCGGATGACATTGCTCACCAAATCCTGTTGTGTCTTGATTTCCGGGAAGTTATGCTCCATCTGTTGCACCAAAATCGGCAGGAGTTTATAGACAAACGGCTCCTCGAAGCCCAAGAAAGTGAAGCCATAGCGCACGGCGCGGCGCAACACGCGGCGGATGACATAGCCCGCCCCGTTGTTCGAGGGCAGTTGTCCGTCGGCGATGGCGAAGCTGACGGCGCGGCAGTGGTCGGCGATGACGCGCATGGCCACATCGGTCTTATTGGCCTTGCCGTAAGCGATGCCCGACATCTTCGCAATCTCTTGAATGATAGGCTGGAACACGTCGGTGTCGTAGTTGGAGGTCTTGCCTTGCAGCACACGCACCAAACGCTCAAAGCCCATGCCCGTATCGACGTGCTTGGCGGGCAGTTCCACTAATTGGCCGTTGGCCATGCGGTTGTATTGCATGAACACAAGGTTCCATATTTCAATCACTTGCGGGTCGTCCTTGTTCACCAAGTCGCGGCCGGGGATTTGCTTGCGGGCTGCCTCGTCGCGCAGGTCGATGTGGATTTCGGAGCAGGGACCGCAAGGGCCGGTTTCGCCCATCTCCCAGAAGTTGTCCTTCTTGTTGCCGTAGAGGATGCGGTCTTCGCTGACGTGCTCCTTCCAATAGTTATACGCCTCCATGTCAGCGGGTTGTCCGTCCTTCTCGTCGCCGCCAAAGACGGTCACATAGAGTTTGTCCTTATCGATTTTCACCACCTCGGTGAGGTATTCCCAAGCGTAGGCGATGGCTTCTTTCTTGAAATAGTCGCCGAAACTCCAGTTGCCGAGCATCTCGAACATGGTGTGGTGGTAGGTGTCGTGGCCAACTTCTTCCAAATCATTGTGTTTGCCCGAAACGCGGAGGCATTTCTGCGTGTCGGCGGCACGGTTCCACTTGCTGGGTTGGTTGCCCAAGAAGATGTCCTTGAACTGGTTCATGCCGGCGTTGGTGAACATCAGGGTCGGGTCGTTCTTGACGACGATGGGTGCCGAGGGCACTATCTCATGCCCTTTGGAACGGAAGAAGTCCAAAAAGCTGTTTCTGATTTCGTATGCGTTCATTTTCAATGGATTATGTGTTTCTGCTTCAAAAAATGCTTCAAAAAACCGTGCAAATTTACGGTAATTTTTCTACTTTTGCACCATGGTTTAGGTTTTGGGCGTTATTTAAGGCCCAATCATATTGTGAAATGGCTAAACAGAAGCGATACATATTCAATCATTTGACTCAGAATTTCGAGGTGCTTGAGACTTCCAGGGCGAAGACGTTTTTCCGGTTCCTATTAATAACGCTCGCCGTTTTGGGCATGGCTTTCCTGTTTGCCGTGTTCCTGTTCACTTTCCTGAAGTCGCCGAAGGAAAAGTCACAGGCGCGTGAGTTGGAATACTTGAAGCTGAAGTACGAGGTTTTGAACGACCGGCTCGACAATGTTGAGGCTCTTGTGACTGACTTGGAACAGCGCGACAACAACATCTACCGCGTGATGTTTGAGGCCGACCCGATTCCCGCTTCGGTGCGCCGCTCGGGCTTCATCGATGCCGACCGCTATGCCGACTTGTATGGCTACATGAACTCAGGCTTGGTGGTGGGTGCGGCACGCAAACTCGACATCATCTCCAGCCAGTTGTATCACCAGTCGGTTTCCTACGACTCGCTTTTTGCGATGGCGCGCAACAAGGCTGACATGCTGGCCCACATCCCTAGCATTTTCCCTTTGAAGCAATCCGACCTCAAATACATCTCGTCATATTTCGGCTATCGTCCCGACCCCATCTATAAAATTGTGAAGTTCCACAGCGGCATCGACTTCTCGTCAACGCTGAATTCCGAAGCCTATGCCACTGGCGACGGCGTGGTGTATGACGTGGAAAGCAACAAATGGGGTTATGGTAACATGGTCATCATAGACCATGGCTACGGCTACAAGACACGTTATGCCCACCTCAGCAAACCGGCCGTGCGCAAGGGTCAGGAGGTGAAACGCGGACAGGTGGTTGGCTATATCGGCGCTACGGGCAAGGCCACGGGCGTGCACCTGCACTACGAGGTGCTGAAGAACGACAGACAGATCGATCCCGTAAATTTCCTTTACCAAGACCTTACGCCCGACGAATACGACCAAATCCTGCAACAGTCGACCTTACCCACTCAGACAATGGATTGATACAGGCGCATCGTGCCATTGCGAGGAGGAACGACGAAGCAAATCGAAGACCCAACGTTGTTAATATAGACAAAAATGAATAATATGGAAGAGAGCAATACCACTGGGAAATACTACTACAGCATCGGCGAAGTGGCCTCGATGTTCAACGTCAACACTTCGATGATCCGCTATTGGGAGAAAGAGTTCGACGTGCTGCGTCCGCGCAAGAACAAGAAAGGCAACCGCCTCTTCACCGAGCGCGACGTGCGCTATGTTCATGTCATCTACCAGTTGCTCAAGGTGAAAGGCTACACGTTGGCCGGAGCCAAGCAAGCCCTCAAGGAACGCTTCAGCGACTATGAGGAACGCATCATCATGCTTGAAACGCTCGACAAGACAAGAAGTTTCCTTTTGGACCTCGATAAGGCATTGGCGGAGAAGCAGAAGAAATAATGGGATTTCCGGTCTTCCTGCAAGGGAATCTGTTCTACTCTTCCAGCAGATTCCTCGCCTTCAGATAGATCCTCCATTTTTCCAGTACCAGCGCCATGTCGTCGGGCAGTTCCGATGTGAACATCATTTCCTTGCCCGTGGAGGGATGCACGAAGCCCAACTCCTTGGCGTGCAGCGCATGTCGCGGCATGATCTTGAAACAGTTGTCGATGAACTGCTTGTATTTCGAGAAGGTGGTGCCTTTCAGGATGACATCGCCGCCATAGAGTCCGTCGTTGAACAGCGGATGCCCAATGAATTGCGAATGGGCGCGAATCTGGTGGGTTCGTCCGGTTTCCAGTCGGTATTCGTTGAGTGTAACGTAACCGAAGCGCTCCAACACTTTCCAGTGCGTGACGGCCTCCTTGCCTTGCTCGCCGAAAGGATAGACGGTCATGCGGCGGCGGTTGCTTTGGCTGCGTCCAATGTTGCCGATGATGGTGCCTTCGTCGTCGTTGAAGTCGCCCCAAACCAAGGCGTAGTAGCGGCGATGGATGGTGTGGTCAAAGAACTGCTTGGCGAGTATGGCTTGCGCGGTCTCGTTCTTGGCTACAATCATCAGCCCCGTGGTGTCCTTGTCGATGCGGTGGACGAGATAGCCGATGCGGTTCTCCACGTTTTGCTGTGTCTGCTCGAAATGATGGGCTAAGCCATGCAGCAAGGTGCCGGTGAAGTTGCCATGGGCAGGATGCACCACCAAGCCTGCCTGCTTGTTGATGATGATGATGTCTTCGTCTTCGTAAACGATGCTCAGCGGAATCGGCTCAGGCTTGATGTCGGTCTCGCGTGGTGGATAACTGAACACGATGGAAATCACGTCGTTGGGTTTCACCTTGTAGTTCGCCTTCACCACTTTGTCGTTCACCAAGATGTTGCCAGCCTTGGCCGCGTTTTGTATGCGGTTGCGTGAGATGCTACGGATTCGGGTGGTCAGGAAAGTGTCGATGCGCACCGTGTCTTGGCCGCCATCGACGGTGATGCGCATGTGCTCAAACAGTTCGCCGTTTTCTTCGGAAGTCTCTATGTCTAGAGATTCGCAGAGGTCGTCGTCCTCGATGAGGTCGGTGTCGGGTTCAACGAGGTCGTCGTTCATTTCAATAAGGTCGTCGTTCATTTCTCGATGATGAATTTCTGGTTGATGACTTGGCCTTTGTCGGTGATGACGTTGAGGAAATACAGTCCGTTAGGAAGTTGTTTTACAGCGATTTCCGATTGAAACGCGCTTTCGTGTACCTTCTTTCCGGTGAGGTCGTAGATGCTCACTTGGCCGCTTCCGATACTGCCTTCTATGTGCAGCGTGTTGCGGACGGGGTTTGGATAGAGTTGCAAGGCAGGGTTTTCGATATTTTCTTGAACGCCAATGTAATAGGAAGGCCCAACAACGGGTCGGATCATCAGTGAGCCGTGTTTGCTGCTTTGCTGCCACGAGCCGTTGGTGTTGATGAAATTGTATTGGATGTTGTCGATGGAGGCATCGAAGCCGATGTTGATGAGGTCGTCGCTGCTTTGCTCTATGCCTACGTAGAAGGTGCTGGCCGAGGTCACGGTCTTGTCGAACTTGTAGTACGTGAAGCGGTAGGGTTGGTCGTGCCATTGCGGACGCTGGTTCTGCAAACGGTAGATCTCTTCTCCGGGCTTGCCGTTCTCGTCTTTCCACACCACGATGTCGAAATACTTGTTGTTGGCGTCGTTGAGGGTGCGGTTGAAGAGCAACTGCACACCTTGGATGGTGTCGTAGTCGGCGAGGTCGAAGCGCACGGCGAATTTGCCTCCAGCAGGGCGCACACCGAAGCCTAACTCGGGGATGCCGTCGTCGTAGGCGTAGTAGTTGTACATGCCCATGCGGTATACCAACGAGTCGACCAAGGGCGGGTTGGCGGTCGAGTCGTAAACGTAATGGCTGATTTGGTACGACACCGAGTCGTTCCACATGTCGAGGGCAAACAGTTCGCCGACATAGGGACAGGCAGGCGACTCGCCATATTCAGGGCAGTTGAGGTAGCCTGACTCGCGATAGGGTTGGATGTTGACGGGGTCTAATCTGCGTGTGTAGTGCTGGCTGCCGCCAATCTGTTGCACGGTGTAATAATAGTTGGCCTCGTGGTCGACACCGTCGAGGTTGGCGATGTCGATGGACAAATTCTCGCGTATGGCCGAGTTGGGATTGACGCGGTATTGGCGGTAAGGGATGGCTTGGTAACGGTTGAAGAACGTAGGACGCTGCCCCGAGAAGGCCAGCATGGGGTAGTCTATGTCGTGGATCGAGCGGTTAAAGCCTAGATAGACGAAATCGATGTTCCAGTTGTCTTCGTTGCTTCGGTTGGCTGGTAGTGATGAGGCGACGATGCTCGCATAGTTGGAGAAACGGAAGTAGAAGTCGTTGCGGAAGAAGCCCGGGTCGCGGATGGGGATCATCACCTGCTTGAAATACTGCCCGCCGTTCTCGGCCATGAAGGATTCGAGGGTCTGGCCAGGCACGCTCCAGATGTGATGCCAGGTGGTGTCGGACACGGTGGCGAACACCGAGTCGCAGGGTACTGAGACCTGGCCTTGCGCGATGGGTGTCAGCGTGTCGGTGATGAGGGTGAAAAAGCCAGGAAGGCATCCTTCAGGAGCCCACACCGTGTCGCCGGGAAACAGCGTGTCGACCTGCATCATCTCGAAGATTTCTGCGATGCTCATGTTTTGGTAGTCGAGATACAGGAACTCCTGGCGTTCTGTGGTAGTGCCGAATTGCAGTACGAGCGAGTCCTGAGCCTCGGGTGGGTTGCCGTTGCCTTGGGGCTGGTACCAAAAACTCAGGTACACCGAGTCGGCAGGGGTGAGGGCGCGTGGCTCGGGCTCCATGATGGAGTCGAGACGGATGCGCACAGAGGTGAGATGCTCTGCCACGAAGGCGTTGCTGATGGCATGGCTATATACTTTCCCGTTCTCGTCAAGCACGTCTAGGGTGGCGCAGTTGCGGTTGGGCGGACTGAGCGGGAAGCCGTCGTTGACCAGCACATTGCGGTCGGTCCATTTGGTGGAGTCGGGGTAGAGGACGGAATGGCTGAAGTCGTCAAAGAAAGGCAGGAAACGGGCTGGTGCCACCACCCTGTTCTCCGATGCTTTCCCGTCACCAAGGCCAAACGGAGTCAATATCTCTTGGGCCATGGCCTGATGGGCAGAAAAACCAATCGTCATGGCAACGGCAAGGGCCTTAAAACTCGTCTTCAAATTCATCTTCTTCTTCATAATCGGTGGTCTCTATGGTTTCTTTTTCAAAGTCAAAAACAGTGTCGGTCACGATGGGTTGCGGAACGTTGGTCGCCGAGTCTTCGCGCAGCAGCATATCCATCTCCTTCTTGAAGTCCATGGTGCGGCTCGAATGATACCACACGTTGACGTAGGTGCCGGGCTTGACGGCACCCGAACTGGGGCCGGGGCTCATCTTAATGAGGCATTGGTAGTGGAGACTGTCGTTGTCCTCCCTGACTATCTCGCCAAGGTTGAGGCCTGCAAGGTTGAGCAAATGCTTCACCTCGTCGGCAGGCTTGCCAATCAAGTTGGGCACTTTCACGTTGCTCTTGTCTTGGCCAATCCCTACATGAAGCACGATATTGCTGCCTTTGAAGAGTTCGGTGCCTTTGGCGATGGGCTTCCCTTGGTAATATTGCTCGACGATGTTGTTCTTGTACGTGTAATTGACGTATTCCAAACGGTCTACCTCCAATCCGGCCGACTCGATTCGACCAATGGCCTCACGCAGTCCTATGCCTTTGAGGTTGGGCATGGCGGTTTTCTCGGGCGTGACAGCCACAACGATGGCATAAACGTTTCTTCCTTTCTTGATTCTGGAGCCGGGCAAAGGGTCTTGCTGGAAAATGCTGCCAGGCTCCTGACCCTTGGGATAAACGCTGTCTATGAGGATGAAATGGAAGTCCTTCGAGTAGTCGTGCTTCACTTGATGATAGTTCTGGCCCACAAAATCAGGCATGGTGTAAACCTCGTCGTGACGAGTGTAACGGTCCAAAAACCTGAACGTTAGCCATAGCAGGACTATGGAAAGCACGAATATGATGAGCAGGTTGAGATAAAATTTCTTTTCCTTTAGGAAATGGAAGCGTCCCATATTTTTACTATTTTAGCCGTGTTTTTTACAACTCGATTCCGAGTGGTTTTATTGTTTGATTTTAAACCGACAAAATTACAAAAAATATGAAGAATGTAGCAATTATTTGTGGCGGTGATTCCGGCGAGTTTGAAATCTCCGTCAAAAGTGCTCATGTGGTCAAGGAAAACCTGAATGCGGAACTGTATGATTCTCACATTGTTGTGGTTTCAAAAAAAGGTTGGTACGCCCTTCTCGGCAACGGTATGCATGTCGATGTCGACAAGAACGATTTTTCCATTATGGTGGATGGCCGCAAGGTGAAATTCGATGTGGCCTTCAATGCGGTGCATGGCGAGCCGGGCGAAAACGGACCGCTGTCGGGCTATCTGGAGCTGTTGGGCATCCCTTGCACCTCGTCGGGCCAGACCACTTGCGCGCTCACCTTCCACAAGGACTTCTGCAAGCGTGTGGTGTCTTCCTACGGTGTGAACGTGTCGCCCTCGGTGCTTATTAATGAAGGTGAGATATACGATGCCGACGAAATCATCAAGCAGTTGGGACTGCCGCTGTTCGTCAAGCCGACCTGCAACGGCTCCAGCGTGGGCGTGACCAAGGTGAAGACGGCGGAAGACTTTGCTTCAGCCATCGAAACGGCCATGAACGCGGGCGGTCAGGTGATGTGCGAGAAGTTCGTCAGCGGGCGCGAGTTCGGTTGTGGCGCGATGAACTTCAAGGGCAAGATGATGGTCTTTCCCATCACCGAAATCATCAGCAAGAACGAGTTTTTCGACTACGAAGCCAAATACACGGCAGGCAAGAGCGACGAGGTGACGCCCGCCCAAGTGGACGAGGCCATCGAAATCGAAATCAAGGCGACCACGGCGATGCTGTATGAGAAGCTGGAATGCAAGGGCTTCGTCCGCATGGACTACATCGTCAGCGACGAGGGTGTGTTCTTCATCGAGGCGAACATCGTCCCGGGAATGTCGGAAGCCAGCATCATCCCTGCTCAGGCGCAATGCTTCGGTTTGTCGCTGGAACAACTGTTTGGTATGGCGATAGAGAACGTGTTGTGATTTTTTTTCACGCAGAGTCCGCAGAATTTTGTGAAACGCGAGGCGACGCGAAAATAGCGTCCGGCAGGCTTCAGCGATTTCAGCGGATTCTGCGTGAAATAATATTTGGGCGATATTACACCGTCAAAATATCCTTCGACTTCAGCTCGGTCAAGTCGTCGATTTTCTTGATGTACTTGTCTGTAAGTTTCTGAATCTCTTCCTGTAGGAGTTTCGATTCGTCTTCTGAGATGGTGTCTTTCTCGAGTTTTTTGGCGTCGTCGTTGGCGTTGCGGCGGATGCCACGGATGCCGACCTTTGCCTCTTCGGCTACGGTCTTGGTGCGTTTCACCAGTTCCTTGCGGCGTTCCTCGGTCAAGGCGGGTACGCTGATGCGGAGGATTTCGCCGTTGTTGATGGGATTGAATCCGAGGTTGGCGTTCAAGATGGCTCTCGCAATGTCGTTCAGTGCGCTCTTGTCGAAAGGTTGCACCACAATCATGCGGGCATCGGTGCAGCCGATGTTGGCCGTCTGCTCGATGGGTACCGTCGTGCCGTAATATTCAACCATAACGCCGTTCAGCATGGCTGGACTGGCCTTTCCTGCCCTGATGCCTTGGAATTCGTGCTCCAAGTGCTTGATGGTATTGTCCATGCTCTCAGTGGCTTCGTCTAATACAAATTGTGATTCGTCTGTCATAGTGCTCAGAAATTTTGGGTGCAAAGATAATGATTTTCTTCATTTACTCTCAAAAACCCTGCCATTTTTCAATTCAGCGGGTCGTACAGTCCCGTCAGGACTTTGCTTTTGCGCGTGACATAGTAGTTCATCCTGTCTTGTGTCATCAGGCAGTGGCCTTTGTTCCAGACGTATGACTTGATGGTCTTTCCTTTTAGGTTTTCTATCTCGTTGAAATTGACTGCGTTGACGATGATATTTTTCCCGGGCATGAACGCGACTTCTTCCGTTGGTGAACTGTACCAAAGCACAATCGAATCCTTTTCGGCATCCTTGATTTCGATGACGACTACGCAATTCCTCACCGTGTCGCTGCTGTGGAAATCGGCAATGAAACCGATGCTCTCCACGTCGTCGGGGAGCGAGTCGCCGCAAATGTTGCTAGGATTACCCCATTCCATGCCATCGAAGAAAGGAAATGGTTCCTCGTTAAGCGTCTGAAGAGCATATTCACTGCCCACGGTCGAGACTTTGCTCAAGGTAAGGTAACGCGATGTGAACCAGTCTTTTTGCTTGACGATGTATGGGCAGAACCCTACTGCCGTGGCTTCCCAGATGGGATGCATGTAGTCGGTCCAGCCAAAACCCAGCATTGGGACTTCGTCATGCTCGTGCAGCCATCGGTAAAACTCGCTCACCGAACTGTAGCGGTTGAAAACGACGCGGCTCTTGATGTCGGTCTGTGCTTGGTAGAACTCTGCCGCCTCGCCAATCTCGGCGCGGGTGGCGAACTGTATCTTGTCGCCATATCGATCCTTGTCCTGTTGCATCTCAACAGCAATTTGGTCGAAGCCTTGGTGGTACATCAGGTCGTAGTGGCGGCGTTCCATGATGAGCGAGCCAGTTCCCACAAACAGGATGGCCGCGACCACTAAGGCGGTCTGCCACGGCGACAAGGTGCGACTTTTGAACATCGATAAGGCTACTATGATGACGAATGGATAACTGAAAATCAGCGTGCTATGCTGCAAAATTGGCTCGCGTCTTAAGGAGTAGATGAACGCGATGGCGAAGATGACGACGAACCATGCCAAGCCTGCCCAACGCAACGGATTCCTGCTCTTGTCGCGCTTTCCGAGGATAAACGGCAATAAAATGATGATGCCCGTGGCAAACATGAACAGCATGGAGTAGTTCATTGTGTATTGGAGGAAATCCGTGAAAAAGGTGGCCTTGGGCGCACTCAGCCAACCACCGATACTGCCGCTGACAAAGAGTTGTTGATAGAAAATGGGTAGGGTAGGGGCAAACAACGCCACCGCCCCTAAACCGCTGATCCAGTATGCTTTGCGTCGCTCTTTCGATAGGAAAAGCAAGCCTGTGAGGAAGATCAGTCCCGCCTGCGCGATGGAGAAATATTGCATCAGCGAGCAAGCCCACGCCGAAAGCGCGAAGCCGACATAAGTGCCGACGGATGGCGTTTTTGTTTCAAATACGACTTTATGCCAAAACCACGCCATCAGCAGGACAAAGAAAAGCCCCGCCGAATACGGCCGCGCCAATTGGCTATAAAACACCGTAAACTGACTGACGGCAAAAAACGCCGCCGAGAATAGCCCCACCTTTCGGTTGAACCACTGCCGTCCTATTAAATAAATAAGGTAAACGGAGCCGATGCCCATCAGCGCGAAAGGCAGCTTGACCCAGAACTCACTCCAGCCAAAAATCCGCACCCAAAGCCAAAGGAACATTTGCACTCCAATCGGGTGACTATCAGGCATCACGCCCTGTTGGATGAAGTCGTGGAAGTTGTCGAAACGGGTGCGCAGCAGTGCGCTGAACTCGTCGTGCATGAAGGGCACTTGGCCGAGTTTCCAAAGCCGCAATACGGCAGCTACGGCAAGGATGACACCCAAAAGGATGTAATCCAGCCGCTTGTCTGACGCATTGTGGGTCTTGCGCAGATGGTTCTTGCGGGTTCTCATGTTGATTGACACTTGCGTTGCTTTGCGTCATTGCGAGGAGGAACGACGAAGCAATCCAGGGAATGAGTTCTTTTTCTGGACTGCTTCGTGCCTCGCAGTGACGCAAAGCGTGTTCGATATAAGTTTTATTTGGTCACCAGCGTTCCAATGTTCTCGCCGCGCAAGACCTTCATCAAATTGCCGCGTGTGTTCATGTCGAAGACGTACATCGGCATGTCGTTTTCCTTGCACATGGTGAAGGCGGTCATGTCCATCACCTTCAGGTTGCGTTGGTAGGCCTCGTCGTAGGTGATGTGCTCGAATTTGGTGGCGGTGGGGTCTTTTTCGGGGTCGGCGGTGTAGATGCCGTCCACGCGGGTGCCTTTCAGGATGATGTCGGCCTTGATTTCCACGGCGCGGAGGGCGGAACCCGTGTCGGTGGTGAAGAAAGGATTGCCCGTGCCGGCGCCCATCACCACGATATGGCCTTCCTCAAGCAGGCGGATGGCCTTCGCGCTGCTCATCGTGTCGGCGATGCGGTCGATGTAAAGGCCTGCCAACAGCGTGGCTTTCTGACCTTTGCTTTGCAGGGTCGATTGCATGGCCATCGAATTGATGACGGTGGCGAGCATACCCATGTAGTCGCCTTGGATGCGGTCCATGCCCTTCGAGGCACCTTGCAGGCCGCGATAGATGTTGCCGCCGCCGATGACGATTCCGATTTGCACGCCGGCCTTTGCCGCTTCGATGATTTCGTCGGCATAGTCGGCCAAACGTTGCGGGTCGATGCCGTATTGCTGGCTGCCCATCAGGGCCTCGCCGCTGAGTTTAAGGAGTACTCTGTTGTATTTCATGTGCTTGGGGATTTAAAGATTCAAAATTTAAGATTTAAAATTTAAGATTTAAAATTGACTTCGTCGAATGCTTCGCATTTCAAGATTTTGATGAGACGACAAAAATACGGAATTTATGGTATCGGTTGCCAATTTTTCTGATTTCATCGGAAAACGCAGGTTTTTAAGGGTAAATTTTATAGGAAAACGCAGTTTTTAGAGAGCGATTTTTATAGGAAAACGCAGTTTTTTAAGGGTAAATTTTATAGGAAAACGCAGTTTTTGTTTTGTAATTCGGTGAAAATGTGTAATTTTGCGGCGTAATAAAAGCCAATGTTATGCTGAAACGAAAAATCGAGACTTACATTGAGGAATTCTTGGCTCCTCGACCGCAGAAAATCCTCATTTTGGACGGTGCGCGACAAACGGGGAAAACCTTCATCATCCGTCAGGTCGGCAAAAAAATGTTCAAGAACTATGTCGAAATCAACTTGTTGGACGACAGCCTGAACGAAAGGAATTTTGCCGATGCGATGTCGGTTTCGGCTTTTTATCTCCAATTGAGTGCCTTGGCGGGAGAAAAATTGGGCAGCAAAGAGGATACTTTGGTCTTTCTCGATGAGATTCAAGCATATCCTCATTTGCTTACCTTGCTCAAATTCCTCAACCAAGACAACCGCTTCACTTACATAGCCAGTGGTTCGGAATTGGGCATCACATTGTTCAAGACACTTTCTATCCCGATGGGCAGTATCGAAGTTCGCCATCTTTATCCGCTTGATTTTGAAGAGTTTCTTTGGGCAAATGGCGTTGGCGTTGAGTTTATCAGCCATTGCCGAGAGATGTTTTTGGCCAAGAAAAGCCTGCAAGAGAGTTTCCATCGACGGATGATGGACTTGTTCCGCAAGTATTTGTTGGTAGGAGGTTTGCCTGAAGCGGTGCAGTCGTTTGTGAACGACACCAACATCGCTACTGTTCGCCGAATCCAAAGCCAAATCCACGAGTATTATGGTGTCGATGCCTCGAAATATGACCAAGAAAACAGGCTGAAAATCAGGCGTATTTACGACATGATTCCTTCGGTATTGGAAAATAAGAAGAAGCGCATCGTCGCCCGCGATATTGAAGGAATGAACAGCAAGCGTTTCAAGGATTATCAGGACGAGTTCGATTATCTGATTGCCTCGGGTATCGCCCTTGATGTGAAAGCCATTTCAAATCCCGTTTTCCCGCTTGTCGAATTGATGAGCAAGAACTTGTTGAAGTTGTATCTCAACGATGTGGGCATTTTGACGGGCATCCTCTACCGAAACAACATCAACCCGATTTTGAATGATGAGTGCAGCGTGAATTTGGGAACGGTGTACGAGTCGGCGGTGGCGTAGGAACTGAAGGCGCACGGCTTCAAGTTGTTCTATTACGACAACAAAAAAAAGGGCGAGGTCGATTTCCTTATTGACGACTACGAGCGTCTTTCAGTATTGCCGTTGGAAGTCAAGTCGGGAAAGGACTATTATGTGCATAGTGCCTTGGATCATTTCATTGAAAATGAGGATTATTCGGTGAAAAACGCCATCGTTTTCTGCAACGAAGGCACCGTTGAGGAAAAAGACGGCGTAACTTATATGCCGGTTTATGATGTGATGTTTTTAGGGACTGCTCTCTAAATAAAGTGTCCACGAAAGTATAAAAATGTACTTTAATGGACACATTTTTGTTTGTTTTATGTCTACAAAACAAAATGTTCAGGTCGCCTTGCGTTCCATCAAGACATCGGATAATGGCCCTATGGCAAAAGCAAAGAGTCCAAAAATGACCAGCATTTCAATAAAAGATTATCTTCATGAGTTGCATTTTTAGAAAAAGTGTAATTTTGCACCCAAGAAAAAAGCCTATGAGGTGTTTCCAAGACATATATGATGCAATAGCCATCGACGGCTTTGCTGATTCGACACTTCAAGCCATAGATGAACTCGTAAACAACATAGAAAATGGATCCACAGACTTTCCTCGATTTAATCTACGAGAGCATTCAGGAATCTGCAAGGCAGGCTCGGCTCTCATCGGGGCGTCCATCGTCGCGAGCTACGCTCAAAGAAGCCTTGCAGCAGGTGGCGATGCTGGAAGCAGCCAAGCAAGCCCAAGCAACTGGGAATTAGACGAACTGCAAGAAAAACTCATCGAACAATGGGCAAAAGCCGCCCGGCTTTGGGTGGAAGCATCGGACGACATCGTTCGTAAGGGATTTGGCCCCATGATAGCTGAAGGAGCGGAAGCCAAAGTGTATTACAGAGACGGCTCTCCTGCCGTGCTAAAAGAGCGTGCGTCTATCTATTCCACCACTCAAAAAGCCCTTGATGCTATTGCTCTCCACAACTACGTTTTTCCAGAGACAGCCATGCATGTCATAGGCTTCACTCGTGATTCGGATGGGCTGTTTCGTGTAATCCTTACTCAACCTTACGTGCGATGCCTACGCCTTGCTACTAAATCTGAGATTGACGCACTTGTTGCGGAAAAAGGCTTCCGTGACAACTGGGGCGGACAAGGCGTGAACTACATTTCGGAACGCATTACTTTGGAAGACATGCACCCTGCCAATGTGTTTATTGACGAAGTGACTGCCCGTCCCATTTGCATAGACTGTATCGTGAAATTTGTGAACAACAAATGATGGAGTATCTATATAAGCGAAAAGGTTTACTCGGCTGGAGTAACAGAAAGCATCACGCTATTTCGCTCCATGCAAGAATACCCCAACAAATGTGTTGAGATTGGAGATGTAAATTGAAGTTGCTCTTTTCTCAAGCTTTTATACCAGCCCCCCATTTTCTTCTCTGCGGATGGGCTGCACGATTTTCCAAAGAAAATGTCCACGAAAGCTCCGAAAAACATTTTCGTGGACACTTTTTATATTAAAAACATGTCCATGAACATATAAAAAAGTGCTTTCGTGGACATATTTTTTTATTTTTTATGTCCATGAACAAAAGAAATATGTATCTTTGCGGCATAAAAACAATGTGTTATGCAGGAAATTATCGGCAGAAAATCGGAAAGGAAAGAACTTGAAAGGCTTTACAACTCGGGAAGACCGGAATTTGTGGCGATCTATGGCCGTCGGCGCGTGGGGAAGACATTCCTCGTCCGCGAGCATTTTTCTGGGCGTTTCGCGTTCTATCACACTGCCATCTCGCCCGCCGATGTTCAAGGCAAGAAAAAGGACTTGAAGCGGGAGCAGTTGCGGGCGTTTTGCTCAAGCATCCAGCAGTTTGGCGGCGATTGGGACACCATGCCCGCCGACTGGTTTGAGGCTTTCGCTTGCCTCCGTGAGATGTTGGAACAGCAAGGCGAAATCTGGCGAAAAGTGGTCTTTATCGACGAGTTGCCATGGATGGATTCGGAGCGGTCGGGGTTCGTGTCGGCACTGGAGCATTTCTGGAACGGTTGGGGCGCGGGCCGAACAGACTTGATGCTCGTCGTTTGCGGTTCGGCGGCTTCGTGGATGAACGACAAAATCATCAACAACACAGGCGGGCTTTATGGCCGCCTCACCTATGAGATGCACCTTTCGCCGTTCAATTTGGCGGAATGTGAGCAGTTTTATGAGTCGCGGGGCATCAGCATGGACCGTTATGAGCAGGTGCAGAGTTACATGGTGTTTGGCGGCGTACCGTATTACCTCAATTACCTGAAGCCTGAAAACAGTCTCTCGGAAAACATTGACAATCTGTTTTTTGCGAAGAACGGCCGACTGCATAATGAGTTCGAGCGGCTTTACAGTTCCTTGTACTCCAATTCGGAGAAATACATGGAGATTGTGCGGCTGTTGGCCACCAAACGAGGCGGTTTCACGCGAAAAGAAATCGCGGAGCAGACCTCGATTGCCTACAACGGACGGCTTTCCAAAATGTTGCAGGCCTTGGAGAAAAGCGATTTTGTGACCACATATATTTATTATGGCGGCAGTGCACGGAATGTCTATTACAAATTGGTGGACAGGCTTTCGTTGTTCCATCTGAGTTTCCTTGACGGGAAAAAACCTGTTCGTCAGGGCTTTTGGACGAAAAACATCCGTAC
>JBGUHI010000028.1:0-26060 GCA_045111995.1 Candidatus Limimorpha sp. | reverse complement strand
CACCTTGCCTTGCACCTTGAGGCTGCCCAACTTGTAGACCCCGCCGCCCTTGCTGTTGCCGTGGTTGTGCTTGATGAGCACGCCATCTGTGCCGCTGCCGTTGAGTTCCAGCGTCGCATTGGAGTCGATGTAGACGCCGCCGCCGCAGTTGGAGGCCGTGTTGTGCGTCACCTTGCAGCCCTCGTCGAGGGTGGCGGTGCCCGTGCCGGCGATGTGGATGCCGCCGCCGGTGGTGGCGCAGTTGTTGGTGGTCACGGTTAAGTCTTCAGCCACGAGTGTGCCAGCGCAATACACGCCACCGCCAATACGCTTTTCCTTGTTGGCAGGGGCACTTGCGCCACTATTATCGGTGCCGTTCTTGTTGTTGTTCTGCTGCACTTTGCAGCGCTCCTTCAGGGTGATGGTGCCTATGTTGCTTCCGCTGATGGGCGTTTCTTCCACTGCGAGCGAGGCGCTCGTGGGGCTGATGCTTGCGCCTCCGGGGTTGTATGACGGGTCTGTCACGCCGTCATGGTGCTTCAAGCCGTCCAAGGTGATGTTGTACAAAACGGCTTCCTTTGCCGCGTTCATTTGAACAATGGGGCCCACATTGGTGCCGGGGCCTGTTTGTGGTGAGGCACCTGGCGCTCCGCCACCGGCGTCAATGATCCCGTTTGACAGTTCATGCTTGCCCGGATAGCGGTTGAGCACAATTTCCCTCGAACCGGCAGCATTGGGTATTTGGTTGGTGCCGTTTGCGAACCATCCATAGTTATAGGTGTCGCCTTCCGGGTAGCGGATGACCACGACGTCACTGGTTGTTCTCACTTTGGCTTCCTCGTCGATGCTGATGGCACGCACCACGAAGATGTGGTGGTATGGGTTGTCGGGGTCGTAGCCTCTGGCAAACACGCCTTCCGGTCCGGTGAGGGTGCGGCAGGGCACATCGGGGAAGAGGCCGCTGTTGTTTTGGTCGTCGCCCCATGTGTGACTGTTGTCATCGACGATGCCAGCCACATACCAATACACGAGCGGCGGTATACCGAGGGTGACCTCCAGCTTGTTGGTGGAGGTTTGGTATGTGGCGTTGCTGGCAGGCAGCTTGACGACTTTAAACACTTTGTCGTTGGAGAAGAAGAACTTCGTTACATCGTTTTCGACGTGGTTGTCGCCATAGTCGATGGTGAATTGGCGGTAGTAGTTGCCTTCTTCGTTGTGGAGGCGGACGTTTGTATTGTCGGTCACCGTGGCAATTTCTTCCTCGGTGATGCCGATCCATGAGCCGGTGATTGCGTCGTTCAGCTTTATCTTGCCTTTGTTGTGCGTGATTACGCCTTTTGCCAAAGCCTTTATGGTTTGCAGGCAAACGTCGTCTTCTGAGCTTTCTTTCAGGTAGGGGTATGTGGCGGAGCTGCGTTTTGTGGTGTTGTCTTCCACCTTCACTGCGCCACTCACGCCCATGTTGGCATCGGTGGAGATATACACGCCGCCGCCGAAGGTGCCGGCCGTGTTGCTCTGCACGTTGGAGCCTGAAAGGTTGGCCGTGGCGTTGTCGCTGATGTATATGCCGCCGCCTTTGCCATTGACGGCCTCGTTGCCATTGCCCACCGTGCAGCCGTTGAGCGTGATGGTGGAACTGATTGCCGGCGCCCCGTAGTTTTCGACTTGCACATCGCCATTACTTTCATAGTAATAATTGGGAGGAAACAAATTTGGAAATAAAGGACTGCCTGGATCATAAGACACCGGAACTTTCACCTCAGCAAATACATTATTAAAATTCTTTTCTTTTAATCTGAGCAAGAAATAGTCACCATCGGTCCCAACTTCGATGTCGGATGTCTCTTCATAATAATAAATACCCAGATTACTAATCATACCATCATTTTGAATATGAAGATAACTACCACTAATTACACTTCCATACTCAAATAATGTAACATTAGTCCCAGAAACCACCCGTAATTTCGTAGAATCTATTGTATGACCCTCGGTAATACCATCATGTTTCAAAATAGCACAGCTGTAAAAATAATATGACCCTGACTCGAACCCATGCTGCCCATTCAAATAGATGCCGCCGCCATCGTTGGTGGCTTTGTTCCCTTCGATATGGCAATTGTTGTTTACTACCGCGTCATTTTGCTCCAAATAGATGCCGCCGCCGTTGTTGGAGGCGGTGTTGTTTGACACCTTGCCGCCGTTGATGGTGAGCATTCCATTTTTCCTCTTGTATATGCCGCCGCCGTTCAGGGCGCTGTTGCCGTTGCCGTCGCCGGATTGGCCGATTTGGCAGCCGTTAAGGTTGCAGATGTAATCGGTGTAGATGCCGCCGCCTTCCATGGCTTGGTTTCCTCTGAAGGTTGCGCCATTGAGGGTAAGATCGCTGTTGCCTGCCCCTGCTATGCTTCTTGTGTGGTAAACGCCGCCGCCGTTTCTGGTGGCGGTGTTGTTGTCGAAGGCCAACGTGCTGCCCTCCGCCTGAGTCACCTGCCATCCGTTGTAGATGCCGCCGCCATTATTCGTTGCTTTGTTGTTCTCGAAAGTGGTGGTGCCGGCATTAAATTCTGTTGTGCCGTCGTTGTAGATGCCGCCGCCGTTGCCTGCAAGGGCCTCGTTGCCCTTTATGACGACGATGCTTGTGGCACCTGCGCTCGTCACGGTTTGGTTGTTGTTGTAGATGCCGCCGCCGTGGCCTGCGGTGGCCTTGTTGTTGCTCAGCGTGGCATCAGTGAGTTGGAGGGTTAGGGTGCCACCATTTGTCACATACACGCCGCCGCCATTCTTTGCCTCGTTTTGGTCTATGATGGTTCCACCTGTCAGTTTCACTTTGTGGCTACGGTCGGAGGCGGAGACTTGGTTGGCCATGCACAGGCCGCCGCCCGTGGCGATGGTGGCGCTATCCGCGTCCACCTTGTTGTAAACGATTTTGCAATTGTTTATCGTGATGCAATGGTCACTACCATTACTACTATAGGTGTAAACACCGCCGCCATTCCGGGCCTTGTTGCCTATGTTATTAGCTTCCGCATTGTTGGTGCCGATGACGAGGCCTTGCAGTTCCATTGAACTACTTACGTCAACATACACGCCGCCGCCGTTGCTGGTGGCTGTGTTGCTATAAACATAGTTGGTGTTTTCGAAGCTGCCATACTTGTAGTAGATGCCGCCGCCGTTTTCGGCTGTGTTGTCATGTACATTGCACCCGCCTTTGAGTATGCCGTTGTCAGAGTCCATATACAATCCGCCGCCGTATTTGGTTTTGTACGTCCCGTTTTCGCCGTTGTAGCTGATGCTGCAGTTGTTGAAAGTGCTCAATCGGGTGAAAGCACCTAAGCAGCTAACGCCGCCGCCGTAACTATCAGAGCCAGTAGTGTAGTTGTATTCGATGTTGCAATTTGTGAAAGAGGCAGCTGTACTATTGAGGCAGATGCCGCCGCCGTTGTTGGCGCTGTTGCCGTTACCCGAACTGCCTATGATGCAATGGGTGAAAGAGGGCGAAGCTTGACCTACCCAGATGCCGCCGCCATCGGCATTCGGGGCCTTGTTGTTTGTGATTTGGATGGGGTTGGACTCGGTTCCAACAAAGTCGGTCACGCCGCCAGCGATCTCGATGCCGCCGCCGCCTTCACTGTTGGTATCGTTGTTGGCAGTATTGCTGTCTATGATGATTTTTTGGCTATTGTTGTTGCCATTGGTTGTGATATGAAGCTCGCCATTTCTTTGGAAAATGCCGCCGCCTCGTTTGGCGGTGTTGTTTGAAATGGTGACAGCCTGTTCAAAGATTGCCTTGCCGCCATCCAAAAAGATGCCGCCGCCATCTAAGCCGCAGGAGTTCCCGGTTATGACGGTGTTGCCTGTGAAACGGTATGGATAACTAAAACTTGGATGTGCAGCATTAGAGAAATAGATAGCCCCGCCAACGCCCTGAGTTGCCCCGCCGGCGCGGTTTTCTTCGAATGTGCAATTGGTGAATGTGCCGCCATGTGACTTTTCCAACCCCAAATATATCGCGCCTCCGTTAGTGTATGAGCCATAGCCATCACGTTCACTCCATTCGTTGTTTTGGAAAGTGCAGCCGTTGAGGGTGAGTGTGTTGTCGTTATCGTTATTGTCGGCTGCCTTTTTCAGGGGGTCAAAATGGATGGCTGCGCCGCCCGTGGAGAAATTCGAGTACCACTTGAAATTCCAATTTGCTGTATCGGTAACCGGGAATATGTAGTTGCTGCTATTTGGGTTCATTGGGTTGACATAGAACGTTTCCAGACCGCTGCCACCGCCAGATACATCAAAATACCCATCGCTATCAAACGCTGTCTTGGCCGTGCATTCCTTGATGATGCAATTGTTCATCGTGAGACTGGCATTCGTATTTATGAGGTTGCCTTTCGTATCCGGATAAGCGTCGAGAGCGAACAAGGGGCCGTGGTTGGAATACCCTTCGCCGTCAAAGGTTAGGCCGTTTATCGTAAGACTGGCGTCTTCCGCAAAGATGAAGGTGCTGTTTCTGTATGGACCTCGGAAGATTGTGTGCCGGATGCCGTTTACGGTGCCATTTATTGTTTTTGTGCCTCTCACAAGAATGGCGCTGCTGAAATACTTTTTAATGTTGTTGTTAGCTCTATAGATAGCTACATGGTTGCTGTCGAGATCGAAATCTCGCGTTATATTGATTACAATCGTGCCATCGGCTTCCAATGCCTCACTGAGATCTCGTGAGTTGGACACGTTTCTCGTTTCTTGCGCCCATCCCACGCTGGGCATAAGGGCAAACAGGAAAAGTGCCGCGAGGCACAAAAGGTTGGTTTTCAGTCGGTGCGAGGGGCCGCGGCGCGTGTTGCGCCCGCAGAGCCAGGAGAGGCTGATGAGTTGCATTGTCTTAATTGTTTAAAGGTGTTTTTATTGCTTTTTATGTCTTGTAATTTGGGGCGCAAAAATAGACATTTTTTTTGTATTCTCAATAGGTAAATTTTTTTAGGTCTGTTTTTTTTTTTTTTTTATATGTAATTATTTGATTTTCATATTGTTGTATTTTCTTTGAATGGTACAGAGGGTTGTGCTGTATGGGTTGGGTAGCCGTTTCATAAGCCAAAAGACTTATCTTTGCCATTCAAATCACATCAAAAATGAAGAAAACCAATTTATACCTATGCCTTTTCCTGATGGCCGCTCTGAGAGGCTTGGCTCAGGATACGCTTCCTGCTCCTGCGTCGTATCGCGTCAACAAAGTGAGTTTCAATATGGTACGGGTCGAGAAAGGCGACTTTTGGATGGGTGCGCAACATGCCGATACTGCCGAGTTCAATTACGACCGCTATTCGCAAACCGATGAGTTGCCGGTGCATCACGTCGTCATCCGCGAAGACTACTATATCGGCCAAACCGAAGTGACCCAGAAGCTGTGGGAAGCGGTGATGGGTTACAACCCCAGCAAATACAAGTGTTCGAAACGTCCTGTGACCAACGTCAACTACTATGAGGTGAAGGAGTTTCTGCGTCTTTTGGACAGCCTCACGGGGATGCATTTCCGCCTGCCTACCGAGGAGGAATGGGAATATGCGGCACGTGGAGGGAAGTGTTCGCGTGGCTATGTCTATAGTGGCGGCAACGAGGCGAAGCGTGTGGCTTGGTTCAACGACAACGCGCGCAAGACGAAGAAGGTGAAGAAACGCACGGCCAACGAGTTGGGTGTCTACGACATGAGCGGCAACGTGTGGGAATGGTGCGGCACCAAATACCGTTTCTACGACAAGGAGCGCAACGCGGGCCTTGGCAAGGATGCCGACATGTATGTCATCCGTGGCGGCGCGTGGCAGTTGCCCAAGTCGTCGTGCCGCGTGGCGTGGCGCGGCAAGCGCCTTCCCGACCTGAAGAACTCGTTCGGCGGCTTCAGGCTGTGCCTGGATGCGAAATATGTGAAAGAAGTCCCTGCCGAAACGGAGTAGGCCTAGGGCGTAAGCCGCAGTTTCTTACACCTATAATTAATAAGGGCCTTGTGCTTTTTCAGCACGTCGCCGCCGATGATGCCGTCGATGTGGGGCATTTGCAGTTTCGCATACATCTCATGGATGTGTCCGAGGTCCAAGGCAACAGCCTCGTAGTCATGGATTTCCAAACCTCCAATGGCGAGTGATTGGATTAGGAATGTCGCGCTCTCCAAGTCGGAACTGCCAACGCCTGCGGTCAGGCCATCCTTTTTCTCCAAGATCAGGTTGTCGATGAAGGCGGAAACTGTCTTTGGGTCGAAGACGGAGCGCGAGGCTCCCGTGTCGACAAGGAAGTGGGCTTCCTTACCATGGATCGATCCGTTGACCATGATATGGAAGCCTTCTCCTTCAATGTCAAGTAGTTGGATTGGGATTTCAATAAAACGACGCATCGTTAGAAATTCGGCTTGATGGCGTATTTCTTGTAGAAGTCCTTGATGATTTTCACGGCGTCGTCGGCGTTGTCGACCACATGGAAGATGTCGAAGTCCTCTTCCTTGATCATCGAGTTGGTGAGCAGCGTGTTCCTGAACCAGTCGATCAGTCCCTGCCAGTAGTCTTTTCCGACGAGGACGACGGGGAAGTCGACCATTTTGTTGGTTTGGATGAGGGTGATGGCTTCGGAGAGTTCGTCCAGTGTGCCGAAGCCGCCGGGCATGGCGATGTAGCCTTGGGCGTAGCGCATGAAGATGGTCTTGCGGACGAAGAAGTAGTCGAAGTTGATGTTCTTGTCGCTGTCGATGTAGGGGTTGAAATGCTGCTCGAAAGGCAGGTTGATGTTGAGTCCCACGCTGGTGGCTCCGCCTTGGTAGGCGCCTTTGTTGCCGGCTTCCATGATGCCGGGGCCGCCGCCGGTGATGATGCCGAAGCCGTAGTCGGCCAGTTTTTCGGCAATCTCGACAGACATCTCATAGTATTTGTCGCCGGGCTTGGTGCGTGCCGATCCGAAGATGGCCACGCAGGGGCCGGCTTTCGACATTTTCTCCATGCCTTCCACGAACTCGGCCATGATCTTGAACACCGACCATGAGTCGTGGGTTTTCACGTCGTTCCACGATTTGGGGTGGAAACTGTCGCGGATGATGCGTTCTTCTTTTTCAGTTATGGGCATAAAAGATTCAAGATTTAAGATTTTAAGATTTAAAATTAAATAGGTTGGATGCTTTGCGTTTCAAAAAAATGTGTATTTTTGCAGCCGTAAACGCGAATGTAGCTCAGTTGGTAGAGCATCAGCTTCCCAAGCTGAGGGTCGCGGGTTCGAGCCCCGTTATTCGCTCAGTTCGAACACAATGTAGAGACGGTGCGTGCACCGTCTCTACTGTTTTGTTGGAAAGGTTTATGCCATAGCTGTTCCGCAATCGGGGCAGAACTTGCCTGTTACGTCATTGCCGCATTTGGGGCATTTCCTCGGGCCTACTGCTGCCATAGCTGTTCCGCATTCGGGGCAGAACTTGCCGGTGGTTTCGGTGCCGCACTTCGGGCATTTCATTGCGGCTTTGGGCGCCGGAGCAGGTGTTCCGCACTCGGGGCAGAACTTGCCGGAGATGGCTGTGCCGCACTTGGGGCAGGGCACGCCATGAGGGACTTGTTGTGCGCCGCCTTGATAGGGGTCGTAGTTTTGCTGTTGGCCTTGGTTGCCCCAGGCGTTCTGCATCACGCTGCCCGTCATGCCGCCTGTGCCGGCGTTCATCATGCCGAGGCCGATGAAGGCGTTGCCGGCGCCGCCGGGGTTGTTGGCGGCGTCGCCCATCACGTCGATGATCTTGCCTTGCTGCATCATCGAGTTGGAGCTGTATTCGTAGCGGTCGATCTTGGCTTGGCTGGTTTCGTCGAGCGAGACGCTCTCCACGGTGAAGCTCACCAGCTTGACGCCACGGGCGCGGATGGGCTCGTCGAACACGCGCTCGTCCATCGCCTGTTTCATCTCGTCGGTGTAGCTCGGCAGTTCGAGCACGGGCACGCGGTGCTTGCTGTTGCCCATCTCGTTGAGCACGTTCTGGAAGGCGGCGATCACCTCGCTGCGCATCTGCTCGGTGAGGTCTTGCTTCTTCACCACGTTGCCGGTGCCGGCATGGTTGCGCATGAAGATGCCCACGTCGTCGAGCTGGAAGGTGTATTTGCCGTAGCAGCGCACATTGACAGCCATCGGGCTGAGCGAGCCAGTCATCTGGTTCGGGATGGCGTGCGACCAGTCCTGGAACGGGATGGGCGTGGCGGTGCCGAACTTGTTGTCAAGGATTTCCTTGATGTTGAAGAAGAAGACGGCCTGCTCCTTGGCGGGGGTGCCGCCGTAGGTGAAACGCTGCCACATCTCCTTGAATACCGGGCCGAACTGACCGCCGAAGAACGACGGCGACGACGACTCGTCGAAGGTGTAGACACCTTCCTCGGCGGTGGCGTCGAGTACTGAGCCGCTGTCGTAGATGACGGCCACTTGGCCGGGAGCCACGAGGATGCGGCTGCCTTTAGAGATTTGACCCGTCTTGGTGGTTTGCTTCACCATCAGGGTGTTCATGTCCATGTTTTCGCATTTGATGAGGTCTAACCATTGGTCTTTCAAGGTGCCGCCAATGGAGCCTGTTATTGCTTTGATGAGTCCCATAGTGTTTGTTGTTTTAAGTTGTTTAGTTGTTCAGTTGGAGGGCTGTCACATTGTGGCAGCCGTACATAATGGCAGCCGTACAGGGTTCGGTTGTTCAGTTTCGTGAGCGGATGTCGGTCAAGACCCAGTCGTGTTCGCCGTTGGTGATGACGCTGCCGCAGTAGTTGCATTGTCCTGACGAGGTGACTTCGGTGGGTGCGCCGCAGTTGGGGCAGTTGGTGATGGTGTTGCCTTTCTTGCCTGGGTTGGTCTTCAGGCCGGCCTTGCGGTTGAACACCATCACGTATTTCATGTACCAGTCGCGGTTCGGGTCGCTTTCGAGCACTTTCTTGGTGGCGTCGTCGATGACGTAGTCGCGCATCACGGCGTTGAGCCACACGGTGAGCACTTCCTTGTCGCCGTCCTCCCTGATGTCGTGCAGCGAGCAGTGGTTGATGGCGATTTTCTCAATGACGTTGGTCTTGCCGAGACGGATGTATTCGTCGAGTTGCTGCTTGTGCTGGTTGAACAGTGTTTCGCTCTCAAACGGGCGGATGGGCTTCCAGTCCTTCGTGGTCCATGCCTCTTGGATCTTCATGAACACCTCGCGCGCGAATCCTATGAACTTGTCGGACGAGAAGTCGGGGTCGAATCTGTGGATGATTTCGGTCACATATTCGGTACGGTCACTTGTGACGTCGGTATTAGCCTGCTCGTTCACCTGCTTATTAATATAGGTGGTATTGGTGGCTTTTGTTTTCGATACTTTCTTCTTGATTAGGACAAAAACCACGAGGATGGCCAACACGATAAGGCCGAGGACGGGGTTTTCGATGAGAAGGCCAATCAGGTATCCGATGATGATGCCCCAGTCGCCGTTGCCGCCGCCGTAGTCGCCGCTGCCGCTGCTGTAGCGGTTGTTGTTGCCCACGTCGGCGATGGCCAAGGTGCAGCAAAGCAGGGTCAAGACAAGGAGTAAAAGGGGGAGGAATTTGCTTAAGTTGTTGTGTTTCAGTTTTTTCATGTCAGAATAGGCTCTTGTCAAATGGTTTATTTTTGCTACAAAAGTAGCATTTTTTTTTGAAATTTGCACTTTTGTTGACGAAAAAAAGCGAAAAAATGGTCGTGTCGAATTAAATTTTCCTATTTTTGCAGCCTCAAAACCCATGGGAGCTTAGCTCAGTTGGTTCAGAGCATCGCCCTTACAAGGCGGGGGTCGTTGGTTCGAGCCCAACAGTTCCCACAAAAAAATGGCTGCAAACGCAGCCATTTTTTTGTGGAATTGTTGGTGGTTTATGGTTGTTTGTTTACGACGATTTTCTGGTTCACCATCTGTCCGTCTTGGGTCAGGCCTTGGATGATGTAGATGCCCGTGCCGAGGTCTTCAGGGGTTTGGCTGCGCAGGCATTGTCCGTTGGCGTTATAGATCCGAACGACGGTGACGATTTTGTTTTCCGTGTTTTCCTCGATGCCGGTCACCTCGACGTAGACGTGGTCTTCGCCGTCGGGGGTGAGGGCGAAGTCGGATTCACAGTCCTCGTAGACGGCGGTCAGTTGGTATTTGTAGGTGCCCAAGCCGCTCTCGTCGAGATAGGAGGTGGCGTTGCCCGGCACTTCGATGACGAGGTTGTCTTTGTTGATGTCGTTGTGGCGGTAGAGGTTGTAGTGCAAGGGTTGTGTTGCAGGCGCGGTCCAGCTGATTTGCACGCCAAACAGTTGGGTCTCCATGTCGAAGGAGTACTCGCCTTGCAGGTTCTCGGGGGCGGGGCAGTCGGGCGTGGGGATGATAGGCTCGATGGGGCCCATGGTGCCGTCGGGGGCGATGTTTTGGCCGTAGATGCCGCCATTGCCCGAGTTGACCCATGCTATGATGTTTTGCCCCATGTGGAAACCCGAGCTGTTGTCGCACATGGCTCTAGTGTAGCTGCTCGAACTTATCTGCTTGGTCCATAGTTGGTTGCCGTCCATGTCGAAGCCGATGGCTTCGATGGTGGAATTGTAGTTGCCCTTGTTGTAGATGAGGGAGAATCCGCTGCCGTCCTCGAAAGCGTCAACGAAGATGTCAGAGTAGTTGTCGCCTATATCATCGACGGCCAAAAGGCCCTCGCCCCAAACCTTTTCGCCTGTCGAGGTGATGCGGTTGATGTAGATCCGGCTCTCCGCCTGAAAGTTGGCGTCGGTTTGCTCGTAGGCGATGATGAGGTCGTGGCTCGCGGGGTCGACGGTGCCGTAAGCGCCAAGGTAGTAGTTGTTCGCGTCGGGTTCGTGAACCGCAACGCCGTTCGTGTCGCTGATGGTGGAGAATCCGTTGGCATCGTAGTGGAACACGTAGGTGTTGAACATGCCGCCGATGCCCGAATGCCAAATGTAGGCGTAGGCACCGCCTAAGCCATCGGGCACGACATAATGGATATAAGTGACCTGGAAAGTCTGTGACGACATCAAGGTGACATCGGGGCCGATTTGTACGCCTTCGACGGTATAGCCCACGAGATGGATCTCTTTGTCAATCCAGAAACTTCCCGATGCGGGTGTTTTTTCGTAGGTCAAGAAAGCAGCATTGCCCACGCCGAGGGTGAGTTGGCCGTATTGGCAAATGAAACCCTCTGCCTCGACGATGGTGGTGGGATACAACGAGCCGTCGGCTTTGATGTATTGGAGGAAGAGCCGTTGGTAGTCGAAGCCCAAGGCCCATGCGCCGCCGTCTTCGCCAGCGATGACTTCGGCACGCGAGAAGCCTCGCCCGTCGAAAAGGGTGACGCCTCGTTCTCCCCAGGCGTAGGTGCCGTCAGCGTTGATTTTCACGGCCACGGTGATGTCTTCGGCTGTGGCGAAGCAACTGACCACGGCATGGTCGGCGGTGACAGCCATAGCCTTGCCTTCCGAAGAGGAAGAGAACTGGTGTCCCATGATGCGGATGCCGTCGTCGCCCCATTGCGGCGTGCCGTCAAAAGTGAGGCGTTGCAGCGTGGGACCGTAGCCGTTGCTGCCGCTTGAGGTCCATTGGACGTAGGTGTCGCCATTCTCGTTGTCGGTTGAGACGAAGATCTCGCCGCAGTAGTCGGGAGAGTTGGCGATGTGGTTGTTGTTGATTGGGTCGTCGACCCACTGGGCCTGCAGCGCGAAAGCGGCTGCCAATGCCAGAAACAGTAAGGTTGCTTTTCTCATGGCGGTAATTTTTTTTGCTTGTTTATGGCACAAAAATAGAAAAAAACCTTTTCTTTGCAAAAAAAAAACTCGCTATGGATGAAAATTTTTCCCGAGAGGAACAAAGGGCGGTGGCCAGCGTGCTCTATCACCTCGTCTATGCCGACTACAGGTGGCGGAGTGGGGAAGAGGACTGTCTCAGGGGCTGCCTCAAGGAATTGGGGGTCGCGTTAGAAGGCTTCGAGGCCATTCCCCGCAAAGAACTGCCTCCCAAGGCCTACGGGACATTGAAGCAAATGTCGGAGGAAAAGAAACGTGTCTTCTCGCGCATGATGACGCAGGTTTCGCGCTCCGACACCCATTTCGGCCCCCGTGAGCAGAGATTCGTGAAGGAAATCCTGGATTACTGCGAGATTCCCTTTGTGCATAAATAATATTGAATGCAGAATGCAGAATGACGCACGATGGCACCATTCTGCATTCTTAATTCTTAATTCTGCATTCTTATTTGATGTTCGGCTCCTCAAGGCCGAGGTGTTTCTTCTTGTCGACAGCCTTCAGGATGATGCCGATGATAAGGGCGGCAACACCCAAGCAGGCCAACATGACGAGAGGCCAGGTGTAGTTGAGCGCAATGGGGTCGTCAACGCCGGGGTTGGTGTTGTCCAACACCTTGCCGATGAGCAGCGGGAACAGCCACAAGCCGATGTTCTGGATCCAGAAAATCAAGGCGTAGGCCGAACCGATGATCTTTTCGTCCACCAGTTTCGGGACGCTCGGCCACAAGGCGGCAGGCACCAACGAGAACGAGGCACCCAACACGAGGATGGTCACGTAGGCCACGACCACACCGCCCACGGCATTGTCCTTGAACATAGGCAGGACGAAAGCGAAGGTGAGGTGGCAGATGATGAGCAGCAACGAACCGATCATCAGCATCGAGGCGGCCTTGCCCTTGTTGTCGACATAGCTGCCGAGGATGGGCGTGATGGCCACGGCCAACAGCGGGAACACGGCGAAGATGGTCTCGGCGGTGCCACGCATGTAGCCCATGTAGCAATACACCACGAGGGCGACGACGGCAACGGCCATCAAACCGAATTTCAGGCCTTTCTTCTTTGAGAAGTTGCTGGCGAAGGAGCAGACTGCCACCACAAGCATGATGATGTATTGCACGATGGTGACGGTGTCGCCGGCCCAGAACGAACCAGCTTCGGGCGTGGTCAGGGTAAGGTTGCACTGCAGCATGTTCACGGCGTACTTCTGGAACGGGAAGATGGCCGAATAATACAGCACGCAAAGCAAGGCAACGAGCCAGAAGCCCATGCTGGAGAGGATCTTGCCGATGTCGCTGATCTTGAACGGGTCGTCTTTCTCTTCAGCCTCGCCAGTCTGTGCATCAAGTTTCTTGTCCATGAAGAAATAGGTGATGAACATGATGAGGGCGATGCAGAGCAGCACCACGCCGAAGGCCACCGAGCGGCTCACGTTGATGGTGCCGCCGAGGCGGGCGAAGTAGGGCGAGAAAATCATGCAGGTGGCCACACCCAAGCGGGCCAAAGCCATCTCGGAACCCATGGCAAGGGCGGTTTCGCGGCCCTTGAACCACTTCACGATGCCACGGCTCACGGTGATGCCGGCCATTTCGACGCCGCAACCAAAGACCATGAAGCCGAGGGCGGCCAACTTGGCCGAGGCGGGCATACCGCGATAGAACGGCGACACGCCCAACTCCTCGAAGCCGGGGATATAGTTGAGGTTGTTGGTGAACCAGGTCTCAAGACCACTGCCATAGAACGATTCGCTGATGGCGTAGTACTTGATCAAGCCGCCGACGAGCATCACCGCACCCGAGAGGACGGCGGTGAAACGCACGCCCATCTTGTCGAGGATGATACCGGCAAAGATGAGGAAGAACACGAAGACGTTCAGGAAGGTCTCAGCGCCCTGCATGGTGCCGAAGGCGAGGCTGTCCCAAGCGCGTTCGGTCTGCATCAGGTCCTTGATAGGGGACAGGATGTCCATGAAAATGTAGCTGCAAAACATGGCCAAGGCCAACAGCAGCAAGGCAATCCACCTCATGGTGGGGTTGTCTCTTAAGGTGAGTTTTTCAGTCATAATTGTTTGGTGTTTAAAGATTTATGATTTCAAGATTTAAGATTGGGCTGTTGGCTATTAGCTTTTAGCAGTTAGCTATTAGCTTTGTGGCTGGCAAGCTAACAGCTAATGGCTAACAGCTAACAGCCCAAATACAATCATTCCGGAATCTGCACCACTTCTTTCTTGTATCCGTTCAGCACGGCCTTCGCCATGTTGGCCACGTCGTCGGCGGTGATGCTGTTGATGATGTCGGTGTAGTCTTTCATCGGGTTGTAGCCGTCGCGTTCTTGCGTTTGGATGCAGTTCATCCAGTAGCGGTTGTTCTCAAGGTCTTCGCTGTGCTTCTTGACGAGGAACTCCTTCACCTTCTTGAGGTCTTCGGGGCGCGGGCCGTTGTTGGCCACGTTCTGGAGTTCGGCCTTGGCGATGCCTATCAGTTTCTCATACATGTCCTTGTTGGTGTTGAAGCCGATGAGGAACACGAAGCTTTCTTTCGGACGGAGGCTCAGGTTGCCGTTGACGCCCACGCCGTAGGTGCCGCCTTCGTCTTCGCGGATTTTCTCGGTATAGACGATGTCCATCACGTCGTTCAAGGCCTGCATGGTCAGTTGGTTCTTGCGGTTGAACTCTATCTCGCCGTTATAGACCATGTAGCAGGTGACCTTCGGGTTCTCCATGGTTTTGGTGTAGTGGCAGTTCACGTCCTTGTCGGTGATGGCAGGCACTTTGTCGGTCCAAGTCTCGTCGTTTTTCTTGGTCTTCAGGGCACCGATGTATTGCTCGACCATCGGCTCGAAGGTCTCGGGGTCGATGTTGCCCACGAAGGTGAACACGAAGTTGTTGGCGTCCTTGAAGCGGTCGGCGTAAAGTTTCAGGGCTTTGGCATAATCGACCTTGTCGTAGTCCTCGGCCTTCATGCGCTTGCGGAGCGGGTGGTTGTCGAAGAGGGCGAAGATGAGGTTGTCGCTGAAGGCGACGTCGGGGTTCGATTCGTAGTTGGCCAACATCGACTTGGTACGGGTGATGTACGATTGGAAGGCTTCCTCGTCGCTGCGGGGCGAGGTGAAATAGAGATAGGTGAGTTGCAGCATGGTTTCGAGGTCGCGGGCGGAGCAGTTGCCGCTGATGCCTTCGGTGACATCTCCGATTTGGGGATGGACACTGGCTTTCTTTCCAGCCAAGACTTTCGGCAGGTCGATGGCACTGAAGTTGCCCACGCCGCCCAAAGTGGCTAATGAGTTGATTTCCTGCAAGGTGTAGGGGTCGCTTTGGTCCATGACACTGTAGCCGCCGAAGCTGTAGGCGCTCATCAGCACTTCGTCGTCCTTGAAGGTGGTGGGCTTGTAGATGACTTTCGCGCCGTTCTTCAGGGTGAGGATGGTGGCGTCGAAGGTGTCGTCGTGCTTCTTGCTCTCGATAGCACCTTTCACAGGCAGTGTGGCAATCAGCGGCTCGTTGCTGACGGTTTCGACGTAAGGCTCAACCTCGATTTTGTTGGCGTTTTGGAACATGGCCAGCAATTCGTCCTTGGTGGGCAGCACCTCGCCTTCCTTTTCGGGAGCGGTCAGGGTGATGACGATGTTGTCTTCGCGGATGAGTTCCTTGGCATATTCGTTGATGGCTTCCACGGGCAGTGCGGGCAGGATTTGGCCGAGCAGCATGTATTCGTTCTCGATGCCCATCAGCGGCTCGTTGGTGAGGAAGTGGTTGAGGATGGGGTAGAAGTGCTTGTTCGTTTCCTGCTTGTCGCGCTCGTCGTATTGGTTCTCGATGCGTTTCATCAGGTCGGCTTTGGCGCGCTCGAATTCGGAGGCGGTGAAGCCGTATTGCTTCATGCGCTTGTTTTCGGCGATGATGGCGTTGATGGCCTCGTCGATGCCTTCCTTGTCCTTGGCGTAGGCCAAACTGGTCCAAGCGTCCTTGGTGTCGCTGACGAAGAAGGTGCCGTAGTAGCCGTAGCCGAAGATGAAGGGCGGGTTGGCTTTCTGTGTCAGCTCTTTCATGCGGTCGTTGTACATCGTCGCAACCAAATCGTCGATATAGCCTTTGATCCAATATTGGATGTCGCCTTTGGCCTCGTTAGGCACCACGTCGTGTTTGTAGAACACTGAAAGGTTGTAGTTGGTCATTTCGGGGTCGGTGCAGATGCTCACGATAGGTTCGGCGTTGTCGGCCACCTCGAAGCGGGTGCGCTCGGCGGGGTCGATGGGGGCGGGGATGTCCTCGAAGATGGCTTTCAGACGGCTCTCGATTTCGTTTACGTCGATGTCGCCGATGATGATGATGCCCTGAAGGTCGGGGCGATACCACTTGTGGTAGTAGGCGCGCAGGGCCTCATGGTCGAAGCCGCTGACGACTTCCTCGGTGCCGATGGGCAGACGGTGGCCGTAGGGGCTGTTGGGATAGATTTCGGGCAGCATTTTCTGGTAGATGCGCATTTGGGCGCTTTGGCCTTGGCGCATTTCTTCAAGGATGACGCCGCGCTCCTTGTCGATTTCCTCGCCTTCGAGGGAGATGAAACTCGACCAGTCGTGAAGCACGAGGATGCACGAATCCACGAGGCCGGGGTTGGTGGTCGGCACGTTGGTGAGCATGTAAACGGTTTGCTCGATGCTGGTCCAGGCGTTCACGTTTTCGCCGAACTTCACGCCGTTGTGCTCCATATAATTAAGGAGTTCCTTGCCGGGGAAGTTTTTCGTTCCGTTGAAGGCCATGTGCTCAAGGAAGTGGGCCAGGCCTTGCTGGTCGTCTTCTTCAAGGATGGAACCGACCTTCTGCGCGATGTAGAAGTTGGCGCGTTGGGAGGGTTTCTCGTTGTGACGGATGTAGTAGGTCAATCCGTTTTCCAGTTTGCCGCGTCTGACGTTCTGGTCGAATGGCACGGGCATGGCTTGCTGGGCGAACATGGTCGCGCTCAGGGCAAGCGTCGCGATTAGCGATAAGGTTAATTTTTTCATTTTGCTTATTATTGTTGAAATGTTTGATTTATAGTCTGTTTAACTACGAATTTCACGAATGAAACGAATGTTTTAATTAGTAAAATTCGCGTAATTCGTAGTTTACTTAAAATAGGTGTACCATGTATTTCTCCTCAAAATATTCCTCCTTGAACCATTTCCTGACGGGCACTTGCTTGTATCTCCAATAGCGGCTGAGCTTGCTGATTTCTTCCGTCAGGTCGCCGCCTTTCAAGTACATGATGCCGCCGGCTTCGATGTCGCCCCTGATTCTCAGCTTGTTGCCTGCAAGGTTGGCGATTTCGGGCAGGGTCATCACGGCGCGACCGGTAATCACGTCGAATTTCTCCTTTACTTCCTCGGCACGCTTGTGCTCGGCCACCACGTTCTCCAATCCGATGGCCTCCTTCACGGCGTTCACCACCATGATTTTCTTGCCCGTTCCGTCGATGAGGTAGAACTCGGTTTGTGGAAACAGAATGGCCAAAGGAATGCCCGGAAAGCCGCCGCCCGTACCCAAGTCCATCACCTTCATGCCAGGCAGCAACTCGAAGTATTTGGCGATGGCCAACGAGTGCAGCACATGGTGCTCGTAGAACTGCTCCATGTCCTTGCGTGATATGACGTTGATTTTGGCGTTCCAGTCTAAGTATAAGTCTTTCAGATGGTTATATTGCTCCTTTTGCCTCTCAGTCAGCTCGGGGAAATAGTCAAATAGGCGTGTTGTGTCCATAGTATAGCTTGAAATCGGCTTCAAAAATAGTAAAAATTTCGTTGCGTTTCGGAAAAAGTAGTACTTTTACGCTTTAATTCCAATTTTTGACGAATGAAAAGATTGCTGCTGTTTTTTGCATTGATGCCGCTGGCGCTCCATGCGCAACGCATCACGCCCGAGGAATACATCCAGACTTATAAGGACATCGCCATGCGCGAGATGCGCGAACACAAGATTCCTGCCTCCATCACCTTGGCGCAAGGCATTTTGGAGTCGGGGGCGGGCAACAGCGCACTGGCACGCGAAGCCAAGAACCACTTCGGCATCAAGTGCCACAAGGGCTGGACGGGTAAGACCTACACCATGGACGACGACGAGAAGGGCGAGTGCTTCCGCAAGTACAAAAACGCTGAGGAGTCGTTCCGCGACCACTCCGAATTCCTGAAAACGCGCAGCCGATATGCGGCTTTGTTCGACCTCGAAATCACCGACTACCGAGGTTGGGCCAAAGGCCTCAAGGCGGCAGGCTATGCCACCAACCCCAAGTATGCCCAGCTACTCATCGACCGCATTGAACTCTATGATTTGACCAAATACGACAAAATCGCCCTCGGCCTGATGACCGACGACAACCAAGTACCCGACATCGCGCCGGAGGACGAACTGGTAGAACTGGCCTATTCGCCCACCAACCGCTCGGCTTTCGAGCTGGTGGACATGACCGCCGATAAGCGCTTCATCTATGAAAACAACGGTGTGCGCTTTGTCTATGCCAAGGAAGGCGAAACGCCTGAGCAATTGGCTCAAGCGTTCGGTGTGAAATACAAGAAATTGTGCGATTTCAATCTGCTGCGCCATCCCGACGAGATGGTGTTCCACAGCGGCGATGTGGTGTATCTTTCCAAGCTGAAAAACAAAAACTGGAAAGCCAAAAAACATACCGTCGAACAAGGTGAAACCGTGCGCGACATAGCATTGCGCTATGCCGTGAAACCCGGCAAGATTTTGAAAATGAACGGACTGAAGGAAGACGGACGCATCCAAAAAGGCCAACGATTGTGGCTGAGGTGAGGGCTTGTAGGGCTGTCGTATTTTGGCAGCCGCATATCCATTGTTGCCGTCTGTGTCCCAATAGGTAGGGCCTGCCGGGGTGCTGCCGTAGGTCGCGACCTACGGTTACGGTATGATGCGCCCTTTCAGGGCGAAGCCTGCCGGGGTGCTGCCCGACGTTGCACATCGGGTTGTGATAGGTTCGCCCCTTCGGGGCTTTGTGAAGCCCTGCCCTGAAGGGGCGAATTACCCCAGCCCGACGCAACACGTCGGGAAAACCGGCGGATGCCGGAATTAATCGATGACGATTTTCTGCGTCCGAATCGTGTCGCCGCCAATCAAACGGAGGACATACACGCCAGCAGGAATTCCGTTTGTAGAGACGTTGCGCGCAACGTCTGTACTACGGATAACGCGCCCCGTCATGTCCATCACCTGTAACGTGCCTTCGCCGTTGACGATGATGTTTCCGTCGCTGATGTAGGCAAACGGCGCATCAGGTTCGCCGTCGCCTGCATCGTCATTGGAAAACACCAGGCGGAAACGCGAAGCGTAATCGGTGGTTTTGGCGGTGAAGGTGTAGCAGGTCGTTGAGCCTGTCGAAACGCCGTCATACTGGGTCGGCCCTTCGACAAGCTCAGGAACCTTAGTGGCCAACAAATCCACATCCGCGCCCGTCAGATTATCAATCAGGTGGAGGTAATCCAAATCCATGTTCTCCACGTTCACGGTCAGGGTGTAGGTGCCGTTTTTGGCGGCCTTGAAATTCACAGGCATTTCGCTTGTAGAGACGTTGCGCGCAACGTCTCTACACAGAGTGGCGACAGCATATTCCCTACCGCCCTGCGGGATGCTGAGGGTGGCGCGGCCTTCGCCGAAGACGAATTTGCCGAGCTGGTCGCCGTCGTTGAAACTGACGATGGCCTTGTCCTCCACGGCGTTGCCGCGTGTGTTGGCTTGGGCAACGGCAATTTGTATGCTGCCTTGGCTCGGTGCGCTCTGTTGCGAGGCGCGGCTGAAAGTGACGGTTTCGTTTGCGCCGTCGGCTTTCACCATCACGCCGGTGCAGGCGGGGATGGCCGTTGCCGACGAAACCGCGTTCGGCTCGATGGCCGTGCCGTCGGCGTTCATGGTGTAGTAGCTCCTGTTGGCGTAGGCCTCCACGGGGAAGGGGTTGCCCACGAGGTTCCAGCCGCGCATGGCGGTGCTGGGATTGTCGTCGGTGCAGGCCAGCGGCACTTCTTGTGTCTCCGCCTCGTTGTAGGGGCCGGCGAAAATCAAGGTCTGCTCTTCTTTGGTGGCGTAGAGATAACCTTTGCCGTTCTCTATTGTAAAGACAAAGGGATTGGCTTTGTAGTTGCGCCATTCCAATTCCTCGCTTTGGTCGAAGCGGTAGAGGTCATAATAAATCGAATACAGGTCGCTTGGGACAAGGTTGCCCACCTCCATGGCCCTCATGCTTCCCATAACGGGCGAGGCGATGAGCCGCCAGCCCGCGTCGGTGCTTTCGCCGTAGCCCGGCACGGTGAGGGCCAAGGCCAAATCACCATTGATGGTGACGTTCATGTTGGGCATGACAAGCGTCCATCCATCGCCGTTTTGAACGAGTTCATCCAATACAAAACCCCCTACAAAGGAATAATAGCCGTGTTGGGGGACATAACCAACTGGTGGTGTGATACTTAGCGTTATGCTTTCATTTTTTCCCGCATAAATAACGCCGTTGTAAACCAAGCCAGGGGTACCTATCAAGCCGATGGCAAGGCCGCTCTCGCCGCTGACGGTGTAGCCCCGCATGGCCTGTCCCGCCACGTCGCTGCCATTGATGCCGCCCACACTGCAAGCGCCGGCATAGTAGCTGTTGCTCACGTTGCCCGCATCCTTATAGCCAGCAATGCCGCCTATTTGGTAATTGTAGCCGAGGCTGGTGACGACGGAGCCTAAGTTCAGGCAGTTGCTTATCCCGCCTCCACTTTCTCCTATTATGCCGCCAACCGGATAGCGGCCGCTGACGCTTCCTTCATTGACACAATCTTTGACTATCTTCCCGGTAGCCAATTCGCCTGCGATGCCGCCAGCCGTAGAATTGCCATTTCCCACACTGCCATAGTTGATGCACCCGCTCACTTCTTCACCATACATATATCCCACGATGCCGCCGCTGCGATTTGTGTCGGAGTAAACATAGGCGCGGTTTTGGCAGTTGGCTATGCTACCATCAAATTGCAGCAAGCCCACGATGCCGCCAGCATTAGAGTATGCCCGGATTGCAACACCCTCGGCAGTGCCGCAGTTGATTACAGAGCCATGACATCGTGCCGCAATGCCGCCAACATATTTAGCTCCTTCGATGGAACTGCCCTCGCCCAAGGTCAGCCCGCTGACACTACCGCCTGCCCCGATACATCCAAAAAGGGCTTGGGAATCATCGTTCGCTTGTATCACCACGTTGCTGATGCTGTGGCCGTTGCCGTTGAACGTACCTTTGAATTGGTAATCGACTGTGCCAATGGTCACGTAGGGCTTGCCGCTATAGTCGAGGTCGGCATCCAGGCGGAAGAACACGCCGCTTTGGTCGTTTCCGTCGTTCACGCTGGCGGCCAACTGGTCGAGGTGGCCGGTGGTGAGGATGAGATAGGGTTTTGCTTCCGTTCCAAAGCCGGGCCACATGTCGGGTGTCATGATGGAGTACTGCCTTGTCACTGTTCCGCCAAAGCTGCCCAAGCCGTTGATGGTCAGTGTGTAGATTCCGGGGCTGACGGGGTTGGCGGGCGAAATCACCTCGTAGTCAATGCCCTCGGTGAGCGTCACGGGTGTTCCGTCCTTGGTGTCGGTGACGGTAACGGTGGGCACCTGCGCGCTGCCGTCGTAATCAAACGACTCTTGGCCGAGCGCCACGCTGACCCACTGGCTGTAGCCGATGTCGCGCACAGGGTTTGATGAGGTTACGGTAACATTTTCGGCGGGCATCGTGATTTCGATGTCGTTGCCGGTTAGCTGCTGCACGCCGTTCAGGTAGAACCGAGCCAGATAGCCCTCCGGCGTTCCGCTGTCGGGGTAGAGGTTGAGGATAATCTGCCTACCTGCGGCATAATAGTTCTGCCCTTCAAAATCAGCCGTCGGGTTAACATTTACCAAGCCGTGTACATTCTCGCCGAAGGTGATGGTGTGCATACTGACGGCCTTCCCTTCAAGGTTGATGCCTTGGCTTGAGCCAGGCTGCCCGACACCGTAGAGGGTGCAGTTGCCGCCCGTGTAGCAGTCTTCGAGCACGTTTCCTGGCCAATCGAAGTTGAAATCGCCCACAATGCCGCCCACATCGCTGCTGCCACTGACGGCACCGTAGTTCTTGCAGTTGCGGATAGACTGCCCATCCGAGAGAATCTCCCCCGCGATGCCACCGACGTATTTCACGTTGGAATACCCGTTGTTGGTCACGGTGGCTGCATTGGTGCAGTCGCGAATCTCGCATCCGTCTTCATAATACCCGTTGCTACTGCTTCCAATGATGCCGCCGATTCCAATGCTTTGGTATGCAGTGGCAGCGATGGTCACGGTCTTTTCCACGTGGCAGTTGATGATGTTGCACAATCCGGCACTACCCGCAATGCCGCCCACAAAAAGTTTCCCTTCGATTCGGCTGTTGCCTCCAAGCGTCAGGTTCTTCACCGTGCCGTATTCGAGGCGGCCGAACAGGCCGATGTCACTTGTGCCACCCACCCGCACGTTCAGGATGCGGTGGTTGCCGCCGTCGAAGGTGCCATAAAAAGAGGTGTAGTCCCCGTCGAGCCAGGCTCCGCCGACGGGATTGAAGTTAATGCCTTCGAAGTCGAGGTCGTTGTCCAGGCGGAAGTACTTGTTTATATAGTCGTTTCCGCTGTTCACGCTGTCGGCCAATGCCAGCCAGTGGTTGGTGGTGGCGATGATGTAGGGGCTGTGGTACGCGCCCGTTCCACCGCCGAACTGGGCTTGTGCTATCATGCTGAAAGCAAACAAGTTAAAGAGAATCAAGGCAATCATGGGTGCCTTTGCATTTTGATGTAAGTTTTTGTCCATGGTTAGGGTTGATTGTTTAAATGCTAAGTAACTATTCAAAATTAAACTGCATATTGTTTTGACACGGGACACGGGACTTCGGGACACGGGACTTCGGGACACGGGACAGACCAAACGTCTCGCCGTCTCGTGTCTCGCGTCTATTATGTAAACTAATTATGATCATCTACTTATGAAATAAAAGAACTTTTGCGGGTGCAAATATACGCATTGTTTTTGGAAATGCACACACATCGTCCACAAAATCAAGCTACAATTCTTCCTTCAAAAACCGCCCCGTATAGCTCTCCGCGCACTTTGCCACCTGCTCCGGAGTGCCTTGGCAAACAATGGTTCCGCCACGGTCGCCGCCCTCGGGACCCATGTCGATGATCCAGTCCGCCATCTTGATGACGTCCATGTTGTGCTCGATGATGAGGACGGTGTTGCCTTTTTCCACCAACTTGTTCAAAACGTTCATCAGTACTTTGATGTCCTCGAAATGCAGGCCGGTGGTGGGTTCGTCGAGGACGTAGAGCGTCTTACCTGTGTCGCGCTTGGCGAGTTCGGTGGCCAGTTTCACGCGCTGCGCCTCGCCGCCGCTGATGGTGGTGGAGGCCTGGCCGAGGGTCAAATAACCCAAACCGACATCCTTCAACGTCTTGATTTTCTGGACGATGTTCGGGATGTTCTCGAAAAACTCCACTGCCTCGTTGATGGTCATGTTCAGCACATCGTTGATGCTCTTGCCTTTGTAGCGCACCTCGAGCGTTTCGCGGTTGTAACGCTTGCCTTGACATTCCTCGCACATCACCGACACATCGGGCAAAAAGTTCATTTCAATGACGCGCACGCCCGCGCCTTTGCAGGCTTCGCAGCGACCGCCTTTCACGTTGAACGAGAAACGCCCCGCCTTGTAATTCCTGATTTTCGACTCGGGCAACTCGCCATAAAGTTTGCGGATGTCGTCGAAGACCTTGGTGTAAGTCGCTGGATTTGAGCGTGGTGTGCGTCCAATGGGCGCTTGGTCGATTTGGATGATTTTGTCGAGTTTTTCCAAACCCTCAATGCTGTCGTAGGGTAGCGGCTCCTTCACGGAACGATAAAACTTTTGGCTCAAAATGGGGGAGAGGGTCTCATTAATTAAAGTCGATTTCCCCGAGCCGCTCACGCCCGTCACGCAGACCATCACGCCCAAGGGCAGTTCCAAATCGATGTTTTTCAGGTTGTGGCCGCTCGCGCCTTTGATGGTCAATACGTAGCCTTCCAAGGGTTTGCGTCGCGTTTTCGGTACCTCGATTTGGCGCAAGCCGTTGAGGTAGTCGCAGGTGACGGAATGGCTGTTTTTCACCTCAGCAGGCGTACCGGCGAAAACGACCTCGCCGCCGTGCCGTCCTGCACCCGGACCAATATCGACCAAATAGTCCGCGCTGAGCATGGTGTCTTTGTCGTGCTCCACCACGATGACCGAGTTTCCGATGTCGCGCAACTCCTTCAGCGACTCGATAAGGCGCTGGTTGTCACGCTGATGCAGGCCGATGCTCGGCTCGTCCAAAATATATAACACGCCCGTCAGTTGCGACCCGATTTGGGTGGCCAAGCGGATGCGTTGTGCCTCGCCGCCCGAAAGCGATGCCGCCGGACGGTTCATGTTCAAATAATCGATGCCGATGTCAAGGAGGAAATGCACCCGCTTGTGGATTTCGCGTAGGATTTCCTTGGCTATATCGTTTTGTCTTTCAGTGAGTTTTATAGGTAGTTCGTCAATCCACTTGCCCAAGGAGAGCGTGTCCATGTTGGCCACCTCGGCGATGTTTTTCCCGTCAAGGCGGAACCATTGCGCCTCTTTTTTCAGTCGCGAGCCGCCGCAGACGGGGCAGCTGACGTGGTTCATGAACGACCCCGCCCAGCGCGCGATGGCCGCCGAAGCTTCTTCGTTGTTCTGCTCCTCGATGAAGTTGATGATGCCCTCGAAATTGATTTTGATAGTCGAGGTGATGCCGAGGTTTTCGCGCTTCACCTCGAAAGTCTCGTTGGTGCCGTAGAGGATGACGTCAAGAGCCTCGTCGGAGAAGTCCTTCAGCGGTGTGTCGAGGGTGTAGCCATATTTCAGTCCGATGGCCTCCAACTGCTTGAAAATCCATCCGCCAGCTTTGTATTCGCCCGTTGGGGCGAGACCGCCCTTGCGTATGCTCAGGTTGGGGTTGGGAATCAGTTTTTCCTTATCGACAACCGCGATTTCGCCGAGGCCGTTGCACTTGGGGCATGCGCCGTAAGGCGAGTTGAACGAGAAGGTGTTGGGTTCGGGGTCTTCGTAGGAGAGGCCCGTGGTGGGGCACATCAGCAGGCGACTGTAGTAGCGCAGTTGCTCCGTGTCGTTGTCCATCACCATCAACAACCCCTTGCCGTAGCGGAATGCCGTTTGCACCGATTTCTTGATGCGGCTGAGACTGTCCTCATGCACTTCGATGCGGTCGATGACGATTTCGATGTCATGGGTCTTGTAGCGGTCCACCATCATCCCAAACTCGATTTCCCGCATTTGGCCATCCACGCGAACCCTTGTGAATCCCGCCTGTCGGATATGCTCGAACAATTCGCGGTAATGACCTTTTCTACCTCTCACCGAAGGCGCGAGGATGTTGATGCGTCGGCCTTGGAACTCGCTCATTATCAGTTCGGTGATTTGCTCCTCGGTGTAGCGCACCATCTTCTCGCCTGTGTTGTAAGAATAGGCCTCACCGATGCGGGCGTAGAGCAAGCGTAGGAAGTCGTAAATCTCCGTGATGGTGCCCACCGTCGAGCGCGGGTTTTTGTTCACACTTTTCTGCTCGATGGAAATCACCGGACTCAAGCCTGTAATCTTATCGACATCGGGGCGTTCCATGTTGCCGATGAACTGCCGCGCGTAGGCCGAGAAACTCTCCATGTAGCGGCGTTGTCCTTCGGCATAAATCGTGTCGAACGCCAGCGACGACTTGCCGCTCCCGCTGATGCCCGTGACGACTACCAAGGCATTCCGTGGAATGGATAAGTCGATGTCCTTCAGGTTGTTCTCCCGCGCACCGAGGATTTCTAGGGTTTTATCTTCGCTGAAGTCGTTCATAAATCAGGCCGCAAATTTACGCATTTTCCGCGATTCGGCGAAAAGATTGTGATGCAGTTGGCGCATCCCGGACCGCGTGAGCATCCACGAACGCCCCGCCGAGGCCGACGGCAAGCGCTTCGGCGACTGGGAGATGGACCTCATCGTCGGGAAGGACGGGCAAGGGGCTATCCTCTCGCTGGTCGAGCGCAGCACCAACTTCGGCTTCATAGAGCCGCTGCCCATGGGCAAGGACACCAAGGAGGTGGCAAGCACAGTCGTCCGGCTGCTCCTTCCTTACAGGAGGAACGTGCTGACCATCACCACCGACAACGGATTGGAGTTCGCCTGCCACAAGGACATCACCGAAGGGCTCAAGGGTGTGCCCGTCTTCTTCGCCGACCCCTACGCCTCCTGGCAGAAG
>JBGUHI010000027.1:0-27490 GCA_045111995.1 Candidatus Limimorpha sp. | reverse complement strand
GCGGTTGCCGTTGGCGTCGTAGGAGAAGCTGACCGTGCCGTCTTGCTGTGCAAGGCAGGGCACAGCGGCTGCAGCCAGCAGTAAAGTCAGGATTGCCTTGGGTAAAAATGTCTTCATAGGGCTTATGTGTTTAAGTTGTCATTCTCCGTTTTTGCGAACGACACAACAAAAAAAGCGTGGATGTCTTTCTTATCCACGCCTTGAGGCCCTAGGAACTGCCTGTAAAAGTCGATAAGCCACGTCCACGCATACGCATGGACGTTTGCTGGCTTATTCGCAACTCTTACATCTCGAAATTTCCTAGGTTTCAAGGCTGTGTCGAACAATAAGCAAACGCTATTTTTATACTATGTCGTATTACTTGCTATTACATATTCTCTCGTTTGTTTTCGACTGCAAATATAAAAAAAATCAATTTGTCAAGTGGGAAATGTACTTTTTTTAAAAATATGATACGGGAGTTTGCTCTTTGTTCAACGCGAAAGGATAAAAGTCTTAGCTGTCACGGTGTTCTGTGTGGCGACTTGCAGCCAATAAACGCCATTTTCAAATGCTGACAAGTCAAATTGAACAATATTGGACTTTACTTGCCTGACAAGCAGAACTTGTCCTAGCGTGTTGCAAATTCGTAGCTTCTGCATCCCTTCCAGTTCGATGGTAATCTGGTTGCTCGTCGGATTGGGATAGAGTTTGAAATCAAGCGATTGGTATTCGTTGGTCGAGGTCAGGTCGATGGCGACATAGTTTTGGTCGGGGTTGTTCAAGGTGGCGGCATAGTCCGACTCGCAGGTCTCGCCATTGTCGGCCAGATAGAAGGCGGTCAGGCGGTAGTATACATCCTCGTGGTCGTCCTCTGCGAGGTTGTCGCGGTACTCATAGTAGAGTTGTCCATCAATGGCAGGAATGGAAGCAATCTGTTGAAATTCCGTGTTGTTGAACGAGCGATACAGGTTGTATTGCTGCAAGTTGAACCCGTCCAAGTCAAGCTCCGCGGTTCGTCCCGCTTGGTTGGTGACAAAGGCACGCAGCATCCAGGTGTAGTGCATGTTGAAGGAGTGCATGTCGGTCCACGTCTCGCCGTCAAGCGACACCCAGCGGCCGTTGGCACGGCCCGTGTCCTGGCAGGCTGCTGCCGGTCGTGCCAAACCTTGTTGACCGACGACAATCCAAAGCGGCTCGTCTGGAGGTATCTCGTATGCCGGGCTTACGGTTTCCACATGCCAGGCTTGGGTGTTGGTCAATGACATGTTTTGGGAGCGCACCAATGTGCGCGGGGCCGTGTCGCCACCCACATAGATCCAAAGCTGGTAGGTGCCCGCACCCGCATCGTAGATCGACACCTTGCGCAAGGTCATCCCCACATAGTCGACCAAGTCGTCGGCCTCGAAGCGGATGGCCCAGAAGATGCGCGGTTCCTCGCCGCCCAAGGTGCGCTTGAAGATGCCATCGTCATAATACAGCCATTGGTCGACAGGTTCGGGGCGCTCACCCCAAGATATCAAGGCTCCGTGGTCGTCGTCATTGTCATGATACGTCGTGCCGTCCAATTTCACCGGCGGGTCGCAATAGGTCAGGAATACGGCCACGATGCATTCCTCGCACGACATGGAGCCATAGGTTCCGTCTGTCGGGCCGTCATACACCAAGCGCAAGCAATATTCCACCTCGCCATGCAAGGTGACGGTCTCGTCCACAAAGGAACTTCCTTCGGTGAAGGCCAGAAACTCGCCATCACGCGACAGTATGGCGCCCAAAAAGTCGCCTTCAGGGTAATTCCAAGAAAGCAAGAGCGCCTCGCCGTTCAAAGCCCAGGCCAAAGAAGAGCAACCTGGGAAATCGCCACAAGGCCGATACACCCATAAGCATGAGATCCATTCGCATACATCAGTGTGATACACAGGTCTTACCTGGGCGGTGCATGTGTCGCCTTCGTTCAGCGAACTGACGTCGAACTGGAACGTTGCAGCCGTCGTAGTGCCCACCACTTCCCCGTCCAGCATGATTTCATAATACAGCAAGTCGCGGTTTTGGGATGAGCCAAGTGTCCATATCGCCCATCCCGTGGAAGACACATATAGGCTGTCGATGCCATTCGTCTCTTCCGACAATTCCACTTCTATCCGTGTCGGCTCGAAGACGGACACCGCCGAGTCTGAGACATAGTCCAGGAATCCGTCGAGATGCACGCGGATGTCGTAGGAGTCGCGGTAGACGGCGGGCAGCAACACATACCCGTTGGCATTCAAGGTCGCTTGGTATTCATTGCCTTGTCCGCTGTGCGAAGTTAACGAAACCGTGGCTCCCACGGGTTGCAGGCCCGCGTTGGTGGTGGCCTGGATTTCCAATGTCGTGGTCATGTCCTTGTCCAAGAAAGTCGACCAGATGGTGTCGGAATGCCCACGGTTGCCTTCGTAACAGGCACTCACGCCCCAACGGTATTGCCCCCAAGGCAAACTGCCCCAATTCATGTCCATGAACACCGTGTCGGTGAGATGCGAGGCCATCAACACAGGCTCCTCACTCAAACGGCTACGAAACAGGTCGTAGTATTGGAAAGAGCGAGTCAACCTTGCGCTGTCCTCAATATAGAAACGGATGTCGTCCACATAGAAGCAGTCGTCGCCCACATTTACGGTGGCATCCTTGACATAATCCCATCGGAACACATGCTCACCCCTGGTGATGTCAAACCGGAACTCCGTCCAATCCTCTTCGCCCGAGCACTCCATCTTCTTGACGCCGTCGAGGTAGAAACGTCCCAAGTCCCATGAACTTTCCGACGAGATTTTGCTGAAGAAGCCCATCTGGCCTTCCATGGGAACATACACGGAGACCTCGATTCGGGAAGTTCCGCCTTCCGCGCCCTCACAACCCGACTTCATGCAACAACGACCCAGGTGTGCATGAAGCGTATCGATTGTCCAAGGATAATCGCTCAAGTCGTTTTTCCATGCTACACGGCTGAAGTCGCCTGTCTCGAAATCCTCTGTCAGCACAGGGGCGCTCATCGACCAACTGACACGCGCCAAATCGTTTGTATACTGGCGTGCTGCGACATAGTTCACGGGGTGATATGTTTCATGGAGGACAAACGATAGTCCAAAGAAAAACTGGCCATCCTCAATTTCCAACGAGTCGGCCTGATACACTGTCTGATAACCTTCCGCCGAGGCCCACACCCGATAAACGCCCGCGTTGATGCTGTCGGAAAAACAGCCGAGGGAGTCGGTGAGAAACCGGTAAACCACCGTGTCGCCTAAGACATCAATGCCTGAAAAGGTCACCGTGGCATTCTCAATCGGAGTAACGCCATCTTGCTCGTCCACTTCGCCAGCAACCAAAGCCTGGCTCATGGCCAGCCGCGGACCCATCAGCACGAAGGCAAGCAGGGCAACAATACGCATCCATTCTCTCATACCTTGTCCTTTCATTGTTTCACGAATTTTGCCGTCATGGATCCCGAGCCGTCTCTCAATTGGACGAAATAAAGCCCTGCGCGCAGGTTGTCCACCGCTATCGGAATCTCGCCCAACAAGTTGGATCTCACCGTCATCTCAGGAAGCGCCGTCACTCCCATACCGTCCGAAATGAAGACCTTATATTCCTCATTTGCCTTCAGCCCCCCCACAAGCACTAATGCTTCGGCGGGATTAGGATACACATGCGGCCTTATTGTAGTGCCGCCGCCGTTTTGTTGCCTCAAATCCACCCTGCCCCCTTCGTTGACAAAGAGATGCATTCCTTCAGCCGTGGGCTGTTGCGCGGAAAGAACTATTTCTTGGCACATTCCACGACCGTATCGAGGCAGGTCGGCCATCAAGTGATAGGTGCCAAACGGCAGACGATTGAAGTTGAACCGTCCGGCATGGTCGGTGAGTGCAAAGCCGAGTATCCTTTGCTTGGTCGAGTTGAGCAGCAAGACACCCACATTCGAAAGGCCTTCTGAGCAATAGTCCACATCGTCGCCCTGACGCAACCAAGGCTGGCAGTAGAAGTCGCGGCCCTTGAAAGGGTCGTCGGGATAGTCGAACACGCCGCTGATGCCGCCATGACCCACATTGAATCCCTGCACTTGGGCAGGCAGTTCGATGTCCACGTCATAGACGTCGCCGTCCACCTCAATCATATTCGACTCGTCCCACTGCATGTCGCCGAGATAGTAGCACCCAGCGGCGGTGGCATCCAAGGTGTCGGGGAAAGCGTATAGCGTGTAGGTGTCGGGAAGCAAGGCGTCGAACCTGAAGAAGCCCAGGCTGTCGGAAACCGTTCGATAGAAGCCTGACACAAAAGGATTGTCGTCGCTCAAAGCCGAGGCAATCACCAGTGTGTTAGGCCGAGGCCGCCCGTCGTGCCATGTCTTTCCCTCCATGGCATAGTCCTTGAACAACTCGAAGCGAACCACGTCCGAGGCGTTGCCACAGAACGACCAAGCCTCAAGCACCAGTTCGACGAAACCTCGTTCCTTGTCGAGCGCGCCAGGATAATAGACCGTATGTAGCGCCAACGGATCCTCAAAATGTCCGTCGCCCCTCGAACGCCAACGAATCGAGTCGTAGTTGTAGGCTTCTGCCTGGTCGAGCACCAAAGGCCTGTCCAAACCGCTGAACCCGTCGTCGCCCGCCATCACGCCCAAGGCCTGATGAAGTTGCAGTTGCTTGGTGTCGGTCTTAATAGCGCCATTGCTGCTGACGCGCAACATCAGCGTCACCGTTCCCGCTTCGAAGTCCTCGGCTGACGGATAATAGACTGGTTTCAGTGACAAGGAGTCGGAGAACACACCTGTGCCAGAGGTCCTCCAAACAAAGCCGTTGTAGGTATAGGGAATGTTGGAATCAGTAATGGTATAGCCCGACTGAGGGGCACACAAATAGGCATCGGCACCGGCGTATGGATAATAAGAGGCAAAGGCGTAGGCACTCTGCCCCGCCGAAGCGTACACGTCGGCGTCGTAAGCACGGTCGCAGGCAACAACAGCCACGTTCTCGGCCTGTTGCGGAGTAAGCATGTAAGAGTTTTCCACGATGTCGTCAATACGATTGGCGAACTTGTAGTAGTTGAAGTCTCCATAAAACAACACGTAATGGTCGACGTCTTGTTCCAGGTTCTCGTCCCACGAGATGAGCCAACGGTTGTTCACCAACTGTTTCTTCACCATGAACGGAGGCGCTATGGGTGCCGTGGTGTCGCACAAGGGAAGGTTGTTGTCGTATACGATTTCGCCCAAAGATGGCGTGTCGTGCTTGTCGAGGATGACGGCATCGATGTCGTCGGGCGAATCGACGTCCCAGTAGTTGCCCCGAATATCGATGTCGTCGGGCGACACATTGGCGAACAGGATGACGTCTTTCTTAAAGTGCATGAAATTGTTCCTGTTCATCCGCGACAGTCCCGAGGGGAACGTCACAATCCGCTTCTTCGCCTCGCTGATGGTGTTGCCCACGAAAGACATCGAGCCTGAGGCTATCAGGTTGGTGATTGTCAATTCATTGTCGTAGAAAGAGTTATCCTCAACCACCAGATGGCATATCCGCATCATCCTGATGGCCTCGTCGTTGCTCCAAAACACATTGTTGCGAATGATAATGGAATCCATGGCCGCTTTGATGCCGTAGGACGAATAGTTGGAGCCGCCTTCAGGCAAGTCGCTGGAAATCAAGTTGTTTTCAATGTAGTTGGTAGCCTCGTGGTCCGAAATGCCTCCCACCGTCTCAAAATTGATGGCGGTGGAGGCTCCTTGGAAACAATTGGATGTGATATGGTTGCGATTGCATTTGAAACCGTATGCCACATTGGAAATCTCGATATTGATTTGTCCCTGGTCGAAGATGTTGTGTGAGAAGACATTGTCTTCGCAGTCGCTGGCGCGTGCTTTCAGTTCGATTCCCGACACGCATTGGAAGAAGAAGCAACTGTCGACCAAGAAGTTGTGGCAGTCAATCAGTTCTATGCCTTTGCCTGCATAATAATTGTTGAAGGCGCAATGGCGGATGCTCACGTTGCGGCTCGTGGAGGCGTTGATGGCGGTCAACGCACCCACCACATTCACATAAGCCATCCTCACCGTATCTTCTTCGGTGATGTTCTTCAGTTGTATGCCAGCCCAGTCGTGTGAGAACTCGTAGCATAGCAAGTAGATTGAGTCGTTGCAGCCACCGTCGAGCAAGAGCGTGCCGTGGTCGACACGAAGGTAAGCCGACTGTCCAAAGAACACTTTCGCGCCTCCTTCCACGCGCAGGGTGCCGCCGTCACGAACAGTCAGCGACTCATTCACCCAATACACCGAATCGCCGCCCAGTCGTGGCAGCACCAACAATGTGTCAATCTCGCCGTTGACGGGGACATAGTGCTGTGCCTCCGCGAGCACGCAAGGTGCCAGTAGGAGCAACAGCAGAAGATGTCTTATGTAACGCAAGGGTTTCATGACTTAGAAATAATAGGTCAGGCCCAAACGGAAGTCTATCGCCTGCATCCTCATATTAAACGGAAAGTCAGCACGATAGAGCATCCCATTGGTGTGGCGATATTGCACTTCAGGAACGAGTTCGATACGATTGGCCACTTTGAAGGCCGCACCCATGCCTCCATAGAAGGAGAAACGCAGCGGCTCCACCTGTTCCTTGGCAATCGGCGCATGGTAAGGCGTTTCCGAAGCATTCAGCGAACCCGCATGGCTGACCAAGATGTCTGCCGAAACACCAGCCTTACAAAATGCCCTGAAATGCTCCAATTTGATGAAATCGAAAGTGGCGAAAAACCCAACATTCAGATAATCAAGCCGATTGAAGTCGCGATAGGCGTAATGGGTCGTGGTCAAAGGGATGTAGGTCGAATCCATAATATAGTGATAGGCCGTGTCACCAGCCGGAAGCACTACATAATAGGTATCCAAAGTGTCGTTCACATAGTAATCACCAGAAAAATCGGTCTTCTCGAGCAAGAAGCGATATCGTGCCGAGCGATACGACAAACTCATGCCAACGCTGAAACGGTTGTGCTTGTAACCGCCATCCAACCCGACGCTATAGCCTGAGACGGGCGCCACCTCCATCGAGCCATGCTCCATTTCGGGGAAGTCGTTCCCATACTTGAATTCCGTCGGACTCGTGGCCATCGAAGCCGACACAAACCATCCGTTGTCCCTAAAGCTGGGCCACGGAATCACCAGCCCTTCATGAACGATTGTCCTGACCGTGTCGCGCACCACTTTCAGTTTCACCACCGTATCATGGCGCATCACTGTGCGAATGACCTGCACCGAGTCGAAGATACGGATGGTGTCGCATGTCTTATTAATCACCGTGTCGATTTTCGGTTTGACGGTTTCGGCTTGAGGCGCCACTGGCTGCGTGATTGTCGCATCAGGGTCGTTCACAAGCTGGTGGTTCTTCTTGATCACATATTGCTTTCCTATTTTCTTGAAGCCATAGTCGGTGCCTTTAAGCAGGTCTTTCAACACCTCATCGACCGACTTGTAGGAACACGAATAGCTCTCGAGGCGTATCTTGCTCAGCTCGGCCTTGCTGAAGGCCACGTTGAGTTCGTATTCGGCAAAGAGTTTCTCTAAGGCCTTGTCGAGGGTGCATGACTCGACCGAGAACGATATCAGCGGGTTGAACGTCTGAGCCAGTGCATGTTGCGACAGGGTTGTGGCCAAAAACAAGAGCAGGGTTATGATGAGTTTAGGGTATTTCATATCCATATCCATTCAAAACGGGCCGCTAAAATACGAAAAAAAACGAGATTGCTCTCATTTTAGTCGAAAAAAGCCTTAATGGGACGGATGGGAATCAGCGAATCTTGTAGACTTCGCCTTCCTTGCTGACTTCCACTTCCGACACCAGGGCGATGGTCTCGAGCACGTCGTCGATGGACTCGTCGGAGGAGAAGCGGGCGGTGAGTTTCTTGGAGGCGCAGGCCTCGCTGAGGTCGATTTCAACCTTATAGATGTATTCCAAGGCTTCGACGATCTTCGACAGCGTTTCGTTGTCGAAGACAAGCACTTGGTTGGCCTGAAGTTCGTTTTCCTTCACTTCGGGATAGGTCATCATCTTCAACTCGTTGATGGAGGAGGTCCACACGCCGCGTTCGCCCGGGTTGACTTCCACCTGCGAAAGCCTGTTGCCTTTTTCGTCGAAAGCGGTCATCATCACCTTGCCGGTGAAGAGGTCGACGGTGTAGCGGTCGGCTTCCTTGTCGGCATTGACGAGGAAGGTCGTTCCCAGCACTTCCACATCCATGTTGCCGCAATGGAGCACGAAGGGACGGGTTTCGTCCTTGGCCACATCGAAATAGGCCGAGCCTTCGAAGCTGACCGAACGGTCATCCGTAGCGAAACTCTTGGAATAGCTGATGAAGCCTTCGCCGTCGAAATCGACTCTTGTGCCGTCGGGCATGACATACTCCGACTCATTTTGGCCATTATAGGCGTATGTGATGTTTGAATTGTAGGGATTCTTCACGAGGAACCCGATGAAGAGGGCTACAACAAGGGCGGCGGCCACGCCAGAGACGTACCTGTAGTTGCGGCGCAGCCAAGGCATCTGGACCACATTTGTCGCCTCCTCATCCCCGAGGGCGTCAATTCTCGCGTTGACCGCGTCGAGAGCGGCTTCCACGTCCACCTCGTCAAACTCGGGCATGGCGAAATCGGTGAGGCTCCAAACCTCTTGCTCTTCTTTCAGCGACTTGAAACACAAACGATTGCCTTCCGATTCGGCCACCCACGAAAGCAATTCAAGGGCTTCATCGCCTGAGCATCGCCCGTCGATATAGCTCTTAACCAGTGCTTCGTATTTGTTGTTTTCCGAGTACATTTTTGCCGCTGTTTTCTCGTCGTTTCATCTAAATGACTAATAACTTTTGGTTTACCCTTAGTCAAAAATGAATTATTTTCAAAAATCCCATTAATTTGACACGGGGCTTCGGTTCTTTCGACAGGCACGGGGGCGCAAACGTGTTAGAGGTACTCCTTAAGCCCTTCCCTTAGTTGCTTGATGGCAGCACTCATGTGGGCTTCGACGGTTTTTGGCGACAGGCCCATTTTTTCGGCGATTTCGTTATATTTCAGTCCCTCGAAGCGGCTGGCGAGGAACACCTCACGGCGTTTTTCGGGCATGGTGGCCAGCACTTGCCGGTAGGAGGCCTCCAGGTTGTTGGACTGCAGGGTCTGCGACGGGTCGTTGTCGTCCGTCTCGCCAGTGAAGACCCGCAAGTTGGCCTCGGCATGGGAGCGCTCCTTATTAATATAGGTGATGGCGGCGTTGCGCACCGACCTCAGCATATAGGGCTCGAAGCCAATATTAAAGTTCACCTTCTCGCGCCCCGACCACAACTTGACGAACAGGTCCTGAACGATTTCGGCAGCCGTGTCGGTGTCGCCGACAAACCGGATGCAGAAACGCAACAAAGGCGTGTAGTAACGACGGAAGATCTGGTTGAAAGATTCCCGGTCACCTGCCTTCATTTTCCCAATCAGGATGTTGAGTTCGTTCTCGTTCATCAATTAATTAATATAAGGTATTAATTCCAAGGGCTAAAAAGCCGTGGCAAAAATACGATTTTTTGCAAGACGAAGCCCCCTCAATTGCAAAGAAGGGAGTTTTTGGAAGCAAAAAACCATCCGAGGCGGCCACGAACAGCAAGAAAACCACATAAAACGGGCTGCTGCAATTCGTTTTTTGGAATTAATGAACCTTTATATCTACCTATTTTTCAACTATTTAATTGCCAAACAATGAGTTTTTTGAGAAAATTAATGAGAAAAACGAAAAGAAAATCTTGACCGATTGAAAAAATGTGTATTTTTGCAGTCCGAAAAAAAGAGACAGTATCTAATTAAAAGATATCGAGAAATGTACGCAATAGTAGAAATCGCAGGACAACAGTTCAAAGTGACAAAAGGTCAGCAGATCTTTGTCAACAGGCTGCATGAAGAAGAAGGAAGCAAGGTTTCTTTCGACAGAGTGTTATTGATTGGAAACGATGATTCGACGAAAGTGGGAGCCCCGACGGTAGCCGGTGCCAATGTCGAAGCCACGGTGATGCAGCACCTCAAGGGCAACAAGATTATCGTCTTCAAGAAGAAGAGAAGAAAAGGATACCAGAAATCTAACGGTCACCGTCAGTATCTGAGCAAGATCCAGATTGAAAACATCACTTTATAAACAACCCGAAAAAACTAAAGAGATATGGCACACAAAAAAGGTGTAGGTAGTTCCGAGAACGGTCGTGAGTCAGCTAGTAAGCGACTCGGAGTGAAACTTTTCGGTGGACAAGCCGCCATCGCCGGCAACATCATCGTTCGCCAGCGCGGCACGAGGCACTATCCTGGCAAGAATGTCGGGATGGGCAAGGATCACACGTTGTATGCCCTGTGCGACGGCATCGTGGAGTTCCAAAAGAAGAAAGAAGGCAGATCCTTCGTCAACATCGTCCCTGTCGAAGGACAGATCACTGAGTAATCGTATTCATAGCATACCGTTTTGTCCCGGCCATCCCTTGCGATAGTCGGGATTTTTTATGCACGTTTCCGCCAAAATGCGTATCTTTGCGCATCATTCGACAAACCATGACTTCAAGAATACCGACATCCTTTAAGGCGCTGCTCGCCGGCCTGCTGCTCGCCGGCTGCCAAGCGTCACCCACCACCGACCTTGAGAGAATAGCCGCGCTCAGGAAACAGGTGCAGGCCGACGCCCTCCTTCTCGAGCAACTCAAGGACAAAGAGCTTGCCCAACTCGAACGCGACTTTTTGGTCTGCGACTCGATGCTCCAACACATGCACCCCGAAGCCATTGACGAGGCCTTCCAGGAACTACAGCTGACCAAAGCCTACATCGAGCAATTCAAGATGACACGGCCAACCATCAAAGCCGACATCGACTCGACGCTGTATAGGCTCGACTGCCTCCGTGCCGACATCGAGAGCCACTACCTCTCCGACTCGATGGCCACCGTCTATCTCAAAGACGAGACCCAACATGCCGAACTGTTGGGCAATCAGGTGAACTACTTCAAAGACCGCTTCGGAACATGCCAAGACGAACTGAACGCCATAAAAGGCAAAAAGTGAACATCCACATGAGCCTCCGAAGCATCATAGTGTTCCTGTTCTGCATGGTCGTCACCGTCGTGGCCAGCGCCCAGTCCGAGATAATGCCCAAAGGCAAACGGATGGACGCGCAGCAGAAGGAGCAAGTCCAAATCGACGAGCAACTGGCCGGCCAATACTACCGCGACCAGGACTATGAACAAGCCCGCGACCTTTACCGCAACCTATATGACAAGACCGGCATGTCGCACCACTTCCAGCAATACATCGAGTGCCTGTTTGCCTTGAAAGACTACGACAAGGCGGAACGCGAGCTCAAGTCATACGCCAAAAAGAACTCCAGCAATCCCAAGGCCGCTGTCGAACTCATTTACGTCTACACCCTGCAAGGCAAGGCCGACAAGGCCAGGAAACTTTTCGACGAGCTCATCCACGACCTGCCCGCCAACGCCCCCTCCATCCGCAACCTCAGTTATGCCTTACAAGCCCGAAGCCTATACGACATGGCCTTGAGTGTCTACGAAAAAGGCAACAAACTGCTCGACGGCACAGAGAGTTTCTTCATGGATCAAGCCTACATCCATCAGGCGACAGCCAACTACAAGGAAGCCTTCCGCTACTATTTCATGGAGATAGAAGCCCATCCCGGACAATACAACAACATACGCAACCGGCTGCAAACCCTGTTGTTCTACGATGTCAACAACAGCATCTCCGACGAGTTGCGCATCGTTCTGCTCAAGAAGGCACAAGAGAAGCCCGACAACCTTGAGATCGCACAGCTCCTCGTTTGGTTTGCCCTGCAACAGGAAGACTACGACATTGCCTTGGCGCAAAGCCTGAGCCTCGACCGCAAAACGCACGACCAAGACGTCCAAATCAACAATCTGGCAAGCATCTGCCTGAACAACAACCAGTTCGACATCGCCAAGGAAGGCTACACCTACATCATGGACAAAGGCAAGAGCACCCCGTTCTACGGACAGGCAGTATGCGGTGCCATCAAAGCCGACTATCAAAAACTGCTCGCCACCAACAGCAGCGACAAGAAAACCTTCACTCGGCTAGTGGAACGGATCAACGATGCCTACGAAGACATCGGGGGCAACGACATGACCCAACTCGCGCTAATCCAAGCCGACATCATGACCTACCAACTCGAAAAGACCAACGAGGCCGTCCGGTTGCTGACCGACCACATTGCACAAATAGGAAACAAGCAAAGCCAAGCCGAACTCAAACTGAAACTCGCCGACATCTACCTGCGCGAGGACGAGGTGTGGGAAGCCACATTGCTCTACAGTCAGGTCGACAAGAGCCTGAAGGAAGAGCCGCTCGGCCACGAGGCCCGTTTCAAGAACGCCCAACTTCGCTTCTTCATCGGCGAGTATGAATGGGCTGAAAGCCAACTGAAAGTGCTGAAAGCAGCCACCTCAAAACTCATCGCCAACGACGCCATGACGCTCTCGCTCGTCATCAAGGACAACCTCGAAATGGACACTACGGGCTTTGAACTCAACCGACTGGCCCGTGCCGACTATAGGATTTACCAGCAACGCGAAGACGAAGCCCTCGCTCTGCTTGAAGACATCATCGCCTCCGGAAACCATGTCAGCAAACCACACGCGCTGTTCCGCAAGGGCGAAATCATGGAGAAAAGAAAGGAGTTTGCCAACGCCGAGCAACTGCTCTTGCAAATTGTGGAGCAATACCCTGACAGTTACATGGCCGACGCCGCCTTGATGCGTGCCGCCCTAATCGAACAGAACGAACTGAGAGACAAGGAAGCGGCGAAACAGCATTACGAGAAACTGATTGACGATTACCCGACAAGCATCTATACCGCACAGGCGAAGAAAAACTTTAGGAAGTTGTGAGGTAGGAGGTAGGAAGTAGGAGGTAGGAAGTATGATATAGTCCCGTAGGGACGACGGATATTGGCAGGCGGTGTAAACCCCTGCCTGCCAGAAAAAACAAAAAACATGCACGAAGTAAGACCCAAAAAAGCCCTAGGCCAGCATTTCCTGACCGACCAAAGCATAGCGAAACGCATCGTGGAACAGTTGTCGCCCGACGTTGAGAGTGTCATCGAAGTGGGTGCGGGCACGGGCGTATTGACCCAGTATATGGTCGACGACATTCGCGACAAGTTCTTTGTCATCGAAATCGACCACGAAAGCATCGACTATCTGAGGATCCACTTCCCCTCTCTCGGCGACCATCTCATTCAAGGCGACTTCCTCCGCTCCGACCTCAGCCAATTCGGGCAGAAAAACATGGCCGTCATCGGGAATTTTCCCTACAATATTAGCAGCCAGATTTTCTTTCAGGTACTGAAACACAAGGAGTTGGTAGTTGAAGTGGTCGGCATGGTGCAGAAAGAGATGGCCGAGCGCATGGCCGCCAAGGAAGGCAGCAAGACCTACGGCATCCTAAGCGTGCTGATGCAGGCTTGGTACGACATCGAGTATCTTTTCACCGTGCACGAGAATGTCTTCAACCCGCCGCCCAAGGTGAAATCCGCCGTCGTCAAGATGCGGCGCAACACCGTCACCGACTTGGGCTGCGACGAGAAGTTGTTTGTGAGCATCGTCAAGCAGGCTTTCAACCAGCGCCGCAAGACCATGCGCAACTCGCTGCGCCCGCTGCTCAGCCCCGAAATCATCGAAAACGAGGTGTTCAACAAACGGCCTGAGCAACTGTCGGTGCAGGAATTTATCGATTTGACGAATTTGATTGGAAAGAATAGCGTCAAATGACATTGTAGAGACGGTGTGCACACTGTCTCTACATATAGAATTGACGTTCCTTCATATACACAAACGCCTTTTCCGGCATGAAATGCCGCACGTCGCGTCCCTCATTGACGCATTGTCGGATGAAGGTAGACGAAATCTCCAGGATTGGGGTCTTCAGTACAGTCACCGAGGGATAGTTGACGAGTTCTCCCCCATCGTAACCTTCGCGGGGAAAGACCAAAAGCTCGTAGTTGTCGAGGATTTTTTGGTATTCGCGCCAGTTCTTCAGGTTTTGCAGGCTGTCCATGCCGCAGATGAAGACGATTTCGCTGCCGGGGTATTGCTTCGAGAGGGCGGTCAAGGTGTTGATGGTATAGGATGGGGTGGGCAGGTGCATCTCAATGTCGCTCACACGGATGCGCGGGTCGTCGCCGATGGCGAGGCGCACCATCTTCAGACGCTCGTCGTCATCAAGCAGGTCTTCCTTTTTCTTCAAGGGATTCTGCGGCGACACCACAAACCAAAGCTCGTCCAAGTCGGAGAACTCGACCAGATAGTTGGCCAACATCACGTGCCCGTGATGGATGGGGTTGAACGAGCCAGAATAGATGCCTATCTTTTTCATGACACCAATGACACTAGGCTTCTGGGGCAACAGGCGCTTCGACAGGCTCAGCGACTTCCGAAGGATTGTCGTTAAGGAAATTGGTGACGACTTCCAGGATCTCGCGTTTGGCGGTATCAAGGTCGTCGTTGATGATGGTGCGGTCAAACTTGCCTTGGGCAAACTCCATCTCCCAAGCGGCTTTGGCGAGGCGCTTCTCTATCTCTTCCATCGCGTCGGTCTGCCGATTGATGAGCCGCTCACGCAGCACCTCAATTGATGGGGCTTGGATAAAGACCGACAGGGCTTGGTCGCCATAGTGGCTCTTGATGTTCACGCCGCCGCACACGTCGACGTCGAAGGCCACATGCTTGCCATCTTCCTGCATCTGTGCCACCACGGCGAGCAAGGTGCCGTAGCACCGCCCTGGATAGACCTCTTCCCATTCCAGGAACTCGTCATTCTCGACACGCTGTTTAAACTCGTCCATCGACAGGAAATAATACTCGCGACCATTCACCTCTTCGCCACGGGGCGGGCGGGTGGTGGCCGAAACCGAAAAGGCCATCTCGGGGATGTTGGCCATGACATGGTTCAACAAGGTTGTTTTGCCCGAACCTGACGGAGCACTGAAAATCAATAATTTACCTTTCATGTTTATGGTTTTTGTCCGTAGAGACGTGCCATGGCGCGTCTCTACAAAATGTTACACACCTGTTCCTTGATTTTCTCCAGTTCGTCCTTCATCTTGACGACGATCTTCTGGATGTTCACCTCGTTGGCCTTCGATCCCAATGTGTTGATTTCGCGACCCATCTCTTGGCTGATGAAGCCGAGTTTCTTGCCGGCCTGATCGTCGTCGCAACTCTCGTTGAAGTAGTTGCAGTGCTGGCGCAGGCGCACCTTCTCCTCGGTGATGTCGAGTTTCTCGAGGTAATAAATCATTTCCTGCTCGAAGCGATTCTCATCGTATTGTCCTGAAGTGGTCAACTCGCTGAGGTTCTTTGTGATGCGTTGCTTGATGACCTCGTGACGGCTCTTTTCGTAGGGTTCCACCTGACCGAGCAGGTCGAGGATGAGAGCCACGCGCTGAAGCAGGTCCTGCTTCAGCGTGTTGCCTTCTTGGATTCGGAAGTCGTCGACGATGTCGAGGGCCTGGTCGAGGGTTTCGGCCACCTTGGCGATGAAAGCCTCGTCATAGTTCTCTACCGGAACATTGAAAATGCCCGGCATCCTGAACAGCATCATGACCATGTCTTGCGCGGGAGCAATGCCCAGTTGGGCCGAAATGGACTCAATCTGCTCCTTGTATGCCTTTACGATGTCAGGGTCGATATGATACGACTGCGTCAGGTCCGTGTCGGTGATGGTGATCGTCACGTCGACTTTGCCGCGTTGAAGCTTGGCTCCGACTTTGTTTCGGAAGTAGAGTTCGGCAAAGCGCAGTTCGTTAGGCAGTTTCACCTGCAAGTCGAGTTGCTTGCTGTTGAGAGTCTTGACTTCAACCACGATTTTCTTGGTATCGCAGGTCTGCTCGGCGATGCCGTAGCCAGTCATGGAACGAATCATAAACGATGCTGTTTTGAAAGGTTATTGTTGCTTGAATCCCCAAGACTCGATGCCATAAAGGTCGGACTGGGTGCGTGCCGAGATCCTGACTTCCTGAACGAGGTTGATTCGCGACGAGAACACGCCGCGACCGCCAAAGACATTGGTATAGTCAGGGACGGTTTGCGAAAAGCCAGTCTGTTGGTTCACCTGGATGTAGTTGTAGAGCTCGTCGCCGCCGCCAGCCAAGGCAATCTGCATAGGTTTGGTGTCGAAATAACGTACCACATGCGGGTGGTTGGGATCGACAACCGTATCGGAGCCGATAGCCTCTTTCAGCAAGGTAAACAAGGCGTTTTCGCCATAGGTGACATAGAACAGATTGCCTTCCTTGTTCAACTCGTCAATGCTCTTGGCGCCAAACTTGTAGCTCACTTGCTTCTTGACAAGCGGGCCACCGTTGTGCGACTCATAATAGTAGAACACCATCTTCACGTCATAGAAGACGGCGTTGTCGGCTTGTGTGAACAAGATTCTTCCCGAGCGGCTGCTCTCCTCGGCAGTGAAACCAAGCGATTGGGTGACAATCTTGAAGTTCTCTCCGCCGACGATGCCCGTTTCGGCGGTGATGATGTCGTCGTCCTTGTGGACGAAAAGCTTATATTTGTACTTCTCGCTTCCACTGTTTGCATACAAGTGCTGGTCAGTGAAATAGACTTTCTGCCTGGGCGCATAGAAGAAGCCTTCCTCCTTGTTGTTGACCGTCATGGTGTCGAGGACAATCGTGTCGCCCGTAGACTGGTAGGTGTTGCCGTAAGCATTCTTATACCTGACGATATAGGCCCTAAGCTTGCCCGGATAGTTGCATGAATCCTCAATCAAGGCAACATCGTTGGCGTTGATATGAGCATCGTTGGTGCCCGAGAAGGCCCTGTTGATGCGGATGTAGTTGGTGTCGATTGAGGAATCCAAAAGCCCGTAGACAATCGGGATGTCCTTGTAGTCGGCATACAAATCCACATCAGTGCTGCAAGCGTTGAAGCCCAACACGGCAGCCAGCAGCGAGAGAGATAACAAAAGTCTTTTCATCGTTCAAATGCGTTGTTTGAATCCGCAAAGATAGCGTTTTTTCCGATAACTCCGTCTTTTTCGCAGGTTATTTTTTGCCACGAGCAATTTGGGGAGCGTAAAACGTTTGTGGCATGGTATTCCTCAGTGCGAAGTCACGGAATAATGGGTCACCTTGCCGTCTTTCCAAGTGCATTCCACCACCTTCCCGCCACGGGCGCAAAGCCCTTTGAATTGCCCGTCTTTCCATGCCGAGGGCAAGGCGGGCAACAGCACGATTTGTCCGTCATGGCTTTGCAGGAGCATCTCGGCGATGCCCGCCGTGCCGCCGAAGTTGCCGTCGATTTGGAACGGCGGATGGGCGCAGAAAAGGTTGGGATAGGTGCCCGCCAAGTGGCTTCCGTCAGGCTGAATGGCAGGCTGAAGCAGGTTTTTCAAGAGCTGATAGGCATGGTCGCCGTCGCCGAGGCGCGCCCAAAAGCAGATTTTCCACGCCCGCGACCAGCCCGTGCCTTCGTCGCCGCGACGGCGTAAAGTCTCGCGGCAAGCGTCCATTAATAAAGGTGTCTTGTTCGGGGTGAGCATTGTGCCGGGATATAGCCCAAACAGGTGCGACACATGGCGATGCTGCGGCTCCACCTCCTTGTAGTCCTTCAGCCATTCCTGCAAATAACCCTGTTCGCTGACCTGCATGGGCGGGAAATGGGATTTCGCGGTGCGAAGACTGTCGGAAAGTCTAGCATCCACATCCAAAATCTCCGCCGACTGACAAACAGCATCATATAACTCACTGACAATCTGCACATCCATCGTACTACCCATGCACACGCTGACGGCGGTGCTGTCGTTGAGCCAGAAGGCGTTTTCCGGCGAGGTGGTCGGAGCGGTGACGAGCCAACCGCGTTCGGGTTCCTCAATCATCGCGTCGAGGAAGAAACGGGCGGCTTCTTTCATCAAAGGATAGGCTTCTTTCAGGAAGGCCGTGTCTTGCGTGAACTCAAAATGCTGCCAGGCGTGGAGAGCCAGCCAAGCCCCGCCCGTGTTGGTGGCGCCCCATGAAGGATGCTCGCCCGGTGCCGTGAAGCCCCACGGATTGCAGACCACATGCGCCGTCCAGCCTCGGGCACCGTAGAAGTCGCGGGCGGTTTTGCTTCCCGATGGTATCAGCCCCTCGGCAAAGCGAATCAAAGGCAGATGCAGCTCGGAGAGGTTGCACACCTCGCAGGGCCAGTGGTTCATTTCCACGTTGATATTCAGATGATAATCGCCGTTCCAAGGCGTCTGAATCGTGTTGGCCCAAAGTCCTTGCAGGTTGGGCGGCAACAAGTCCTCGCGCGTCGAACTGATGAGCAGGTAACGCCCGAAATGGAAATAGCAAGTCGGCAGCCAAGGGTCGTCGTTTTCGAAGAAGTCGCGCCAATGCTCGTCCAAAGTAAGGTCTTGGTTTTCTTTTTGTTCGCCAATCTGAAGCTCCACGCGGTCAAACAGTTCGTGGTGGGCTTTCAAATGGTCGTTTTTCACGACATCATAACCTTTATTAATGGCTGATTTCAGGTGTTCATCAACGTATTTTTCAGGATTATCGCATAGGAAATCCGTGGCGGCACAGAAATAGACAATCGTTGCATCGTTTTCCGTAACCGTTTGTTCTTTAGCGTAATACCGCATTCCTTCCACGCCTTCAACGTGACTATCCAACTGCCCGAACATCACTACGCTATTGGCATCGGTGACGACTTCGGCTTTTTCCGGTCGGGACAAACCGATTGTGAACGAAGCCCCACCCGACAGCCGAATCACCGCCACATCATCCACTCGGGAAAGGAAGGTCTCGCGCTCATACTGTTGCCCGCCCTTCTCGAAGGAAACCTTGTGTGTGGCATCATTGAGGCACAGTGTTCGTTTATAATTGGTTACGGGATCGTCATTGGGATAATGGTAGTCGATGGTCATTGCGCCCAAGGTCTGATAGCAGCCGAAAGGCACCGTGGCGCCCTGTCCGTGGCCCGAGCCTTTGCCGCCACAGACGAAGGTCTTGTACATCAGCTCTTGCGCCTCGTCGTTTCGCCCTTCCATTAATAACCTTTGGATTTCGGGCAAGGATTCCAAGGCCAAGGGATTGCTATCGTCGCTCGGTGCTCCGCTCCATAAAGTAATGTCGTTCAGCACGATAGACTCCTCCTCCACTCCGCCGTCGGGCATCATGCCAAGGTGGCCGTTGCCTAAGGGAAAACATTCCTCCCAGCGTTGGGCGGGAGCGGTGTGGGTGAGGTTCCATGTCGCGGCATCGGGCTGCTTTTGGCAACCGAGGACGGCGAGGAAGGGGATAATTAAAATGATGAGGCGGTTCATGGGATGGATGAGGTATTTATAATGACTTCTTACTATAACTGCGGTTCTTGTTTGCCCCATGTGCCTCTAAATAGCCGAACTCCGTCAGCTGACGGAGGTAGCGCTTGGCGGTGGTGGGATTGAAGCCGAAATGATCGACGATGATTTCCGTTGCAATCTGGTCTTTATCGGCCACAAAATCCAAAATATCGACCAGTTTCTCCGCCAAAGAGGGCTTTATCGACCATTTATCGACCATTTCCTGCTTCAAAGACGATTTATCGACCATTTTCTTGGTCGTCGACTTTATATATTGGTCGATGTCAGCCTGTAGATGCTGACAGTGCAGCCTGGTCATGCAGTTGATGAAAAGGCTGACATCCTCTTGTTCGCGAGTATCCACCAATGCCTGAATGTATTCGGCCTTGTCTTCTTTGAGTACCTTGGTTGGTAGAACGCCAAACTCCCATTGCAGCAGGTTCATCAACAGGCGGCTGGTACGCCCGTTGCCATCGGCCCAAGGATGGATGGTCACCAACTCATAGTGCGCCCAGAAGCTGAGTTCGTAGATGGATGCCACATCGGCAGAATCTATGGTCTTGCGTCGTTTGTTAAGCTCTTCGCAGAAAGCAGACAGACGAGCAGGCACTTTCTGATACGGCAGATACGACTTGCCGCCAGTTCCAGCCGTGACATTCAACTTTCGCAGTTCGCCTTTGGCAGCAGAGAAATCCCCGCCTATTGGGTGATACTCACTACCCGTGCGAGCCATTACCTTCGATGCAAGCAGCACAAGCCAATCGACGGTGATAGAGTCATGCCGTTTGATCCACCCCCGACCGTAGTCGTAGGCCACTTTCAGGTCGAGGTTCATCATCTGCTCCATCATGGTTCGCTTGCTGCTGGTGATGCCTTCGTCAAACAGCAGTTGCGCCTCCACCTCTGTCACCGTACTACCCTCAATGGCTGTAGAATGCGTAATGATGGAGTACAGATAGAACTTCTCAAAGTCAATCTGATCCGAAATGCCCAACGCCTTGTGCTGCTGGAGCAACCTCAATAATATGTCTTTGTTTTCTTGTGTCATATTGAGCGCAAAGATACTTGTTTTTTGAAATAAAAAGACCGAAAGGTGTAAACTCGACTTATTTGTTTGCATATCTGCTCTCGGCTTGATATAGCACTCAAAATACAACTTTTCCTTGAACCTGCAAGGGGATGAGGCGAAAAACTATTTGTTCCACAAGAATTTGGCTTATGCTTCATTTTGGAACACATGAATAGTAGGCATACCGCTGCCCTACGGGGCTGGGTGTACAATCAATCAAGAGACTCGGTGGCATCTTCGTTCTTTTCTACCTCACAGTATTTGTATTGTATTTCAAATAAAACAATTAGCACACAATATATCATCTCCGAGAATATCCACAAGCGTTGTGCCCTTACTTTGCTTGCGATTCTCTTCTTGGCGTTTTATTATATCAAGCTTAATTTGCCTGACACGTTCCGGCTTACACAATTCGGCAAGGCTTTCACCTTGATTCCATGTGTAGCCGTCTTTTTCAAACTCCATCGCTTTTGCGTAAAGGTCTGGATGCTGCTCATAAAGCCAAATCCATTCTATCTTTTGTTGGAAGAAACAGAAATAGCAACCTGAACGACTACGGCAATAGGTTCCAGTCTTGCCATCCACTTCAAATGGAATCTCTTCATAATATGCAGGAACGCCAACACCGCTTTCACGCAACAGTTTGAATATGTCCTCTTTGAAGAGAATGTCAGTACTCTCAATCAAAGGGAACTCGTCCAACTGTCCAACAGGATAATCCGTCGTCTTCAAAAAAGCAAACACCGCTTGATTGAACATCTTGACATCGTAATCAAGTAAAGCATTCATTTTCTTGGAATAGTAAAACTGTTTCGTAATAGGCCGTCTGACTATTTCCATTACTTCATCACGCACGAAGTCATCAGGACAAATAATATCGTACAAAGAAACAATCTGGTCCAAATTATCATTGCTCAAGAACTTGCTAATGACATCAATACTCCAGATGTTCCTACGGAAAGGGAAAATTGCTTGAATGTTTGGCTTTGTAGAAATGTAACCATCTCTATCCTCATCGCCACGAATACCGACATATGAAACGGCCATATCATCGCCCACATACCGCTCAAATTCAGCAAGTTTCATCTTTTGAGTACACCAACGTGCCTGTGGAGAAGGGAGAAAACCTCCTGCCACTTTCAGAAAATGGTGGAAAGGCGTTGGTTCCGAACTAGTCTCCACCGCTTTTAACCGTTTGATTTCCTTGCCGAGATAAGTCTCCAACCGTTCAATCAGTTGTTCGGTCTCTGCTAATTCACATCCAGTATCCGAATTATAGTATTCTATGGATAGTTTTGGATAGTTTTGCTTCATATAAATGGCCAAAGCAGCACTATCCTTGCCTCCCGAAATTCCTAATATATGTCTGATATTCATTGTTTTAACTTTATAAACTGATTAATATTTCTGCATTTTTGGTATCACCCCTCTAACCCCACCTTTAGGATTCTCAACATCACCTTTATAACGAGGAATCAAGTGTATATGAACATGAAAAACACTTTGCCCTGCGGCTTCGTTCACATTGATTCCAACATTGAAGCCATCGGGGTGGAATCGTTTCCCCAAAATGGTTTTGCAATGGTTCACCATGATCCACAAATCTTGCTGCTCTTTATCTGACAAATCAAAATAGTTGGCCACATGGCGCTTGGGTATAATGAGTGTATGCCCTTTGCTCACGGGGTATCCATCAAAAAATGCTACAGCCGCTGCTGTTTCACAAACCAATTCGACCTTGGAGTTCAATTTACAAAACGGGCAACCGTTTGATAAATCATATTCCTTTTTGTAATTGGTTCTATTGAAATGCTTGTATTCGTATATTTCACAATTCTCGTTGAGAAACACACTTTTATATGGCAGCACAACATTACATTGATATGTTGGTTGTTTGTGCACATAATGGATACGGAATCCTTCGCTTTTCAAGTCACGTCGAACCGTAAAATATGCAGTTCCCGTTGGTTTAAGTAATTCCGACACTTCCATCAGCACTTCTACCTGTGCTTTGGGTTCAAGCACATTCAAGACATAATTGCAAATTATGGTATCAAAACGCTTTGTCGGATATTCAGGGCGATAGTAATTGTCATATCCCACAATATCAAAACCTTCTTTCTGAAGCTCGTCCGTATCAAAGCCAAAGCCACAACCGAAATCCAAAATCTCACCTTTCAAAAGATTGTTTTGTTTGAGCCAGCGTGTCGGGAACGAAACCGACGTACGTTCTTTGGCCGTCAAGTGCGGATTGTTTTTGATTCCATTCATTGCTCCCAAGTCTTAAATCCCATGTTTTCAGCAATCTGAACCATTGGCGAAAATGTTCTCTGAAACACATTACAGAAGTCTTTATCAGTCAGACGAATCAGTTCGGGAACTGAATCATAGACAGTAAGATAATCCTCAAAAATCTTATCATTAGGCTTCCTCGGATAAAGGGTTTTCAACGCTTCATGATGCAAATTAGCGTACGGTTTCAAATACTTATCCAATGGCGGCAGGTTGTTGCTTTTCGAAGAGTTGATACTTGAATCGGTTGGCAATAGATTCCATAACAAATTGTGCGACACAAAACTCCATGGAATAAAATGGTCTAAATCATAGCCTTTAACAACCAATGGTTTATCAGTATATATGCAATGAATTGAGCCAATGGTTTCAATATATGCATCCCAAAACTTATGCTGACGTGTTAGCGAATCGCGTATAATCGGCTTTATCAGTTTTGATGGAACATCTGGAACATTTGGATTGCGTTTCTGGAGGAAAATAGCCAGATTCCAAAATGCGAAATCACGCAAAATACCATAATGTTCCATCAAATAGTCACTCCAAATTGGATTAAGTTCAATTGTTTCGCCATTCAAAGCATACAAACAATTGTTTTCAAACCGTTGGGAACGAGACACAACATCGTTATCTGTTGTATATGTTATCCAAGGCGACAAAAAGCGATAAGGCACATTTAGCGTGAAAACTCGTAACAGGCTTTTCACACGAGTATTGTCAATGTTGTCAAGTAATATCCGTTTGATTCTTGCTTTATCAGCATCTATCGTAATGTTCAATTCCTGCTGTAAAGCCAACGATTGGACATATAACGAATCAGCTTTTCCAAATGAAAGCATGAAATAATGAATCGGATACCATGATTCCGCCACCATTCCAGCAATAATTTCCCAAAACGACATTTTTGTCTTTCGTTCTTTCACCACAATATCAAGCAACGATACAAACCAATAGAATTTGTATGTAGCGGTTGTGTTACTGAAAACCTGCGACAATCGGGTTACAGGAATTTTTATGTTTTCGGGCAACGTCATATTAGTGTGAATTGATAACTAAAATCCTTCCCTTGCATAACGAAATCGTATCCCTTCTTCAGCCACAAGGTCTTACAAGGAAAAGATTCATGCCCAGAAAAAACATATTTTGAATAACTCATTGCATTGCTCTTATTTAGAAACTGCAAATATAAGAACTTTTCGATTTGGGATTGGTTGTTGGACACAAAAAAGGTTTACTTCACCTCCTCAAAACCCGCATCAGTAACAATGTCATCACCGCCGCCGTTCTGCGAGCTTTACCTTAAGATGGGAAAAGATGGGAAATTTGAGGAAAATTTCCCCTATTTAGAAAAATGGTGTATTTTTGCAACGAAAAAACAAATAAAAATGAAAGTAGAGCCGACCCCAAAAACCATAGATATACAGAAGCAGAACGAAGCCATCCAATTGCTTACAGACCCCACAATGCAACCGCTGTTCCAAAGGATTAACAGCGAATATCTCTATTGGGACAAAGTGAAATACTTGGCTCCAAAAAACGTGGACAAACAGATTCTTTTGCGTGCCGTGAAAATCCAACGTATGTTTAACGAACAATATGTTAAGTTCGGCAAACACTTCTTTCATTTCACTATCACAAATTATATGCTGGCGTTGCTCCATGATTTTGACATGAATTTGGGCGGAAGCCTCGGCACTAAAGACATCATCCCCTCCACTGACAAAAACTACTACCTGATAAGTTCCATTATGGAAGAAGCCATCGCTTCCAGCCAGATGGAGGGCGCCTCTACGACCCGACGAATCGCCAAAGATATGCTGCGCAAGCAGTTGAAACCCAAAAACAAGAGCCAACAAATGATTGTCAACAATTATGAGACCATCAGCAATATCTCAAAAAACACAAAAGAAAAGTTTGCTGTTGATAGTTTGTTAGACATTCATCGTTCGATTACACACAAAACGTTAGACGACCCTGAAGACGAAGGCGTATTCCGCAAAAACGACGACATTTACGTGGTGGATGGCATCACTGGCCATGTGGCGTACACCCCTCCTTCATACACAGAGATCGATGAGATGATTCACGATTTGTGCGAATTTGCCAACAACGACAATAGCACCAACTTTATCCACCCCATCATCAAGGGCATCATCATCCATTTCATACTGGCCTACATCCATCCTTTTGCGGATGGAAATGGCAGAACCGCAAGGTCTCTCTTTTATTGGTACATGATAAAAAAAGGATACTGGTTAACAGAGTATCTTTCCATTTCCAGAATTATCTATGTCAATAAAAAGGCCTACGAAAAGGCATTCCAATACACCGAGAATGACGAGAACGACATCTCGTATTTCATTCAATACCATTTGAATGTGATGAAGAAGGCTTTCGAGGAATTAAAGAAGTATCTCCAACACAAGATTGACGAACAGCAGAACATCCTTAGATTCGTTGGAATATCGAATATCAACGAGCGCCAAAGGTATATTCTCAATACCTTCTCTGATAGTAAGCGAACCATGTTCACTCCCAAAGAGTTGGCAACCCAATTCAATATTTCAACCAAGACCGCAAGAACTGACCTACATGAATTGGTGGAGATGGGCTATTTAAGCACAACAAACTTGAACAAGAGGGCTATCGGATACATCAAATCAGCACGATTTGAAGAGCTCCTGCGAGCATCCTCCAAACCATAATCAAAGGAAATTAGGGGAAATCTGAGGAAAATTTCCCCTAATTTTATTCTTAAATCGGTAGTCCAAGCCCTGAAAGGGCGACCCGTTGTCATGGAATACACATTTCCAAAATTTTCGAAATGGTAGTTTATACACATTTCCGCGATTTTTGCGAACCATCCCGTAGGACTGCTCGATACAATTGTTATTTTATCGGATTAGACAATGTGTTTATTGGGTCAGGGGCAATGTTTATCGGGTCATTGTGTTGCGATACATTGTCATTCGAATGCACGGCTTAGGCCGCACGGCGCACAACCGACCGACTATGGATGTCGGGTGCCTTTGTTTTTCGTTTAGAACCCCGCCAACACCATCGTCACCGTGGGAATCAGCAGCAAGGCGCCGATGACGACCAGCACGAGGATGAACTTCCAGATGAAACGCACCCACTTCTCCCACGGGATGCGGGCCACGCCGAGGGCGGCCATCAGGACGCCGCTGGTGGGCGTGATCATGTTGGTGAAGCCGTCGCCGAACTGGAAGGCCACCACCGTGGATTGGCGCGAAATGCCGATAAGGTCGCTGAAAGGCGCCATGATGGGCATGGTGATGGCGGCCTTGGCTGAACCGCTGGGAATCACGATGTTAATCAAGGTTTGGATGCCGTACATGATTTCGGCCGAGGCGATCTTGCCCATGTTGCTCATCGACTTAGAGAGTCCGTAGAGGATGGTGTCGATGATGCCGCCGTCCTGCAAGACGATGACGATGCCGCCTGCGAGGCCCACGATGACCGCCGCCGAGAGGATGTCGCCCATGCCTTCAAGGAAAAGCTTCGCGATGTCGCTCGCGCTCTTATCAACAGACAAGCCGCTGGCGATGCCCAACACCAAAAACAGAGAGGCAATCTCCATGATGTACCACTCGTAGCCCAACACGCCGACCACGAGGAAATACACGGTGGCAAAAAGTAGGGTGAGGACGAAATAATGCACTGTCTTTCGCAAAGTGATAACGCTCATAAATGCGAACAATGCCGTTCCGATAGGCAGCAGCGGCAAAGTCGTTTCGCTGTTTCCGATTCTCAAAGTGGTTTGTGGATAAAGCACTGAGAATATGATTAATACCACTGTCAAAAAGGCAAAGACAAACCACGCCTTGCGCGGGGTGTAGCGTTCCAGTTCCTCCTCTTTCACCTCCGCCGACTTGCGCCAATAGGCGTCGTCCTCGTACATGATGGACGACTGCGGGTTTTTCTTCACTTTGTTGGCATACCACAGCACGAACACAATGCCTACAACGGTCAAAACGGCCCAACAAACGGCGCGATAGCCGATGCCCGTGAACAAGGGAATCTCGGCAATGCCCTGCGCGATGCCAATCGTGAACGGGTTGAGCATGGCACCAGAAAAACCGATGTGCGCGGCCACATACACCATGCACAAGCCCACAATGCTATCGTAACCCATCGAGACTGCCAACGGAATGATAATCAACGCAAAAGCGATGGTTTCCTCGCTCATGCCGAACACGCTTCCAAACAGGCTGAACAGCAGCATGATCAAGACAATGACGATATTGTTGATTCCGATTTTCCGCATTAATGGGCTGCGTTCCAAGCGTTTGGTGAACTTCAGGAACGACATGATGCCCATGTCGATGGCCTTGCTTTTGTTCATAATCCAAAACGCGCCACCGATAATTAATATGAACACGATGATGTTGCCCTGCTTGACGAAGCCCTTGTAGAATGCCGAAAACACCTGCCAAGTCTGCGGTTCGGCATGAAACCCGCTGTCGCCAACTGACTCCGGCAGTTGGTCAGCATAATAGAAAGTCATCACCGTTTCGCCGCCGACTTGCTCAGAAACGTATTTCCCCGGAGGGATAATCCAAGTGAGCACCGCCGCGACGACGATGATAAAGAAAACGATGACAAAAGTATGTGGGACTTTGCGCTTTTTCATGGGCAATCGGATTGAAGCCACAAAGGTATCAAAATAATCCTTATTTTTGCGGCAAATTGCAAAATCAAATAAAAATGAAGAAGATCCTGACCCTTTT